>NZ_JBHYZW010000016.1:137670-137773 GCF_042754005.1 Streptomyces sp. NPDC059247
GCGGCGAGGACCGGCGAGGACCGGCGAGGACCGGCGAGGACCGGCGAGGACCGGCGAGGACCGGCGAGGACCGGCGAGGACCGGCGAGGACCGGCCAGGACCG
>NZ_JBHYZW010000016.1:137872-147472 GCF_042754005.1 Streptomyces sp. NPDC059247
GGCCAGGACCGGCCAGGACCGGCCAGGACCGGCCAGGACCGGCCAGGACCGGCCAGGACCGGCCAGGACCGGCCAGGACCGGCCAGGACCGGCCAGGACCGGCCAGCGGTGGCCGGATTTCATTGGGTGGCTCCGTCCCCGTTTCGGCTTGGTGTCCGAGGTGCGTGACGCCCGAGGCCCACCCGCCGGACTGCCACCAGCCCGATGTGCGGCGCGGGGCCGTGCGGCGCGGCGGCCTCCGGTCGGGCCGGTGGTGTCCGGCCCCGAGCGGCGTGGCCCGGACCGGGGGCGTGGGAGTCGGGGGCGGGCGGTGCCTATGGTGGAGCCTTCCCACGGACGTGGGGCACGCACGCAGGAACCGGAGGCACGTCCCTTGAGCACGCAGCAGATCCCCGTCGTCGTTCTGGCCGGGTTCCTCGGTGCGGGGAAGACCACGCTCCTCAACCATCTGCTGCGGAGCGCCCGGGGCACCCGTATCGGGGTGATGGTCAACGACTTCGGCGACATCGACATCGACGCCATGAGCGTCGCCGGGCAGGTCGGCTCCACGGTCTCCCTCGGCAACGGCTGCCTGTGCTGCGCGGTCGACGCGAGCGAGCTCGACGAGTACCTGGAGGTGCTCACCCGCCCCGAGTCCCGGCTCGATGTGATCGTGATCGAGGCGAGCGGCCTCGCCGAACCCCAGGAACTCATCCGCATGGTCCTGGCCAGCGACAACGCCCGGATCGTCTACGGCGGGCTCGTCCAGGTCGTCGACGCGGCCGAGTTCTCGGCCACGCGGCAGCGGCACCCCGAGACCGACCGGCACCTGCCGATCGCCGACCTCGTGGTGGTGAACAAGGCCGACCGCGTCACCGGGGACGAGCTGCGGGCCGTCCACCGGACGGTGGGCGAACTGGCGGGGAAGGCCGTGGTGGTCGAGGCCACGCACGGGCGGATCGACCCCGAGCTGCTCTTCGACCGGGTGGTCCCGGACGGGGAGATCGAGGGCCAGATGTCCATCGAGGACATCCTGTACGGCACGGACGGCGACGACGGGCCGCACGCCCACCCGCACACCGCGTACGAGACGGTCTCGCTGAGCGCCGCGCGACCGCTCCACCCGCGTCGGCTGATGGCCTTCCTCGACGGACGGCCCGAGGGCCTCTACCGGATCAAGGGCTTCGTCGACTTCGGCACCGCCGACCCGGACAACCGCTACACCGTGCACGCGGTCGGCCGCTTCCTGCGCTTCTACCCGGAGCGGTGGCCCGAGGGCGAGGAGCGGCTCACCAAGCTCGTCCTGATCGGCTCGGGCGTCGACGCCGCCGCCCTGCGCAAGGAACTCGCGGCCTGCGAGCTCGACGGGCCGGAGGACGCCCCCGACGAGCACAGCATGTGGGGCGTCCTGCGGTATGTGCCGCGGACGGAGGAGGAAGAGGAACCGGAGACCCGCGACTGACACGGGACGCACCACCGAGGCGGGGCCGGAGACCCGCGCCCGAGACCGGGCCGCGATCCACCACCGAGGCCGGGCCGGGCACCCGCCACCGAGGCGGGATCGGGCACCCGCCGCCGAGAGGGGCCGTGGGGATCCGGAGAGCGGCACCCCGCCCGGGGGCCGCTCTCCGGCTTCCGTCAGCTCGCCGGGCCCGCCACCACGTCCACCGGCTGGGCGAGCGGCGTGCCCGAACCGTCGCGGCGCGGGTCCATCTCCGGCAGCGCCACCGGGGCGCCGTTTTTCTGCGCGGCACGGGCCGGGGTGGCGCCCGCCCAGGCCAGGATCAGCAGGTCCTCGCCCTTCAGGAAGCGCTGGCAGCGCACCCCGCCGGTCGCGCGGCCCTTACGCGGGTACTGGTCGAAGGGCGTCAGCTTCGCCGACGTACCCGCCGAGGAGTCCAGGGTCCCCGTGGCGCCCGCGACGGTGAAGACCACGGCCTCAGCCGCCGGATCGACGGCGGAGAACGCGATCACCTCCGCGCCCGCCGTCAGCTTGACGCCCGCCATGCCACCGGCGGGGCGGCCCTGCGGCCGTACCTGCGCGGCCGGGTAGCGCAGCAGCTGGGCGTCGGAGGTGATGAACACCAGGTCCTCCTCGCCGGTCCGCAGCTCGGTCGCGCCGACGATCCGGTCACCGTCCTTGAGGGTGATGACCTCCAGCTCGTCCTTGTTGGCCGGATAGTCCGGGACCACCCGCTTGACCACGCCCTGGAGCGTGCCCAGGGCCAGGCCCTGCGAGGACTCGTCGAGCGTGGTCAGGCAGACCACGGTCTCGTCCGCCGCCAGGGACAGGAACTCGGAGAGCGGCGCGCCGCCCGCCAGGTTCGGGGTGGCCGCCGTGTCCGGCAGCCTCGGCAGATCGATCACCGAGAGCCGCAGCAGCCGCCCGGCCGAGGTCACCGCGCCGATGTCGCCGCGCTGGGTGGCGGCGACCGACGACAGGATCAGGTCGTGCTTGGCGCGGGCCGCGTCCGGGTCCACCGGCGGCAGCTCCGCCGTCGCCGTGCGGGCCAGGAGCCCGGTGGAGGACAGCAGCACCCGGCACGGGTCGTCCGCGACCTCCAGGGACACCGCCGTGACCGGGGCACCGGCCGATTCGAGCAGGACCGTGCGCCGGTCCGTGGCGAACTTCTTGGTGACTGAGGCCAGTTCCGCCGAGACCAGCTTGCGCAGCTCCGCGTCGGAGTCGAGGATCCCGGTCAGCTCGTCGATCTCGCCGTTGAGCCGGTCGCGCTCGGACTCCAGCTCGATGCGGTCGAACTTGGTGAGACGGCGCAGCGGGGTGTCCAGGATGTACTGCGTCTGGATCTCGCTCAGCGAGAAGCGCTCCATCAGGCGCTCCTTGGCCTGCGCCGAGTTCTCGCTCTCCCGGATCAGCCGGATGACCTCGTCGATGTCGAGGAGCGCGACGAGCAGGCCCTCCACCAGGTGGAGCCGGTCGCGCTTCTTGCCGCGACGGAACTCGGAGCGCCGCCGGACCACCTCGAAGCGGTGGTCGAGATAGACCTCCAGGAGTTCCTTGAGGCCGAGGGTGAGGGGCTGCCCGTCGACCAGCGCCACGTTGTTGATGCCGAAGGACTCCTCCATCGGCGTCAGCTTGTAGAGCTGTTCGAGGACGGCCTCGGGCACGAAGCCGTTCTTGATCTCGATGACGAGACGCAGGCCGTGGGTGCGGTCGGTCAGGTCCTTGACGTCCGCGATGCCCTGGAGCCTCTTGGAGCCGACCAGGTCCTTGATCTTGGAGATGACCTTCTCGGGGCCGACCGTGAAGGGCAGCTCGGTCACGACGATGCCCTTGCGGCGCGCCGTGACGGTCTCCACGCTGGTCGTGGCGCGGATCTTGAAGGTCCCGCGGCCCGTCTCGTACGCGTCCTTGATGCCGGACAGGCCGACGATCCGGCCGCCGGTCGGCAGGTCGGGGCCGGGCACGAAACGCATCAGCGTCTCGAGGTCGGCGCCGGGGTGGCGGATCAGGTGGCGGGCGGCGGCGACGACCTCGCCGAGGTTGTGCGGGGGCATGTTCGTCGCCATGCCGACCGCGATTCCCGAAGCGCCGTTGACCAGCAGGTTCGGATAGGCGGCGGGCAGGGCGACCGGTTCCTGCTCCTGCCCGTCGTAGTTCGGGCTGAAGTCGACCGTGTCCTCGTCGATGGACTCGGTCATCAGGAGTGCGGCGGGCGCCATCCGCGACTCGGTGTACCGCATCGCGGCCGGCGGGTCGTCGTTCCCGAGGGAACCGAAGTTCCCGTGGCCGTCGACGAGGGGCAGCCGCATGGAGAAGGGCTGTGCCATGCGGACCATGGCGTCGTAGATGGAGGCGTCGCCGTGCGGATGCAGCTTGCCCATCACCTCGCCGACGACCCGGGCGCACTTGACGAAGCCGCGCTCGGGCCTGAGCCCCATCTCGTTCATCTGGAAGACGATGCGGCGCTGTACGGGCTTCATGCCGTCGCGGGCGTCGGGCAGGGCGCGCGAGTAGATCACCGAGTACGCGTACTCGAGGAAGGAGCCCTGCATCTCGTCGACGACGTCGATGTCGAGGATTCGCTCCTCGAACGCGTCGTCCGGCGGCGGTGTCTTCGTGCTGCGGCGGGCCATCGCGGCTGCGGCTCCTTCACCAACAAGGTTGATCTGACGCGGACCATTGTGGACCGTGCCACCGACAACGCCGACCGCGACCCGGACGAGGGACATCTCGAACGGGCGGGAACTTCGCCAGGTGTCGGCGCGCTTGCATACAGTGGCAGGACCTTTTCACATCGCGATCGAAGGGACGTACATGCCCATGGGTCACACGGCCACGGCCGAGGCCGGCTCCGGCGGCCTGACAGCTACCGAGCACCGGCTGCCGAACGGTCTGCGCGTGGTGCTGTCCGAGGACCACCTGACCCCGGTCGCCGCGGTCTGCCTCTGGTACGACGTCGGCTCGCGCCACGAGGTCGAGGGCCGCACGGGCCTCGCCCACCTCTTCGAGCACCTCATGTTCCAGGGCTCGAAGCAGGTCCACGGCAACGGGCACTTCGAGCTGGTGCAGGGCGCGGGCGGTTCGCTCAACGGCACGACGAGCTTCGAGCGCACCAACTACTTCGAGACCATGCCCACCCACCAGCTGGAGCTCGCGCTCTGGCTGGAGGCCGACCGCATGGGCTCGCTGCTCGCCGCCCTGGACGACGAGTCCATGGAGAACCAGCGGGACGTCGTCAAGAACGAGCGCCGCCAGCGCTACGACAACGTGCCGTACGGAACGGCCTTCGAGAAGCTGGTCGCCCTCGCGTACCCGGAGGGCCACCCGTACCACCACACGCCGATCGGCTCCATGGCCGACCTGGACGCGGCCACCCTGGAGGACGCGCGGAACTTCTTCCGCACGTACTACGCCCCGAACAACGCGGTGCTGTCCGTCGTCGGCGACATCGACCCGGAGCAGACCCTCGCCTGGGTCGAGAAGTACTTCGGCTCGATCCCGTCCCACGACGGCAAGCGGCCACCGCGCGACGGCTCGCTGCCCGAGGTCATCGGCGAGCAACTGCGCGAGGTCGTCGAGGAGGAGGTCCCGGCGCGCGCGCTGATGGCCGCCTACCGGCTGCCGCACGACGGCACGCGCGCGTGCGACGCGGCCGACCTGGCCCTGACCGTGCTCGGCGGCGGCGAGTCCTCGCGGCTGCACAACCGGCTGGTCCGCCGCGACCGCACGGCCGTCGCCGCGGGCTTCGGTCTGCTGCGGCTCGCCGGTGCCCCGTCCCTCGGCTGGCTGGACGTCAAGACCTCCGGGGGCGTCGAGGTCCCGCAGATCGAGGCGGCCGTCGACGAGGAGCTGGCCCGGTTCGCCGCCGAGGGCCCGACGCCCGAGGAGATGGAGCGCGCCCAGGCCCAGTTGGAGCGCGAGTGGCTGGACCGGCTCGGCACCGTCGCGGGCCGCGCCGACGAACTGTGCCGCTTCGCGGTGCTCTTCGGCGACCCGCAGCTCGCCCTGACGGCGGTGGACCGCGTCCTCGACGTCACGGCCGAGGAGGTCCGGGCCGCCGCCGCGACCGCCCTGCGCCCCGACAACCGCGCGGTGCTGGTCTACGAGCCCCTGGCGACCGAACAGAGCGACAGCGACGAGGAAGAGGGGGCGGACCAGTGACCGACGCTGCCGCGTCTTTGACGAGCATGGACTTCCACCCCCGGCCCGCCCCCGGCGTCGCCCGGCCCTGGGCCTTCCCGGCCCCGGACCGCGGCACCCTGGACAACGGTCTGACGCTGCTCACCAGTCACCGCCCCGGCCAGCAGGTGGTGGCCGTGGAGGTCTTCCTGCCCGCCCCGCTGGACGCCGAGCCGACCGGTCTCGACGGCGTCGCGACCATCATGGCCCGCGCGCTCTCCGAGGGCACGGACCAGCACGGCGCCGAGGAGTTCGCGGCCGAGCTGGAGCGCTGCGGCGCCACGCTCGACGCGCACGCGGACCACCCGGGCGTACGGGTCTCCCTGGAGGTCCCCGTCTCCCGGCTGTCCAAGGCGCTCGGGCTGCTCTCCGAGGCGCTGATCGCCCCGGCGTTCCTGGACACCGAGGTCGAGCGGCTGGTGCGCAACCGGCTGGACGAGATCCCGCACGAGTCGGCCAACCCGGGCCGTCGCGCCGCGAAGCAGCTCTCCAAGGAACTGTTCCCGGCCGAGTCCCGGCTGTCCCGGCCGCGCCAGGGCACCGAGGAGACCGTCGAGAGGATCGACGCCGCCGCCGTCCGCGCCTTCTACGCGGCGCACGTCCGGCCCTCCACCGCCACCGCCGTGGTCGTCGGCGACCTGACGGGCATCGACCTGGACAAGGTCCTCGCCGAGACCCTGGGCGCCTGGACCGGCGAGCGGGCGGAGCCGCTGCCGATGCCGCCGATCACCGCCGACGACACCGGGCGGGTCGTCGTCGTCGACCGTCCCGGCGCCGTCCAGACCCAGTTGCTGATCGGCCGGATCGGTCCCGACCGGCACGCGCGCGTCTGGCCCGCCCAGGTCCTGGGCGCGTACTGCCTCGGTGGCACGCTCACCTCGCGGCTCGACCGGGTCCTGCGCGAGGAGAAGGGCTACACGTACGGCGTGCGGGCCTTCGGGCAGGTGCTCCGTTCCGACGCCGGGGGCAACGGGGCCTCGATGCTCGGCATCAGCGGTTCCGTGGACACCCCTCACACCGGTCCGGCCCTCGAAGACCTGTGGAAGGTGCTGCGGACGCTGGCCGCAGAGGGGCTCACCGACGCGGAGCGCGAGACGGCCGTGCAGAACCTGGTGGGGGTGGCGCCGCTCAGGTACGAGACGGCCGCCTCGGTCGCCGGGACGCTCGCCGACCAGGTCGAGCAGCACCTCCCGGACGACTACCAGGCCCAGTTGTACGCGCGGCTCGCCGAGACCGGCACCGTCGAGGCGACGGCCGCCGTGGTCAGCGCCTTCCCGGTGGACCGGCTCGTCACCGTGCTGGTGGGTGACGCGGCGGTGATCGCGGAGCCCGTACGGGCGCTCGGCATCGGTGAAGTGACGGTCGTGACGGGCTGATTCCGGCCCGCTCCACCCGCCGATCCGGCAGGGAGAACCCCGACGGCACCGTCCGTCGGGGTTCTCTTTTTGTCCGAATTAGGGGAAAGAGTGGCTGTATGCCCTGTGGTAAGTCTTACAAAAATCCCGTCCAGTTGGTGATCGACAGACGATCCGCATAGCGTCGGTGCCGCTGTTCGTCAGTTGCACCCGCCGCACCCGCGGCATCGGACAGTCATCGCCGAGTCCCCGTCAGGCGCGAGCCTGGGGAGCCGGGGACCCACACGTAGTCCCTGGGGTGAATCGGACGCCTTCGCCGTGCGGAGGGGCCCGTAGGAGACCTTCCTGCTCCGAACCCGTCAGCTAACCCGGTAGGCGAGAAGGAAGGAAAGGACCAGCCACTTCATGGCGTTCACCCGTACCACCGGGAAGCACCGTGCTCCGAGCCGGACGGCGCGCCGCGGCGCGGGCTTCGCCGGAGCTGCGACGCTCGCCACCACCGGCGTCATCGGAACCCTCGCCTCCCCGGCGCTCGCCGCCGACGCGGAGCCCCGTTCCGCCGAAGACACCGGCCTCACCCGGGTGATCACCGAGGAGTCCCTCGTGGACCGCCTCAACGCCCAGGCCGCCGCCCAGGAACGGCAGGCCTTCGAAGCCGTCGCCAAGGCGAAGGCGCAGGCCGAGGCGAAGCGCAAGGCCGAGGCCCGCGCCAAGGAGATCCGCGAGGCCGAGGAGCGCGCCGCCCGCGACGCCGAGCGACGCCGACTGGCCTCCTTCCAGCTCCCCGTCGCCGGGACCTACGTGTCGACCGGCTACAAGACCGGCGGCTCCCTGTGGTCCTCCGGCAGCCACTCCGGCATCGACTTCCACGCCGCCTACGGCAGCACGGTCGTCTCCGTCGGATCCGGCACCGTCGTCGAGGCGGGCTGGGGCGGCGCGTACGGCAACAACATCGTCATCCGGATGCACGACGGCACGTACACCCAGTACGGCCACCTGTCCTCCATCGGCGTCCACATCGGCCAGACCGTCGAGCCGGGCCAGCGGATCGGGATCTCCGGCTCGTCCGGCAACTCGACCGGCCCCCACCTGCACTTCGAGGCGCGCACCAGCGCCGAGTACGGCTCCGACGTCAGCCCGGTCTCGTACCTGCGCGCCCGGGGCGTCCAGGTCTGACCCGGACACCCGTGCCGCGACCGCCAGGACGCGCTCGGCCGCACGTCGCGAAAGCCCCGGCTCGTACAGAGCCGGGGCTTTTCCCTTGGCCGTTCCGGTCGGCATGTTCCGGTGGGGCATCGGAAATTCCGGCGTACTGCAATAGAGTCGCGGAGAGTGCGCGAGAAAAGCGCCGCTCGAATTGTGTCTCGAAGCGACCAAGGCGGAGGTCGACATGCGCATTCCCGCGCACTCGGTGTGCACGGCGATCCGGGACGACATCGTTTCCGGGGTCTTCGGGCGGGGGAGCCGGCTCACCGAGGACCAGCTCGCCCGCCGTTACGGGGTCTCCCGCGTCCCGGTCCGCGAGGCCCTGCGGACCCTGGAGTCGGAGGGCTTCGTCGTCACCCGCAGACACGCGGGCGCGCAGGTCGCCGAGCCCACCGAGCGGGAGGCCGCCGATCTGATCGACATGCGGGCGCTGCTGGAACCGCTGGGGGCCGCACGGGCCGCCCAGCGGCGCACGGAGGCCCACCTCAAGGTGCTCAGGGGGCTGGTGAGGCTGGGGCGGGAGCGGGCCGCGCACGGCCAGGTCGAGGATCTGCGCGCGCTCGGGAGCTGGTTCCACGAGACGCTCGCGCAGGCTTCCGGCAGTCCGCCGCTGACGACGCTGCTGACCCAGCTCCGGCACAAGATCGCCTGGATGTACCTGGTCGACGGGCCGGAGCGGCCGGTGGAGACCTGGGACGCGTACGGCGCGATCGTGGACGCGGTGGCGCGCGGGGACGCCGAACGGGCGCGGACGCTGACGGCCCTGCACGCGGAGCGCTCGCGTCCGCTGCACCGGCTCAAGCGGCCGGACCGGGGACGTGTGAGGGTTTCGCAACATGCCGTCAACACGGCGAGTGCCCGGAATTAACGCGGACGCCCTACAAAAGGGAGAGGAATTCCGTCCGGGGAATTCCGTGCCGGTGATTTGCAGAGCTGTGATCGGCGGAGCGGTGATCGGCGGGGCGGGTTCGCCCGGAGCGTCCGGCCTGCCCGCCGTGTTCCGCGCGCGCTGTTTCGGTGTTCCGTGTTTCGCCCGTACGGTGCGACCCGTCGGCTTTCCGGCGCCCGGCGCCGTCTTTTCCGCCGGTCGCCCGCCGGGGAGACCGGCGACGCCTTCCCGGAGCTTCCGAAGTATCGGGCGAGCGCCCGTGGGGCGAGGGGCGAGAGCCCGCACGGACCCGGAGGCGCGCGGACCCGGAGGCGTACGGCGCGAGGGCCCGACGGCAGGTGACCCTGTCCGGCTCACACGCCGTCGGGCCGGACTGCGCGAGGGGGCGGAGGCGACGCGAGAGACAGGGGTGACGCGAGAGGCCGGGGCCGCCCGGAGAGACGCCGGGCGCGGCGCGCGTGGGAGGGGGGGGGGGGCCCCGGGCGCCCGTCGGCGGGGAGGGTTTAAAAAATAACAGACCCCCAACG
>NZ_JBHYZW010000017.1:0-146924 GCF_042754005.1 Streptomyces sp. NPDC059247
AAGATGAAGGCCGAACTGGGGCCGATGGAGGGCGACGGGCCGGGCGACGACAACGCGCGCGTGCTGCGGTACGTCGCCAAACTCACCATCAACCCGGCCATCGCCCATGGACTCGCCCACGAGATCGGCTCCATCGAAGTCGGCAAGATGGCCGACATCGTGCTGTGGCGACCCCCCTTCTTCGGTGCCAAACCGCAGATGGTCATCAAGAACGGCTTCCCCGCGTACGGGGTGACCGGCGACCCCAACGCCGCCACCGACACCTGTGAGCCCCTGGTGCTCGGCCCGCTGTTCGGCGCGCACGGCGCCGCCCCCGCCGAGCTCTCGGTGGCCTTCGTCAGCCGGGCAGCCGCCGAGTCGGGCTCGCCCGGACGCCCCTACGACGCCCTCGGCACCCGGCGCCGCAGGGTCGCCGTCCGGGACACCCGGGGCATCGGGCCGGCGCAGATGGTCGGCAACGCGCGCGTGGGGGACGTCCAGGTCGATCCGCGCGACGGACTGGTGACGCTCGACGGCTCCCCGCTGCGCTCGGAACCGGCGCAGCGGGTCTCCCTCAGCCGCCTCTATTTCCTCTGAGATGCCCTCTTCCGGCCGATCCGCGCCCGGAGACCCGCCGACGCGTTCTTCGTATCCGACTCTTTTTTCATGCCCTTCTTCTTGACTGAAAATTCAGTTAGGGACACGATCCTCTCCATCGAAAGAAACGAGACACTGATGGCCGCTTTCCGTATGCCCGCCGAGTGGTCCGAGCACGAAGGCTGCCTGATGGCCTGGCCCACCCGCGCAGAGCTGTGGGACGGCGTCCTGGACGCCGTGAAGCGCGAGTACGCCGATGTGGCCCAGGCCGTCGCCCGGTTCGAGCCCGTCACCATGGTCGCCCCGCCCGGCTACGGCGACGACGCCCGCGCGCACTGCGGCGAGGGCGTCACCGTCGTCGAACTGCCCCTGGACGACTCCTGGTTCCGTGACTCCGCCCCGCTCTTCGTGCTCGACGCCGACGGCCACCGCGCGGGCGTCGACTTCCGCTTCAACGCCTGGGGCCGCAAGCACCACCCGTACGACTCCGACGACCGGATCAGCGCCCTGCTCCTGGACCACCTCGGGATCGAGCGCATCGCCTCCGGCATGATCCTGGAGGGCGGGGCGGTCACCGTGGACGGCGAAGGCACCCTCATCACCACCGAACAGTGCCTCCTCCACCCCAACCGCAACCCCGACCTGAGCCGCGAGCAGATCGAGACCGAGCTGAAGGCGCGGCTCGGCGTCGAGAAGGTGATCTGGCTCCCGTACGGCGGGCTCCTCGACACCGAGACCGACGGGCACGTGGACGGCGTCTGCGCCTTCGCCGCCCCCGGCAGGGTCGTCGTCTCCCTGCCCGACGACCCGACGCACCCCGACCACGCCCGGATGCGCGCCAACCGGGCCGTCCTGGAGGTCTCGACCGACGCCCGGGGCCGCGCCCTGGAGATCGTCGACGTGCCGCAGACCGCGTTCACCGAGGTCGCGGGCGGGCGGGTGGAGGTCTCGTACCTCAACTACTACCTCGCCAACGGCGGGATCGTCGTCCCGGTCGCCGGAGTGCCGCAGGACAAGGCGGCCCTCGACGTCATCGCGGGCGCCCACCCGGGCCGGGAGGTCGTCGGAGTCCCGGCGCCGGTCATCGCGTACGGCGGGGGCGGGGTGCACTGCATCACCCAGCAGATCCCGGCGGCGGCCCGCCCCACCCCGTAACCCCGCCCCGTAACCGCCCCACCCCGTAACACCGTCTCCGCCCGGCACCACTGACGGAGAGCCCCGGGCCGTCCCACGCCGACTCCCGGTCCACCCCGGGCCGACGCCCGGGACCGCCCGGCTCCCGACACCCCCGGCCACCCCCCGGGCTCCCCGGACCGCCCACCCCCGACACCCCCGCCCGGCACCGCCTCCCGCCCCCTCCCTCCTCCCGCCCTTCGTCCCACCGCCCCCGCCGGGCCCGAGCCGCCGCGACCCGTACCGACCGCCGTACCGCCGTACCGACCGCCGTACCGAAAGAGAGCGCGACGATGACCACCGCACCCCCACTCCGCGTCTCCAGACGCCGACCCGGACCGCCGCGCGGCCGGTCCGTCCCCGCGACGGCCGCGCGCGCCGCGCTCGCGCTGCTCTCCGCCGCCGTGCTCGCCGCCTGCGCCGGGCCGCCCCGCGACGGGACCGGCGGCGCGTTCGCCCTCTCCCCCGGCACCCCCCGGGCCAAGGGCGACATCGACTCCTTCACCTGGGCCATGTACGCCGAACCGCCGACGCTCGACTACACCATGGCGTTCGACTACCCGCAGAACACGATCCTCTCCAACGTGTGCGAGAGCCTGATGCGCTGGACGCCGGGCCTCACCCTCGAACCCGGACTCGCGGAGAAGGCCACCCAGCCGGACCCGACGACCTGGGTCTACGACCTGCGGCGCGGGGTGCGCTTCCACGACGGCCGCACGATGACCGCCGACGACGTCGTGTTCAGCCTGGGCCGCCAGACCGACCCGAAGAACGCGGCGGCCTGGGCCCAGAACTTCCGGAACGTCGCCTCCGTCCGCAAGACCGGACCGCTCCGGGTCACCGTCAAACTGAAGAAGCCCGACTCGCAGTTCCCCCAGTACATGGCGACCGCCGCCGGAGCCGTCGCCTCCCGGGCGGGCGTCACCACCGCGGGCAAGGACTACGGCACCTCCGGCGGGCTCGCCTGCACGGGCCCCTTCACCCTGGGCTCCTGGCAGAAGGGCCAGTCGCTCCAGCTCGACCGCTTCGACGGCTACTGGGGCGAACGGGCCAAGGCCGGCAAGGTCGTCTTCCGCTTCCTCACTGACCCGACCGGCCGCACCAACGCCCTCCTCAGCGGCGAGGCCGACGGCGGCTACCTCATCCCCACCGAGAGCTACGACCGGCTCAGGAACAGCGGCGCCGGAACCCTCTCCTTCGGCGAGGGCCTCAGCACCGTCCACGTCAACGTCACCGACATGAAGGGCCCGCTCGGCGACGTACGCGTCAGACGGGCGCTCTCCCTCGCCCTGGACCGCGGCGGATTCGTCCGCGCCGGACTCGGCGGCGCCGGAACGGCCACCACCTCCCCGACCAGCCGCGCCGCCTGGGCGGGCGCCTCCGACGAGACGCGCCGCGCCGCCTTCGCCGGACTTCCGCCCACGGCCCGCGACCTGGAGAAGGCCCGCGCCCTGATCCGGGAGGCGGGCGCCACCGGCAAGACCCTCACCGTCGCCACCAGCTCCATCGGCCAGGACGTCTCGCTCCTCGCCACCGCCGTCCAGGCGGCGGGCACCAGCATCGGCCTGAAGATCAACCTCAAGTCCGTCGCGCCCAACGCCTTCACGGCCCTCTTCACCGACCCCGAGGCGCGCGAGGGCATCGACATGTTCCCGCTCACCTACTACGACTCGATCACCGACCCGCTCGACCTCCTGGCCAACTTCAGGACCGGCGCCTACCTCAACTTCGCGGACTACCGCGACCGGCGGTACGACGAACTCGTCGACCGCGCCACCGCCACCCAGGACCGCGGCGCCCGGCTCCGGATCGAGAGCGAACTCCAGCGGCACGCCGCCGAACAGCTCCCGTGGATCCCCGTCGCGGAATGGCCCACCTCCCTCTTCCTCAACAAGAGGATCACCGGCGCCCCCACCACCATCGCCTACCTGTACTACCCGTGGGCCGCCGACGTCGGGGCCGCGCCGTGAACTTCCTGAGATTCGCCGTCCGGCGGGCCGCCGAGATGGCGGCCACCCTGCTCGTGGCGTCGTTCGTCGTCTTCGGCGCCATGTACCTGGCGCCCGGCAGCCCCGCGAGCTTCCTGCTCTCCGGCCGCTCCGCGTCCCCGGAGGCACTCGCCGCCGTCAAGGCCCAGTACCACCTCGACGACCCGTTCGCCGTGCGCTACCTGAGCTGGCTCGGAGACGTCCTCCAAGGCGACTTCGGCCGCTCCCTCACCTACCGCACCGACGTCTCCCGGCTCCTCGCCGACCGGCTGCCCACCACCCTCCTCCTCATCGCCATGGCCCTCGCCGTCGTGGTCGTCCTCGGTCTGCTGCTCGGACGGATCGCCGCCGTACGCGGCGGAGCCACCGACTCCGCCGTCCTCCTCGGCACCACCCTGGCCGTCGGCACCCCCTCCTTCGTCGCCGCCGTCCTCCTCCAGGGCCTCTTCGCCGTCCGGCTCGGCTGGTTCCCCAGCGGCGGCGCGGGCACCGGATTCCTCGACCGGGTCTGGCACCTGACCCTGCCCGCGATCGCCCTCGCCCTCTACCTGGTCGGTATGCTCGCCCGCGTCACGCGCTCCGCCATGCTCGAAGCGCTCACCGCCGAACACGTCACCGTCGCCCGTGGCCGGGGCGTCCCCGAACGCCAGGTCATCCGCGCACATGTGCTCCGCAACTCGCTCGGCACCGTCCTCACCACCGCCGGACTGATCGTCTCCACCCTCCTGGTGTGCACGATCCTCGTGGAGACCGCCTTCGGCATCGGTGGCATCGGACAACTCCTCGAACTCTCCACCACCACCAAGGACTTCCCGACCGTCCAGGCCGTCTCCCTGATCATCGTCGCCCTCTTCATGACGGTGAACCTCCTCGTCGACCTGCTCCTCCCGCTCGTCGACCCCCGGATCGCCCTCGGGACGAGAGGAGCGAGCACATGACCACCGCCCTCACCCGCAGACCCGGACTCAGAGGACTGCGCGCCTCCTCCGGCCGCTCCCCCCTCCACCTCCTCAGCCTCGCCTTCGCCGCGGGCGTCGTCGCCGTCGCGCTCCTCGCGCCCTGGCTCGCCCCCCACGACCCCAACGCCGTCGACCTGGGCGCCGCCCTCGCCGGACCCTCCCCCGAACACCCGCTCGGCGTCGACGCCGCGGGCCGCGACACCCTCTCGCGCCTGCTCCTCGGCGCCCGCACCTCCCTCCTCGGACCGCTCGGCGTCGTCATCACCTCCACCCTCGTCGGCGTCGCCGTCGGCACCGCCGCCGCCTGGCGCGGCGGCAGGCTCGACACCCTCCTCTCCCGGGGCACCGAACTCGTCTTCGCCTTCCCCGGGGTGCTCCTCGCCGTCCTCGTCGTCTCCGTGTACGGCGAAGGGCTCCTCGCCCCCGTGGTCGCGCTCGGCGTGGCCTACCTCCCGTACGTCAGCAGGCTCACCCGCTCCCTCGTCCTCGCCGAACGCGCCCGCCCCCACATCAGCGCCTACCGCGTCCAGGGCCACTCGGGGCTCCAGATCTGCCTGCGGCACGTCCTGCCCGCCGTCGCTCCCGTCGTCCTCGCCCAGGCCACCATCAACTTCGGCTACGCCCTCATGGACCTGGCAGGACTGTCCTTCCTCGGCCTCGGCGTCCCCCCGCTCACCCCCGACTGGGGCCGCATGGTCTTCGACGGCCAGACCGCCGTCCAGTACGGCTACCCGCTCTCCGCGGTCCTGCCGTGCCTCCTCGTCGTCCTCACCGTCGTCGCGTTCAACGTGGTCGGCGAACGCTGGGCCGACCGCGTCGCAAGGAGAGCCGGATGACCCCACCGCCCCCCGCCCCCGACGTCCGCGACCCGCGGATCACCCCACCGCCCCTCGCCCTCGACGTCCGCGACCTGCGGATCACCCTCCCCGGCACCGCCCGCCCGGTCCTCGACGGCGTCAGCCTCACCGTCGGCGCGGGCGAGACCGTCGCCCTCGTCGGAGAGTCCGGCTCCGGGAAGTCCCTCACCTCCCGCAGCGCCCTCGGTCTGCTGCCGCCCGGCGCCACCACCGGGGGCACGGTCCTCGTCGACGGACACGACGTCCTCTCCCTCGCCCCCGAACGGCTCCGCGCCCTGCGCGCGGGCACCGCCGCCATGGTCTTCCAGGACCCGCGCGCGGCCCTCAACCCGCTCCGCCGCATCGGCGACTTCCTCACCGAAGGGGTCCGCGCCGCCCGCACCACGGACCGCGCCGGAGCCACCGCGCGCGCCGTCGAACTCCTCGAAGCCGTCGGACTGGACTCCACCGCCCTCCCCAAGTACCCGCACCAGGTCTCCGGCGGAATGCTCCAGCGCGTCGTGATCGCCGCCGCGCTCATGGGCGACCCCGCCCTCCTCCTCGCCGACGAACCCACCACCGCGCTCGACGTCACCACCCAGGCGGAGGTGATCGCCCTCCTCGCCCGGCTCCGCCGCCGCTTCGGCACCGGACTGCTCTTCGTCACCCACGACCTCGACCTGGCCGCCGCCGTCAGCGACCGCGTCTACGTCATGTACGCGGGCCGGATCGCCGAGACGGGACCCGCAGAAACCCTGTTCGCCCACCCCCGCCACCCGTACACCGCGGCCCTGCTCGCCTCCACCCCCCGCCACACCGCCCCCGGCGGCAGGCTCCCCGCCATCCCCGGCCGCCCGCCGGACCCGCGCACCGCCCTCACCGGCTGCGCCTTCGCCGCCCGCTGCCCGCTCGCCACCGACCTGTGCGCGGAACGGGCGCCCGAACCCGCCCGGATCGACGAGGACCACCACACGGCCTGCCACCACCACGACCGGCTCGCCGCCCGAGGGAGCACCGCCGATGACTGAACCCCTGCTGCGGGCCGACGGCCTCAGCCGCGCCTTCGGGGACGTCCACGCCGTCGACGCGGTGTCCTTCACCCTCCCCGAGGGAGGCTCGCTCGGCATCGTCGGCGGCTCGGGCTCGGGCAAGACCACCACCGCCCGGATCGTCGTCGGCCTCGAACACGCCGACACCGGAGAGGTACGGGTCCGGGGCACCGTCCGGCCCGCCCGCGCCCGGGGCCGGGCCCAGCGCCTGGCCAGGGCCCGCGAGGTCCAACTGGTCTTCCAGGACCCCTACCTGTCCCTCGACCCCCGCAGCACCGTCGAGCGGGCCCTGCGCGAGACCCTCCGCCTCCACTTCCCCGACCGGGACCCCGCACCCCGCGTCCGTGAACTCCTCGACCAGGTGGGCCTCGGCACCCGGACCGCCGAAGCCCTGCCCCGGCAGCTCTCCGGCGGCCAGCGCCAGCGCGTCGCCATCGCCCGCGCCCTCGCCGTCGAACCGGCCGTCCTCGTCCTCGACGAGGCCGTCGCCGCCCTCGACGTCTCCGTCCAGGCCCAGATCCTCAACCTGCTCGCCGACATCCGCGAACAGACCCCCATCGGCTACCTCTTCATCACCCACGACCTCGGCGTGGTCCGGTGCGTCACCGACAAACTCCTCGTCATGCACCGGGGCCGCGTCGTCGAGGCCGGTGCCACCGCCGAGGTGCTCGCCGCGCCCCGGCACCCCTACACCCGGCTGCTCCTGGACTCCGTCCCGCGCCCCGGCTGGAACCCGGACCGGATCGCGGAAGCCCGGCAGCGCCTGATGACCGCACCCGTACCGCCCACCGCCACACCCAGGAGGCAGAAGTGAACCGACCCGCCGCACACTCCGCCCAGGCGAACCGGCCCGAAGACAACCGGCCCGAGGAGGACCGGCCCGTACGCCCCGGACCGAACCGGCGCGGCTTCCTCGTCGCCGCCGGACTGACCGCCGTCGGCGCGGCCCTCTCCACCACGGCCGGGGGCAGCGCCCTGGCCGCCGGGACCGCCGGGACCTTCCGGGTCCCCGCCGAGGACGTCCGGCACACCCGCACCTGGATGACCTGGCCCGACAGCACCGCCATCTGGGGCAGCACCCTGAGCGGGGTCCAGGCCGACATCGCCCTGATCGCCCGCACCGTCGCGAAGTACGAGCCGGTCGTGATGTGCGCCAACTCCGGCAGCGCCGCCAAGGCCCGCCAGCTGTGCGGCTCCACCGTCACCGTGATCACCACCATCCCGGTGGACGACTGCTGGACACGGGACACCGGCCCCGTCTTCCGTACGAACGGGACCGGCGGCCTGGACGCGATCGGCCTCAACTTCAACGGCTGGGGCAACAAGCAGACCCACGCCAAGGACGCCCTCGTCGCCGGCCGGATCGCCGCCTACGTCGGCGTGCCGATCAGCTACGCCGCCCTGGTCGGCGAGGGGGGCGCCGTCGAGCAGGACGGGGCGGGCACCCTGATGGCCACCCGCAGCAGCCTCGTCAACCGCAACCGCAACCCCGCGATGACCGAGCGCCAGGTGGAGACCGCCGTGCTCGCCGCGTACGGAGCCTCCAAGCTCATCTGGTTCGACGGCGTCAAGGGCCAGGACATCACCGACGACCACGTCGACGCCACCTCCCGCTTCCTCGGCCCGGGGGAGGCCCTCGTCCAGATGCCGCTCGCCACCGACACCGACGTGTACGCCCGGGACGCGCGCCAGCAGTACGCCCTCCTGGACGCCGCGACGACCGCCGGGGGCGTGCCGATGGACGTCACCCAGCTCCAGGGCCCGGACTACGACAAGATCCGTTCGAGGAGCAGGGACTTCCTCGCCTCCTACGCCAACTACTACCTCTGCAACGGCGCCGTCATCAGCGCCCACTTCGGTGACACCCGCGCGGACCAGGCGGCCAGGGCCACCCTGGCCCGGCTCTACCCGGACCGCGTCGTCGAACAGCTGAACATCGACCGGCTCGGCACGGGCGGCGGCGGCATCCACTGCGTCACCCAGCAGCAGCCCGTGACGTAACACCGCGAGGCCACGACCGGCTCAGGGCCCCGCCGTCCGGCACCACGGGACGGCGGGGCCCGCCGCGTCCCCGGCCGGACCCCATCGAGTCGCGGGGACCCGCGAACCGGGACAGGATGACTGCCTGTGGGCCCCGGAGAGCCCGTCCGGGCCTCTCCGGCAGAAGGGAGGACCCCGGCATCCCTTCCCCGAGGAGGCGGGCATGGCCGAACTCATCGTCATCGGATACGACGATCACCGGGTCGCCGAAGAGGCGCTCGCCACGGTCAAGGACCTGGAACGGGACCACGTCGTGCGGCTCGCCGGACTCGCCGTCGTCTCCCTGGACGCCGAGGGCGAGACCCATGTCGACACCAGCAGACGCGTCGTCGGCGCCACCGCCGCGACCGGCGCCCTCTGGGGAACCGTCTTCGGCATCCTCTTCCTGCTGCCCGGGGTCGGCCTCCTGACCGGGGCGGCCCTCGGCGGGCTCGTCGGCAGACTCGCGCAGTCGGGAGTCGACGACCGCTTCCGCGAACAGGTCGACGCCCTGCTCAGACCCGGCACGGCCGCCGTCGTGATCATGGCCTCGAAGGTCACGGAGGACAAGTTCACGGCCGCGATGCGGCCGTACGGCGGCACCGTCCTCAAGACCTCGCTCAGCGACGAGGACGAGAGGGAACTCGCCGAACGGCTCACCGGCCCCCCACGGTAGCCACCCCCCACTCCGCAGGCCCCGCCCACTCCGTCACCGGAAGGACCCCCCATGCCCCCCGCGCTCAGCGGCGACGCGCTCGCCAAACTGCGACAGCCCCGTCCGTACCCGGCCGTGTCCCTCGTGATGCCGACCCACCGCCGCGAACCGGACAACGCCCAGGACCCCGTACGCCTCCGCAACCTGGTGAGCACGGCGGAGAAGGCGCTCCGGGACGACCCGGACGTCCCCCGCGAGCGGCGCGCCGACATCCTGGACCAACTGCGCCGCGCGGTGGCCGAGACCGATCTCGCGCACGTCGAGGACGGCCTGGTCATCCTCGTGGCCCAGGGCGAGCACCAGGTGTGGACGGTCGCCCGTACGGTCCCCGAGCGGGTGGTCCTCGCCGACACCTTCCTCACCCGCAACCTCGTCGCCGCCCAGGCCGCCGAACGGCCCACCTGGGCCCTCGCGGTGGCCGCCGACCGGATCTCCCTGTGGAGCGGCGGCCCCGAGCGGACCACCGAGCACACCGCCGACGGCTTCCCGCTCACCCGCAGCCTGGAAGACCCGGACGCGGAGCGCAAGGAGCGGATCGGGGACCTGCCCAGCACCTTCCGCGACGAGGCCACCCGCCAGTTCTTCCGCGAGGCGCACGAGGCCCTGAACGCGGTCCTGGCCTCCGACCCGCGCCCGCTCTACCTGCTCGGCGAGCCCGCCGCCCTCACCCTCCTGGAGGAGACCGGACCGCTCCGGGCGGGCACCACCCCCATCCAGCACGGCGGGCTCGCCCGCGGACCCGCCGCTGCCGTCCACGAGGCCGTGGAGCCCGCGCGCGCCGCCCGCGAGGCCGCCGCGTCGGCCACCGTCGTGGCCGAACTCGACACCGCACGGGGCCGCCGAGAGTTCGCCGGGGGCCTCGACGAGGTGTGGCAGGCGGTGAAGGAGGGCCGGATCAGACTGCTCGCCGTCGAGGACCAGTACCGCACGGTCGTACGCGAGGAGGGCGGGCACCTGGAGCCCGTCGAGTCCGGGGCCGCGGACTCCAGGGACGACATGGTCGACGAGATCGTCGAACGGGCCCTCGACACCGGCGCCGAGGTCCAGTTCGTCCCCGAGGACACCCTGGCCGAACTCGGCCGCATCGCCGCCGTACTGCGCTACTGACCCCGGAGGGAGAGACACATGTCCGAACTCGTCGTCCTCGGCTACGACGACCTCGCCGTCGCGAACAGGGCCTTCGCCGCCGTCCAGGAGCTGGCGGACAGCCACGTCGTGGACCTGACGGGACTCGCCGTCGTGTCGGTCGACGCGCAGGGCGCGACCCATGTCGACACCGCGGCGTGCCGGGAGGGACAGGTGGCCCTCTCGGCCACCGCCGGCGCCCTCTGGGGCCTGGTCCTCGGCATGATCGTCCTCACGCCGGGCATCGGCGTGATCGGCGCCGCCGTCGGCGGGCTGATCGGCAGACTGAACCAGACGGGCGTCGACAACGCCTTCCGCGACAAGGTCCGTTCGCTCCTCGGACCGGGCGGCTCCGCCGTCGTGATCATGGCCTCGAAGATCACAGAGGACCGGTTCGCCACGGCCATGGAGCCGTTCGGCGGCACCGTCCTCAAGACCTCGCTCCCCGAGGAGACCGAGCGGGACCTCGCCGAGCAGCTCACCGGCCGGACCGGCACGCCCGGCTGACCGGACCCGTCGTACGGGAGACGGGCCGGTCAGAACGCGACCGCGTCCCGGCTCAGCGGGCAGGTCATGCAGTGACCGCCGCCGCGCCCCCGGCCCAGCTCCGCGCCGACGATGGTGATCACCTCGATGCCCGCCTTGCGCAGCAGCGTGTTGGTCTGGGTGTTCCGGTCGTACGTGACGACGACACCGGGTGCGAGGGCGACGGCGTTGTTGCCGCTGTCCCACTGCTGCCGCTCCGAGGCGTACACGTCGCCGCCGGTCTCGATCACCCGGAGCCGCGGCAGCCCCAGCGCCCCGGCGACCACGTCCACGAACGGGGTGCCGCCCTCGTCGGTGATCTCGATGCCGGGCGCCCGGTCGGCGGGCCGCAGCGAGAAGGTCCGGACCGAGTCCATGATCCTCGGGTAGAGGGTGACGACGTCCCGGTCCGCGAAGGTGAAGACGGTGTCCAGGTGCATCGCGGACCGCAGCTTCGGCATCCCGGCGACGACGACGTGCCGGGCGGCCCCGTTCCGGAACAGCGAGGCCGCCACCTGGGTGATCGCCTGCCGTGAGGTCCGCTCGCTCATCCCCATGAGGACGACGCCGTTCCCGACCGGCATGATGTCGCCGCCCTCGAAGGTCGCCCGGCCCCACTCGCGCTCCAGGTCGCCCCACCACACGGTGGCGTCCCGGAAGTCCGGGTGGAAGGTGTGGACCGCCTTCATCAGGAGCGTCTCGCCGTGCCGGGCGGGCCAGTACAGCGGGTTGAGGGTCACCCCGCCGTACAGCCAGCAGGTGGTGTCCCGGGTGTAGAGGGTGTTCGGCAGCGGCGGCATCAGGTACTCGCGCGCGCCGGTCCCGCCGCGCGCCAGGGCCACGTACCCGGAGCGGAGGTCCTCCGGCAGGTCCGCCGTCGACAGACCGCCGATGAGGTACTCCGCCAGACCGCGCGGCGCCAGGGAGTCGAGGAAGGCCCGGGTGTCCTCGACGAGACCGAGGCCCACCTCATCGGCCGTGATCTTCCGGAGCCGTCCGACCTCGGAGTACACGCCGAGCGGGGGCCCGGAGGAGGCGTTGGCGCTGGTCATGCGGGGCCTTTCGGACGCGAGCGACGAGGAAGGGGCCGGAAGGGGCCGGAAAGGGGGACGGGGAGAGGGGGGAGCGGAGAAGTGGAGGGTGAGACGCGGAAGACGAGACGCGGAAGGTGAGGCGGCTGAGGAAAGAAATGACTGTCATGCGAATGAAGTCGGAGAGATCATGCTTATCCCATTTCGGCGTGATTCATGCGCCGTCAGGGCGAGGGGGCGACGGTCCCGCCCGGCGCGCGCTCACCGTCTCCTGTCGGTTGCGTCCCGGCCAGACCGGCCGAATGTCGCCGTCCGCGTCTTTAAACCTTTTCGGGAGCAAGATCGCTGGATCGAGGTAATGCCGTCAGTCCGACGAGGTGGATGAGCGGAGCAGGCCGTTACTGTTCCCCGGGATCTGGACGGATTCCCTGAATTCCTCCGGAATTTCCTTCCCTCACCTGCTTTCTCCGCTTTTCGACCGGCGCGCTCGTGCGCCCGTCAGCACCCTCCCAAGGAGAGCTCGACCCCATGACCGTTGACACCAGCCCGGAAGCTCAGCAGGAATCGCCGAAGCAGTCCAGCCTGAGCACCGCGGCGGCCCGGAACCTCGCCACCACCACCAAGTCCGCCCCCCAGATGCAGGAGATCACCTCCCGCTGGCTGCTGCGGATGCTCCCCTGGGTGGAGACCAAGGGTGGCGCCTACCGGGTGAACCGCCGACTCAGCTACACCGTCGGCGACGGACGCATCGAGTTCGTCCAGGACGGCTCCCGCGTCCGGGTCATCCCCGGTGAGCTCGGCGAGCTCGCCCTGCTCCGCGGCTTCGAGGACGAGGAGGTGCTGAGGGCGCTGGCCGGCCGCTGCGTCCAGCGCGACTTCAGCGCCGGGGAGGTGCTCGTCCAGCGCGGCGCGCCCGCCGACGAGATCCACCTGATCGCCCACGGCCGGATCAGCCAGACCTCGGTCGGCAAGTACGGCGACGAGGTCACCGTGGCCGTGCTCGCCGACGGCGACCGCTTCGGTGAGAACGCCCTTCTGGACACCGACGCCCGATGGGACTACACCGCCACCGCCGAGACCTCCGGCACCCTGCTCACCCTCTCCCGCTCCGAGTTCGGCGCGGTCCTCGCCTCGGCCCCCGGCCTGCAGAACCACATCCAGGACTTCAGCTCGCTGCCGCTCCAGCGCCAGAACAAGCACGGCGAGGCCGAGATCGCGATGTCGGCCGGTCACACCGGCGAGGTCGCCCTGCCCGGCGCGTTCGTCGACTACGAGCTGAAGCCGCGCGAGTACGAGCTCTCCGTCGCCCAGACCGTCCTGCGGGTCCACACCAGGGTCGCCGACCTCTACAACGGGCCGATGAACCAGACGGAGGAGCAGCTCCGGCTCACCGTCGAGGCACTGCGCGAGCGCCAGGAGCACGAGCTCATCAACCACCGGGAGTTCGGTCTCCTCCACAACGCCGACTTCAAGCAGCGCATCCAGACCCACTCCGGCCCGCCCACCCCGGACGACCTCGACGAGCTGCTCTGCCGCCGCCGCGGCACCAAGATCTTCCTCGCCCACCCCAAGGCGATCGCCGCGATCGGACGCGAGTGGAACGCCCGCGGCCTCTACCCCGACATCATCGACCTCGAAGGCCACCGCATCCCGAGCTGGCGCGGTGTCCCGATCCTCCCCTGCAACAAGATCCCGATCAGCGCGGAGAACACCACCTCGATCCTCGCGATGCGCCTCGGCGAGGACAACCAGGGAGTGATCGGCCTCCGTCAGACGGGTCTGCCGGAGGAGTACGAGCCCGGTCTGTCCGTCCGCTTCATGGGCATCAGCGAGCAGGCGATCATGTCCTACCTCGTCACCACGTACTACTCCGCCGCCATCCTCGTGCCCAACGCGCTCGGCGTCCTGGAGAACGTGCAGATCGCCCGCAGGCGCGACTAGCGGAGCCGTCCGGCCCCCGCACGGAGGCCGTGACGGTCCGGATTCCCGGGCCGTCCGAGAACGCCCGGGATCCGGGACAGCCCATCCATCTCACCGAGGAGTCACGGATGCCCGAACCCGGGCTCTCCCCTCTGCTGTCGAGCCTGCCCTCCGCCACGGCCCTCTTCGGGTCCCGGGCGCTCGCCGAGGTGCTCGCCGAGGCGCCCGCGGGGACGGCCGTCACCGCCGCCGTGGCGGCGCCCCCGGTCCCGGCGCCCGCCGCCGGGGCCCCACCGGCCTTCGAGGTGCCGGAGGTCCCGGCGCCGGAGTCCGCCCCCGCACCCCGCCCCACCCCCGTCGAACCCGCCGGGGCCCCGGCGCGGTTCCCCGGCGGGCCCACCGGTCTGGGCACGGCGACCCTCTCGCTGGCCCGGCCCCCGGAGGCACCGGCCCTGCCGGAGACCCCGCTCCCCGAGGCGGCCGGGGGGAGGCCCATCCCCGGCCTCTACTTCCACCCCGTCGCCGAGCCCGACCCCGTCCGGGTGGACGAGGTCAGCCGCCGGATCAAGGACTGGGCCGTGGACGAGGTCCAGCTGTTCCCCGACGACTGGGAGGGCGAGTTCGACGGCTTCTCCGTCGGGCGCTACATGGTCGCCTGCCACCCGGACGCGCCGACCGTCGAACACCTGATGGTCGCCACCCGGCTGATGGTCGCGGAGAACGCCGTCGACGACATCTACTGCGAGGACCACGGCGGTTCGCCCGTCGGACTCGGCGGACGGCTGCTCCTCGCCCACACCGCGCTCGACCCGCTGCACACCACCGAGGAGTACGCGTCCCCGTGGGCGGAGTCGCTCCGCTCCGACTCCCCGCGGCGCGCGTACCGCTCCGCCATGGAGTACTTCGTCCGGCAGTCGACCCCCTCCCAGGCCGACCGCTTCCGGCACGACATGGCGCGGCTGCACCTGGGCTACCTCGCCGAGGCCGCCTGGGCCGAGACGAACCACATGCCGGAGGTGTGGGAGTACCTGTCGATGCGGCAGTTCAACAACTTCCGCCCCTGCCCCACCATCACGGACACCGTCGGCGGCTACGAGCTGCCCGCGGACCTGCACGCCCAGCCGGCCATGCAGCGGGTCCTCGCCCTGGCCGGGAACGCCACGACCATCGTGAACGACCTCTACTCGTACATGAAGGAACTGGACAGCCCCGGCAACCACCTGAACCTGCCCGTGGTGCTCTCCGAGCGAGAGAACCTCTCCGAGCGCGACGGATACCTCAAGGCGGTCGAGGTCCACAACGACCTCATGCGCGCCTTCGAGAGCGAGGCCGCCGCCCTGGCCCTCGCCTGCCCCGTCCCGAACGTGCTGCGCTTCCTGCGCGGAGTCGCCGTCTGGGTCGACGGCAACCACTACTGGCACCAGACCAACACCTACCGATACAGCCTGCCCGATTTCTGGTAAGAAATGGAATTATCTGTGACCAGCACCGAGTTCACCACCGTCAACGACACCACCGCGTTCGTCCCGAACCCGGCGACGCCCTACCAGGGCGACATCGCCCGCTACTGGAACGCCGAGGCCCGGCCGGTGAACCTGCGCCTCGGCGATGTGGACGGGCTGTACCACCACCACTACGGCATCGGTGCCGTGGACCACGCGGGCCTCGGCACCCCCGAGGACAGCGAGTACGAGAAGAAGCTGATCACGGAGCTGCACCGGCTGGAGTCGGCCCAGGCGGAAGTCCTCCTGGACCACCTCGGCGTCATCCAGGACACGGACACCCTCGTCGACGCGGGCTGCGGCCGAGGCGGTTCGAGCGTCATGGCCCACCAGCGCTTCGGCTGCAAGGTCGAGGGTGTCACCCTCTCCTCGACCCAGGCCGAGTTCGGCAACCGGCGCGCGGCGGAGCTGGGCATCGCCGACCACGTCCACGCCCAGGTCTGCAACATGCTCGACACCCCCTTCGAGAAGGGCAGCGTGGCCGCCTCGTGGAACAACGAGTCGAGCATGTACGTCGACCTCGACGACCTCTTCGCGGAGCACTCCCGCTTCCTCAAGGTCGGCGGCCGGTACGTGACCATCACCGGCTGCTGGAACCCGCGCTACGGCCAGCCCTCGAAGTGGGTCTCCCAGATCAACGCCCACTTCGAGTGCAACATCCACTCCCGCCGTGAGTACCTGCGGGCCATGGCCGACAACCGGCTCGTCCCGCAGGCCGTCATCGACCTGACGCCGGACACCCTGCCGTACTGGGAGCTGCGCGCCACCTCCTCGCTGGTCACCGGCATCGAGGAGGCGTTCATCGAGTCCTACAAGGACGGCTCCTTCCAGTACGTCCTGATCGCGGCCGACCGCGTCTGACCGTCGCGCCCCGCTGACCGTCGGTGGCCGACCACCGACCACGGGGGCCGGGTCCGTCACCGACGGACCCGGCCCCCAGGCGTACTCCCCCGAGAGGGGAAGGGGCGGCCCCGGGGCCGCCGGGCGTCACCCCCTCGCCGCGCCGAACCACCTCGGCAGGTGTCCGGCCAGGTCCCGCTGGTCCTCGCCGACCCACGCCACATGGCCGTCCGGGCGCAGCAGCACCGCCCGCGCGTCCAGTTCCTCGCCCTCGCCGAGATCGTCCACGACGTGGTCGACACGGTCCTCCCAGCCCGCGACGGACAGCAGCCCGGTCCGGTCCAGGAGCAGGCCCCGCCCGGCGTGCGTCAGCCCGTACAGATGACCGCTCCCGAGCCGCAGGTCCCGCAGGCGCCTGCCGAGCAGTTCGTGGCCCCCGCCGAAGTCGTAGCGGACCGCGATGGCGGTGATCCTCTCGATCAGATACCGGTCCACCTCCTCGAACCGCACCAGCTCGGCGAGCAGTCGGCGCACGGCCCGCGGGCCGGGTTCCGTCGACATCAGCTGGATCTGCGCCCGGGTGTTGTCCAGGACGTCGGCGGCGACCGGGTGCCGCTCCGCGTGGTAGCTGTCGAGCAGCCCCTCGGGAGCCCAGCCCGCGATCTCGGCGGCGAGCTTCCAGCCCAGGTTGAAGGCGTCCTGGATCCCGAGGTTGAGCCCCTGCCCGCCGGTCGGCGGATGGATGTGCGCCGCGTCGCCCGCGAGGAACACCCGGCCGGTCCGGTAGCGGTCGGCCAGCCGGGTGGCGTCGCCGAAGCGGGAGAGCCAGCGCGGCGCGTGGGCGCCGAAGTCGGTGCCCGCGAACTTCCGCAGCTGGGTGCGGAACTCGTCGAGTCCAGGGGCGGCCGTGCGGTCCTCGGCCACGCCCTCGGCGGGCACGATCACCCGGTACAGACCGTCGCCCAGCGGCATCGCGCCGAACCGCAGCTGCGTCCTGCGGACCTCGGCCGTCACGGCGGCCAGCTCCTCCGGGGAGACGTCCAGCGCCATCTCGCCCAGCAGCGTCTCGACCCGTGAGGGTTCACCGGGGAAGCCGACGCCGAGGAGAGCGCGCACGGTGCTGCGACCGCCGTCGCAGCCGACCAGATGGCGGGCGCGCAGCCGGGCGCCGTCCGCCAGCTCCACGGTCACCCCCTCGGCGTCCTGTTCCAGTCCGACCAGTTCGTGGCCGCGTCTGATCTCGGCTCCGGTCTCCACGGCGTGCTCGGCGAGCAGCCGCTCGGTGACGGCCTGCGGAATGGCCAGGACATAGGAATGCGCGGTGTCGAGACGCTCGGGCCAGGAAGCGCTGAGACCCGCGAAGAAACCACCGGCCCGGATTTCCCGGCCCTCCGCGAGAAAACGCCCGAGCAGCCCGCGCTGTTCCATCACCTCGATACTGCGCACATGCAGCCCCTGCGCCCTCGACTGGCGGGTCGGATCCGTCTCCTTGTCGAGAACCAGCACGTCCACGCCGTGCAGCCGCAGTTCTCCGGCGAGCATCAGGCCGGTCGGACCGGCCCCGGCGATGATCACGTCGATCATGGGAAAAGCCCCGTTCGATATTTCCGGTGTTCCGTGGGGGCGGGTATTCCGTGTGTCGTCGAATTACGCCGTCCACGGCTTCGCCCGGAGATTGTGGACCACGACGGGGGCCTTGCGGCAAGGCCCCCCGTGCGCTATATCTTGAGAGTGGCGAGGAGTCCTTGGACTCCTCGCCTCAGCTGTTTCCCGCCCGCCGTGTGCCGCCGGGAGCGGGGGTCGCCGGGGTGGTTGACGAAAGGTCTGGACCAACCTACGGTCTGGTCGAACGCGAGCCATGCCCAGGACCATCCCCCACGACGTCCCCAGGAGCACGCATGTCACGCCCACGGATCGCCCGCGCCCTCGGAGCGGGAATCGCCGCCCTGCTCACGGCCGCAGCCCTCGCCGCCCCCACCGCCCAGGCCACCACCCCGGGGCGGGCCGCCGCCCCCGGCACCGCGTCCGCCGCCGCCCCCGGGGACACCTGCGCCCTCAAGTCCCGCCCCACCGGGAAGGTGCTCCAGGGCTACTGGGAGAACTGGGACGGTTCCGCCAACGGCGTCCACCCGCCCTTCGGCTGGGCCCCCATCGACGACCCCCGCTTCGCCGCCCACGGGTACAACGTCATCAACGCCGCCTTCCCCGTGATCCGTTCGGACGGCACGGTGCTCTGGCAGGACGGCATGGACAACACCGTCCGGGTCTCCACCCCGGCCGAGATGTGCCGCGCCAAGGCGGCGGGCGCGACCCTGCTCCTGTCGATCGGCGGCGCCACCGCGGGCATCGACCTCAGCTCCCGCGCCGTCGCGGACAAGTTCATCGCCACCGTCGTGCCGATCCTCCAGACCTACAACTTCGACGGCATCGACATCGACATCGAGACCGGTCTCGTCGGCAGCGGCAACATCAACACCCTCTCCACCTCCCAGGCCAACCTCGTCCACATCATCGACGGCGTCCTCGCCCGGATGCCCGCGGGCTTCGGACTGACCATGGCGCCCGAGACCGCCTACGTCACCGGCGGCAGCGTCGTCTACGGCTCGATCTGGGGCTCGTACCTCCCGATCATCAAGAAGTACGCCGACAACGGACGCCTGTGGTGGCTCAACATGCAGTACTACAACGGCAGCATGTACGGCTGTTCCGGCGACTCCTACTCCGCCGGGACCGTCGCCGGGTTCGCCGCCCAGACCGACTGCCTCAACCGGGGCCTGGTGATCCAGGGCACCACCATCCGCGTCCCGTACGACAAGCAGGTCCCCGGTCTGCCCGCCCAGCCCGGCGCGGGCGGCGGCTACATGTCGCCCTCCCTGGTCTCCCAGGCCTGGAACCGCTACAACGGCGCCCTCAAGGGCCTGATGACCTGGTCCGCCAACTGGGACGGCTCCAAGGGCTGGACCTTCGGCGACAACGTGAAGGCGCTCCAGGGCCGCTGACCCCCGGGCACCGGCCAGGGGACACCGGCCCACCCGCACCACCACGCGTCCCCTGCCACGCCCGCCCGCCGCGCAACCGCGCCACGGCCGTCGGCCACGGCCGCGCCCGCACGGCTCCCGGCCCCGGACCGGTGATCGAGATCCGACGATCACTGGCCCGGGGCACGGGTGTTGTGCTTTGCTGACCCCATGACCCTGCTCGTGATGCGCCGACACGTGGACTACGTGCGCGTCACGACCACGTCCTGTTCCGGCTGACCCCGAGGCCCTCGTCCCGGCAGCCGGCCGTCGCACGCGCGACCACCGCGCCCCCGTCACCCCTCGACGCCGCCCTCCGACGCGCCCTTCCGGGCCCGTCGCCGTCGGCACGAGCGCCTCCCGGTGCAGCGAACCCCACCCGCGCCCGTCCCACCTGGAGGACCCATGAGCCTCGGGAACGACCCCGAGTCCCGCACCGCGCCCACCCGCCCCAGCACCGCCGACGGCGTCCCCGAGGACTTCGTCGCGGAGTGGGAGGCATGGCACCGAGACAAGGAGGCCCGGCTCTCCGCCGAGCACGGCTTCCTCGCCATCACCGGCCTCCACTGGCTCACCGACGAGCCGCAGCGCGTCCCTGACGCCCCCGGAGCCTGGACCACCGGACCCGAGGGAGTCGTCGTCGAACTCGCCGACGACGAGGAACTCGTCATCGACGGGACCACCGTCAAGGGCCGGTACGCCTTCGGGGACATCCCCGAGCGCGGCGGTGTCGACGCCGTCTGGGGGAACATCGTCATCGAGGTCGCCCGGCGCGGCGGGCACGACGTCGTCCGGCCCCGCCACCCCGATCACCCGCTGCGGGTCGCCTTCACGGGGACCCCCGCCTACGCGCCCGACCCGCGCTGGGCGGTCACCGGCCGGTACGTGCCCTTCGACGTGCCCCGGCCCACCACCGTCGGCGCCAGCGTCGAGGGCCTGCGGCACGTGTACGACGCGCCCGGCCGGATCGACTTCCGGCTCGACGGACAGGACCTGAGCCTGACCGCCTTCAACGGCTACGTGCCCGGCGGCTTCACCGTCCTCTTCACCGACCGGACCTCGGGCGTCACCACCTACGCCGCCAACCGCAGCCTGCGGGTCGACGCGCCGGGACCCGACGGCACCGTGCTCCTCGACTTCAACCGCGCGGGCAACCTGCCCTGCGCGTACACCGACTACGCGACCTGCCCGCTGCCCCCGACCGAGAACCGCCTCCCGGTCGCCGTCGAGGCAGGCGAGAAGATCCCCCGGGAGCGCGAGCCCGTCACCACCTGACCACACCGGTCCCGCCGCCCGGCCCGTCCTGCCGGGCGGCGGGACCGGTCCGTCTCAGCCGAGGTCGAACCGGTCCAGGTTCATGACCTTGTCCCACGCCGACACGAAGTCCCGCACGAACTTCCCGCCCGCGTCGCGGGACGCGTAGACCTCGGCCAGCGCCCGGAGCTGCGCGTGCGAGCCGAAGACGAGATCGGCGGCGGTCGCCGTCCACCGGACCTCGCCCGTGGCGCGGTCGCGGCCCTCGTACACGTTCTCGTCCGTCACCGACGGCTTCCACTCCGTGCCCATGTCCAGCAGGTTCACGAAGAAGTCCGTCGTCAGCGACTCCGGCCGGTCGGTGAACACACCGTGCCGGGAGCCCGCGAAACCGGTGTCCAGGGCGCGCATCCCGCCGACCAGCACCGTCATCTCGGGCGCCGTCAGTGTCAGCAGGTTCGCACGGTCGAGGAGCAGGGTCTCCGGCGACAGCTTCTCGCCCGTCCCGAGGTAGTTGCGGAAACCGTCCGCCCGGGGTTCCAGCACGGCGAACGACTCGACGTCGGTCTGTTCCGGCGTCGCGTCCGTACGGCCCGGCGCGAACGGCACCGCGACCGCGTGCCCGGCGTTCCGCGCGGCCTGCTCGACCGCCGCGCAGCCACCGAGGACGATCAGGTCCGCCAGCGAGATCCGCACGCCGTCGGAACGGCCCCCGTCGAACTCCCGCCGGATACGGTCGAGGGTCTCCACCGTCCGCGCCACCTCGGGCCGGGCGTTGACCTCCCAGTCCTTCTGCGGCGCGAGCCGGATGCGGGCCCCGTTCGCACCGCCCCGCCGGTCGGTGCCCCGGAAGCTCGCCGCGGCGGCCCAGGCGGTGGTGACCAACTGGGACAGCGCCAGGCCCGAGGCGAGGATCTCGCCCTTCAGGGCGGTGACGTCCACCTCCTCGACCAGCGGGTGGTCCACCTCCGGGACCGGGTCCTGCCACAGCTGCGGCTCGGGAACCCAGGGACCGAGACAGCGCGAGACCGGCCCCATGTCACGGTGCAGCAGCTTGTACCAGGCGCGGCCGAAGACCTCCGCGAGCCGCTCCGGGTCCTCGTGGAAGGACCGGGCGATCGGGGCGTAGACCGGGTCCAGCTTCATCGCGAGGTCCGTCGTCAGCATCATGGGGGCGTGCCGCTTCGACGGGTCGTGCGCGTCCGGGACCGTGTCGCCCGCCGCCGGATCCGTCGGCTTCCACTGACGGGCCCCTGCCGGACTCGTCGTCAGCTCCCACTCGTAGCCGAACAGATGGTCCAGGTAGCCGTTGTCCCAGGTGGTCGGCGCCGTGGTCCAGGCACCTTCGAGACCGCTGGTGAGGGCGTCGGCGCCGACCCCCCTGCCACAGGTGTTCCGCCAGCCGAGACCCTGCTGCTCCAGGGGCGCGGCCTCCGGCTCGGGACCGACGCACGAGGGGTCGACGGCGCCGTGGCACTTGCCGAAGGTGTGCCCGCCGATGATCAGCGCGGCCGTCTCCTCGTCGTCCATCGCCATCCGCCGGAACGTCTCGCGGATGTCCCGGGCCGCGGCGAGGGGGTCCGGATCGCCGTTGGGGCCCTCCGGGTTGACGTAGATCAGGCCCATCTGCACGGCCCCGAGCGGCCCGGTCAGCTCCCGGTCGCCGCGGTAGCGCTCGTCACCGAGCCAGGTGTCCTCGGGACCCCAGAAGACCTCCTGCGACTCCCAGACGTCCTCCCTGCCGAAGCTGAACCCGAAGGTCTCGAAGCCCATCGACTCCAGTGCACAGTTCCCCGCGAAGACCAGCAGGTCCGCCCAGGAGACCTTCCGGCCGTACTTCTGCTTCACCGGCCACAGCAGCCGCCGGGCCTTGTCGAGGCTGGCGTTGTCCGGCCAGCTGTTGAGCGGGGCGAAGCGCTGGGCGCCGGAACCGCCGCCGCCCCGGCCGTCCTCGATGCGGTACGTTCCCGCCGAGTGCCAGCTCATCCGGATGAACAACGGTCCGTAGTGGCCGTAGTCGGCGGGCCACCAGTCCTGCGACGCCGTCATCACCTCGAAGACGTCACGCTTCAGCGCCTCGACGTCCAGGCCCGCGAACTCCTTCGCGTAGTCGAAGTCCTCGTCCATCGGCCCGGACCGCCGCGCGTGCTGCTGCAGCACCTGCAGATCCAGCTGGTTCGGCCACCAGTCCCGGTTGCTCATCGGCGGGGCGTCGGTGGGGGTGGGGGAGGGGATCGCCGGGTTCTCGCTCTCGGACACGTCCGTCCTTCCTGTCGCGGTGTCTCCGAATGCCGGCCGCGCACCCCGACGTCCCCCCCACTTCCGGTGCCGTGCACGCGACGCGACGCGTCCGTATGGTCGCGCACGGCGGGCCGCGCGGCGCGATGAACACGCGGGACACCGGCACCGGGACCGGTCCGCCCCCTCGTACGGGACGGGCCCCTCGTACGGGACGGACCGGGTACGGGGTCAGAGCCCGGCGACCCGGGAACCCGCCGACAGCTCGTACACCAGCGTGACCGTCCGGCGGGCACCCGGCGCGAGAGCGACGTCCCAGCGGACCACCCCCTCGGCGTCCACCGCGTCGGGCACCGGCGAACACGCCTCCTCGCGCAGCCGCACCTCCACCGCCGACACCTCGGACACCGGAACGCGCTCGCGCACCACCACCGTCCGCTCCCCGCTCTCCCCGGGAGCGGAGAACCGGGACAGGTGCAGCCGGACCGTGCGCGTGACCACCGTCCGCTGGGTGAGCCCGGTGGTGTCCCGGACCTCCTCCGTCGTACGGACCACCCGGTGGTCGTCGTCCCCGCCGAAGGCCAGCTCCACCGGCGCGCCGGGCGCGGTGAACTCCAGCGTCCCCCGGCCCACGAAACCACCGCCCCTGACCAGGTCCACCGGACCGGCGAGCAGCGCGTGACCGGACCGGTTGCCACCCCGCACCACCCGGGTGACCAGCGGAGACAGCTCCGGCGCACAGGCGTACTCGCCGCTCACGGGAGTGCTGAAGGACGAGAGCGGTACCCGGTGGGCCCGCCCGTCCGAGCGCACCGACACCGGCGCGGGGGCGTGCAGGACATGGACTTCGCCGCCGTCGTCCACCCCGGGAAGACCGAGCACCGCCGCGGCCGGACCCAGCGAACCGATCTCCTCCTCGCGCAGCTCCACGTCGACCGTGCGGCGCTCGGCCGCCGTGCGGTCCTTGAGGACGAGCCGGTCCTCGTCGAGCCGGGGCGGTCCCGCGGCCGTCGCCGACCGGGCCGTGGAGAGCGTGAGCCGCACCCCCGACCAGTCCTCGCCGGTCCGCTGCCACACCACGGCGTCCGTCTCCAGGGTCACGGAGTCCCCGTCGAGGACGGCGCGGTAGGCGGGACGCCACAGCGCGCACGGGACGAGATGGCCCAGCCGCAGCCCGACCGGGCCCGCCGAGGCGACCTCCACGGTCAGTTCGACGTGCCCGAGCAGTTCGGCGGGCTCCTCCTCGGCGAGCGCCCGGGCCTCCAGGACCTCGGACAGTTCGGCGGCGACGGCCGCCAGCCGGGCGTCCACGACCCGCAGCCGCTCGGCGTGCTCCTCGCGCCCGGCGTCCACCCGGTCGAGCTCCCGGGCCCAGCGGGGCCCCTCGTCCTCCCCGTGCCCGACGCCCTCGCCGATCTCCCGCAGCAGATCGGCGGCGAGCCCGCCCAGCAGGTCCAGCCGGGTGCGCAGCCGGTCCCGGGTCCGTCCGAGGCCGGTCCGCTCCTCCTCCAGGGCGTGCTCGCGGTGGCGCAGCGCGGAGTCGTCCTCGCCCGGCGGGCGGGGGCCGCGCGGTGTCCAGGCGCGGACGATCCGGGCGTCGAGCACGGTCGCCGGGGGCCCGGAGAACGGCTCGGCGTGCAGGGTGCGGTCGGCGGCGAGCGCGGTGACCGGGCCCAGGCGCAGCCGGTGGACGCCCGGCTCCAGCTCGACGACGGCCTCGCGTTCGACGTGCGCGCGGTCCTCCAGACAGGTGACGGCGGTGACGGGGGCGGCGACGGTCTCGACGTCCGTGGACATGGTGCCTCAGCTCCTGCGGTTGCCGCCGACCAGGGCTTTGCCGGCCGGGATGCGGATCTCGTATCGGCCGTCGAGGGCCGTGGTGCCCCCGGCGGGCAGCTCGACCCGCCAGAGGCGGGTGCCGGGCGCGTGCCGCTCGGGACCGTCGTCCCCGGGGGCCGACCAGTCGGTGTGCTCCTCGATCCGGACGTCCGGGTCGGAGGAGACCGGCACCCGTTCGCGGACCTCGACGGTCACGGGCCGCGCGAGCCCGTTGGAGAGTTCCACCCGGACGCGGTGGTCCAGTACGGCGGTCTGGTTGCGCAGACCCGAGGTGGACTCGCGCAGATGCGCGTTCCGGGAGACCCGCACGCCCTCCGCCGGGCCGAGCCCCAGCCGGCTCGTGCCGCCCGGCGCGAGCGTCGGCAGGGCCGAGGTCCGCAGGAACTCCCCGTCGACGGTGACCTCGACCGGGCCCGCGAGGAGCGCCCGGTCGGAGGCGTTGGAGAGCACCAGGGTCGCGTACACGACCGGTTCCACGGAGGGTACGGCGAGGTGCTCGGTGCGCAGACCGACCGCGAGTTCCATGACGGTGACGGTGTGCCAGGTGCCGTCCGAGGGGACGTCGGCGCGGGCGGCGGCGTCGAAGCGCTGGTCGAAGGAGCCGGCCGACTCGCGCGGGAGCACGGCGTGCGCGGGCAGCGGCAGGGCGGCCACCGCCTCGGCGCGTCGCCGGTACTCGGCCGCCACCGCGTCGGACGGCGTGCCGGGGAACAGCCGCCCCCGGTGGTGACCGGGCTCGTCGGGACCGCGCAGGACGAGGGCCGGGTAGTCGAGCGCGGCGGCGTCGGGGCGCGGCGGTCCGGGCACCGGCGGCGGGACCGGCGGCGCCGCGCCGGGCGCGGGGGCGCCGGGAGCGGACGGGGCCGGTGGCGGGGCGGCGAACGCGGCGGGTGCCGCACCGAAGGCCGCGCCCCCGGGGGCGGCGCTCCGGGAGCGCGTCCGGGCCGGTGCGGGGGCGTGCCGCTCGGCGGCGAAGGCGTCAGCGCCGTAGCCCTGGCCACCGTAGCCCTGGCCACCGTAGCCCTGGCCGTCGAAGGCCTCGGGCGCGGAGCCGGGACCGCCCGGGACCGGGAGCCCGGTGGGCGGCGGCGAGAGCGGGGCGGGCGGGCCGCCGACGGCGACGGGCACGGCGCTCCCGGCCGGGCCGAACGCTCCGGCGAAGGTCCCCGCCCCGGGCCGGGGACCCGCCGCGTCGTACCCGGTGAACAGGTCGTCCAGCCCCGTGGGCGGTTCGCGCCAGCCGGAGGCGGCGGGGGCCTCCTGGCGCCGTCCGATCCTGATCGAGCGGAGCTTCGGCGGGTCGGTGCGGCGCGAGAGGTCGGCGGTGGCCAGGGCGACGCGCACCCCGGTCCAGTCCTCGCCGGTGCGCTGGGCGACGGAGGCGCGCAGCACCAGACGGCCGGTGTCCTCGCCCTGACGGTGGGACAGCCGGTACGCGGGCACCCAGACGGCGCCCGGCACCCCGTACTCCACCTCGATCTCCACCGGCTCCGCACCCGCCCCGGCGACGGTGAGGAGCGCGTGGACCGTGGTGTCCACGTGCCGGGACGGCGCGTCGGTGGAGGCGCGGTCCAGCTGGTCCGCGGCGAGCTCCAGCGCGTGCTCGGCGCGCAGCAGTTCCTCGTCGAGAGCGGTCAGCCGGGCGTGGAGACCGGTCAGCCGCCCGTCGACGAAGTCGGCCAGCTCCAGCCAGGCGTCGACCGGGGTGCGGCGGTGCTGGGGCTCGTCGCGCCTGCGGGGCGGCGCCACCGGACGCAGGGCGCCGATCTCCGCGACCAGCGCCCGCTGCCGGTCCCGGCGGGCCCGTGCGGCCTCGGCTCCGTCACGCAGCCGTTCGACCTCGCGCCGCAGCGCGTCCCGCCCGTCGGGGACGGTGGCGCGGGGCTCCGCCCCGATCTCCACCCGCGCCTCGGTCACCCGGGGGCCGGGGGAGCCCAGGACCCGGGCCCGCAGCGAGCCGTGGTCGAGGGTGCGGGGCAGGCCCGTCACCCGTACCCGGCCGTCCGGCGGCACGACGCCCCGGGCGAGCCTGCGGCAGAGCGCGCCCCGCGCGTACACCACGACCGAGTCCAGGGACGAGGCCCACCGTCCCGTCGTGTCCGTCGTCCGTTCCGTACCGGTTGTCATCGACCCGCCCCCACCCGGCTCCGCCCGACCGCTGTCCTCGGGGCGAAGCCTACGGGAGCGGCCCCCGCTCCCCCCGGGCCGCTCCCGTGCGGCGGGTGAGCCGCGTCTCACCCCGGCGCGCTCCCTTGCCTATGCAACGAGTTGCATAGAAGGATGCGGGGGTGGCGATCGAACACGCGATTCTGGTGTCCCTGCTGGAGAAGCCCGGCTCCGGATACGAACTGGCCCGGCGCTTCGAGCGCTCCATCGGCTACTTCTGGACGGCCAGCCACCAGCAGATCTACCGCGTCCTCAAACGCATGGAGGGCGACGGCTGGGTGGATGTCAGGGACGTGCCCCAGCAGGGCCGTCCGGACAAGAAGGAGTACTCCGTCGCCGCCCCCGGGCGCGCCGCCCTGACCGGCTGGCTGCGCGAGCCCGTCGAGCCCGAGAGCCTCCGGCACGACCTCGCCGTGAAGATCCGGGGGGCGGCCTTCGACGACCCCGCCGCCCTGGTCCGCGAGGTGGAACGGCACCGGCGGACGCACGCCGACCGGCTCGCCCACTACCTCGCCGGAGAGGAACGGGACTTCACGGGCCCCGACGCGCCCGGCACCGCCGGGGGTCCCCCCGACCCCGGGCGGGAACTCCAGCACGTCGTGCTGCGCGGCGGCATCGCGTACGAACGGATGACGCTCGCCTGGCTCGACGACGTCCTCGCCACCCTCCACCGGCTCGGCGCCCCGCGCTGAGACCGCGCCCGCCCGCACCCCGTAACCCCGCGCCCCAGGGCTCGCACCGCCCGCACCACCCGCCCCGCCCCTCCGGACCGAGAGACGAACGCCATGGCCGACTCGCCGCTGTTCAACCCGCGCACCTACGACCCCGCGCACTTCGACCCCGAGACCCGCAGGCTGCTGCGCGCCACCGTCGACTGGTTCGAGGCGCGCGGCAAGCGGCGGCTGATCGAGGACTACCGCACCCGCGCCTGGCTCGGCGACTTCCTCGCCTTCGCCGCCGCCGAGGGCCTCTTCGCGACCTTCCTGACCCCCGCGTCGGAGGGCGAGGGGGACCGGCGCTGGGACACCGCCCGGATCGCCGCCCTCAACGAGATCCTCGGCTTCTACGGCCTCGACTACTGGTACGTCTGGCAGGTCACCGTCCTCGGTCTGGGCCCGGTCTGGCAGAGCGACAACGCCACGGCCCGCCGCCGGGCCGCCGAACTCCTCGACCAGGGCGAGGTGTTCGCCTTCGGCCTGTCGGAGAAGACGCACGGCGCCGACATCTACTCCACCGACATGCTCCTCACCCCGGACGGCGACGGCGGGTTCCGCGCCACCGGCTCCAAGTACTACATCGGCAACGGCAACGCCGCCGGGCTCGTCTCCGTCTTCGGCCGCCGCACCGACGTCGAGGGCCCCGAGGGGTACGTCTTCTTCGCCGCCGACAGCCGCCACCCGGCCTACCACCTCGTCAAGAACGTCGTCGACTCGTCCAAGTTCGTCAGCGAGTTCCGCCTGGAGGACTACCCCGTCGCCGCCGAGGACGTCCTGCACACCGGCCGCGCCGCCTTCGACGCGGCCCTCAACACCGTCAACGTCGGCAAGTTCAACCTGTGCACCGCCTCCATCGGCATCTGCGAGCACGCGATGTACGAGGCCGTCACCCACGCCCACCACCGGGTCCTCTACGGCCGTCCCGTCACCGCCTTCCCGCACGTGCGGCGCGAACTGACCGACGCCTACGTCCGGCTCGTCGGCATGAAGCTCTTCAGCGACCGGGCCGTCGACTACTTCCGCTCGGCGGGCCCCGACGACCGCCGCTACCTCCTCTTCAACCCGATGACGAAGATGAAGGTGACCACCGAGGGCGAGAAGGTCGTCGACCTCCTGTGGGACGTCATCGCCGCCAAGGGCTTCGAGAAGGACAACTACTTCGGGCAGGCGGCCGTCGAGATCCGGGGCCTGCCGAAGCTGGAGGGCACCGTCCACGTCAACCTGGCGCTGATCCTCAAGTTCCTGCGCGCCCATCTGCTCGACCCGGTCGCGTACGAGCCCGTACCGACCCGTCTCGACCCGGCCGACGACGCCTTCCTCTTCCGGCAGGGTCCGGCCCGGGGCCTGGGCTCCGTGCGCTTCCACGACTGGCGGCCCGCGTTCGACGCCCACGCCCACCTGCCCAACGTCGTCCGCTTCCGCGAACAGGCCGACGCCCTCTGCGCGTTCGTCGCCACCGCCGCCCCTGACGAGGAGCAGAGCAGGGACCTCGATCTGCTGCTCGCGGTCGGCCAGCTCTTCGCGCTCGTCGTCCACGGCCAACTGGTCCTGGAGCGGGCGGGCCTCACCGAGGTGGACGAGGACGTCCTCGACGAGCTGTTCGCGGTGCTCGTACGGGACTTCTCCGCGCACGCCGTCGAACTGCACGGCAAGGACTCGGCCACCGGGCGGCAGCAGGACTGGGCGCTGGGCGCGGTCCGCCGCCCGGTCGTCGACCCCGCCCGCTCGGGCCGCGTCTGGAAGACGGTGGAGGCGCTGTCCGACGCGTACGAGATGGCGGACTGACCTCCGTCGCCGCCCGCGCCGCCGCTCAGCCGCCGGGCGGCGGGGCCAGCCGGTCCAGGGCGGCGACCGTCAGGGCGTCGATCGCGGGCGGCAGGGCGGCCCGCACGTCGGGCGCGAAGCGCGGCGAGTGGTTGGGCGGGAGGCGGCCCCCGGAGGCCGCCCACTGCCCGGCCCCGGCGGTGCCGGTCATCCAGTAGACCAGCGGCACCCCCTCCTCGCCGTGCAGGGCGGCGCCCGCGTCGCCGTAGAGGGGGAAGTCCTCCGAAGCCGGGGACGGCGGCCAGCCGCCGACCCTCGCCGCGCCGAACACGGCGGTGTGGGCCGCCCGTACCGCGGCCGTCGCCGCCGGGTCGCCCCACAGCGCGGGGGCGCGCGACACCCGCCGGACCTCGGGGTCGCGCGGACACGCGGAGGCGGCGCACTCGGCCCGTACGATCCGCTCCACCGCCAGGACCGCCCGGTCGAGGGCGCTGTCCGTGGCCGCCCGTACGCCGATGCCCAGTTCGGCCGTGTCCGGGACCACGTTCACCGCCGTGCCCGCCCGTACGGTGCCGACGGTGACGACGACCCGTTCGTCCGGCGCGGACTCGCGGGAGACGACCGTCTGGAGCCGGGTGATCACCGCCGCCGCCGTCACCACCGGGTCCACGGCCAGGTGCGGGGTGCCCGCGTGCCCGCCCCGCCCGTGCACCACGACCTCCAGCGCGGCGCACGCGGAGGTCACCGGCGCGTACGGGGTGCCGTGCGCGACCGTGCCCGCGGGCAGCGGCGCCGCGTGCTGGGCGAGGACCGCGTCCGGCCTGCCGAACCGTTCGTACAGCCCGTCCGCCAGCATCGCGCGGGCCCCCGTCAAGGTCTCCTCGGCGGGCTGGCCCAGCACCACGAGGGTGCCCCGCCAGCGCCCCGGGGCCCGGACGAGCAGGTCCGCCGCACCGGTGGCGGCGGCGAGGTGCAGATCGTGCCCGCAGGCGTGCATGGCGCCGTTCCCGCTCGCGTACGGCAGTCCGGTCAGCTCCGTCAGCGGCAGGGCGTCCAGTTCGGCCCGCAGGAAGACGCGGGGGCCCGCGCCGTTGCGCAGCACCCCGACCACGCCGTGGCCGCCGACTCCCCGGGTGACGTCGAGGCCCAGGGCGGCGAGCCGGTCGGCGAGGAGCCCGGCCGTACGGCCCTCCTCGCCGGACAGCTCCGGGGTGCGATGGACGTCCAGACAGAGCAGCAGGGCGGGGCGGAGCACCTCCCGCGCGGGGGCGAGCACCGCGCGGACGGCTTCGGCGGGACCGCCGGGAGCGGGGTCGGAGGCGGGGTCGGAAGCGGGTCCGGAGGCGGGTCCGGTGGCGGCGGAGTGGGCCGACGCGCCGGAGGACGCGTCCGGGGAGCCAGTGGCCCCACGGGCCGGGTCGGGGAGGTTCACGGGGACTCCAACGGGGCTCCAGGGGACGGGGTGCGCGGACCGCTGGCGCCGGGTGCCAGCGATGTGCGCGCGCGAGACGTGCCGAACGGTGAGCGGGCGGCGGTGGAATGGAGGCGTAACCCCCGGTCGGTCCCCGCGCGGGGCCGTGGTCACAGGAGGCGCCATGAACAAGGACCTGAGCACCCTCGCCGACGAGATCCTCGAACTGGAGGCCGAGACCTTCGAGATCTCCGACTACTCGGACGCCAGCGAGGTCGTGCTCGCCGGTTCCACGAGCACCAGCTCGACTTCGACGTGCAGCTCCACCACCAGCACCACCTCCTGCTCCGCCTGACCGGACCAGGACGGACCGGCCACGGCCGGACGCGCGCCCGGCGACCGGAGGACCGGTCACCGGGCGCGCCTCCGTTCCCGGGGCGGGCCCGCCGGTCACGGGAACGGGTGCGGGACCATCCGGACCTCCTCGTCGGCCAGGTCCGTCGCCCGGTGGCCGCCCCGGCGCAGCGCCGTGCGCAGCCGGGGCATCAGCGGCGCCCGCTGCCGGTTCCAGCCGAAGTCGATCGGCAGCAGCCCCGGCACGAGGGTGCTGACCGTCCGCAGGCCCATCCGCTCCTGCTCCGGGGTGGTCTGGTCGACGACGATCACGTCGTGTCCCGCCGCCGCGAGGTACCCCGTCACGGCCCGCACGTCGTCCGCGAGGTCGCCCGTGCGGGGCCGTACGGTCGCCTCCCAGTCCCGGTACACCTCGTCGAAGCCGCGTACCGCCTCCGGCTCCAGATAGCCCCTGGCGTGCTCGGCCATGCGCGGGAGCCCGTACAGCTGGGCGTGGTCCTTGAGGTGGCGGACCCGGTGGAAGTCCTCGGCCATGGACTCCAGTTCGGGCTGACGCTCCTCGGTCTGGCGGGAGAGGTGCGGGATGTAGGTGAGCACCTCGGAGAGCGCGCCCTCCACGGCGGCGCGCGGGTCCAGCGAGGACGCCGCCGCGAACGACAGGGTGCCCGGACCGCCGTCCCGGCGTACGGCGACCGCCGTGACCACGGGCACCGGCAGGTCGATCCGGTTGTCCAGGACGTGGACGTCGTACCCCTGGAGCGCGGCGCGCGCGGCCATGGCGGCGGACGCCCGGCCGCCGACCGTGGCGAGGTCGATGCCGGTGAGCCGGGCGCCGCCGTACCAGGCGTTGAGGAAGGCGTCGCGCTCGATCAGTTCCAGGAGTCCGCCGAGGACCGCCTCCTCCAGACCGCCGCCGATGGCGCAGCCGTTGGAGCACTCGAAGACGAAGTTGTCGGCGGCGAGACCGGCGCTGTAGTAGACGAGGCGCGAGGGCACCAGGACGGGGCGGGCGTCGCGGAGGGACCAGCCCCACTCCCAGGGGATGGCCCGGTCCGGGTCGAAGGGATCCACCAGCGGGTCGTCGCGGTAGGTCGCGGGAGCGTAGAAGCCGCAGACGGCGGGGTCCACGGCGTCCTCCCGCAGCGCGTTCCACGAGCCGACCACGGGGGTGCGGCGGGTGCGCCGGTGGGTGCCCGCGTACCGTTCGAGGCCCTCCAGGAAGGCCAGGGTGCGGCTGGTGGCGAAGGCGTTCTCCTGCCCGCTCCAGGTGACGTCGTGGAGACCGGCGTAGCCGCGCACGAAGACGCTGCCCGCGACGGGCGCCGTCGTCGGCGAGGTGACGCCGAGCCACGTCCCGCCGCCGAGCGCCCCGCACACCGGGTTGGCGAGCGCCTCGCGGGGCAGCGGGTACGCCGACGCGGGACGCAGCCGGTACGCGCCCGGGCCGGGTTTCGGACGCGCCACGAGGTCCAGCGGCCGGGGTCCGGCCGGGGCGGGCGCCGGGGCGCAGTCGGGACAGAGCGGATCGGCGAGCAGCGGGAACGTGCGGACCGCGAGCGTCGCCAGATCGACCCGGGTCACCTGGGGCAGCGCCCGGTCGGCGGCCTCCCGCGCGGGAGGCCGCGCGCCGGGACCGTCGAGCAGCGCCTCGCAGAGCGCCGCGACCGTGTCGTACACATGGGCGGTGAGGACCGGCCAGGCTCCGGCGGGGCGGGGGCCCTCCGGTCCGCCGGTCTCCAGCGCGTCGCGTTCGCTGCGGCTGCGCAGCCGCTGCCAGCGCAGCGCGAGACAGCGCCCGCAGGCGGGCGCGGTGCCGTCGCCGCCCCAGGGGCCGACGAGGACGGCGGAGGCGGTGAGGTGGACGCGGGCCCCGGCGCGTTCGGCGGCCCAGGGGTCGGGGGCGCCCCGCCCGCCGGAGGGCGCGGCGGCGTCGGTGGCGCCGACCGGGACGACGGGGACGTCCCGGCCGAGACGCCCGCCGAGCGCGGCCCGCAGGTCCGCCCGTGCCGTGTCCATGGGCGGCGGCAGCGGCCGGGCGGCCGTGCTCACGAGGACCTCGTCCAGCGGAAGGTCTTCACCGCGACGGCGCCGAAGACCACGGCGAACACGAGGAGCCCGGCGCAGCCCACCCACACGTCGGAGGGCTCGCCACGGCCCGCGAGGGCGTGGGACACGGCGTCGTTGAGGTAGCGCAGCGGCATCACCAGGGAGACCTGCCGCAGCCAGGACGGCATCGAGTCCAGCGGGAAGAAGGAGCCGGAGAGGAACGCCATCGGCAGCATCAGGAAGTTGGCGACCGCCGCGACCGACTCGGGGGTGTTCGCGAAGGACCCGATGATCACCCCCAGGAGCAGGAAGGTGGTGATGCCGAGGAGCAGCACCGGGATCAGCAGCGGCCAGCCGGACGCGGGCTCCAGGCCGAACACGGGCAGCATCGCCACCCCGACGAAGAGCAGCGACTGCACGGCGCCCACCATCAGGGCGAGGACGTACCGGGAGCCGATGACGGCCGACAGCGGCGCCGGGGACATCCGGATCAGCCGCAGGATGTCGTCGGTGCGCCACTGCATGAGGGTGAACGCGATGCCGAAGACGGCGGCGTTCGCCACGCCCCAGGACAGCACGCCCGCCGCCGTGTACGACAGATAGGACAGGCCGCTCTCCGTCACCTCCTGGCCCCGGAAGATCAGCCCGAAGACGACGAGGAAGAGGAGCGGGAAGGCGAACGTGAAGAAGAGGGTGGTCCGGTCCCGGACCTGGGCCCGGTAGCCCGCCCGGGTCAGTGCGGCGTAGGCGCTCATGGTCACGGCTCCGTGGTCTCGGCGTGCGGATGGGCCGACCGGCCGGAACCGGCGAGCCGGGCGGTCAGGTCGAGGTAGACGTCCTCCAGTCCCGCCGTCCTGGTCTGGACGCCGTCGAGCCCGGCCAGCCGGTCGACGGCCGCGAGGACCCGCCCGGTCTGGTGGGTCTCCAGGACGAGCGAACCGCCCTCCACGGTGACCCGTTCGACGCCCTCGATGGCCGCCGCCGCCGTCTCGTCGAGACGCCCCAGGGGAAGCAGCAGACGGCTCGGGGCACGGGAGGCGCCCACCAGGTTGTGCGGCGAGTCGGTCACCGCGATCCGGCCGTCCACCAGGATCGCGATCCGGTCGCAGAGCGCCTCCGCCTCGTCGAGGTGGTGGGTCGTGTGGACGATCGTGCGGCCCTGCGCCTTCAGGCCGCGCAGCACCTCCCAGAGGGCGCGGCGGGCCTGCGGGTCGAGCGCCGCCGACGGCTCGTCCAGGAAGATCAGCTCGGGCCCGTGGACCAGGGCCGAGGCGATGGCGAGCCGCTGCCGCTGGCCCCCGGAGAGGTTCTCCACCTGGACACCGCGCTGTTCGGTGAGGCCCACCGAGGCGAGCGTGGCGTCCACGGCGGCCGGGGGCGCCCCGTACAGCGCGGCGACGGTCCGCAGGTGCTCGTGCGCGGTCTGCCGCACGAAGAACGCCGAACTCTGCGTCTGGACCCCCAGCCGGGGCAGCAGCGTGGTGTCGCGCGGCCACGGGGACTTCCCGAAGACGGCGACCGTGCCGCTGTCGGCCCGGCGCAGCCCCTCCATGATCTCGATCAGGGTGGACTTGCCCGCGCCGTTGGGGCCGAGCAGACCGAAGAACTCGCCCCGGTGGATCTCCAGGGAGACGTCGTCCACGGCCTGTCGGTCCCCGTACCGCTTGGAGACTCCCCGGACCTGGACGGCGGCGGTCGGTGAACCGCCCGCCGCGGATGTGGTTGGCATGGCCTGTACCTCACTCGTGTGGTGCGTGGAACGTGGTGTCGGGAGACATGTGTCGGGAGGCGTGGTGGCCGGGAGGCGCGCGGGGCGCCCGTGGCCGGTCAGCCGAGCACGGCGAGGACGAGGGCGACGGTGCCCGCCGCGACGAGGAGGACCAGGACCGCCGCCCCGATCGCGTACGCCGTGTGGATCCGCCGGGCCCGCGCCGGATACGCGGCCAGGGCCGGGGAACCCCGCCCGCCCCGCCGCACGGCCAGATACGTCCTGGTCTCGGCGGCCAGCCGGGCGGTGCCCAGAGCCCGCCCGAGCATCCGGTACCCGTCCAGCGGCGGCAGCGGTACGAGGTTGCTCAGCCCCTGTACGGTGCCGAGCACCAGCAGCCCGGCGAGCGCGGGACGCTCCGGCGCTCCGGCGGGCAGCAGCAGCCACCAGACCGCGAAGGGCAGCAGGAGCACCATGTTGAGGTGCGCGCCCGCCCCGGCGATCACCAGTCCGGCCCGTCGGCCCGGCAGGAACAGGTAGTCGTCGACCGTGCAGTACAGCAGGGCGGCCGGGAGCCGCCAGCGCAGCCCGATCTCGGCCACGTGCCCCCCGTAGTGCTGGGCGGCCACCCCGTGGGCCAGTTCGTGGAGGGTGATGCTCAGCCAGAGGAACAGGGCGGCGCCCAGCAGCGCGACGGGCCGCCGGACCAGCCAGGCCGCGCCGTCGATCAGCTCGGGCGCCCGTACGGCGAACAGCACCAGGAACGCCAGGACGGCGACCAGCAGCGGGTACTGGACGGCGGGGCGGAGCAGCGGACGCAGCGCGCGGTGCAGCCGCGCCGTGGTCGCGTCGGCGTCCGCGACCAGCGGCCGGGTGCCGCGCCACACCGAGTTCGGCGGCTTCGGCGCGGTCGCGGGCGGCGCCGGGTCGGGAGCCCCCGCGAGCAGCCCCCGGGCGCCGAGCAGACCCAGCAGCCGGTACCAGTGGTCCTCGCCGAGACGGCGGCCGAACCGGTCCGCGTACACCGGCGCGAGGTCGTCCAGGTTCCGCGTCCCGTCGAGCCGGGCCATGAGGAAGTGCTCCTTGACGCCGACCTCGAAGGCCGCGCCGGTGACCGGGTGCCGGACCAGGTGCACGGTCCGGGGGCCGCGCAGCAGCGGCCCGCTCAGCAGGACCCCGGACCGCAGGGCCGGACGGTGGGCCCGCGCGGCGGCGGCCGTCACGAGCCCGCCGCCGTCCCGCGCCCGTCCCGCAGGACCTGCCCGAGGACGAAGGACAGATAGGCCTCGTCACGGATCGTCACGTGCAGCCGGTTGTTGGTCATGTGCATGTACGGGGAGAGCAGCCGGGGCAGTACCGACGGCACATGGGTCTCCGGCTCCGGCGGGACCGCGTCCACCGGCTCCGCGCGCACCTGCCCGGTGTCCTCGCGGGCGGGCCCCTCGTGCGGCGGGAACAGCAGCTCGCCCCGGACCGCGAGGTCCGCCGCGCGGGTCCGCAGCTCCAGGCAGTGTTCCGCCCAGCCCCGGAGGAACGACGGCAGCCGCCCCAGTTCCCCCGAGGCGACCGCCGCCCGCACGGCGGCGAACCGGCGGCCGAGCGCGGGCGCCGTCTCCGCGTAGTTCCGCTCGTACTCCGCCGAGCCGATGAAACCGGTCCCGGGGAACGCCCGGTGCCAGAACGCGTAGTAGCCGTCCAGATAGTCGGCGAGCCGGTCATCCTCCGGCAGGAAGCAGCTCGCCATCACCATCATCAGCTGCGCGGAGGTCCCGAGCAGCACCGTGCGCAGATGCAGGTTCATCGTGCGGAAGGCGTCCACGACCAGGTCGCTGGAGTGCCGGAAGTGCCACTCGGCCAGCTCGACCCCGGCGGGCCCGCCGTACTTCGCGTACTCGGGGGCGTACGGCTCCTCGCTGAAGCTGTTGTTGGGCCGCAGCCGCATCCGGCCGTCCTCGCCCATGTACCGCCCCCGGTCCTCGCCGGGGAACTCGATGTCGAACAGGGCGTTGTAGAAGTCCTTCAGGAACCCCGAGTCGACCGCGTACAGCGCGGGTCTGCCCCGGAGGAACGCGGCCAGCGCCTCCTCGGCGCGCCGCCGCACCTCGGGGGCGGCCGACGGGCTCGCGGGCCGCAGCCGCAGCCGGACGTGCGGACCCTCCAGCCAGTAGTTCAGGAAGAAGTACCCGTGCAGCAGGCCCTCTTCGGTGAGCCGGGCGACCAGCGGCCGGACGCAGTCCACCAGCATCGGCCGGGGGCTGGCGGCGTAGAACACGTGCAGCGCGATCCACGCACCCGGTTCACCCTGTCCGACATGGTCGCGCGCCGAGGCCGGTCCGGTCGCTCCGTCCGGCGTCGTCGGGGCAGAAGCAGAAGCAGAAGCAGGGGCAGAAGCAGAGTCGGGAGCAGGGGCAGGGGTGTCGGCGCGGGGGAGGTCGGGGGAGAGGGAGGGGGTGATCAGTTCCGGCATGGGGGGCCGTCCTCGGTGCGGTGGCGGAAGGTGAAGGTCTCCACGGCCAGTTCGGCCACGTGCCGGCCCTCGTCGGACGTCACGTGCAGCGCGTCCTCGGCCGGGAGCATCTCGCGCAGGACGACTCCGGTCCCCGGCGCGCGATCGACCAGCGCCTCGAAGGCGGCCAGCGACAGGGGGCTCTCGAAGTCCACGTACACGGGCTTGGCACCGAGCGCCCGGCGGCCCTCGCGCAGCACCGTCGCGAAGACCCGGTCGGGCAGCCCGTGCGCCCGCTGCCAGCGGCGCCACCCCAGGTACCACCCGGCCTCGTCCGCGCCGGGCCCGCGCACCGGGAGGACCGCCGCGTCCGCCGTCCAGCTCCGGCGGGAGACCACGACGTCGCCGTGGGCCACGCGCGGACGGCGGGTCACCCCGTCCACCGCCGGGCCCTCCGGGACCCCGCCCCACACATCGGCCGGGGCCATCCCGCTCGGTGAAAGGAGCAGCAGCGTGCGGGGGATCTCCGGCAGCGCCACCGGCACCAGATAGCCGAGGTAGACGGGCACCACCTCGCGGCCGAGCCGCCGTGACCGCAGCACCAGCCGGTCGGCCGCCTCGTCGTGCTCCAGACACAGGTCGTCCAGGTCGATCCGGGCCTCCTCCGGCACCGCCGCCGTCTCGCCCGGACACACGATCCGGTGGTCGGTCAGACGTCCGTGCAGATTGAGGTTGCTGGTGACGGGACCACCGGTCAGCTCCGCGAACACCGCCCCGGGCGGCTGCCGGTCCCGCAGCTCGGCCCGCAGCGCGTCGGACAGGCCGGACGCGGCGGGCCCGTCGTACACATGGGTGAAGCGGCTGAAGGGGAACGCGAGCCCGCCGTACGAACGGTTCAGGACCACCCGGGTCGCCCCGGCGTCCCCGGACGGGGGCCGCACCACCTGGAGATGATGACTCAGCGGAGTGAAGTCCCTTGCCAGAGGCTCCAGTTCGGCCGACACGTCGGCCAGCAGCCCGGCGGGCAGCCGCAGTTCCTCCTCCATGCCGTGACGGTCCCACAGCTCGCGCATCCCCGCCACGAACCGGCGGCGGGCGTCGTCGAGCCTCCGCAGCGCGCTCTGGCCCAACCAGTTCTCCTCCGGGACGTACGCGCCGTCCGCGTCGAACGCCGAGCGCTTCGCCGTGAAGGACACGTACTGGTCGAAGAAGTCCTCGTGGAAGTCGTGCACGAGGCCCAGCAGATCGTCGCAGCGCCCGCCCCGCCCGTACCGGGCCAGGAAGAAGCCGTGCAGGGAGATCCGGTGCGGGAGCGTCAGGTCGAACATCGGCAGCACGCCCTCGACCGCGCGCAGCGCCGCCGCCGTCCGGCCCGCGAGCAGTCCCGCGTCGGCGACCAGCCCCTCACCCGCGCCGACGTCCTCGTACAGCAGCGTCCGGGGCAGCGACGGCTCCTCGGCGCCCAGCCCCCGCTGCACGTCGAGGAGTTCGGAGCGCAGCGTCCGCAACAGGGCGCGCCGCTCGGCGGGTCCGGCGGCCGGATACGCGGCGAGGCGGGCCGCCGGACCCCCGAGCCGGTCGGCGACCGCCTCGGCCCACGGCACCGCGAGGGCCCGCAGGGCCCGCCGGAACGCGTCCAGCGGATCGGTGGCGTGCACATCGGTGCGCAGACACGGCACCTGCACCATCCCGACCCGGAGCAGCGCGGCGGCGTACCGCTCGCACTCGGCGTGCTCGGCGCCGTGCTCGGCCCGGAGCCGCTCGACGAGATCGCGGTGCCGGAGCCCCGGGGAGCCGTCCAGGAACCCGAGCAGCCGTTCGAGGGTGCCGCTGCTCCGCAGGTAGAACAGCCGGTCGCGGACGGAGTCGAAGGTCACGGACGCGTCGTCGTCGCCGCTCGTCACCCACTGCCGCACGTACCGGACGCGGTCCTCGTCGCGCCCCCAGCCCGGAGACAGGACGACGGGCAGGTCCTGGCGGAGCGTCGGATCGGCCAGGATCAGATCGGCGATCCGGCCCAGCGCGAGCACGTTGAGCCGCACATGACCGGTCCGCTCCGCGCCGAGGCGCGGCCCCGGTCCGTCGTCCCCGGCGCCGTCGGGAACCGTGCCGAAGACGGCGGACGCGACCGGTGTGAACGTACTGAAGGGGCTGGTCTTGCACGCCGTGCGGTAGAGGTACGTGAGCGCCGACCGCTCGACCTTCCGCATCCGCCCGCCCGACATGGAGCCGGAGCCGGAGCCGGGGCTGGAAGCGGAGCCGGAGCCCGCGCCCGCGCCGGACTCCGTGTCCACGCCCGCCGTCAGATACCCGTCGAGCCTGCTGTCCAGCGTCGGTGACGCCAGGAGCAGACCCCGGCGGATCTCCTCGCGGGACAGCGCGACGCGCAGCTCGCCCCGCGCCGTCGCCAGCTCCCCGGCCAGCAGTGCGGGACCGGCGTCGAGCAGGGCGCCGTACCGCTCCCGGTCGTCGAGCCAGGCGGCGACCCGCCCGCCCGCCGCCGCGTCGAGCCCGGCGACCAGACGCACGGCCGCCCCGGGGTCGGCGGGCGCCCGGTTGTTGAAGACGCGGCGGCGCAGGGCGAGGAGCGCCCGCCGGGCCTCGTCGCCGGTGGCGTCGGCCGCCCCGAGCAGACCGTGCAGCAGCTCGCTGACGGCGGCGCCCTCGGCGGTCAGCCGGTCCTCCCGGGCGAGCACCTCGTCGGCCCAGGCGCGGGTACGGGGGCAGCGCAGCCCGCGCACGGTCTCCACGGGGAGCCCCGCGGCCCGGAGCAGGAAACGGCGGCCCACCTCCCAGGTGACGGGTCGGCGGGCGGCCGTACCGCTGGTCAGAAGTGTCATCGCGGTCTCACCTCAGGCGATCTCGTGGCGGAAGTCGGCAGGACCGGGACGCTCGTTGCCGAGCGGCATGATGAGCAGCGGCGCCTCCCCGGTGCCCGCGAGGTCCAGCCGCTCGACGAACGACACGTTGTCGAAGCCGAGGGCCACCCCCGCGCCCAGGGAGAGGGCGGACGCCGCCAGGTAGAAGGTCTGCGCCACCGCGCCCGCCGTACCGACGGCGAGCCGGTAGCCCCGGTCGCCGACCGCGTCCAGGACGGCCGCCGTGCGGACCGTCGGCACCAGGACCGCGCCCGCCTGCTCCAGGTTGTAGTTGGCCAGGAAGTAGTTCTCCTGGAGGAAGTGACCCTGCGGGCCCGGGACGACGAGCGACAGTTCGCCCGTGTCGGCGTCGTGGACGTACGCCCCGGGAGCGATGCCCTCGACGTGGTTGACGAAGGCGTAGAGCCGGACCAGGCGCGGGGTGCCCTCGGGGGCCGCGTCCCCGCCGAGCGAGGTCGCCGCGCAGGCCGCGAGCACCGTCGACAACTGGCCGGGGGTGACCGGGACGGAGGCGTCGAACCGTCCGAAGCTGCTGCGCCGGTTCCGCAGCACCCGCCGCACCGGCACTTCGGGCAGCTCGGGCGCGGGCAGGGCGATCCGGGTGCCGCCCCCGGGAACCGGCCGCGCCGCCGAGGCGGCGAGCGCCCCCGGCGCGGGCCGGTCCGTGGCCCCGGCCACCGTCGCCGCGTGCATCGCGAGGACGGTGGGGAACCGGACGACGGTACGGGACCGCTCGACGTCCCGGTGCCGCACGGCGGGGTCGCGGCCGGACCCGGTGCGGTCGGAGCCGGTCCCGCCGTGACCGGCCCCGTCGGGGGAGGCCGTACGGGCGAGGGGGCCGGGGGAGGCGCCGGGCCCGGGTCCCGCGGGGGACACCGCCCGCTCGGCCCTACCGGGGGACACGGAACGTCCGGTCCCACCGGGGGACACGGAACGTCCGGCCCCGTCAGGAGAGGCCGCGCGCCCGGTGCCGTCCTCCCAGCGCAGCGGGACGACGGCGAAGACGCTCTCCTCCTCGCCGTCGGTGCCGAGCAGCCCGTTCAGCCGGGGCTCGTCGAACCAGAGGACGGGCGCGATCCGGAGCCCGTGGGCGGCGGCCCAGATCCGCCAGGTCTGCACCAGGGTGCCCACATCGGTGCAGACCACGTGGTAGCCAAAACTGTTGTACTTGAACGCGGTCTGCCAGTACTTCACCCCGAGCACCAGATACTGGTCGGTCCCCAGGGCCCCGGCGGGCGCGTCCGCGCCCAGCGCCTCCCGGACCCGGTCCGTCACATCGCCCGTCAGCAGCCGCCGTACGGCGTGCCGGTGCACGTCGTAGTGGTGGACGCCCGGGGTGAGCGGCCCCGAAGGCCCCGACACCCAGTGCACCGACACCGGGTAGAGGCCGCCGCCGCCCGCCGTGCCGCGCGACCAGTTGGCGTGCGGGTAGAGCGGCAGCCCCGGCAGATCGCTGTTGGCCTGGACGCCCAGACGGCGCCCGGTGAGCCCGTACGAGTCCTTGAGCATCGCGGACAGCAGCGGCAGGGTGAAACCGGGCGCGCCGGACCCGATGGGGCCGCCGGGCGGGGGCAGCAGACCGAGCCGGGCCGGCGCGTCGGCGGGACCGGGGCCGTCGGGGAGCGCGTACGGCTCCGCGTCGGGATAGAACTTCCCCCGGCGCGGCCCGTCGGGCCAGTCGGGGACGAAGTCGGCGGGCTCCATCGGAACGCGGCCCCGGTACAGGACGGCGTCGGCGTACTCATGGGCGAACCCCATCGGGGTCGGCCTCCTTTCGGACGGCGGGCGGAACGGGCGGCGCACCGGACGGGCGAGCCGCACGGGGCACGGGAACCGCACGGCGGGAGGGGGGCTACGGGAAGGGGTGGGGAGCGGGATTGAGCCCGTGCCCGTGCCCGGCCAGCGCCCCGCGCATCCGGGGCATGTGCCGGGCCCGCTGCCGGGACCAGCCGAAGTCGATCGGCAGCAGACCGGGCACCAGCACCTTCACGGTGTGCAGCCCCACGGCCCGCTGCTCCGGCAGCGTCTGGTCGACCACCACCACGTCGAGACCGGCGTCCGCCACCGCGCCCACCGCCCACAGCAGGTCCTCGCGGACGTCGGGGGAGACGGCGGACGCCCCCACGGCCGGACCGCCCGGCCCCGCCGTGCGCGCCCGCGCCAGCTCGGCGACGGCCAGCGGCGGGGCGGGCTCCGGCTGCCGCAGCAGGAAGTCGGCGTGACGGCCCGTCTCCGGGACGCCGTACATCAGCGGATGGTCGTGGAGGGTGGTCACCAGCGAGAAGTCGGCGGCCATCGCCCGCAGCCGGGCCTCGTCGCGCCGGGTCCTGCCGACCAGGTTGACGGAGTCGGTGGCGATCTCGCACAGCGCCGAGTCGAGCGCCGACTCGGGGTCGAGCCCCGCCCCCGCGCCGAAGCACATACGGCCCACCCCGCCGTCGACCCGCTCGGCGCAGGCGGTGACGACGGGCACCGGCAGATCGTGCCGGGCGTCGAAGAACCGGGCCCGGTAGCCGTACATCGCGAGCCGGTCCACCATGTGCCGGGTGCCCGCCCGGACGCTGGTCGACGGGTCGATCTCACGCAGCGGGACCCGCCCGTACCAGGCGAGCAGGAAGGCGTCCCGCTCGACGACCTCCATCAGACCGAAGTAGACGGCCTCCTCCGCACTGCCCCCCGAAGCGCAGCCGTTGGAACTCTCCTGCACGAACCGGTGCTCGAGACCGGGGGCGTGGTAGTACGCCAGGACCTCGGGCACCGCCCGGGGCGCGCCGTCGCGCAACGACCAGCCCCACACCCAGGGGATGCGCCGGTCGGGGGCGAACGGCCGCACCCGGGGGTTGTCGCGGTGGAACTCCTCCGCGTACAGACCGGTCACCCGCGGGTCCACGGCCATCGGGCCCAGCTCGTCCAGCGACGCCGTCAGCCGCGCCGTCCGGGTCCTGGCCCGCATCCCCGCGTACCGTTCGAGCCCTTCGAGCACCCCGACGCGCTGGCTGCGCGCGAAGGTGTCGGCGTGACCGCCCCAGAACGTCTCGCGCAGATACTCCCCGGAGCGGGACGAGAAGCAGCCGACGGTCGCCGAGGTGGTGGTGGACGCCACGTCGCACACCACCGAGGAACCGATCGCCCCCCAGTGCGGATTGGCGAAGGCGTCCACCGGCAGCGCGTGGTCCTCGATCCGGCGGACCCGGAAGACCCCCTCCCGGTACTTGGGCGCGGGCCTCAGCTCCAGGGCCGCGCCCCCGGCGGTGTCCGCCTCCGGCACCCCGCAGGACGGGCACTCCGGATCGGGCACGAGCGGATGGCTCCGCACGGTCCCCGCGTCCAGGTCGAGCAGATGGACCCGGGGGTACGGGCCCGGCCCCGGGCCCGCCGCCGCGAGCCCCGCCACCAGGGCGGCCACGGCGGTCGCGGCGAAGGGCACGCCGTACGGCCAGTCGCCCGCCCACCGGGTCTCCGCACCGCGTTCGAGACCGTCGCGCAGCGGCACCGAGCGGACGCCCTGCCAGCGCCGCGCCAGACAGGTCGCGCAGCCGCGCCCCCGCCCGGCGGACGGCCAGGGACCGACGAACAGGTGACGCCCGTAGAGGTGCACGGGCAGCCGCCCCCCGGACGGCACCGCCCCGGCGTACGCGTCACCCGTACCGAGGGCACCGACCACCACCTCGGGCAGCGGCACGCCCCCGGACTCCCACGCCCGCAACGCCACGCGCAGCGCGTCCGCGAAGACGTCGTGGCACGCGAGCGGCTGGGGCGGCACGGAACCCGGCGCGGACTCCGGTGTGGTCTCTGGCACGGCCTCCGGAACGGCCGTCGGAGGCGGGGCCGACACGGCGTCCGGTACGGCCTCCGGAGCGCCCCCCGGAGTCGTCGGCGGTCCGGTTCTCATCGGGCCGCCGCCCGGGTGAGCAGCACCCGCACGGTGTGGACGCCCGCGCCCGGCAGGTCGGCCGCGTGCGTCGGGACGACCAGCGCGTCCCGGCCGGTGGCCGCGAGGCGCTCCAGGACGTCGGCCCACTCCGGCGGCGGCGCGCCCGTCGCCACCGTGTCCGTGTCTGTATCCGTGCCTGGGGCGATCCGTATCAGCGAGGCGTCGAGGTCCCGCATCAGCGGGTCGCCCTCGTCGGCGACGGCACCGCCCTCCTCGGCGGCGAACTGGGCCCGGCCCAGGAGGTCCCGCACCGCGTCGACGGCGGCCGAGGCCGGATCCAGCGCCGCCCCGACGGCCCAGCCGTCGCCCCCGGCGGGGCTGTCGGTCCGGGCCAGGACCACGGACACGCCGGAGTGCGCCCGTTCGCCGAGGTCGAGCAGCTCGACCGGAAGGTCCAGCAGCGCGGCCGAACGCAGCAGGAACGTCATCTCCGGGTCCTCGCCGAAGGCGTCCGCCGCGAGCACGGTGACGCTCCCGCCGCCCGCCACGGCCCGGCGCAGGGCGTCGTGGGACAGCGCCGACAGCAGCCCCGCCGCCGCGGCCCCCGGCAGGTCCTCCCCGGCCCCGGCCCCGGCCCGGGTGGGCTCGAAGCGCCGGTCGGCGTTGTCCCGGCTGAAGGGACGCACGGCGCCCGAGGGCACCCGTACGGTCTCCTTGGTGAGCAGCGAGGTCGCGAGGGTCCAGACGGGCTCCCCACCGGAGCCGCCCGTACCGGACGCGACGGTGAGCAGGTCCGGGTCCACCGAGGGGAGGACGGCCGACCGCTCCGCCGGGACGGCGGGAGGGACCACGTGCTCGGCGTAGACCGTCGCCGCCGCGTCCAGCGCCCGCAGCCGGGCACCCGCCGTGTGGTGCACGTCGAAGGCGGTGACGGTACGGGTGCCCCGCGCGCCGAGCCCGAGGACGACCGAACCCGCCTTCAGCGGCGTCTGCGTCAGCGGCTCGTCGGCGTACTCCCTGAACACCCCGGCGAACGGCCGGACGAGCACCGAGCGCCGTTCGAGGGCGGCGAGCGGCCCCCGCGCGGCCTCGTCGTCGGGGGCGGTGGCGACCGTCGGCAGGAAGGCGGGGCGCGCCGGGGCCGCCGTCAGGTCGACCGGCTCGGGCGGTCCGGCGGGCGAGGAGCAGAACGGGCACCGGGGATGGGCGAGCAGCGGCTCCGAAGCGACGTCGAAGCTGGCCGTGGACTGGACGAGCACCCGGTCCCGGCTCTCGTCCGGGAGCGCCCCGGTGACCAGCCGGAACACCTCGTACCCCAACTGGTTCCCGAGCATCGCCGCGAGCGGTCCCGAGGGCCGGTCGCCCGGGGTGCCGGTGCCGAGCGCCAGACCGCTCCACAGCTCGGCCGCGTCCCCGGCGGCCGTACCGGAGGACGCGCCGAGCCGCAGGGCCGCGCACGCCCAGCAGGAGGACGTGCCGGAGGCCATGGCGGGACCGATGACGGCCAGAGCGCCGAACGTCCACGCGGGGAGGAGGACACGGCCCTCCGGAACGCCCTCCCGCAGCAGCGGCAGCACGCGCCCGGGGACGTCGTCCCCGGCGGCGGCCACGACCACGTCGTACCCGTCGAAGGACGCCCAGCCGCTTCGCCCCGGGACCTCCACCGGCCCTTCCAGGACGGCCAGTTCGACGGGGCAGCCCTCCTCGGCGAGTGCCGCCGCCTCCGCGTGGACGGCCGCGAACTCCTCGGACGCGACACCCCCGGTGCCGTCCGCGAAGGCGGGCTCGACACCGATCGCGGCGCAGCCGTTCCGGATCAGGGAGAGCACGCACCAGCGGGCTGTCGGACCGTCGCCGAGCACGGCGACCCGGGTCCCCCGGAACCGGGCGAAGCGCGCCTCGGCGCCGTCCGCGTAGTGGTCGACGTAGCCGATCTGAGGGGCGAACCGGGCGGCCACGGCGGGCGGGTTCGCGGGGGTGGTGGGACCCTCCTCCGGCGCGGGCACGGGACGGGCGAATCCCCGCGCGTAGAGCGCTTTGACCAGCTCGCCCACCATCGCCTTCTGGGCCTCGCCGAAGCCCCGGCAGATCTCCTCGACGGCCCGGGTGCCGTCCAGGTACGGCACCAGGAGCGTGGCGAAGCGGTAGCCGGACCTGGCGGTGAGCTGGAATCCGCCGTCGGCGTTGTGGAAGATCACCCCGTCGGGGGTCTGGGTGAACAGGACGTCCCGACGGACCCGGGGCCGGGTTCCGGCGATCTCCGCGTAGGGCGTTGCGGTCATGCGTGCGTCACACCTCTCGTTGGGGTGGCGGGATGGAGCCCGGGGCGACGGGCGGGTGCGGTGCGGGCGGGGCGGCGGCTTCGGCCGGACGGCGGGTACGGGTGCGGTCCGGGCCCTCAGGTGGTCGTGGTCGCCGTGGCGCGGGCGGTCTCCGGCCGTCCCGCCGGGGGGAGTTCGCCGTACCGGGGCGGGCGGAGCGGCGCCGTCGCGTGCCCGGAGGCGGTGCCCGTCGTCCTGCGCGCGTGGGCCCGCAGCAACTCGTGCGTCCAGAAGGCGCCGGGCTGGCTCTCCTCCAGGAACCCGGCGTCGAGCAGCCGCTCGACGATCTCCTCCGCCGTGTCCACCGGAAGGCCGAGGACCTCGGCGCTCCGGGCGGCGGTGAGCGGTTCGTACGGCGAGGCGGCGAGGCGCAGATGGGCCTCGGCGAGTCCCGGGGACAGCCGCCCGAGGGCCTCGTCGAAGCGCCGTGGTACCGACATCCGGGCGTCGTCGGCGAGTCTGAGCCGTCCGACGGGGTCGTGCCGGAGCCATTCCGCGTAGTCGCCGACGCGCATCCGGGGGCGGGTGAGCAGCCGGGCGGCGGCGATGCGCAGGGCGAGCGGGTGGTGTCCGCAGACGGCCGCGAGGGTCCGCGCGGCGGTGGGCTCTGCGGCGAACCTGGCCGGGCCGAGGACGGCGGTGAGCAGGGCCCGCGCCTGCTCGGGCTCCAGGGTGTCGAGCCGGTGCACGGTGCCGCCGTGCGTGGCGACGAGCCCGGCGAGTCCCATGCGACTGGTGACGAGCGCGGCGCCGCCCGCGTGGGCGGTCAGCAACGGCCGGACCTGGTCGGGGTGGACGACGTCGTCCAGGACGAGCAGGGCGCGCCCGCGTTCCCCGTCGGCGCCCCGGGGCAGCGCGCGGCGGAGTTCGGCGGCGGCCTCCTCCGTCCGGCGCGGGGTGCCGTCCGGGCCGGTCAGGCTCAACAGGACGCAGCCATCGGGGAAGTGACGGATCGTCCGGTGCGAGACGTGGAGCGCGAGGGCCGTCTTGCCGATGCCGGGGGCGCCGGACAGAACGGCGAGCGGGAGGCGCTCGGCCCCCGCGCCCGACCGGCCGGGATCCAGCAGGGCCAGCAAGGACCCGACTTCGTCCTCACGCCCGGTGAAGTGCGGGACCGTGGGGAGGGGGGCGGTGGGGCGTTCGCCGGTCGCGCCGGTCGCGGCGGTCCTGAGGAGGGAGCCGGTGGCGGGCGGGCGGTCCTCAAGGGGCTCGACGGGTCTGGATGCCGAGATCCCGGGAACCGGGTCGGACGCCGGGTGCGCGGGGTGGGGCGAGGGGGTTTCCGCCGGGAGGATCGGGCGAGGGGCCGACAGGGGCGGAGCCGCCGGGGGAGCCCCCGAGGGAGCTGACGCGGAAGGAAGCGAGGGAGGAGGCGGGGGAAGCGACGGACAGGGCGAGGGCGGGACCGCGAGCCGATCCGCGAGACGCGTCGAAGGCGGTCCCGAGGCGCTCGACGAGAGACTGGACGGGGGACCGGTCCACGGGCCTGTGGAGTCCGTCGAGTCCGTGGAGTCCGTCGGGTGGGTCGAGTCCGTGGAGCCGGCGGAGTCTGTCGGGTGCGTCGGGTGCGTCGGGTGCGTCGGGTGCGTCGGGTGCGTCGAGTCCGGGGAGTCCGGGGAGTCCGGGGAGCCTGCCGTCCCGACCGTCGACGAGCTGTGCGGCGAGGGGCTCGGCGAGGTCGTCCTCGGTGGAGGGGCGAGCGTCAGCGGACCGCGTGCCGTGTCCAGGGGCCCGAGGTCCTCACCGCGCAGGATCGACATCTCCAGGCGCTGGAGCGCGGCCCGGGGATCCACGCCGAGCCGCTCCAGCAGATGGCCCTTGATCCTGTGGTACTCGGCCAGGGCCTCGGTCTGCCGGCCGGTCCGGTAGAGGGCGGTCATCAGCTGCTCCGCGAACCGCTCGTGGGCCGGGTATACGCGCGTAACCTCCCAAAGATCGACGAGCGCTTCCCGGCACCGGTCGTGCTCCAGCTCGATGTCGCAGACGCGTTCCAGGACCCGCAGCCGTTCCTCCGCGAGGCGGGGCACCTCGTCGCGGTGGAGCAGTTCGGAGGGGACGTTCGACAGGAGCGCTCCCTGCCAGAGGCCGAGCGCGGTCCGCAGCGCGGACAGTTCGGCCCCGGAGTCCGAGGAGGCGGCGCCCTCGACGAGGCGGCGGAAGTGGAGCAGGTCCAGGGTGTCGGCATCGGCGTCGATGCGGTACCCGCCCGCCACCGCGACGACGGCCTGGTGCTCGATGCCGTACTTGGCGAACAGCCGCCGCAGCCGCAGCACACAGCTCTGGAGCGCGGTCTTGGCGGTCGGGGGGTGCTCCTCGCCCCAGACGAAACCGCGCAGCCGCTCGGCGGAGACGAGGGAACCGGGGCGGACGAGCAGGGCGGCGAGCAGCGCCGTGGGCTTGGACGGCGGGAGCACCGCGACAGTCCGCCCGTCGGTGATGCTGAGCGGTCCGAGCAGTTGGAAACGCACGGTCGCCCCCGGTCGGCGGGGTGGCGGCGGGGAGGGTGCAGCGGGCATGGCGAACCACCGTGGGAGGGCGGAGGAGAGGAGGGGAGCACTGAGCGGCTGAGGCCGTGGGGCGGCCTGGACGAGGGGGGGTGAGCGGGCGTGACCCCGGTCGGCGGCAGGGTCAGGAGGAAGGTACAGGGGGCCGGGCGCCGAGGGGACGGGGCCGGGAACCTTCCGGCCAACCGGGCCCGTGTGGTTGACGGGCCGGGGTGGAGCGTGCCACTCCGTGGGGCGGAGGGGGGTCCGGACCAGAAGGATGGCGAGGTCATGACACTTTCAGTCCGTGGCGAGGGTACCTACTCGCGCGTACGTCCGGGCCTCGGGAAGCCCGGACGATGGCGCGCTTCCGATGAGAAGAATGGCTGTTTTCCGTTTGTGCGCCGAAAGCTCTTGCGGCCCCAAGTGGCTTGTACGGGAGGGTGGTTCGTCCACCGTGAGAGTCACGGCAGCCACTCCCTGAGCGCACATCCGGCCGTGACCAGGGTGAACGGCGCATCTCGGCGGAACGTCGGTCACGCCAACACCGGGTGGGGCGGATGCCGATTCCGGACCGGACGATCGATCCGGAATCGGACGCGTGGCGGACCGTACGGGTTCCGGCCACCGGCGGGCCGGGTCGCCGTGACGGTCGCCACAGACGGCTCGCCACGGGGCGAGGGGGCCCGCTCCGCTCCCGGCCGTCCGGCGAACGCTCCCGGGGGCCACGAGGGCGGCATCCTGGACGTTCCGCCGGGTTCCGCCGGGCGCCGCGCACCTCGGGAGCGGACGCGCTCGGAGGTCCGGATTCTCGGTAGCGTGATCGTGTGCCGCATGGAGCGCCCATGAGTACGGCAAGGGCCGTCGGGAGGTTTCCGGCGGAGAGCGATGAGGCTGTGATGAGCGAACTGACGAAGCCCGAGGTCGTCGTGCCCGAGGGAGACGCTCCCACCGAGCTGACGACTCGGGACCTGGTCGTCGGGGACGGGGCCGAGGCGAAGCCGGGCATGGTGGTCAGGGTCCACTACGTCGGAGTCACCTTCGAGTCCGGGAAGGAGTTCGACGCCTCCTGGGACCGGGGCCAGCCGTTCAAGTTCGCCGTGGGCGGGGGCAGGGTCATCAAGGGCTGGGACCGGGGAGTGCGGGGGATGAGGGTCGGTGGCCGACGCGAGATCGTCGTTCCCCCGCGTCTCGGCTACGGCAAGCAGTCGCCCTCGCCGTTGATCCCGGCACACTCGACGCTGGTCTTCGTGGTCGACCTGCTCTCGGTCTGAGCCGGGTCCGCCGCGTCGGCCGGGGCGGGACGACCCGTCGGGGCGTCCGCCCCGGCCGACGGTACCGCGCAGCCGCTCCGTGCGCGCCGCAGCGGTCTCCCCGCCGTCAGGCGGACGCGGCCTCCCGCCCCGGTCCTTCGAAGGGCGGATAGGCCTCCGCCCCCATGCGTTCGGCCGCGTCGATGTAGACGCTCAGGGCCTCCCGGGACCGGGCGATCCGCTCCGACTGCTCCTCCAGCCGCCGCAGCCGTGACCGCATCGCCGCCAGCAGGTCGGGACAGCCGACCAGTTCGGGGACCTCCCCCACGGCACAGGGCAGCAAGTAGGCGATGTCCTCGGAGGACAGTCCGGCGCCGAGCAGATGCCGGATCTGCCGGACCCGCAGGACGGCGCTCTCGTCGTACGCGCGGTAGCCGTTGGCCCCGCGCTCGGCCTCCAGGAGGCCCTGGGCCTCGTAATAGCGCAACTGGTGGGCATGGACGCCCGTCCGGCGACTGAGTTCCCCGATCCTCATGACATCCCTCGCTTGACCTTCACACCGGTATCAACGTTCACGATGCTGTCATGACCGACCGAACCACTTCCTCCGTCACCGTCCTCGGCCTCGGACTGATGGGCCGTGCCCTCGCCGATGCCTTCCTGAAGGCAGGACACCCCACCACCGTCTGGAACCGTACGGACTCCAAGGCCGCCTCCCTCGTCGCCGGGGGCGCCCGGCTCGCACCCACCCCGGCCGACGCGCTCCGGCCGGACACCCTCGCGATCCTCTGCCTCACCGACTACCGCGCCGTCCACGAGGTGCTCGGCGCGGACGGCGTCGAGCTGCGCGGTACGACCCTGATCAACCTCACCTCCGGTTCCTCGGCGCAGGCCAGGGAGACCGCGCGCTGGGCCGAGGAGCGCGGCGCCCGGTACCTGGACGGCGCCGTCATGGCCGTCCCGCCCTCGATCGGGACCCCGGAGGCCACGATCCTGCACAGCGGCCCCGTGGACCTCTTCGCCACCCACGAGCCGACCCTCGCCGCCCTCGGCACGGTCACCCACCTCGGCGACGACCCGGGGCTCGCGTCGCTCTACGACGCGGCCGGTCTCACCATGATGTGGAGCGTCCTGAACGCCTGGCTGCAGGGCACCGCCCTCCTCCGGACGGCCGGTGTGGACGCCGCGACCTACGCGCCCTTCGCCCGGCGGATAGCCATGGGCGTGGCCGACTGGCTGCCCGGGTACGCCGAGCAGATCGACAGCAACACCTTCACCGCCGAGGTGGCGGCGCTCGAGACCGACGCGCGGGCCATGGCCCATCTGATCGAGGAGAGCGAAGCGCTCGGCGTCGACGCGGAACTGCCGAAGCTGCTCAAGGCGATGGCCGACCGCGCGATCGCCGCCGGGCACGGCGGCGAGCAGTACCCGGTGCTGATCGAGGAGTTCACCCGGCCGGGCGGGAACTGACCGGTCCCGGCGCGGCCCGGGAACCATGCCGGAGCCGCGCCGCGCCGGGCTGGAGCCGGGCCGCCGCGCCGGGCCGGGACGGGGCCGGGACGGTCCGGGGCGACGCGGGAACCGTGCCGGAGCCGTATCCCGCCGGGTCCGGCCCGAGCCCGATCCTGATCCTGGCTCCGCGCCGAGCCCGACGCGACCTGCCCGGACAGGACAGGACCGGGCAGGACCCCACCCGGCCCGGCCCGGCCCGGCTCCGGTTCCTGCCCGATCCCGGTCCGGTCCCGGCCCCGGTCCCGGACATCGCCCCCGGCCCCCGGGTGCCCTCCCCCTCGGGGGTGGGGAGGGCACCCGGTTCGTACCGGTTCCTCCGGTGGCCGCCCTTCTGGTGCGGGTTCCGCCGGGCCGGGTCATCATCGAAGGGACCTCGACCTCCCGGAGGAGACGGAGACGCCCATGGCGACCGGTTGGGAACCCCGCCCCTCGGACGACGTCGAGGGCGGTGAATGGCGGCCGGTCCTCGACGTGCCCCCACCGGGACCGCAGCGGCGCTGGACGGTCCTGCTGCGCTGGCTGCTGCTCCTGCCGCAGTTCGTCGTCGTGGCGGTGCTGTCCTTCCTCGCGTTCTTCGTGACGGTCGCGGGCTGGTTCGCGGCCCTGGTGCTGGGCAGGCTGCCCGATCCGATCGCCTCGTTCCTCGGCGCGGTCCTCGTCTACCAGACGCGGGTCACGGCGAGTGCCTTCCTGCTGGTGGACCGCTATCCGCCGTTCGCCTTCGACGTCCCCGACCATCCGGTCCAGATCGAACTGCGGGCCACCCCGCTCAACCGGCTCGCGGTGCTCTTCCGGCTGATCCTGATGATCCCGGCGGCGATCGTCAGCAGCCTCGCCCAGAGCGGCTGGTTCGTGATCGGCTGGGTGTTCTGGCTGATCGGCATCGCCCTGGGCCGTCTGCCCGAGCCGGTCTACGGCGCCACGGCGGCCGTGGTCCGCTACCGGATGCGCTTCTCCGCGTACGCCATGATGCTGACGCCCGTGTACCCGAAGGGCATCCTGGGCGACGTCCCCGGTCCGCTCGCGGAGCGGCCCGCCTCCGGCACCCGGCCGCTCGTCCTGGGCACGGCCGCGAAGGTACTGGTCTGGCTCTTCCTGCTGCTCGGTCTCCTGAGCCATGTCACGTCCACCACGGTGACCACCTACTCGGACGAGCACGACGAGTCCCGTACGGCCGTCCCCGCCCCCCGCTGAGCAGGGAGGCTCCCGGCGGGGCGTACGGCCCGACGCGCCCGACGCACCGTCAAGAGGGCGTCACCGGTCAGCACCGCCCCGGAACCGGACGTACCGCGCGACACGCCCGAACGGCCCAGCCGGTGCCTGGTAGTGATGGTCCTGTTGCGGATGACACGCAGAAGCACATGGGGTGCGACAGCGCCTCCGTCGTCCGCTCCGGCCATCCACGCATCCGACCGAGGGACGCCCTTGAAGTTCTTACGCCAGGTCGCCGGACGCTCCGCCGTCCTCGCCACCGCCTTCGCCGCCACGCTCGCCACCACCCTGCTCGGCGCCTCCGCGTCGGCCGCGCCCGCCGTCGCGCCGCCCGCCGCCCCGGCCGCCGTCTCCACCGTGGGGCCCGTGAAGCTCTACATCAAGGGCTTCGGCAGCGGCCCTCTGAACGTGGCTGTGCAGGCAGCCCGCGCCACCGGTCTGGAAGCCGCCGCCGCCCGTGGCTTCGCCCCGTCCGAGTGCCAGGTGGCCGCCGGCCCGACCGTGGTCAACACACTGCCCAACGGCTACGTCCAGGTGCACATCGAGTACCTGTGCACCGGCGAACCGAACGTGACCTCGCCGACCTTCGTCCTGTACCGCTACCACAAGTCCTCGGACACCCTCAGCACCCCGTGGGACGCCCCCGTCGGGTACCAGCTCCAGGGCCCGCTGGGCACCCTCCACACCTCGGCCGCCCCGGGCACCGCGCCGCTCTACCTCTGCCAGGTGCGCGGTGACCACTTCACCAGCACGGACGTCAACTGCGAGGGCCAGGCGTACGTGACCCGCCTCGGCTGGCTCTACACCAGCCCGCCCCCGGGCGTCTCCACGTTGCCGCTGCTCAGGTGCCTGCGCAACGAGAACCGTCAGATCTTCGAGTCCCACCAGACCAACTGCGAGGGCCAGATCCACGGCGGGACGCTCGGACACCTGCTGCCCTGACCGTACGAGAGGCGCCCGTCCCGGCGAAGAGACCGGGGCGGGCGCCCGCGCGTGCCGCCGCCCGGACCCCCCGGAGGGAACCACGGGGACGCCGGGCACACTCTGCGTGGGAAGAAGCCCTGAGGGAAGCCCCGGGGGAAGCCCCGAGGAAGCCCCGGCAGAAGGAAGGCACGCAGATGATCACGCTGACCAAGGAAGACGGACCCGCGGACCTGGACGGGGTGACCCGGCTGTCCATCGGGGTGTCCTGGGACCCCACGGCGGGCAGCAGCGGCGGCGTACTGGGCCGGCTGCGCCGCAAGACCGGCACCGACCTCGACCTGATAGCCGTCGCCATGCAGGGCGGCGACCCCGTGCGGCTCGCCGGGCTCGACTCCCTCGACCCGATGGGGAACGGCGCGCTGGTCCACAGCGGCGACAACCAGACGGGGCACGGCGACGGCGACGACGAGACCGTGACCGTCGAGTTCGCCCGCGTCCCCGCCCACATCACCGCCATCGTCTTCGTCGCCGCCGCCTACAAGAAGGGCAGCTCCTTCCAGAAGGCGCGCAACATCAGCTTCAAGGTGTACGACGCCACCGGCGGCAGCTCCCAGCAGGTCGCCGACATCTGGCCCAGCCTGCTCACCCAGGACAACGGCTGCGCCGTGGCCAAGGCGCTGCGTGTGGGCGGCGGCTGGAAACTCGAAGTGATCAACACCACCGGGAAGATCAAGCAGGGCGACGAGCACGCCCTGATGCGCTTCGCGGTCAGCAAGTAGCGGACCGGCGGGGGCGGGGACGATGAGCGGGGTGCTCTACGGCGAACGGTCGCGCAATCCGTTCGCGCGGACGGTCGAACTGACCGGGGACCGGCTGCGCAGGGGCGGTACCAGTACGCCGCTCGACGTGCTGAACCTGGGGGCGATGGCGGAGGCGTACCGGCGCGGACGCTGGCTCGGCGGCGGCGGTTCGGAACGGCCCCTGGACCGGTTGCCGGAAGGGCCCGGTGTCGTCCCGGTCACCCGGGTGACCGGGACGGCCACGGCGCTGAAGGTACGGGACGCCGCCGCGTTCGCCCGTGAACTGGGGGAGCTGGCGGTACGGCTGAGCGGCGGTCCGGCCGGGGTGGCGGCGCTCGCGGACCGGGCGGCGGCCGAAGGCGTGCCGCTCTGGATGGCCCGGCGCCTCGCCGGAGGACCGGCCGGACCGGTGACCGTGGCGGTGGACCGGCGTCTGGCGCGCGTCGACGTGTGGGGGCCGTGCGCCCCCGTCGTACGGATGCGGGCACCGTACGGCTTCCGGCCCGACGCGGCCGAACCGTCCAGGGGGCTGTGCCTGACCGTCGGGGACGTCACGGCCGGTCTCGAACTCCACAGGAGGTTGCGGAAGTCCAGGAGTTCGGTGGAGGTGACGCTGCCCGGACAGCGGTGGACGCTGCTGCGGGGGAGCGCGACCAGCTCGTGGCTGCTGCGCGACGAGCACCACGTCGCCCTTCTGAGCCGCCCCGCCCGGCGCCGGGCGGCCGGGCAGGACGCGGTGCTCCTGCCACTCGGACCGGTCCGGTACGAGGGCGACGACCCGCGGGACGCCGTCATGGCGCAGTTCTTCTCCGTCGCGTTCGGGCTCGGGGACACGACGGGCCTGGCCCGGTTCCCGGCCCGACGGCGCACGGGGGGCGGCGGCGGAGAGGCCGTCACGGACTCCGACTGGGACTGCTCCTGGTACAGCAACCTCGGCACCGGTGGCGAGGACTGCGAGGCGGGCGGCGGCGACGGCTGGGGCGCGGACGGCGGCGACGCAGGGGACTCGGGCGGCGGCTCGGACGGTGGCGGCGGGGACGGAGGCGGTGGGGGAGGCGGCGACTAGGAAGGGTCCGGGTGACCTCCCGCCCCTTGCCGTCCGGGCGGCTTCCCGTTCCCTGCCGTCCGGGTGGCTTCCCCCGGTCTCTCCCTCCTCAGGGTGGCCTTCGCCGGTCCCTCGGCCGTCCCGGCGGGCTTCGCCGTCCTCGGTCGTCGGGACGGCCTTCTCCCGCTCCTCCGTCGTCCGGGCGACCTCCCGCCGCCGTCGTCCGGGTGGCGGCCTCTCGCCGCCCCCGTCACCCACCTGCGCCGTCTTTCGGACTTTCTTGGCCGAGATGCGGCGCGGGTGCTTCCGGAAGTGATCGACCGCGTATTTTCTACAGCTGTGTAGAGGCGCGGTGGTCGCGCCTGCTCGACGGCTGGAGGGCCTCATGGCTTCGATCGATCTCGACAAGGTGCTGGACAAGGCGTGGGCGGAGAAGAGCCTGCCCGAGATCCTGGCCGCCCCCGTCGCCGCGCTGAAGGGCGTCTCCGACCGGGACGGCGAGCTGCTGGAGGAGGCCTTCGGAGTGAAGACCGTCGCCGACCTCGCGGACCTGAAGTTCGCCCGCTGGGCGCAGGCCCTCGCGGCCCTGGCCGCCGCCAAGTAACCCGCGCCGCCCGTGTCGCCGCCCCGCCCGCACGGGCCGGGCGGCCGACCGCGTTCCGCCCGGCGGGCAGCCGTCGCCACGGGCCGTCCCGTACGGCGCGGGGGCGGGCGGTGCTCGACCGGCGGGCCCTTCGGCGGGGCTTCACGTCCGTACGGCCGCGCGGTCGGACGTCGTCCGGGCGACTCACCCGTGCGGGCGTCCCCAAGGATCCGGCGCACGGGCCGACGCCCTCTCCGTCGCCGCCGCGACCCGCGCGCGGAGGGTCAACTCCGGTACGGACGCGACCCGGCGGACCCCTGAGTGGATCTGGCACGCACCGGCCACCTCTATGCTTCTACAGGCATGTAGAGGGCTTGCGGTCTCCGGAGCTCCTCGTGCCGAACCACCCCACGTGACATGAATGGAGTGAACGCCAGATGGTGTTCAAGCGTCTGCTCGGCTCGCTCGGCGTCGGCGGCCCCTCGGTGGACACCGTGCTCGACCCCGGCGCGGTGACGCCGGGCGGTGTCCTGAGCGGGCAGGTCCATCTGAAGGGCGGCGGCGCCGACTTCACGATCGAGCACATCACCCTGGAACTCGTGGCCCGGGTCGAGGCGGAGCACGAGGACGGCGAGTCCGAGGGCCTCGCCGTCTTCCACCGGCACGTCGTCGCCGGGAACTTCCGGCTCGCGGAGGAGGAGCACCGAAGCGTCCCCTTCTCCTTCCCGCTGCCCTGGGAGACCCCGATCACCGAGTTGTACGGGCAGGGCCTCGGCATCGTGCTGGGCGTCCGCACCGAACTCGGTGTCGCGGGCGCCCGCGACAAGGGCGACACGGACCCGCTGGCCGTCCGCCCCCTGCCCGCGCAGGAGGCGATCCTGGAAGCCCTGGGCCAGCTCGGCCTCGGCTTCAAGTCGGCCGACCTGGAACTCGGCCACATCGGCGGCACCGGCCAGCAACTGCCCTTCTACCAGGAGATCGAACTCGCCCCGTCCCCCCGGTACGCGCACCAGGTCAACGAGATCGAGGTGACCTTCCTCGCCGGTCCCGCCGGTCTCGAGGTCGTCCTGGAGGCCGACAAGCGCGGCGGCTTCCGCTCCGAGGGCCACGACGCCCTCACCCGCTTCACCGTCAGCCACCACGGCGTCGAGCGGATCGACTGGAACGCCGAGGTGGACGACTGGCTGCGCAGGCTGGTGGAACACCACTCCGCGTACGGGAACCACGGCGCCTCAGGGCCCGGCGGCGCCCTCTTCGCCCAGGGCGGCCACGGCTCCCACGATGCGTACGGCCACGATCCGTACGGCGGCCACGCCCACAAGGGCGACCACGGGCACGGCCACCACGACGGCGGCCACCGCTCGGGGCCGGGCATGGGCACCGTCGTCGCCGCCGGTGCGGCGGGCCTGGCCGTGGGCGTCGTCGGCGGCATGGTGGCCGCCGAAGTCGTGGACGAGGTGGGCGACTTCTTCGAGGGCGACGACGAGGACGAGGGCGACGAGGACTGAGCCCCCGGCTCCAGGTCTCCGGGGCGCGGTGCGGACCGCCCCGGAGACCCCCGGCGAGCGGCCCCGCCCGAGAAGCTCACCGCTCCGGCGGGGACGCGGCCGGAGCCTCGCCCGGAGCGTCCCGCCGGAGGCGTCGTCCCACCGGGCGGTGTCCTCGGGAACGCGCCCGAGGACACCGAGCCGCGTCCCGTCCCCGCCCGGGGCACGGGACGCGCCCGCCGGTCACATCCCAGGGCCGCCGATGGTCTCCAGCCTGCCGTCGGCCAGCCGCAGCCAGCGGTCCACCCCGATCTCGGCGAGGAACCGGTCGTCGTGACTGACCACCAGGAACGCGCCCCGGTACGACTGGAGCGCGCCCTCCAACTGGCCCACGCTGACCAGGTCGAGGTTGTTCGTCGGCTCGTCGAGGAGGAGCAGCTGCGGCGCCGGTTCCGCGCACAGGACACAGGCCAGGGTGGCCCGCAGCCGCTCCCCGCCGGACAGCACACCGACGGGGAGGTGCGCCCGGGGGCCCCGGAACAGGAACCGCGCGAGCAGGTTCATCCGCTCCGCGTCGGACCGCTCGGGCGTGAAGGCGGCGAAGTTCTCCGCCACGGTGCGGTCCGTGTCCAGCAGGTCCAGGCGCTGTGAGAGATGGGCGACCCGGCCGTCACCGCGCTTGACCAGCCCTCCGTCCGGGGCGAGTTCACCGCTGACCAGCCGCATCAGGGTGGTCTTCCCCGAGCCGTTGGGACCGGTCAGCGCGATGCGCTCGGGCCCGCGCACGGAGAGATCGACACCGTCCTGTGCGAACAGGTCGCGGTCGTCGCGCCGGACCCGCATCCCCTCACCGAGGAACAGGTCCCGACCGGCGGGCACCTGGGTGTCGGGCAGGTCCAGGGAGAGGCGCTGCTCGTCACGGAGCGCCCGCCCGGCCTCGTCCAGACGGTCCCTGGCCTCACCGACCCGGGACACGTGCGTCTGCCTGGCGCGCCCGGCGGACTCCTGCGCGCCGCGCTTCATGTTCCCCGCGAAGATGCGGGGCAGCCCGGCGCTCTTCAGATTGCGGGCGGCGTTGCTCGCGCGGCGGTCGGCGCGTTCGCGGGCCTGCTGGAGCTCGCGCTTCTCGCGCTTCAGGTCCTGTTCCGCGTTGCGCACGTTCTTCTCGGCGGCTTCCTGCTCGGTGCGCACGGCTTCCTCGTACGAGGTGAAGTCGCCGCCGTGGAGACGCAGCCGGGAGGCGCCCAGTTCGGCGATGCCGTCCATGCGGTCGAGCAGGGCCCGGTCGTGGGCGACCACCAGGAGCAGCCCGTTGAAGTCGGCGAGCACGTCGTACAGCCGGTGCCGGGCGTCCCGGTCCAGGTTGTTGGTCGGCTCGTCGAGGAGCAGTACGTCGGGGCGGGCCAGGAGCCGCGCGGCGAGACCGAGGGAGACGATCTGGCCGCCGCTGAGGGTGCCGAGACGGCGGTCGAGGGCCAGCCCCCCGAGCCCGAGGCGGTCGAGCTGGGCACGGGTCCGCTCCTCGATGTCCCAGTCGTCGCCGATGGTGGCGAAGTGCTCCTCGCCGACGTCACCGGACTCGACGGCGTCGAGGGCGCGGATCACCGGGGCGATGCCGAGGACCTCGGCCACGGTGAGGTCACCGCTCAGGGGCAGGGTCTGCGGGAGGTACCCGACGGTGCCGCCGGTGGACACCGAACCGGCGGACGGCCGCAGCTCACCGGCGATCAGCCTGAGCAGGGTGCTCTTGCCGGAGCCGTTGGGCGCGACGAGCCCGGTACGGCCGGAGGCCAGGGCGAAGGTCAGGTCGTGGAAGACGGGGGTGTCGTCGGGCCAGGAGAAGGACAGGCCGGAGCAGACGACGGAGACGTCGGACATGGAAGGACCTCGGGAGGGCTGGGGGCGGAGAGGGCTTCGCCCCGGGCAGACATGCGGAAACGGGGTACGACGAGACGGGCCACTCCGCCTGCGCCCGGGGCGCCGCGGTGGCCGTCAGTTCCGGGTCTCACCCGGAGATGTCGTCGTCACCCGACATGTCTGCCGCTCCTCGTCACACGGTCAACGTCCCTTCGACCCTAACAGTCGCCTTCTCGGCCTGCCGGGAATTTCCGCCGTGCCGTCCGGCCCCCGGGACGGGGTCCCGCCCCCCGGTCCTATGCTGAGCCGATGCCGGACCACGACGAACCACCGCACGTCCCGCGCACGGAAGAGACGGAAGCGCCCGGCGAAGGAGGGGGACTGCCGAGGACCCTGAGCGTCGCGGGGCTCGTACTGAGCCGTACGCCGGGCCCTGCGCATCTGGCCTGCTGGACCGGCTCCCGGCCGGAGCCCGAGGGCGGCGGGTCGGCGGCGATCAGCGTGGTGACCGAACCACCCGCGCCGCCCGACGAGGCCACCCTCCGCCTGGCCCACGAGGTGGTGGGCCGGTTCGACGCCCTCGTGGCCGAGGCGCGACGGTACTGCCGCACCCGGCTCGGGGAGGAGCGCTTCGGACTCACCGCCGAGGAGATCGGCCTGCTGGACCTGCCGGACCTTCCCCTGGCCGGTCCTGAGGCGACGGTGTGGGGCGGCCGGTCCTGGGCCGTCCTCTTCACCGAGAGCCGCTTCCGGCTCGCGGACCCCTACGGGATCCTCGTGACCTTCGACGGAACGAGCCCGGTCGACGTCGAGGGAGTCGACGACACGGAGTGAACCGGGCTGCCCCGGCCACGACCTGGGACGGCAGCCTCCCGGACCTGGGGCAGCGACAGGGCCGCTCGGTCTTCCTGAGAACTCCACTCCCTCGCAAGGCAGTTGAGAAAATAAGCCCATATGTGCGCCTAATCGGGAGGCGCGGGGCGGCGGTGGGCGTCTACCCTGCCGGGCATGATCGACTGGAACACCATCGAAGCCGCCGACTGCGCCGTGCCCGCCGACCGGGCCATGGACGACCTCGTCGGCGAACTGTCCCGGGCCCTGGCGGACCCCGACCCGCTGGTCCGGGACGGCGCGCCCTACACCGTTCTGGCCACCTGGATAGACCGGGGGACGATCGGGGCGTCCCGGCGGCTCGAACTGGGCGACGAGATGGCCGCCCGGTTCGACGACCCGAGGATCGAGGCCCGTACCTTCGCGCCCCTCGTGCTCGACATGCTGGTGGCGGCGGGGGACCTGAAGGCCGGATGGGTGGACGCGTTCGAGCGCTGGTACCCGGCGGAGCGGGATCTGCGCGGCCACGACGGGACGCTCGGCTGGCTGCACGCGGTGGCGCACGGCGCCGACCTGCTGTCCCGCCTCGGCCGCCACCCCGAGGTGGCGCCCGTACGGATGCTGGAGCTGGCCGCCGCACGGCTGACGGCGCCCACCGACCACGTCTACGACCAACTGGAGGACGACCGCCTGGCGCGGGCCGTCGCCCTGGTCCTCACCCGTACCGATCTGAGCGGAGCCGGCTCCACCGGCTGGCTGGAGCCGATCGCGGAACGCTTCGGGTCCGACCGCATCAGCACCCCGGTACCCGCCCACATCAGCAACTGCCTGCGCACCCTGCGGATGCTCCACGTCCTCGCCGACCGGGGCGTGCGCCCCACCAGCGACCTGCCCGCCGAACCCCTGCACCACCGCGAAGCGGTCAAGTCCGCCGTCGCCGACGTCCTCGACCGGATCGTCAGGCGCTGACCGACGGCACTCCCCGACGACACTCCCCGGCGGGCGTACGCGCGCGGGCTCCCGCCCTCAGAATCGGTGACCGCGCCCGGCCCGGTGGCTCCGGCGGCTCCGCCGGGGGCGTCTGCGGGCGCGGCCGACGGCGGCGATGACGAGCCCCGCGCACAGACTGCCGAGGAACTCCGGAAGCGCGGAGAAGACGATGTCCATCATGTCGGTGATGCGGGCGCGCCGGAGGAGCCCGGTCGCGCGCCGACGTCCGTTCCTGGGCGTGGGGCTGGGCGACGCACCCCCGGGCTCACGGGTGCGGGTCGTCGTCAGGAGTGGTGCGTATCGGTGAGGAAGCCGGTCCAGTCGACGGGGGAGGGACCGAGGGAGCCCGCCGGGAGGAGCAGCCCCGAGGGGCCGTGCCGGGACGCCGCCGCCCCTCCCTCCGGCGGCTCCGGTGCGGCGGCGGGGAGCGCGGCGAGCAGCGTCAGCAGGATCAGGGCCGACTGCCCGGACAGGATCCGCGCGGCCTCGACGAGCCGTGGCGACCGGTCGGCGGGCAGGGACAGGGCGACGCAGGCGGGCTGCCCGTCGAGGGCCACCGGAACCGCCACGCACACCTCGCGCCGCGAGTACTCCAGGACGTCGAACTGGCTGGCGTGGGGGCCGTGGCCGTCCAGGGTGCGGAACAGCGCGGCGGGATCCGTGATGGTCCGCTCCGTCAGGGCGTACGGCCGGTACCGCGCCAGGTGGTCCATCCGGCCCTCGAAGTCGAGCTGGGCCATCAGGCTCTTGCCGTTCGCGCTGGCGTGGGCGGCCTCCTTCAGGTCGACCCACTGGATGATCGCCGGAGTGCCGGGGCCGTCCGAGCAGTGCTGGATGTCGATCTCCCCGTCGGTGTACCGCGAGAAGTAGACGGCCGCGCCCGTGGTGTCCCGCAGATCGTCGAGCAGCCGGGTGAGGGTGTCGTGGCGCAGGACCGGATCGCCCGCGGGGACGGGGGAGAAGAGCGGCCCGACGGTGTACGAGCCGTCGGGGAGGCGGCTGAGCAGATGGTGCCCGCACAGCCAGCCGAGGAGCCGGCCGAGGTCGATCCCGCCGAGCCCCGCCGCCGAGGCGATCCCGGCCGGGGCGAGGGGCGCGCGGGCGCCCCGGACGGCGTGCAGGACGTCCAGCACCCGCATCGCCTCCGTCCACCGGTCCGGTGCCTCGGGCACCTGCTGGGCGAGCGCGGTCAGGGTCGTGTGCCGCAGGGGCCGTACGGAGAAGGCGGTGCTCCCGCCGGGCGGCGGGGCGCCCCCGTCCGCCCGTGGCCCGCGCGCGGCGGGTCCTCCGGCGGCCCGGCCGCCCTCCTTCGCGCGCGGTGCCGCCGCCGGGTGCGGGACCATCCAGTCCCCGGGGGCCGTCCCCTCGCGCCGGGGGGCCAGCGCGAAGACCTCCTTGGCGAGGCCCGGGGTGGCGAGCGGCACCGTGCCGAAGTCCTCGTGCTCGTGCGGAACGGTCCACCGGCGGGCCCGCGCGAGCGTCTGCCGCAGCAGCGGGGACGGGGAGCGGAGCGGGCCGCCCGTGAGGGCGTGCGGGGCGTCGGCGTCGCCGAGACGGCGGGCCCACACGGCCGCGTCCTGGTACTCCCCGCGCCGGGAGTGGTCGAGGAACAGGCAGTGGACGGCCGGGTCCAGTTCGGCCCCGGCCGCCAACTGCCACCAGAACGTGGCCCCTTCGCCGTCACCCGCGAGATGCAGCACACAGGCGAAGACGAGCGCGCCACCAGGATCGGCCGCCGTGTACTCGGCGAACGCGGCGAGCGAGGAACCGGCCGTGCGGGACAGGACGACCGAGCCGCACAGGGCGTCCAGTCGGCGCAGGGCCTCGTCGGCGTCGAGCGGAGGCCGCCCGGGGTGACTGTCCGTGACGGTCCCGGTGGCCGGTTCGGACGGCTCGTCGGCGGCCCCGGCGCCGGGTGCGGACGGGAGACCGGCGGCGTGTGCCAGGAGCCGGGCGCGGGAGGCCGCGAGATCGGGCCGCCGCCCGGGGACGTCGGACGAGGCCGTGGCGAGGACGTCCTCCACGGACCGGAAGACCTCACTGTGCTCGCTCATGAGCAGGCCCTTCGGTGGTCCGGGCGGCTGCCCGGCAGGTCGAGTGTCCGCCCGAGGCGGGGGAGCGCCCGGCTGATGTGCGAGCGGACCGTGGCCTCGTTGATGCCCAGCACCTCGGCCACCACGGAGGTCGGCTGGTCCAGCAGGAAATAGAGGGTGATCACGTCCCGCTGCCGCTCGGGCAGCCGGTGGACGGCGTTGCGCACGGAGATCCGCAGGGCCAGTGCGTCGAAGGGGTCGTGCGCCCCGGCACGTTCGTCGAGCAGGCTCCACAGGGTCGGGTCGTCGACCGGGAGGGCGGTCCTCCGGCGTCTGCGGCCCTGGTCGACGAGGCGCCTCTTCAGCACGGTCCACGCGTGGGCGGTCGGATTGTCCCGCGCCGCCACCTTCGGCCACCGGTACATCAGCTCCGCGAAGGTGGTGTCCACGGCCGCCTCCGCGAGCTCGTCGGACCGCAGGTCGTACCGTGCGAACCTGACGAACCTGTCGTACAGCCGGGCGTGGAACTCCCAGTACCCGGCGGGACATCCGTCCGGGGGGAGGGGCGGCCGGGGCGGTCCGGTGGCGCCCGGCTCCTCCGTGCCGACATCGCTCACGGGAGCACCTCTGCGTCCGTGTCGGTCCACCCCGGGCGGGCGGAGCACCTCACCGTGGCTGCGGGCACGCCCTCCCGGGCCCGTGCGGTGTCTCCCCCCGCTGCCGCCTCCGCGGCGAGTCCGCTCCGCGACACCGTCGTGCCCTCCCGCATGTGGCCCCCTCCCGTCGATCCTGCGCACCGCCCGCCGCCCCCTCTCCGCGGTACCGGAGGCCATCGCCTCCACCGGTATCAGCGATCACGGCGGCCCAAACGTGCACAGGAAAATCAAAGAAAATAACAGAAAGTAATCGATCAGGATCGGTCTCCATTCGATGGCGACGGGAGACGGGATCGGCTGGTTGAATCACGCCAATTGGCCCGAAAGTATTGATCGTTGTGCGATGCGGAGGAGGTTCCGGCGCATCGTGGTCTGTTGCGTACGCGCCAAATCCGTGACGGGGGCGACCGGTTCGCGCGGGGCTCCGCGCCCCTCTCCGGGGGTGGTGCCACACTCCCCACGGCGTGCGCAAAGATCCTTCGCGCGGGCCTTCACGTTTTCTCCCCACCGCCTTCACACAGGGAATACTTTCGGCCGCGGGGACCGCCTCATTCCGCTCGTGGAGGGAGACGGCGCGCCCTCCCGGTGCCTAGCCTCCCGGACCATGCGATCACTCCTGACCCGACGCCTCGGTCTCACCGTCGTTCTCGCGCTCTGTATGGGCCTCTTCGGCCTGGCCCCGGCCGCGAACGCCGCCGACCCGGCACCCGCGCAGCTGACCTTCTCCACCAGCGCCGCCACCACCACGCCCGGCGGCACCGTGAACCTCTCGATGACGCTCACGAACAACAAGAACTACGACATCTGGTTCGTCTACCAGACCATCGACCCGACCTGGCTGACCACCCAGCGCCCGGACCTCAAGTACGCGTTCACCGGCTGCACGCTCGCCGGCCCCTCGGGCAGCAGCTCCTGCTCCGGCACCGGCCCCGCCAACCTGGGCGCCAACTACGGCGCGACCATCCCGCCCGGCCAGAGCCGCACCGTCACGCTGACCCTCCAGGTCGCCCCCGACTCGGGCTGCAACGGCAACATAGGCTTCTACTCGTACTTCTACGCCGAGTTCAGCGACACCACCAGCGTCAACGGCGGCCCGGTCTACACCCCGGAGACCCGCGTCCTCTGCGCCTGAGACACCGGCGCCCCGGGCGGACACCGTCCGAAACTCGCCCCTAGCGGCCTCCTTTTCGGACAGGTCCACACCTCTGGCGAAGCCACCGGCGGGCCCTCGGCCCGCCGGTGGTCCTCATTCCCGCCAGTCATGACCTGTAGGCCATCGGAAGGATCACCTCCGGTGCGGCGGCAGACCCCCTGAGCGCCCCGGAAGCACCGCCATCGCCCTCCGCGAGGACCGGCGAATTCCCGCCACCTTGCGCAGCAACACCACAAAAACCTCACAGATACCTCACCATTTGACGCGACGGATGCGTGGACGACCGGCCTTCGAGGGGGACGCCGGCGTCGCACGAGGGGGTGCGTCCGCTCCACGGAGCCGTACCCACCCCTGCTCCGGGAGGAGAACACCACCGCATGAAGCGGATAGTCAGCACCACCCTGCTCGCCACCGGCGCGCTCCTGGCGGGACTCGTCCTGCCCACCTCGACCGCCGGGGCGGTCGAGCCGCTGCCCCGGGTCGACCTACGGGTCCTGGTCGTCACCGACGGCGGGCCCGCCACCCAGGCCATCGCCGCCGAACTCCAGACGGCGGGAACGCCGTACACCGAGATCGACCTGAACCGCGCCGACCGGCCCGTCATCGACGCCGCCTATCTGGCCGACAGCGTCGGGGGCCGCGCCCGCGCCAAGTTCCAGGCGGTCGTCCTGCCGAACGACAACCCGTTCCCGGCGAACTCGTCCGAGATGGCCGCCCTCGTCGCCTACGAGCAGGCCTACGACATCCCGCAGGTCGACGCGTACACCTACGCCCGGCCCGAGGCCGGACTCCAGTACCCGGTCTACGGCGGCTACTCCGGCAGCCTTGACGGCGTCCAGGCCCAGGTCACCACGGCCGGTCGCAACGGCCCCTTCGGATACCTCGCAGGAGCGGTGCCCTTCGAGGACAACTCGCCCACCGTCGGCGAGAGTTACGCCTACCTCTCCACCCCGGTGGCGGGCGCCGACTTCACCCCGTACGTCGAGGCGACGATCCCCGGCACCACCAAGAAGGGCTCGCTGGTCGGCGAGTACCAGCACGACGGACGGCGCGAACTCGTCGTCACCTTCGTCTACAACCGCTACCAGCAGCAGTTCCGCCTGCTGGCCCGCGGCATCGTCGAATGGATGACCGACGGCGTCCACCTGGGCGCCTCCCGCAACTACTTCGCCGTCCACATCGACGACGTCCTCGCCGCCGACGACCGCTGGAACTCCACGCTCAACTGCACCCCCGGCGACGTCGACTGCACCGACCCCAACGCCGTACCCGACCCCATCCGGATGACCCCCGCCGACGTCGACGCGGCCGTCACCTGGCAGAACACCCGGGGCTTCACGCTCGACCTCGCCTACAACGCCGCGGGCAGCGTGGACCACCGCGAGGAGAACAACGGCGCCGACCCGCTCGCCGACCGACTGGTCACCCAGCGCAACCAGTTCCGCTGGATCAACCACACCTACACCCACGCCTTCCTCGGCTGCGAACAGGACACCTCCGTCGTGCCCTGGCGCTGCGCCACCCTGCCCAACGGCTCCGTGAAGTGGGTGAGCAGGGCCGCCGTCTCCGACGAGATCGCCCTCAACCGCGTCTGGGGCCAGAGCGCCGGACTGCCCCTGGAGAACGGCGAACTCGTCACCGGGGAGCACTCCGGGCTGCGCGTCCTGCCCCAGCAGCCCACCGACAACCCCAACCTGGGCCTCGCCCTCGGCGACAACGGCATCACCTGGCTGGCCTCGGACAACTCCCGCGACCCCGGCCAGCGACAGGTCGGCTCCGCGACCACCGTCCCCCGCTACCCCATGAACATCTTCTACAACGCGGGCCGGGCCGCCGAGCAGGTCGACGAGTACAACTGGATCTACACCAGCCGCGCCCAGGGCGGCAGCGGCATCTGCGAGGACAACCCCGCGACCACCACCTGCCTGCCCGCCCCGCTCGACCCGGCCACCGGCTACACGAACCACATCGTGCCGCTGGAGCGCCAGATCGCCCTCGGCCACGTCCTCGCCAACGACCCGAAGCCGCACTTCATCCACCAGTCGAACCTCGCCGAGGACCGCATCGCCTACCCCGTCCTCGACGGCGTCCTCGACAGCTACCAGTCGCTCTTCGCGACCAGCACCCCCGTGGTCAACCTGCGGATGAAGGACATCGGCGGCGAGCTCAAGCGCCGCACCGCCTGGCAGACCGCCGTCAGCGCCGGACAGATCACCGCCTACCGCATCGGCGGCGCCGTGACCGTCCAGGGCCCGACCGGACTGGCCGTCCCCGCCACCATGCCCGCGGGAACCCTGCGCGCCGGCACCGCCTTCGGCGAGGCCTACGCGGGCACCCGCTCCGGCTGGACCGCCCTCACGGCCACCCCGCTCACCCTCACCCTGTCCGCGCCGCCCGCCCCGGTCACCACGACCGGCGCCCCGGGCCCCGTCCCCGCGCCCGCCCCGGTCGCCCGCGTACCCCGGGGCGTCTCCGCCCCGGTCGCGCCCGGCACCGACGGCTGACCCCACCACCGGCAGCGAAGGTCCCGGACACCTCACCGACAGGGGTGCCCGGGACCCGTACCACCACCCCACCACCGCCGTGGAGCACACACCCATGCACGTACCCCAGGGCGCCCGGCGCTCCGGCGCCCCGCGCGTCACCCTGCTCACCGAAGGCACCTACCCGCACAGCCACGGCGGCGTCAGCGTCTGGTGCGACCAGCTCGTCACCGGGATGCCCGACATACGCTTCGACGTCATAGCCGTCACCGGCACCGGACGCGAACCGCTCGCGTGGGACCTGCCGGCCCACGTCACCGACGTCCTGTCCGTCCCCATGTGGGGCCCCGCCCCACCCGGCCGCGCCCCGCGCGGACGCACCGCGAGACGCCTCGCGGACACCTACGAGACCTTCCTGACCGCCCTGCTCGACCCCACCGCCGAAGCCGGATTCGCCCCCGCCCTGCACGGGCTCGCGCACGCCGCCGCCGACGGGGTCCTCAGCCCCTTCCTCCGCGGCGACACCGCGATATCCGTCCTCACCTCGGTCTGGCGACGGCCGGGCATACCCGCCGCCGAGGCCGGACCCACCGTCCACGACGCGCTCACCGCGACCGCCCTCCTCGAACACGCCCTGCGCCCCCTGGCCGCACCGGTCCCCACCGAAGGCGTCGCCCACGCCGTCAGCGGCGGCGTCGCCGTCCTGCCCGGACTCGCCGCCCTCGAACGCCACGGCGTCCCCCTGCTCCTCACCGAGCACGGCGTCTACCTGCGCGAGCGCTACCTCGGCTACCGCACCGCCCCCTACCGCTGGCCCGTCAAGGCCGTGATCCTCGGCTTCTTCCGGCTGCTCGCCGAAGAGAGCTACCGCCGGGCCGCGCTCATCACCCCCGGCAACCGCTACAACCGGCTCTGGGAGGAGGAGGGCGGCGCCGACCCCGCCGCCATCCGCACCGTCTACAACGGCGTCGACCCCGCCGCCTTCCCGCCCGCCGGACCCGAACCCGAGGCCCTCACCCTCAGCTGGGCCGGACGCGTCGACCCCATCAAGGACCTGGAAACCCTGATCCGCGCCTTCGCGCTCGTCCGCGAACGCCTCCCCGAGACCCGGCTCCGGCTCTTCGGCGGCACCCCGCGCGGCGGCGAGGCCTACCGGGACCGCTGCGAGGCACTCGCCGCCGACCTCGGCCACGGCGGACACGTCACCTTCGAAGGACGCGTGGACGACATCAGGGACGCCTACGCCGCCGGCAACGTCGTCATGCTCTCCAGCATCAGCGAAGGCTTCCCCTTCACCCTCATCGAAGCCATGTCCTGCGGACGCGCCACCGTCTCCACCGACGTCGGAGGCGTCCGCGAAGCCGTCGGCGACACCGGCCTCGTCGTCCCCCCGCGCGACCCCGAGGCCATGGCCGCCGCCGCCCTCCGGCTCCTCGGCGACCCCGCCCGGCGCCGCGCCATGGGCGCCGCCGCCCGCACCCGCGTCGTCGAACAGTTCACCCTGCGGCAGACCATCGACACCTTCCGCGCCATCTACCGCGAACTCGCCCGGGGCCCGGTCCCGGCGCCCGCCCGGATCGTCCTGCCCACCCCGGCGGTCAGCGGCACCGGAAGCTTCGCCGGATGAGCGGCCCCATGTCCCTCGAACCCGGCGGCAGCGAACAGGACACCCTCGCGATCCGCCTCGCCGTGCCCCGGCCGCGCCGCTGGTCCGCCGACCCGGGCGACTCGCCGACCCTCGCGATCCGGATGCCCCGCAAGGGCCCCGACGAGGAAGCCGTCAGCGAACTCGCCGCCGAACTCGCCGACCGCATCGGACCCGCCGTCCACCCCTACGAGGTCGCCGCGCTCCTCGAAGCGGACGGCCTCTCCGCCTCCATGATCAAAGAGCGGTACGGACACCCCACCCTCTTCTCCCTGGCCGCCGCCCTCTACGACCGCGTCCCCCGGACCTTCCCCGAACCGCCCGCCACCGCCGACCCCTGGCGACCGGACACCCTGCGCTGCCTGCTGCGCGGAGCCCTCTTCGCCCTCCCCGCGCTCGCCTACCTCCTCACCTCACCCCTCTGGGACGTCACCCGGCACGCCCCCGCGCTCATCGTCGCGGGCACCGTCTCCTGGGCCTGGGGCCAGGCCCTCGGACACCGCGCCCACCTCCGGCTCGTCACCGGCCGCAGAGAAGCCGGACGCTCCCTCGTCGGCGGCGCCGCACTCGGCGCGGCCGTCGCCACCGCCCTCGCCGCCCTCCCCGCCGGAGGCGGACCCGTCACCGCCGTCGCGGGCCTCCAGTCGCTCTACCTGGGCGCGGCGGGCGTCCTCCTCGTCCTCGGCCGCGAACGCCTCCTGCTCCTCACCCTCACCCCGCTCGTCCTGGGCGCAGCCGTCCTGCCCTGGTGGGACCCCGGCGCCCTGATCCGGCTCACCCTGCCCCTGCTCGCCGTCCTGGCCACCCTCGCCGCCGCCGCCCGCGTCCTCGCCGACTGCCTCGCCGAACCGGCCGCCGCCGACGCGGGCCCCCGCCCGCCCCTGCGCGCCTCCGTGCCGTACGGCCTCTTCGGGCTCGCCGCCGCCGTCCTCACCATGCTGGAAGGGCGCCGCGACCCGTACGCGGTCATCGCCCTCACCCTCAGCATGGGCCCCGCCGAATGGCTGCTCTACCGCTATCGGGGCTGGTCCGTCACGGCCCTGCGCCGCGCCACCACACCCGGCGGCTTCCTCCTGCGCTCCTGCGGCGTCCTCGCCCTCTGCCTCACCGGCTACCTGCTCCTCCTCCTGCCGCCCGCCCTGATCATCGGTACCGGACCCGCCGCCCTGCTCGCCCTCGCGGCCCTGCTCTGGACCGCGCTGCTGCTCCAGGCCTTCGGAGTGGCCTGGCCACCGGCCCTCGTCTGCCTCACCTCCGCCGCCGCGGCGGGCGCCGTCACCTGGGCGGCCGGACCACCCGGCCCCGACGCGCTGCTCCCCGCCGTCTGCGGCGCCGCCGCGCTCTGCCTCGTCGGGGTGACCCTCGCCCTCCTCGGGCGGCCCTCCCCGCACGCCTGACGACCGGCCGGCGCCCACCCGCGCCGCCCGGCCGCACGGCACCCCCATGCCTTCCCCGTCCCACCCGGTCCCCGCGACCGCCCCGAAAGGAACCCGCACGTGACCTCCGCACCGCTCGCCGCCGTCACCGGAGCCGAAGGCTTCATCGGCTCGCACCTCACGGAGGCGCTCGTCGCCTCCGGCCACCGGGTCCGCGCCATGGCCCAGTACAACTCCTTCTCCTCCTACGGCTGGCTGGAGACCCTCGCGCCCGAGGTGCTCGACCAGGTGGAGATCGTGCTCGGCGACGTCCGCGACCCCGGCTCCGTCCGCGCCCTCCTCGACGGCGCCGACTGCGCCTACCACCTCGCCGCGCTCATCGCGATCCCGTACTCCTACCAGGCCCCCCACAGCTATGTGGACACCAACGTCACCGGGACCCTCAACGTCCTGGAGGCGGTCCGCGCCCTCGGCACCCCCCGGCTCGTCCACACCTCCACCAGCGAGACCTACGGCACCGCGCAGACCGTGCCGATCACCGAGGACCACCCCATCAACACCCAGTCCCCGTACGCCGCTTCCAAGGCGGGCGGCGACCGGCTCGCCGACAGCTACCACGCCAGCTTCGACACCCCCGTGGTCACCCTGCGCCCCTTCAACACCTTCGGGCCCCGCCAGTCCATGCGGGCGGTCATCCCCACCGTCATCGCACAGGTCGCCGCGGGGGAGCGCACCCTCACCCTCGGGGACCTTCGCCCCACCCGCGACTTCACCTTCGTCGCCGACACCGCGCAGGCGTTCCTCGCCGTCGGCACCGCCCCCGCGGAACGGGTCGTCGGCCGCACCTTCAACGCGGGCACCGGCGGCGAGATCTCCGTCGGCGACCTGGTCGCCCTCATCGGCAAGGTCATGGACGCCCCCCTCGACGTCCGCGAGGACGCCGAACGGCTCCGGCCCGCCGCCTCCGAGGTCATGCGGCTCGTCGCCGACGCCTCCCGGCTCACCGACGCCACCGGCTGGAGCCCCGGCCACACGCTGGAGGAAGGACTCGCCCGGACCGCCGACTGGTTCACCGACCCCGCCAACCTCTCTCGTTACAAGACCGGCATCTACAACATCTGAACCCGACGGCACGCACCCCGAAGGAGGTCCGCCATGCACGCTGTGATCCTGGCCGGAGGCAAGGGCGTCCGGCTCCGGCCGTACACCACCGCCCTGCCCAAGCCGCTCGTCCCGATCGGTGACGAACACGCCATCCTGGAGATAGTGCTGCGCCAGCTGTCCGGCGCGGGCTTCACCCACTGCACCCTGGCCATCGGCCACCTGGGCGAGATCATCCGCGCCTACGTCGGCGACGGCTCCCAGTGGGGAATGAAGATCGACTACGCCACCGAGGAGAGCCCGCTCGGCACGATGGGCCCCCTGCTCACCTTCAAGGACCGGCTCCCCGAGCACTTCCTCGTCATGAACGGGGACGTCCTCACCGACCTCGACTACGCCGACGTCCTGCGGCAGCACACCGCCGCGCGCGCCCCGCTCACCATCGCCACCTACGCCCGCAAGGTCCGCATCGACTTCGGCGTCCTCACCACCGACGACAGCCGGGTCGTCGCCTTCACCGAGAAGCCCAGCATCGACTACCGCGTCTCCATGGGCGTCTACGGCGTCTCCCGCGACACCCTGGAGACGTACACCCCGGGACTGCCGCTCGGCTTCGACGAACTCGTCCTCGACCTGCTCGCCGCCGGGACCCCGCCGCACGCCTACGCCTTCGACGGCTACTGGCTCGACATCGGCCGCCCCGACGACTACGACCGCGCCAACGCCGAGTTCACCAGCCGCAAGTCCCTCCTGCTCAAGGGAGCCTGAACCACCATGAGGATCCTCGTCCTCGGCGCCGGGGGATACCTCGGCGGCCATGTCGTCGAACGGCTCCGCGCCCGCCCCGGCACCCGGGTGCTCCTCGGCGGTCGCTCCCCGGCCGCCGACGTCACCGCCGACCTCGCCACCGTCCGCCCCACCGATCTCGCCCGGACCCTCGCGGAGGCCGCCCCCGACGCCGTGGTCAACTGCGCGGGCGCCACCGGCGGCGACCCGGTCCACCTCGCGGAGGTCAACGCCCGGGGCGCCGCCGCGCTCTGCGCCGCCCTGCGCGAGGCCGCCCCCGCCGCCCGGCTCGTCCACCTCGGCTCCGCCGCCGAGTACGGCCCCGGGGACCCCGGCCACGCCGTCAAGGAATCCGCGCCCTGCGCCCCGGCCGGACCCTACGGCGCCACCAAACTGGCCGGCACCGTCACCGTGACCACCTCCGGCCTCGACGCGGTCGTGCTCCGCGTCGGCAACCCGGTGGGCGCCGGAGCACCACCGGAAGGGCTGCCCGGCCGGGTCGCCGCCCTCCTCGCCGGGGCGCCGTCCGAACCGGGCGCCGAACTCCGGCTCGGCGACCTCTCCGCGTACCGGGACTTCGTCGACGCCCGTGACGTCGCACGGGCCGCCGAACTCGCCGCCACCGTCACGGGCCCGCTCCCACCGGTCCTCAACATCAGCGGCGGGGAGGCCCGTTCCGTACGCGAACTGGTCCACGGGCTCGCCGACACGGCCGGATTCCCCGGCCGGATCGTCGAGGCCGACGGCGGCTCCGCCCGCTCCGCGAACGTCTCCTGGCAGTGCTCCGACATCACCGCCGCCCGTCGGCACCTGGGCTGGCGTCCCGTCCACTCCTTCGGCGACTCCCTCACGGACCTGTGGGCCGCCCACCGGCCCGCCCGCGCCCCCGAGCGGGTGGCGGCACCGTGAGCCTGCTCGTCCCGCTGTACGTGCATCCGGCCGAGGACCCGGACGCCTGGCGGCGCCTGATCACGGCCGGGGACCGCACCTACGGCGTCGTCATCAACCCGGCGAACGGCCCCGGGGAGGCACCCGACCCCGCCTTCACCGCCGCCGTCGGCGCCCTGCGCACGGCGGGCGCCCGGCTGCTCGGCTACGTCGACACCGACTACGGCGTCCGCACCCCGGCGGAGGTGACCGCCGACTGGGACCGCCACCGGGCCTGGTACGGCGTGGACGGCTGCTTCCTCGACCGGACGACCGCCCGCCAGGAAGCCCTGGCCGACTGCAAGCGCCTGGTACGGACCCTGCGCCGGGCCGGGGCCGCCACCGTGGTCCTCAACCCCGGCGTCCACCCGGCACCCGGCTACGCCCGGCTCGCCGACCTGACCGTCACCTTCGAAGGCTCCTGGAGCACCTACGTATCGGGGTTCAGCCGCCCCGCGTGGACGGCGCGACTCCCCGCGGAAAAACTGTGCCACCTGGTCTACGGGGTGCCCCTGCCCCTGGTGCCGCTCGCCGTCAGGACCGCCCGCGAACGCGGGGCGACGGTCTGCGGTCCGGTGACCGGGGAACTCCCCAACCCCTGGGCCGCCCTGACCCCGGCGCTCACGGAGACGGACCGGTGAACCACCGGCCCCGGGCGGGGACGGCCACCGCCCTGCTGCTCCTGCTCGCCGTGCTCACCGCCTGCTCCGGCACCGCTCCCCCCGGCGGCGCGGCGGGCGCGGACCGGACCGCACCCGCGCGGAGCACCGGTCCCCCTGCCACCCCGGACCGCACCGAACCGCCCCGGGGGACACGGACCCCCGCGCACACGGTCCGGCCGGAACCGCCCGGACCGGCCCGGACACCCGGCGCCACCGGCACCCCCGCCCGGCGCTGGCAGCCACGGCCGGGACTGACCTGGCAGTGGCAGCTCAACGGAAAGATCGACCGGTCGGTCGACGTGGCCGTCTACGACATCGACGCGTTCGAGAACACCGCCGAGGACGTGGCGGCGCTGCACCGGGCCGGACGGAAGGTCATCTGCTACGTCAACGTCGGCGCCTGGGAGGACTACCGCCCGGACCGCGACGACTTCCCGGCTTCCGTCCTCGGCGGGCCCAACGGCTGGCACGGGGAGCGGTGGCTCGACATCCGTCGGCTGTCCGTGCTGCGGCCCCTCATGGAACGCCGCTTCGACATGTGCCGCGACAAGGGCTTCGACGCCGTCGAACCCGACCTCGTGGAGGGGTACGCCGCCGACACCGGCTTCCCCCTGACGGCACGCGACCAGCTCCGGTACAACCGCATGATCGCCGAGATCGCGCACGCCCGGGGCCTGGCCGTCGGACTCAAGAACGACCTGGCCCAGATCCCGCAGCTCATCGACCACTTCGACTTCGCGGTCAACGAGGAGTGCGCGCAGTTCGACGAGTGCGCGCTGCTGGCCCCCTTCGTCGCCGCGGGCAAGGCGGTCTTCCACGTGGAGTACGAGGAACCCGCGCACGCCTTCTGCCCGGAGTCGAGGAAACTGCGGCTCTCCTCGATGCGCAAGCGCCTCCCGCTCGACGCGTGGCGCGACCCCTGCTGAAGGGGACGGCACCGGGACGGACGGGAAGGGCCCGGTCGTGAGGAAGGGCCCGGCGTCACCACCCACATGGTGACGCCGGGCCCGGTGAGGGACGTTCAGCCGAGGCGGTGCGGCGTCACCTGCCGAGCCACGCGTCGCGGATCGTCACCGTCGACACGTTGCCCTGCTTGTCCGTGACCTTCGCGGAGAGGGAGACACCGCTGTCCTTCGCCGGGCTCCGCACGACGACCAGACCGGCGCGCGCCTCGACCGGCTTCCAGGTCGTCCCGCCGTCGTAGCTCACCGACACCGAGAGCGACGCCAGGTTGCCGTCGGCCGCCGCGCCCTGCACCGTCAGCGGCACCGCGACCGGGGTGTTCGCCGCGATGCGCGAACCGAGGTCGACCGGGGCGGCGAACCGCACCGTGGACACCGGCAGCGCCGTGGTGGCCGCGACCCGCTTCGACCGGAACGTGAAGTCCGTCTCGATCCGGGTGGATACCGAGGTGACGCCCGCCGGGCGCTCCACCGAGGTCGCCAGCCGGTAGGAGGCGTCGTCGGCACCGACCGTGAACGGCTCCGTGCCGCTCAGCCCGTCGGCGTTCTCACCGATCTTCACACCGTCGCGGTACAGCGCCGTCGTGGCCGAGGAGTACCGGACGGAGCCCAGGTGACCCTGGCCGTCCGAGAACAGCGGCACGGCGCCGACGATCTGCTGCACACCCGTCGCCGGGTCGGGGGCGGTACGGAAGACACCGGTGTTCTTGTTCAGGAGCGGACCGAAGACACCCGTGTTGAAGGTCTCCCGGTACGTCCGGCCGGCCTCGTAGCGCTTCGGCTCGGCCATGTCCTGGTCGCCGTCCCACGCCGGGTAGCCCCACTGGTCGGGGGCGCCCGCCTGGGACGACTTGGTCAGCCACGTGACGTCGTCGGCGGTGGAGACGTAGAAGGTGCGGACACCCGGCGCGGGCTGCGGCGCGGAGAAGCCGTTGCCCTCCGGGGCGCCCGGCAGGTGCGCGAACGGGGAGGTGAGGAAGGACTTCCCGGGCACGGAGGCGCCGATGCCGACCTTCAGCGTGGCCAGCTCGTTCGCCTTCACGTGCTTGGTGTAGCCGGTGGCCACGGTCCCGGTCCTGCCGCCGAAGGCCACCGAGTACTGGCTGGTGGCGTCCTTGAGGAAGTGTGCGTCCCAGGTCTGCAGGAGCGAGCCGTCGGTGACGGCCGGGCCCAGGTGCGCGGTGCGGAAACCGGCCATCCCCCGGAGGACCCAGCCGTTGCCGGCGAAGCCGTTCGCGGTCCTGCGCTCGTAGTACGTACCGGCGTAGTCCGACTGGCCGATGCCCGGCACGGTGAGGTCGACGGGCTTCGTGGTGCGCGCGTCGGTGACGATCGTGGCGTCCCCGGTGACCTCCAGCTTCGGCTGGGCGATCCAGTCGGTGCCCTTGGTGTAGTCCGACGGGTCCGTGTACACGGCCGTGTTGAGGGTGTACGAGCCCTTCGGCACCCGGATCGTGTGGCTGCCCGGCTGGTTGTCGACGCGGGTGTTGAAGCCCGAGGCGGGACCGTCGACGCCGTTGAGGGTGCTGGAGAAGAAGGTGGCGTCGGCGCCGTCGCGGCCGACGGCCCGGAGCGTCAGGTCGTACGACTCCGCCTCGCGCACGGCGACGGCGGCGGTGCGGACCGACTGGCCCCCGGCCGTCGCGGTGACGTAGCCGGAGAAGGCGCCGTCGACGTCACCGACGCGGGTGTCGGCGATCAGGTCCACGTCGGCGGTGCCGCCCGCGGGGACGGTCACCTTCGACGCGCCGAGGGAGAAGAATCCGGCCGGGGCGGGTCTGCCCGCCGGGTCCAGGGTGTTCACCGACAGGTCGAGGGTCACGTCGGCGGTGCCGAGGTTGCGGTAGGTGACCTTCTGGGTGAGGGGCTTGTCGTCCTGGTGCGGCCACAGCGCCGTGCCGTAGTTCAGCGACGCCTGCTCGGTGATCACGCTCTGGTCGAGCGTCTTGTCGAGCTGGACGCGGCCCGTGCCCTGCTGGAACGCGGTGTACGCGCCGCCCTTGGTGGACCCGGTCAGCGCGCCCTTCAGCTCGGCGGACTTCCACCGCGGGTGGCGCTGCTTCAGGATCGCGGCGGCGCCCGCGACGTGCGGGGTCGCCATGGAGGTGCCGTCGATCTGGAGGTAGCCGGGCGCCGGGTGCGGAGTGCCGGGCTTGGTGTCCAGGAGGCTGCCGGGCGCGGCGGCGGCGGTGATGGCCACGCCGGGCGCGGTCACGTCCGGCTTGACGGCGCCGTCGCCGGGGCGCGGTCCGGTGCTGGAGAACGGCGCCAGCCGGTCGTCCTTGTCGACGGCGCCGACGGTCAGCGCGGAGTCCGCGCTGCCGGGGGAGCCGATCGAGGAGGAGCCGAGCTCGCCGTCGTTGCCCGCCGCGACGGCGAACAGGATGCCCTTCTGGGCCGACAGCTGGTCGATGGTCGCCTCCAGCGGGTCGACACCGGGGCTGTCGGGGCTGCCGAGGCTGAGGTTGACGACGTCGGCGCCCTCGGCGGCGGCCCACTCGATGCCCGCGATGACGGCGGAGTCGCTTCCGTAGCCCTCGTCGTCCAGGACCTTGCCGCTGATCACCTTGGCGCCGGGCGCCACGCCCTTGTAGAGGCCGCCGGACTTGGCACCGGTGCCCACGGCGATGGACGCGACGTGCGTGCCGTGGCCGACCCGGTCCACCGCGTCGGGGGAGGAGGAGAAGTTCTTCTCGCCGACGACCTGGGTCTTCAGGTCGTCGTGGGTCTTGTCGACGCCGGTGTCGAGAACGGCGATCTTGACGCCGGTGCCGTCGAATCCGGACTGCCACGCCTTGTCGGCGCCGATCTGCCGGGTGCTGCGGTCGAGCCGGGCCGAGCGGACGCCGTCCAGCCAGACGGTGGAGATGCCCGCGGCGGCGGTGCGGGCACCGGCCCTGCCCCGGTCGGTGAGCGCGTCCCAGACCCGGGTGAGGTCGTCCTGGGAGGCGGTGACGGCGTCGGCGTCGAGCGTCGGGAAGGTGCGCCGCAGCCCGGCGTCACCGGCGGCGCGGACCTCGGACCGGGCGGCGGCGGCACCTCCCGCGTACCGCACGATCAGCTTCAGCCCGGAGCCGTGGCTCTCGCGCAGCCGGGGGTCGGTGAGGACGCCGAGGTCGAAGAGCCGCTGGTCCAGCCTGCCCGAGGAGATCAGCTGCTGGGCATCGGCGGGCACCACGAGGGTGCGGTCGCCGGTGCGCTGCACCTGTACGGGTATGTGTTCACGGCCGGGGGCGGGCTCGAAGCCCACCATCCGGCCCTTGGAGTTCACCACGACGCGGTCGCCGGTGACGAGCGGGACGCGCTGGTCTCCGGTGACGCCCCGGACGTCGGGTACGGCCGTCGCGTGGGCGGCCACCGCCGTCGCGGGGCCGGTCATGCCTGCCGCCAGGGCCACCGATGTGGCCGCTGCGACGGTGAAGGCGCCTGCTCTCTTCACATGTGCGCGCAAGTCTCCCCCAGGAGAGAGGAATTGGGGTGGGAGTGGTCGGTTCCGGCCGGGGGCACAGGAGGTCGCCCGCCGTCGGTCAGCGCAGTATGTGAGGTCGGCGGGAGGGCCATCAACGCGGATCGGGGCCCGGACGCCCGGGTCATGGGGTTTCCGGCCACCGAGGGGCCGCGCAGTGCGAGGGGACGACGACGGGTGTGTGACCGGACGACGACACCGGTGCGATGCCTGTGCGACGGCGGCGCGGGCGGGACGCTCGAAGACCGTGCTCCCGGGCGGGTCCCAGAGCGTTCTCGGGGTCCGGGACGGGCAAGGGCGGTGCCTGGACGCCAACTTGGCTGTAACCCGGTCCCGGAAACGCGATTCGGCACCGCCCGTCACGGGGCGGGGATTCCGGACGGATCGGTGGGGGACGCGCCGGGGCGTCCCTTACGGCAATTCACCGGGTTCCGGTCCCGGCGGACGTGAAAGGGATATTCCGCCGCCGCTCGGGGAACCGCGCGGCGAGGAGCCGAAACCCTTCCTCTCGCGCCCTTATCCCCCGAAGCTCTTCCGTCGCAGCCTTCTCGTGTCCCGTCGAGCCCCTGCCCGCGCGGGAGTTGTCGCGGAAAGGACGCCGGGGCGTTACGAGGCCATGGCCGCGTGCTTTCTCTGGCACCCGCCGTGCGGTCTGCCTGCGGCTCCGCACACGGGAAGCCCGACGGAGCCCGGCCGTCCCCATGGAGCGGTCGGTTTTGAGTCAGGCGGCCGAAGCGGAGTCAAACGCTCGCGGAATTCGACCAGTTGACGCCAAGTCAGTGGGCGGGGCGGTTGCGCGGGGTAAATGACTTAATGTCCCCGCCGCCTGGATTTCGAGGAACCTGATGGTGTATAAGCAGGACGATCTCCCTATCGAACGAAAGAGCGACCATGTCAGCCACGGAAGGCCCCCCGGTTCCGGAAAGGCCCGGAAGAACCGGGACCGTCCCGGAATTCCGGAAGCGCGCCCGCCGTCCCGCGACAACGGCCGCCGTCGTCGGCCCGCCCGGCCCGCGGGACGGCCGCCGCGCCGGTCCCGGCGCCACCGGCGCGGGCCGCCACGTCCGGAGCTCCACCACCGCGAGCGCCCCCGGAGGAGGCGCCCGCGCGCACACCGACACCTCCACCCCGTACCGAACCACGAGGAAACCCGTGACCCCGAAGCCCCTCCGCCGGACCGCCCGCGCCGCCACCGTCGCCGCCATCGCCACGGCCGTCCTGACCACCACCGGTCTCGCCGCGCCCGCCGCCACCTCCGCGCCCGCCCCGGCGCCCACCGCCACCGCCGTCAAGGGACTGCGCAGCATCGCCCTCGACGGCACGGACCCCGCGCACCGGGCCCTCCCGGCCCGCCGCACCGCGCCCTTCAGCATGATCGGACTCACCTGGGCCGACCCCCGCGCCGAGCTCGGCGGCACCGCCCAGGTCCGCACCCGCGACCACATCACCGGTGTCTGGTCCGGCTGGCGCACCCTCGACCTGGACGTGCGGACCCCCGAGACCGCCCGTGACGCCGGGGCCAGGGCGGGCACCCAGCCGCTCTGGACCGGCCCCGCCGACGGCGTCCAGGTCCGCGTCACCGCAGGGAAGAAGCTGCCCGGAGGCCTGCGCGTGGAACTGGTCGACCCGACCGCGACCGCGACCGCCGCCCCGGTCCGGACCGCGACCAGAGCCGTGCTGCCCTCGGAGGCGCGCACCGTCACGACGACCGCGACGACGACCACCGTCCAGCCCGCCATCACCCCGAGGTCCGGCTGGGGCGCCGACGAGTCCCTGGTCCTGAACCCGCCGACGTACACCGCCCAGACCAAGGCCGTGTTCGTGCACCACACCGCCGGGAGCAACGACTACACCTGCGACCAGTCGGCCGCCGTCATCCGTGGCATCTTCCTCTACCACGTGCAGGGACAGGGCTGGAACGACATCGGCTACCAGTTCCTCGTCGACAAGTGCGGCACCGTCTTCGAGGGCCGCGCGGGCGGCATCGACAAGCCGGTCCTCGGCGCCCAGACCTACGGCTTCAACACCGACACCACCGGCATCGCCGTCCTCGGCAACTACAACGACGCCGTCGCCACACCGCCGCTGCTCGACGCCATCGCGGGCGTGGCCGCCTGGAAGCTCGGCCTGTACGGCTACGACCCGGCGAGCACCGTCAACCTCGTGGCGGCGGCGGACAACGGCCTGTACAAGAAGGGCCAGGTCGTCGCCATGCAGCGGATCTCCGGCCACCGCGACGGCTTCCCGACGGAGTGCCCCGGCGCGAACCTGTACGCGGACCTGCCGCTGATCCGCCAGCTCGCGGTGAGCCCGGCTCCGGTCCCGACTCCGGTCCCGGCGGGCCAGACCGGCTGACGTACCGCCGACGACGGGGCGGAACCCCCGGGCCCGCCCCGTCGTCCCGTCCGCCGCCGCGACAGGCCCACACCGGTCACGGCCCGGGCCCGGGGCGTCAGAGCATGAGCAGCAGACGCGTGTTCGTCACCAGCTTCCGGTTCACACTGGTGCTCTGGACGAAGATCGTGAAGTCGTCGTTCTGATCGGGCTTGACGCGGGCCTCCGCGTCGGGCAGACCGAGCAGCGCACGCGCCTCCGGACCCGAGTACACCCGGTCCGTCTTCTTCTCCAGGACCGCGATCCGCTTCCGCGCCTGTACCTTCTCCGCCTTGCTCAACTGGTAGAACGCGCCCCCGGACCGGTACGTGTGACCGGACTCGACGACCCACTCCCGGATCGCGACGTCACGGGTCACCGGGATCAGCGCGTACGCCCCCGGCTCGACCGGGGTCAGCCCCGCCGCCTCGATGGTCTCCCTGTTGACCGCGTCCGCACCGGTGGAGAACACCGTCCGCGACCCCCGGATGCCCTTGGTGCGCCCGATCATGAACTTCTCGGTGGCCTCCTGGATGACCTGACCGGCCTCCTCCAGGCCCCGGGTGCTCGTGGCGTCCCAGACCGCGACGTTGTCCTGGGGGAAGCCGCACCGCACGGCCTCCCGCCTGCCCGCCTGGTCCGGCACCAAGACGGCCAGCGTCCAGTTGTCCTCCTGCCGCTCGATCATCGAGGCGACGGCCCCGGCCAGCGCGCCCGGCCCCCCGGACGGGACGCCCGCACAGCGGTGGCTCGCGTTCTCCTGGCCGTCGGTCAGTACGAAGGTGAGGAAGCTGTGGTCACCGTACAGCTGGGCCGTCCGCGCCAGTTCGTCCTGCGACTTCAGGGTCGCGGCGAGCAGCGCCGTCATCCCGCCGACCCGGTACAGCTCCTTCAGGGACGGCATCCGCAGCACGTCCTTGTCGTAGATGACGCACTCCACCTCGTCCGCGAAGACGTACACCGTCACACGGGTCTCCTGGTCCAACTCCTGGGACCGGCGCGCCAGATAGGCGATCTGCTGGTCGGCGACCTGGACGACCTTCCGGCTCAGAGCGGACATGGAGGAACTGGCGTCCAGGACGAGCGCGACGTGATTGATGTAGTTCTGGGTTCCGGACATGGCGGGGCCCCCTCGGTTCCGTCTGGATGATGCTTCCAGCCTGTCACCCGGCACTGACAATCCCCCGAGCCCGAGCCCGAGCCCGAGCCCGAGCCCGAGCCCGAGCCCGAGCCCGAGCCCGGGGGAAACGTCGGCGCCCCGGGCCCGGACGGGCGCCGTGCGAACCGCCCGCCCCGCTCAGCGGCCGTAAACCGCCCAGGAGTTGTGCCCAGAAGAGGACTGTCTGTCCCGTCCCGATGTCGGATACCAATACTGCGGCGCCTGGTGAGGCCCGCCGAAGGCCGGCGGCAGGTCCAGCGCGCCGGGAGGAAGTCCCGTGTTCCGCATCCGTCACGCCGCCGCGATGGCCACCGCCACCGCCGCCGTCTTCGCGCTCTCCACCGGACCCGCGTCCGCCGCGCCCGGCGACACCGTCAACATGTGCGCCAGCGCGCTGACCCCGAGCGGCTGGGTGGACGTCCAGTGGTGGAACAGCAGCGGCTGCGGACCCGGCTTCACGCCCAACAGCAAGCAGATCAAGGACCTGCGCGGCTACCCGGTCGGCACCCAGGTCAACGCCTGCGGCTCCACCTGGCCGCCCGCCGGATGGACCATCGTCAGCACCTACTACTCCAGCTCGTGCCGCTACTCCGCCGTCCCGAGCCTCGACCCCAACACCTGGACGCTGAAGCGCACTTCCTGAGCCCCGCCGCCGTCCTCCCGCCCCGGCCACCGGGGCGGGAGAACGGCACGGTCCTCGTCACTCCGGACGGCTGAAGCGGCGGGTGGCCCACCACAGGGCGAGCGCGCCCCCGGCCAGGAGCAGCCCGGCCTCCAGGAGCAGCGGCGGCTGCCAGCCGCCCCACGCGATCCCGCCGACCGCCTCCTGGCCCGGCACCCGCAGCCCGATGCTCCGGCGCAGCAGGTCCACCCCGTACGCGATCGGGTTGACGGCGGCCAGGGCGTGCGCCCAGCCCGGCATGTTCTCCAGCGGGAAGAACCCGCCGGAGAGGAAGAGCAGCGGCATCATCACCACTCCGAGCAGCGTGTGGAACGTCTCCGGCCTGCGCAGGCCCACGGCCAGGGCCAGGGCGAGCGCGGTGATCGTGAACGAGGCCAGGAGCATCCCGCCGAGGAGCGTCAGCAGCAGGACCGGGTCGTACGGCAGACCGACCGCGCCGGACAAGGACAGGAGCACGGCCCCCTGGACCGTCGCCACCAGCGTGCCGCCGAGACAGCTCCCGAGGAGCAGGGTCGAGCGGCTCACCGGAGCCATCAGCAGCTCCCTGAGGTAGCCGCTCTGCCGGTCGGTGATCAGCCTGATGCCGACCATGATGGCCGGGGTCTGCACGGTCATCATCAACATGCCGGGGAAGAGGTAGGTCTGATAGCCCACGCCCAGCTTCGCGTCGGGGATCAGGGCGGCCATGCCGCCACCGAGGATGAACAGATAGAGCACCGGGTGGAGCAGCATCAGCGCCGTGTGGGCGCGCTGGCAGGCCAGCCGCAGCAGGTCCCGGTGGACCAGGGCGTGGATCGCGCGCAGCTCGTGCCGCAGCCGGGGCAGCCGCTCCCCGGCCGTGACGTCCGGGGCGCCGGGGGTCTCCAGGGTGAGCGCGGTCATCGGCCGCCGCCGTTCTCCGCCGGGGTCCGGCCCGGAGCGGGAGCGAGGGGCGCGCGCCCGGACTGCGCGGCGTGGATGCTGCGGCCGGTGTGGTGGAAGAACACGTCGTCGAGGGTGGGCGGGGTCGCGGAGGCGGCCTGCACCGAGACCCCGTGGGCCTCCAGGGTCGCGCACAGCCGGGGGATCCAGGCGCTGCCGTCCGGCACCCGCAGCCAGACCCCGTCGGCGTCCACCGAGACGGCGCGGTCCGGCGGCACCACCCGCCGGACGACCCGCCGGGCCCGGACGTCGTCGCTGGTCCGCAGCACCACCCGGTCGTCCCCGACGGCCGCCTTCAGCGCCAGGGGCGTGCCCTGCGCCACCAGTCGCCCGTGGTCGATGATGGCGATGCGGTCGCAGTTCTCCGCCTCGTCCAGATAGTGGCTGGTGACGAAGAGCGTGCTGCCGTGCTTCTCCCGCAGGGCGCGCAGGTGCTCCCAGATCTGGGCACGGGCATGGGGGTCGAGACCGGTGGTCGGCTCGTCCAGGAAGAGCACGCTGGGGGCGTGCAGCAGCTGACGGGAGATCTCCAGGCGCCGCCGCATCCCCCCGGAGAGGGCGCGGACCGGGGAGCGGCGCCGGTCGGTCAGCTCGGCGGTCTCCAGCACCTCGGCGGTGCGGCGGCGCGCGGTGCGGCGGCGCATCCCGTAGAGCCGCGCGTGGATGTACAGGTTCTGTTCGGCCGTCAGGTCCGGGTCCAGGGCGCTGTGCTGGAAGAGCATACCGACCTGCTGCCGCACCCGGTCGGGCTCCGTGCGCACATCGGCGCCCGCCACCGTGGCGTGGCCGCCGGTGGGACGGGCGAGGGCGCACAGCAGCGCGATGGTGGTGGACTTCCCGGCACCGTTGGGGCCGAGGAACGCGAAGGTCTCGCCCTGCCGCACGTCCAGGTCCAGACCGCGTACGGCCAGGGTGGTGGTGCCGTCGGGGCCCGGGTAGCTCTTGACCAGGCCGCGCGTGCTGATGGCGAGGGCGGGCGCCGGGGGGTCGTGGCCGGGCTCCGGGCCGGAGACGGCCGTGGTCATGAGGCCCGCGGGGGCGAGATCGTCGTCACCGGCGTGAAGCTGCATGTCGTCTGGTCCTCGTCCTGGGAGACTTCGGCGGCCGTCCCGCCCGTGGTGCGGAGCCGTCGCCGCTGACGGGCGCGCCCGGGAAACGGCCGTCGGCCGACGGCTGCCCGGGACAGCCGTCGGCCGGATGGTGCTGCCTGAGGATCAGGCGCAGCTGATGCCGATACAGATGGTGTTGAGGAGCGTCAGAAGCCCGACGCACTCACAGGTGCCGCTGAACGCGCCACCGTCGGCCCCGACCGGGTCGGTCTCCGGAAGGGCGTGGAGGGCGGCCAGCAGTTCGAGGTCGTTGTTCTCCATGGTGTGACTCCTTCTCTGCGATGTGACGCGGACGGTGTTGCCCGCTAGACCGGCTTCTGGACCATCCAGTGCCGGGGGTCTGTGTGGTCGATCCGCAGGAGGAAGGCCAGGATTCCTGCGGAACCGTCGCTCCAACCGGTCGAGGTCTCCCCGTACTCGTTGGGGAAGACCACGTGACCGTGGCGCCGGGCCCGTTCGGCGACGATGAGCCGGGCCAGCTCCTCGGCCATGGCGCGATAGGCGGGATCGCCCGTCGCCTCGGCCAGGTCGAGCAGGTAGTCGCCGTTGCCCGCGAGCCCGTGGCACTGCGTCAGGGCCGCGCGGGAGGCGCGTTCGGTCACGGCGCCCGCGCCGCGCCGGGCGAGGTCGCCGTACCGGTCGTCCCCGGTGGCCCGCCACAGGCGCACCAGGAAGGTTCCGATGCCCGCCGAGCCGTGGCACCAGTACGAGGCCGTGGGCACGTCCGAGGCCTGGGCGGGCCACTGGGCCGTCTCCCCGACGCGTACGGCGTGGGCCACGAGCAGCTCACCGGCCGCCACCGCGAGGTCCCGGTGCTCGGCGCGCCCCGTCACCTCCGACGCGGCCAGGAGGAACGCGCCGATGCCGGAGCTGCCGTGGGCGAAGCCCAGGTACCGCTTGCCGCGTTCCTCGGAGACCGCCTCGGCGGGCACCGCCCAGCCGGCCCCGGCGTCCTCGTGGAGCGCGGCGGCGACCAGCCGGTCGGCCGCTTCGGAGGCCAGCTCCGCGAAGCGCGGATCACCGGTGCGGTGCCACAGGTGGAGGGCGGCCATGCCGCTGCCCGCGGCCCCGTGGGTGATGTCGTGGCTGAGCGTGGCCTCCTGCGGCGCCAGGGCCAGGGCCAGGGCGTGGTCCGTCAGCCCCCGGTCGTCGAGGGCCCGCCCGGCGTCGAACAGCGCCCACGCCGTTCCGCGGCCCCCGAAGTGCAGTCCGGGGCGGACGGGTCCGGTGCCGGTGGTGCGGTCGGCGATCCAGCGTCCGGCGGTGGCGAGCACCTCGGGCAGCCGGGGGTCCCGGGTGAGTTCGTAGTACCGGGTGAGGACGGCGAGGACACCGGCCGCGCCCTGCTGGACGGTACAGGGGTCGGTCTCCCCGGCCATGGTGGACACCGGCCACAGGTGCCGGTCGTCCGCCGGGGTGAGGGAGTCCACGAGGTGGTCCACGATCCCGGCCACCGTGCCGCGCCGTTCGTCGTCGGCCGCGGCCCGTGCGACGGTCCGGACCCCCTGCCGCGCGGGGTGCGTCTTCCGGAGCGCCTCCCGGGCCGTGGCGGGGTCCCAGCGCTTGGCGGGGTCGTCCCGCATCAGGCCGAGGAACATCTCGGTGAGGCCCTCGGGAAGGCCCGCCGGTGCGGCGCAGGCCGCCAGCCAGTCGGCGAGCCGCTGTTCGGCGGGCCGGTCGGCGGGCTCCTCCGCCAGCAGGTTCGGCACCTTGCCCGCCATGACGAAGCAGGCGGTGGCGCCGAGGCTGTAGTAGTCGGCGGTCGGGGAGACGGGTGCGTCCACGAGCCGCTCGGGGGCGCTGAACCCCGGGGTGCCCACCCGGGTCGGCAGCGGCTCGTCCTCGGTGAGGACGGCCAGTTCCAGGTCGATGAGGCGGAGTTCGCCGTCAGGACGGACCATCACGTTGCCGGGGGTGAAGTCCCGCAGCACACAGCCGTGGGCGTGGGCGGCGGCGACCAGGTCCACGAGCCGCGCGACCTGCTCCAGCGCGTCGGCGCGGTACCGCTCGCTCCCCGTGTCGCGGAAGTGCTCGGCGACCCAGTTGCGCAGGGGGACGCCCGGCACCTCCTCCTGGGCCAGGAACAGATGGCCGCCGTGGGTGAACATCGCCAGCGCCTCGGGCGCCAGCCCCGTACCGCTGAGCTTCTCCAGGGCCCGGGATTCGGCCCGCAGCCAGTCGCGGACGTCGTTCCCCGAGGAGTCGGCCTCCACATGGGGCCGGGTCTCCTTGATCACCACGGGGGCGCCGGTGGTCACGTCGGTGCCCCGGTAGACACCGCCCTTGTTGGTGTGCCGGATCGCCTCCCGTACCGAGAAGCGTCCGCCGAGCAGCACCGGACGGTTCGCCGCGTCCTCCTTGCGCGGCGGCGCGGGCACCGAGGCGGGGAAGGGGGACACCGCCCAGGACGGCGGGGCGTACTGACCCGTGCGCTTGTCCTCGACCGGGTTGCCGTCGGGGTCCTCGATGAACCACACCAGCAGGCCCTCTTCCGAGAGCCGCCGCCGGCCCACGAAGGCGCCGTACCGGTAGTGCACCAGACTGTTCACCGCGTACGGCTGGTCCGACAGGATCCGGGGGCCGGTGAGCCCCGCCGTGGCACGGTGCAGCTCCCGGGCGATCCGGGTCGCGTCCTCGTCGGAACGCGGGTACACGGTGATGAACTTGCCCGAGCTTCCGCGCGGGGTGGCACGGGAGTTCAGCGCGCTCACCTGGTCGAGCGACCGGGCGAACTTGAACGTCGACTCCTCCCGCAGCAGCACGTCCAGCGCCTTCGCGAGGACCGCCGGGGCGGAGGCGGCGCTGGCCGACACGTGCAGCTTCCAGCCCTGCGTGCGCTGGGCCCCCGAGGGGTTCGCGACCCGGCACCACATGTCGTCGGTGTCGGTCGTCCAGCGCGCTCCGGTACCGGTCGCGTCCAGCGCCCGGTCGAGGAGGCTCTCGAACTCGGCTTCAATTGCGTGGCTCGTCATGCGTGTCCCTCTCAACGGTGAGAACCGCTGGTCGGAACGTTGCCCGAAGGTGTTGGGCATACCAACACACCAGACAGCTTTTCACTTGATGCGGCGAGCGCACAGCGCAGTTCACGGCTGTTCGTGCGCGCCGGGGCACAGTCGAATGCGCCGGAGCGCACGCGGGGGAGGCGGGGAAAAGCCATGAGAGGAGGCGAGAAAGCCCAGGTGGCGAGGGGTCACGAGGGGGGAGTGCGCGGCGGGCCCGAGCCAGGGAAGCCGCGCGCCCCCTCCCCGTCTTCCGAAACACCACGGGCCGCCCGCCCGATCCGCTCGGAGACACCGACAGAAACCCCTGGGCGAGAGGCACTTCGGCCCGGGGATGGCAGGTCCCGTCAGATGTGCCGAGGGCGTGACCGGTGGTCGCGGGCCGGGGCCGTGCGGCGGGTGCGTCCGCTCACACGGTGTCCTCGGCCGGGCGGGGCCAGGCGGCTTCGCGCAGCAGGCGCAGGCCGTTGAGGCCGACGATGACGGTGGAGCCCTCGTGTCCGGCGACGCCGAGCGGGAGGGGAAGGGTGGCGATCAGGTCCCAGGCGACCAGGACGGTGACGAACGCCCCCGCGACGGCCAGGTTCTGGACGACCAGGCGGCGCGCGGTGCGGGAGAGCTGGACGACGGACGGGACGGTGGCGAGTTCGTCCCGGACGACGATGGCGTCGGCGGTCTCCAGGGCGAGGTCGGAGCCCGCCTTGCCCATGGCGATCCCGGTGTGCGCGGCGGCCAGGGCGGGAGCGTCGTTGACGCCGTCGCCGACCACGAGCACCCGGCGGCCCTCGGCCTCCCACTCCTTGACGGCGGCGGCCTTGTCCTGGGGCAGCAGTCCCGCGCGGACGTCGGTGATGCCGACCTCGGCGGCCAGGTGCCGGGCGGCGCGCTCGTTGTCGCCGGTGAGCAGGACCGGGGTGCGGCCGGTCAGGCGGGTGAGGGCGGCGACGGTGGCCGCCGCGTCGGGCCGGAGCCGGTCGGCGAGGCCGAGCACCCCCACCGGCACCCCGTCGCGCGCGACCAGGACGACGGTGCGACCGCCCTCCTCCAGCGCGGCGACCACGGCCCGGTGGGCGCCGGGGCCGGAGTCGTCCGGCAGCCGGGCGGGCGAGCCGACGGCGATGCCACGGCCGTCGACGGTGGCGGTGACACCACGGCCGGGGGCGGCTGTGAAGTCGCGGGCTTCGGGCAGGGACAGGTTCCTCTCGCGGGCGGCGGCGACCACGGCGCGGGCGAGGGGGTGTTCGCTGGGGTGCTCGGCCGCCGCCGCCAGCGCCAGCAGGCCGTCCTCGTCCAGGCCGCTTCCCGCCAGGGGCCGGATGTCGGTGACGCGGGGAGTGCCCTCGGTGAGGGTTCCGGTCTTGTCCAGGGCGACGGTGTCGATCTGGCCGAGGCGTTCCATGACGACGGCGGACTTGGCGAGCACGCCGTGCCGTCCCGCGTTGGCGATGGCGGACAGCAGCGGAGGCATCGTGGACAGGACGACCGCGCACGGCGAGGCCACGATCATGAACGTCATCGCCCGCAGCAGGGAGGACTGGAGGGTGGCGCCCAGGGCCAGGGGCACCGCGAAGACGGCGAGGGTCGCGACGACCATGCCGATCGAGTAGCGCTGTTCGATCCGCTCGATGAAGAGCTGGGTGGGGGCCTTGCTCCCGGAGGCTTCCTCCACCATCTTCACGATCCGGGCGATCACCGAGTCCGACGGGTCCCGCTCGACGCGCACGCGCAGGGCGCCGGTGCTGTTGACGGTACCGGCGAACACCTCGTCCCCGGCCCGTTTGGCCACCGGCAGCGGCTCGCCGGTGATGGTGGCCTGGTCCACGTCACCGGCCCCGTCCACCACCCGGCCGTCCGCGCCGATCCGCTCGCCGGGGCGGACCAGCACCGTGTCGCCGACCGCCAGGTCCCCGGTGTCCACCGTCTCCTCCCCGCCGCCGGGCAGCAGACGGGTCGCGGTGGTGGGCGCGAGGTCGAGCAGGCCGCGCACGGAGTCCGCCGTCCGCGCGGTGGCGACGGCTTCCAGGGCGCCGGAGGTCGCGAAGATGACGATCAGCAGTGCCCCGTCGAGGACCTGACCGATCGCGGCGGCCCCGAGCGCGGCCACCACCATCAGCAGGTCCACGTCGAGCGTCCTGCCCTTCAGGGCCTTCAGCCCCTCCCAGCCCGGCTCCCACCCCCCGGCGGCGTACGTCGCGGCGAACAGCGCCCCCCACAGCCATCCCGGGCCGTCCAGCAGATGGACGGCCAGCGCGAGGAGGAACAGCACCAGGGAGGCGAGCGCCCAGCGGGCCTCGGGCAGCGCCAGCAGGCGGGTGCGCCGCCGGGGCGGGACCGGGCGCGGGCCGTCCGCGGGCGGCGCGGACCGCCGGTCCAGGACAGAAGGCATGACGGAACGACCCTTCACGGGCGGGACGAGGCAACAATCCCACAATACAGGAACATGTGAACAGGTCTTCATGTGTCATCGGTATGATGGGGCGCATGGGCCACGGACGCCAGACCATCAGCAGCGCCAGCACCCGCGAGCGCCTCGACGCGGTCGGCACCGCCGACGTCGCCGCCACCCTCCAGGCCCTGGCCACCCCCTCCCGGCTCTACATCCTCGCCCGCCTCCAGGAGGGTCCCTGCTCGGTCGGGGAGCTCGCCGAGGCCGTCGGCATGGAGAACTCCGCCTGCTCCCACCAGCTCCGCCTGCTGCGCAACCTCGGCCTGGTCACCGGCGAACGCCAGGGCCGCAGCATCGTCTACTCGCTCTACGACGACCACGTCGCCGAACTCCTCGACCAGGCCCTCTACCACGTCGAGCACCTGCGCCTGGGAATGCGCGACGCCCCGGCCCGCGAACCCGCCCCGGCCACCGCCGACCGCTGAGCGGAGACCTCGCGGCCCGAGGGGAACGGCTCGCCGCCCGGGGGTCCGGGCCGGAGCGGCGGGGGCTTCGTCGGGCGGGCCGTCGCGCGTCCGTGTGACCCGGCGTCACGGCCCCCGCCGTCCGGACCCGTTCACGCGCGCGCGTGGGGGCGTATCGGTTCTCCGCTCCGGCCGCGAGCGGACCGCGGGACCCGGCGCCCGTGCTTCTCCCCTGCCGCCACCCCTGTTTTTGAACGCGTTCAACAGAGGCGTACGCTGCCCCCATGAGCGACACGAACGGGCCCCGAGCCCTTCTCGCACGCATTCGCGCCTGGCTGATCCTCTTCGTCGTCTGCCTTGTTCTGAGCGGGCTCACGGCCTTCCCGCTCATCACCGAACTCCGGCTGCTCGACTCCGCCCTGAGCACCTGGGCGGCCCCCGTCGCCGACGCCCTGCCCGGACTCGGCGAGTGGATCCACAAGGTCCGGCTCGGACTCGACACCGCCGGCGCCGAGTCCCCGTACCTGCTCTACGGCACCGACTGGCTGGCCTTCGCCCACCTCGTCATCGCGGTCGCCTTCTACGGCGTCCACCGCGACCCCGTCCGTAACGTCTGGGTCGTCGAGTTCGGCATGATCGCCTGCGTCGGCATCATCCCGCTCGCCCTGATCTGCGGCCCGATCCGGGACATCCCCTTCTGGTGGTCGGTGGTCGACATGTCCTTCGGGGTGTTCGGCATCCTGCCCCTGATCCACGTACGCCGGATGATCAAGCGACTGGAAGCGATCGGGGAGCCGCCCCGGAGCCTCCCGGCCCACCGGCCCGCCGTGTCGCCCGCCGGGGCGCCGCCCGCGTGATCCCGTACGCGGTGTGCCGCGCCCGGTTCGTTGGTTAGGGTGAGGCGCCGAGGCCGACCGCCCCCGGCACCCGCACGCCGGACGGGGCCAGGAGCCGCGCTCTGGGGGCCGGTCGAGGCCGCCGGACAGCGGCCCGACACGACGAGGGGGCTCCGTTGGACCGCCTGATCACCACCGCCGAACCGGACGTGACCGACCGGCGGACACCCCCGGTGCTGCTGCCACCCGCGCTGCGTTCGACGCTGGGCCCGGCGGCCGTCCTCGCCGCCCTCGTGGTCCTCCTGCTCGGCGTCCTGTACGGCGACAGGGGCGGACCCGGCACCGTGGACGAGCGGATCGCGGCGGCCCTGGACGACCTCCGGCCACCGTGGCGGACGCTCGCCCTGGCCGTCGACTTCCTGGGAGAGCCCGCCGGAGCCGCCGCGCTGATCGTGGCCGCCGTGGCGGGCTGCCTGCTGCTCCGCCGTCCCCGCGCGGCGGTGTTCGTCGTCCTCGGCACCGGGGTGCCCGTGGTGGCGACGACCCTGCTCAAGCACGTCGTGGGCCGGACCATCAACGGCGGCCACCTGTCCTACCCGAGCGGACACACCGCCTTCCTCACCGCCCTCGCCCTCGTGGCGGGAGTGCTCGCGGCCGGACGCCTCGGCCTCGGCAGGGCGGCCGGGGCGCTGCTGGTGCTCACCGGGGCGCTGCTCGCCGGGGGCGCCATGGGCTGGGCGCAGGTCGCCCTGGACGCGCACTATCCGACCGACACCGTCGGCGGCTGGTGCACCGCGCTCGCGGCCGTACCCGCCCTCGCCCGGCTGACCGACCGGGCGGCCGACCGGCGGGCCGCGCGGACGGCCGGTACCGGCCGCCCCGCACAGCCCTGACGTCAGATCACGCCAGACGGCGGAACACGGGCTTCACCGGCCGCCCCGCCAGCCACGGGGTCGGGTCCCCGGCGTCCAGCGCCTTGCGGTACACCGCGCACGCCTCGGCCACCACCTCCACGGTGCGGTCGATGTCGGCCTCGACGAGCGCGCTGCTCACCACGAACGACGGGGCGAGCACCCCGCCCGCGAGCAGGGCGCGCAGGAACAGGGTGCGGTACTCCTGCGAGGGCCGCCCGGCCCCGTCGAGAGTGGCGAACACCAGATTGCTGGCCCGGCCCCGGACGACGAGGTGGTCGCCGACGCCCGCTCCTGCCGCCGCCGCGCGGACCCCGGCGGCCAGCCGCTCGCCGAGGGCGTGCAGCCGCGCGGTGATCCCCTCCTCGGTGTAGGTGGCGAGGACGGCCATCGCGGCGGCCAGCGAGTGGGTCTCCGCGCCGTGCGTGGTGGACAGCAGGAACACCCGGTCGCCGGAGTGCCGCAGCCCGCCCCGCTCCATCAGCTCCCGGCGCCCGGCGAGCGCGGAGACGGCGAAGCCGTTGCCCAGCGCCTTGCCGAAGGTGGAGAGGTCGGGGACCACGCCGTACAGGCCCTGGGCGCCCGCCTCGGACCAGCGGAGGCCGGTGATCATCTCGTCGAAGACCAGCACGCACCCGTGCCGGTCGGCCAGTTCGCGCAGACCGGCGAGGTACCCGGGCGGCGGCTCGCTGTGCCCCGCGGGCTCCAGGATCAGACAGGCGACCTCGCCCCGGTGGCGCGAGAGCAGCTCCTCCGTGGCGGCCAGGTCCCCGTACGGGAAGGCCAGGGTGAGATCGGTGGTCGCCGCCGGAATGCCCGCGGGCATCGGCGTGGTGCCGATGAACCAGTCGTCGGTGGAGAAGAACGGCTGGTCGCCGCAGACGGCCACCCGGGGACGCCCGGTCACGGCGCGGGCGAGGCGCACCGCCGCGGTCGTGACGTCGGAGCCGTTCTTCGCGAACTTCACCATCTCGGCGGTCGGCACCGTGGCCAGGAACCGCTCGGCGGCCTCGACCTCCAGGATGGACGGCCGGACGAAGTTCCCGCCCCGGTCCAGCTCCCGCCGCACCGCCTCGGTGACGCGCGGATGGACGTGGCCGAGACTGACCGACCGCAGACCGGAGCCGTACTCGACGTAGCGGTTGCCGTCCACGTCCCACACATGGGCGCCCCGCCCGTGGCTGATGACCGGGGCCAGGTCCTCGGGGTACTGGTCGTCGCCCTTGGCGTAGGTGTGCGCGCCGCCCGGGATCAGGGCGTGCAACCGCTCGTTCGCCCGCCGTGAGCGGGGGAGGGGGAAGTCTTCGGTGTTCACGCTGATCTCAGTTCTCCTCGTGCTTCAGAGCCTCGGCGCGCTTCAGGGCCTCGGCGAGGCTCGGCGCCTCCCGGTCCCGCCGGGACGCCGAAGCGACCGGCAGCGGCCACGGAATGCCCAGCTCCGGGTCGTCGAAGGCGATCGTCACGTCCTCGGCGGGGTCGTGCGGCCGGTCGATGCGGTACGAGATGTCGGCGGTCTCGGTGAGCGCCTGGAAACCGTGCGCGCACCCCGCCGGGACGTACAGGGTGTTCTGCGTCTCGCCGGAGAGGTCGAAGAAGGCCGTGTTGCGGTACGTCGAGGAGCCCGCCCGCAGATCGACGACGACGTCGAAGATCCTCCCGTACGAGCACCGCACGAGCTTGGCCTCCCCGGCGCCCGCGCGCAGGTGCAGACCGCGCAGCACGCCCCGGACCGACCGCGACAGGCTGTCCTGGACGAAGGCGTCCGGGTCGAGGCCGACCGAGCGGACCACCTCGGCGTCGAAGGTGCGGCAGAAGAAGCCGCGTTCGTCGGCGTACGGCGTCGGTTCGAACAGGTAGGCCCCGTCGATCTCCGGGACCGGGGTCGCTTTCATGTGTTCTCCCGCAGGGCGTGGGCGTGGGCAGGACCGGTCCTCGGGAAGAGGGCCGAGGTCAGAGCGGCGAACTGGTGGTCGAGGCGCCGGGCGGCGGCCCGGTTCCGCTCGGCGAGGACGCTCCGCAGCTCCGCCGAGCGCCGTTCGAGCTCCCGGAACTGTTCGAGCAGCCGGTCGGCGTCCACCTCGCGCGCCGGATGGCGGTACGCGCCGAGACCCATCTCGGCCATCAGCGCGTCGCTCTTCGCCGCGTAGCTGAGCGCGAGCGTCGGCGTGCCGACCTTCAGCGCGCAGACCAGATTGTGGTAACGGGTCGCCACCACCGTGTCGGCGGCGGCCATCTCCTTCATCAGATCGCCGAGCGAAGCCGCCTCCGAGGCGGTGACCAGCGGCGAGTCCACCGCTTCGAGGATCGCGGCCACCACCGGCGCGTCGCACGCGTCCCCGGTGACCAGCCGGACCGGCCGGCCGTCCTCGGCCAGCGCACGGACGAACCGGGTCGTCCCGTCGAGATAGCGCCGGTGGATCTCCTCGGCACGGTCGCGGTCGTCGTTGCCCCCGTGGAAGGCCATGACACCGACGCACACCGGGCCCGGCGGCCCCGGGGGCGCGCCCGGCGACGGCGTCGGCAGGGCGAACGCGAGGTCCGGGTACACCTCGTCGCCCGAGGTGTCCACGCCCATCGCCCGCATCGCGTCCCGCGACAGGGTGTCGCGGTACGACCGGTACGCGGCCAGCCGCGCCGACCAGCGCACCAGCGCCCGGGTCGGCCGGTCGCGGATCGTGTCGGCGCCGACCCCGGCCAGCGCGACCCGGGTGCCGAACAGCCGCCCGGTAGCGCAGAGCAGGAACAGCGCGTACGGGAAACCCCACGGCCGCAGCGGCAGCGTGGCCTCAAGGACCCCCATGCCCGGCACGATCACCACATCGTGGCGGCGCACCCAGGCGGCCGTCCGCACGGCGTCGACGAGCTTGCCCAGGCCCTTGCCCGCGACCGCGCCCGCCCGCGACGCCGTCCGGTACTCCCCGCCGTACCAGTGCAGCCGGGTCGCGGGGACGCCGTACCGGGCGGTGACCGCCTCGGGCCCGCCGCACAGCGCGTCCACCACCGCCCCCGGATGCTCCGCGCGGAGGTAGCCGAGGACCGCTTCGAGCGAACCGTCGTTGCCGAGGTTGCCGGAGCCCAGCAGCCCGAACACCCCGACGCGCGCCCCGGCACGCCCGGCGGAGCTCACGCCTTCCTCCCCTCGCGCCCGGCGACCAGGTCGTCGAGGGAGACCGTGGTGCGGCGCGGATCGACCGGCGCACGGTCCTCGACCCGCTCACCGGCACCCGGCCGGACCCGGCTGGCCGCCCACGCCACCAGATGGCCGTAGCAGGCGCGCCGGTCCGCCGGGGACAGCGGCGCCCGCCGGACCGCCGAGACGAACCCGCCCACGTACTCGGCGAGCAGCCGGGGCGTCGGATGCAGCGGACCGGCCCGGCGCGGGTCCAGATTGACGCACCGGGAACGCTTGGACGGATTGGCCCGCTCGGCCCGGGTCGGGTGGTCGCGGCGGAAGTACAGCAGCTCCGGCACCTGGTGGAACGGCCCGTGCAGACCGATCTCGGAGACGAACGTGCGGTCCGCGTGGTGGTAGCTGTCGTGCGGCTTCACCCGGCGCAGCACATCGGCCCGCATCACCCCGTAGAAGTCGTCGCCGCCGGGCTCGAACAACATGCTGCGAAAACGCGTCGGCGCGTGTGGGGAGTCGGTGGCGAGCCCGTACTCGTACGGCACCTTCACCCGGCCCTCGCCGTCGATGACCGCCTGCCCGCTGTGCGCCAGGATCACCTCCGGCCGCTCGTCCAGCGCCTCCACACAGGCCCGCAGCAGGTCCCGGGCGTACAGGTCGTCGTGCGAGGCCCACTTGAACAGCTCGCCCCGGCACTCGGTGAACACGTAGTTGTGGTTCGGCGCGGCGCCGATGTTCCGGGGCAGCCGGATGTACCGGACGCGCGAGTCCCGCTCGGCGTAGCGGCGGCAGATGTCCCGGGTCCCGTCGGTCGACGCGTTGTCGGAGACGACCAGCTCGAAGTCCTCGTACGTCTGGCCGAGCAGGGCCTCGAACGCCTCGGCGAGGTACTCCTCGCCGTTGTACACGGGCAGTCCGACGCTCAGCCGGGGAGGGGTGGTCATGTGGTCCTCACTTCACGGATGGTGTGGTGATCGTGCGCGCGCAGGGCGGACCGCAGCTCCAGCCACCACACGGCGGAACTGACCGCCGTGGCTCCGGCGACGCCCCAGGCGGAGCCGACGGTGCCGCCGACGAGCGCCCCGCCGAGCCCGCCGCAGACGTAGAGGGTGGAGGCGATCAGCTGACAGCGCAGGCTGCGCCGGGCGGCGGCGAGCGCGCGCAGCCCGGCCGCCGCGCCGGTGCCCAGGCTCGCGCCCGCGACACCGAGCGTGGCCGGCACGATGAGCTGCGAGGCGGCGTACCAGACACCGCCGAGCACGAACTCGCCGAACCGGTCCGGTACGAACAACAGCGCCGCGCCCCAGAGCAGCGCGGCGACGGCCTGCCCGCCGCCGAGCAGCAGACAGAACACGCGGAGCCGGTGCGGGGCCTGCCGCAGCACCCGCGCCGCCTCCGCGACGGTGACGAGCGAGAGGCCCATCAGGACGGCGAGGAACGGGCCGAGCAGCAGCTCGGAACCCCGGACGACGCCGACCGCGCTGACCCCGACGATCGCGCCGAGCCCGTACGCGCGCAGCTGGCCCGCGCCGCTGACGCCGACGTTCTCGACGAGGTACCGGTAGCCGAGGTCGCGCTGCTCGCGCAGCCAGGCGCGCGCCTCGGTCACCCGGGGCCGGATGCCGGACTGGTAGCAGCCGTACGCCGCCGGTACCGCGGCGGCGGCGCCCCAGGCGAGCACGAACCCGGCCACGCTGCCCACCCGGGCCGCGACCACCATGGCCGGGACGAGCGCCAGGCCGCCCAGGAGGTCGTTGGCGAAGGCCTTCCGCCCGGTGCCCGCGGCGAAGAAGGAGAACCGCCAGGCGTCCTGGAGCAGCAGCGCGGGCAGGACGGCGCCGAGGCAGGCGAACGCGTGCCCCACCCGGCCGCCGAGCCCGAGCCCCGCCGCCAGGCACACGGCGCCGACGGCGACGGCGACGCAGAGCGCGGTCCCGGTCGACCGGGCCGCCGCCGCACGCCAGACGCCCGTGGGCACCCCGCTGAAACGCACCATCAGCGGGTCGGTGGCCAGCCCGCGGGAGACCCCGAGCACCACGCCGTAGGTCACCCAGACCAGGCTGAACACGCCGAACGCGGCCAGCCCCAGCGACCGTGCGACATAGACCCCCACGACGAAGTTGGTCATGCTGCAGACCGCCTGGTCGGCCAGCCCCCAGGACAGCCGCCCGGCGATGGTCCGCAGGGCGGTGGGCCGGGCCGTGGGCACCGCCGTCCTCTCGCTTCCGGTGCTCATCGGGTCACGCCTTGATCAGTCCGGCGTCGCGCAGGGCGTCGGCCGCGTCGGCGACCGTGCCGAACGGCAGGCCCGACCGCTCGGCGACGTCCAGCAGACCGTGCTCGCCGTCCGACAGGCTGAGCACCCAGAGCATGGCCATCTGGGCCTGTTTCGCGTCGCTGCGACCGCCGAGCGAGTCGTACAGCCCGCGTCGGCCGAGCTGCGGTTCGCCGTACGGGCTGAGGTTCTGGTACCGCCGGTCGCGGTCCAGGACCGCGAACACCTCGCGGCAGACGGCGAGCGTGTCCGCCATCGCCTCGGGGGAGACGAAGTCCGGATCGTCCGCCGAGGTGTGGTACTCGGGATAGGCCCCGTACGGGGTGCGGCTGAGCGAGCCCACGCCGAGATCGAAACCGGGGGAGCAGTACTGCCGCTCGTCGTAGCCGTACGGCGTGAACTCGTCGATCCGGTGCGGGCGTTCCGAGGCCGTCAGCACATGCCGCACCACCCGGTCGATCTCCGCGTCGCCGCGTCTGCTCCGCTTGTACGTCAGCCGGCCCGGGTCCCCGGCACAGGCCAGCACCAGACCGTGCTTGACCCGCTCCACCCGCTCCGCGTTGCGGGCCAGCCAGGTGATCGCCCCGATGGTGCCCGGCGCGAAGATGAACCGGTAGGTGTAGTACGGCGTCCGCCCGGCCAGCTCCTTGGCCAGGAACGTCGCCACCGCGACCCCCGCCATGTTGTCGTTGGCCAGCGAAGGGTGGCAGATGTGGCAGGAGACGATCACCTCGTCCTGCACCCGCCCCGGCACCACGTGCTCCGCGTAGGTGAGGTGGCCGTCCGCGAGGGTGGAGTCGATCCGCACCTCGTAGTCGCCGTCCGGCATCGCGTCCAGGGTCTCCTGGGACAGGCAGAACCCCCACTCCGGCGTGTAGTAGCTGGTCCGGTACGGCACCAGGGAAGGCTGGTCCGGCAGGGTGTGCAGATGGCCCCGCAGCTCCGCCAGCGGCATCGTCGCCGCCACCGGCACGCTGTAGCCGAGCACGTGCAGACTGGACGCGGCGAAGTCGACGACCCGTCTGCCGCTCGCGTCGGCGATGTACGCGTCCCGGATGTTCCACTCCTGCGGCACCGTCCAGTCGAGCACCCGCGTCCCGGTCGGCACCTCGTGCACCTGGAGCGGGAGGTGTTCGCCCACGATGTCCAGGGTGGCGCGCACCCCGTCGCCCGTGATGCTCCGGCAGAGCGGGTACAGCCGCTCCACCAGCGCGTGCATCTCCTCGCCGACCGTCGTCATCGGCGCCACCGCAGGGTGCCGTCGACCGCGCCGCTCTCGGACCCCGCGCGCAGCACGGCGAGCCGGGTGAACCGGCGCTCGAAGTCCTCCCTGGTCAGCCCGTGCTCCCGGTAGGCGTCGGCGAGTTCGAGGGCGCCCCGCTTCACCGTCCACTCGCAGTCGAAGCCGGGGATCGCCGCGCGGAACCGGGAGAAGTCCACCCGGTACGAGCGGGGGTCGGCGCCGTTCTCGCCGGTGATGCGGACCTTCGCGCCGGAGACCGCCTCGGCGACCTGCTCGGCGATCTCGGCGACGGTGACGTTGTTGGCCTCGCCGCCGATGTTGAACGCCCGGTCGTGCACCGCCTCGCGGGGCGCCTCCAGCGCGGCGGTGAAGGCCCGCGCGATGTCGGCGGCGTGCACCAGTGGCCGCCACGGCGTGCCGTCGGAGAGCACCAGGACCTCGCCGGACAGCAGCGCGTGGCCCACCAGGTTGTTCAGGACGATGTCGGCGCGCAGCCGGGGCGAGTACCCGAAGGCGGTGGCGTTGCGCATGTACACCGGGGTGAAGTCGCCGTCTGCCAGCGCGTGCAGATCGTCCTCCACCCGCACCTTGGACTCCGCGTACGGCGTCACCGGACGCAGCGGGGCCTCCTCGGAGACCAGGTCGTCGCCCCCGGCGGCGCCGTAGACGGAGCAGGTCGACGCGTACAGGAAACGGCGCACCCCGGCCTCGCGGGCGAGCCGGGCCAGCCGTACCGAGGCGTGGTGGTTGATGTCGTAGGTCAGGTCCGGCGCCAGCGAGCCCAGCGGGTCGTTGGAGAGCGCGGCCAGATGGATCACGGCGTCCACCCCGGCCACATGGTCGGCCGTGACGTCCCGGAGGTCCACCCGGTGGCCCGCCGGGTCCTCCGGCCGGGGGCCGAGGACACAGTCCGCGAACAGGCCCGAGTCGAGACCGACGACCTCGTGCCCGGCGGCGGCGAGGACCGGGGCCATCACGGTGCCCAGATAGCCCTGGTGTCCGGTCAGCAGTACGCGCAAGGTTCATTCCCCCAGGTCGAGAGTGAGTTTGGTGACGGCGAACGCCTCGGCGTAGCGCTCGTGGCATTCGATGCCCCGGATCCGCGCGAGGCCGAGGAAGGCCTCCCGGTCGTACCAGGGCCGGTGCCGCTGCGAGGGGTAGTGCTCCTGCAGCAGCCGCACCTTCCGCTCGGCCGTCTCCGGCGACAGCGGCTGATAGGCGGAGGGACGGCCCAGATCGCCGTCCCACTTGACGATCTCGTAGCCGAGCACGAGGTGGTCACGGAATCCCGTGGTCATCAGCTTGGCCAGGCCCCGGTGGTCCTGGTGCGCGTCGTCGGTGCGCGGCGCGAGGACCAGGTCCGGATCGGTCCGGGCGCGCAGCTCCTCCACCGCGGCCTTGGCCTCGTCCCAGTGCGCGGGCAGCCGGCCGTCGGGCAGCTTCAGCACGGTCAGCCGCAGATCGGCGTCCGGGCAGAAGGCGGCGAGCGCGGCCCGCTCCTCGTCCTCCCGGTCGCCGCCACCGCCGGAGAGCACCAGCGCGTCGACCCGGACGCCCGGCCGCGCGAGGCACACCGTCAGCAGGGTGCCGCCCGCGCCGATCGCGATGTCGTCGCAGTGCGCGCCCACCGCGACGATCCGGTCCAGGCCCCCGGCCCCGAGATGTATCACGCGGTCCCCACCCCGTCCACGGTCGCGCCGTCCCGCTCCCACACGGCCCACGGGCGGTCGCCCCGGGCGTACCCGGCGTCGAGCGCGGCGCGTTCCTTCACGGTGTCGGTCGGCTTCCAGAAGCCCCGGTGCTGGTGCGCCACGAGCCGCCCGCCCTTGGCCAGGCCCGCGCACCCGTCCGCGACCAGGTCCCCGTTCTCCGGTATGTGGTCGAAGACCTCCTGCCGGAGCACGAAGTAGCCGCCGTTCTCCCACAACGGCAGCTCGCTCACGGCGGTGATGCCGCCGACCAGACCGTCCTCGGCGAGTTCCACGCAGTGGAACGAGGACTGCGGCGGCACCACCATCATCGACGCCCCGGCGTCCCGCCGGGAGAACCGGTCGATCATCTCCGGCAGCGGGGCGTCGGTGAGCACGTCGGCGTAGTTGGCGAGGAACATCTCGTCGCCGTCCAGATGGTGCCGCACCCGGCGCAGCCGCTCCCCGATCGGCGACTCCACCCCCGTCTGCGCGAACGTGATCGTCCAGTCGGAGATGTCCGTGGACAGCAGCTCCGTACGGCCCTGCCGCAGCACGAAGTCGTTGGACGTCGTCTCCTCGTAGCGGAGGAAGAAGTCCTTGATGTGATGGGCCCCGTACCCCAGGCACAGGATGAACTCCTTGTGCCCGAAGTGCGCGTAGTAGCGCATGACGTGCCAGATCAGCGGCCGGGGGCCGACCATCGCCATCGGCTTGGGCACGTCGTCGGCGGTTCCGTTGCGCATCCGCATCCCGTAACCGCCGCAGAACAGCACGACCTTCATGACTTCACCTCGACGACGCTCAGTTCCGGGATGGGGAAGACCAGTCGGCCGCCCCACTCGTGGACGAAGGACAACTGCTCGATCAGCTCGTCCCGCAGGTTCCACGGCAGGACCAGGACGTAGTCCGGCCGGTCGGCGGCTATCCGCTCCGGCGGAAGGATCGGGATACGGGTGCCCGGAGTGAACCTGCCGTGTTTGTACGGGTTGCGGTCCACCGTGTACGCCAGCAGGTCCGGCCGCACACCGCAGTGGTTGAGCAGGGTGTTGCCCTTGCCCGGGGCGCCGTAGCCGACGACCGTCTCACCGCGCTCGGCCGCCTCGACGAGGAACTTCAGGAGGTCCCTGCGCACCTTCGCCACCCGGGCCGAGAAGTCCGTGTACCCGGACAGCTCCTGGAGCCCGGCGGCCTTCTCCCGGGCCAGCACGTCCGCCACCGCCCGCGTCGGCTCCCCGGCCGCCTCCGACGGCCGGGCCCACAGCCGGATCGAACCGCCGTGCGTGGGCAGCAGCTCGACGTCCACCAGGGTGAGCCCGCCGCTCGCGAGCGCCCGGATCGCGGACGCGACCGTGTAGTACTGGAAGTGCTCGTGGTAGATCGTGTCGTACTGGTTCTCCTCGATCAGGGTCAGCAGGTGCTGCACCTCGATGGAGACCCAGCCGTCGTCGGCGACCAGCGAGCGGAGCCCCCGGGTGAAGCCGACCACGTCGGGGATGTGCGCGTACACGTTGTTGGCGACGACCAGGTCCGCCGGACCGTGCTCGGCCCGGACGGCCGAACCGGTCTCCGGGGACAGGAACGCGGTGAGCGTGGGCACGCCCGCCTCCCGCGCCGCGGCGCCCACGTTCACCGAGGGCTCCACGCCGAGGCAGCGCATCCCCCGGTCCACCACGTGCCGCAGCAGATAGCCGTCGTTGCTCGCGACCTCGACGACGAAGGCGTCCGGGCCCAGGCCCGCCCGCCGTACGGCGTCCGCGACGAACACCCGGGCGTGCTCCACCCAGGACGTCGAGTACGACGAGAAGTACGCGTACTGCGTGAACGTCTCCTCCGGTGTGATCAGCGGAGGTATCTGCGCGAGCCAGCAGTCGGTGCAGACCCGCAGGTGCAGCGGGTACGTCGGTTCCGGCCGGTCCAGCTCCTCCGCCGCCAGAAAGCTCTCGCACGGCGGAGTCGCCCCGAGATCGACGACGCTGACCAGCGCCTCCGAACCGCAGAGTCGGCATCCTGTCATCTACTTCCCCCATCCCTGCCCGCGCGGTCGTCCCGCCGCGGGCCCGTGTTCCCGTTGTCCGTCGACGGCGCGCCGTGCCCACCGCCGGACCGCCCCGCCATCGCGGCGCGGTACCCCTCCACCAGACGTTCCAGGCCGACGGCGGGGCTGAAGCCCCGCTCGTACCGGCGCCGGGCCGCCCGGCCCATCTCCCGGTTGCGGTCCGGGTCGCTCGCGACCTCCCGCACCCGGGACGCCAGCGAACCGGGCTCACCCGGCCGGTGCAGCAGCCCCGTCACCCCTTCCTCGACGAGCTCGACGAAGGCGCCGTGACCGGCGGCGACGGCCGGAACCCCCGCCGCCATCGCCTCCGCGACCACCAGACCGAAGGTCTCCAGGGCCATCGAGGGAGCCAGCACGGCCACCGAACGGGCGACCGCCTTACGGCACTCCGCCGGATCCAGCAGCCCCGCGTACCGCACGTCCTCCCGGCCCGCCGCCCACGCCGTCACCTCCGGCTGGAGCGGGCCCGCCCCGGCGATCACCAGGGGTACGCCCACCCCGCCCCCGGCGGCCAGCTCGTCCCACGCGGCCATCAGGAGCCGTATCCCCTTGGCCTCCGCGAGCCGCCCCAGGAACAGCAGGTGCTCACCGGCGCCCTCCCGGCGGTCGGCCGGGTCGGGCACGAAGTTGTGCTTCACCGTCAGCCGCTCCGACGGCATCCCGGACCGCACCAGCACCTCGCGCTGCGCCTGCGAGATGCAGAAGAACCGCTCCACGCCGGTCCACCACCGCCGCCGGTTGACCGACAGACCGACCGCGATCGGAACCGTCGCGAGCCGGGAGTCCCGGTAGCAGCCGTGCCGGACGGCGGGCAGCGCCCACGCCGTCCCGACGCACTCCGAGCACGACCGGCCCTCCCGGTGCAGCGTGCCCGGCGGGCACACCTGGGTGTAGTTGTGCAGCGTGGCGACGACGGGCACACCGACGTCGGCGCAGGCGGCGAGCACCGCGGGCGACAGCAGCGGAAAGACGTTGTGGACGTGCACCACGTCCGGCCGGTCGGCCCTGAGCCGGTCGGCCAGCTCCCTGCGGACCCCCGGATTCCACGGCACGAGCAGCGGCACGGCCACCTTGCCCAGCAAGGACCGGCCGGCGATGTCGTCACTGCGCCGCTCGAACAGCTCGACCCGGTGGCCGCCCGCCCGCAGCAGTTCCACCTCCTCGTCGACGACCCTGTTCTCCCCGCTCGGCTGCGCCGAGGAGTATCGGTTGTGGACCACCAGGACATACATCTCTCAGGTCACCTCCGGGCCCATCGCGGGACACGTCGTCGGGGGAGTGGGGGCGTCGGAAGGGGCTCGGCCGGGACGGGGGCCGCGAGCAGCGAGGCGGCCAGGGTCAGGTGCAGGAGGTACGCGGAGGCGTCGCCGAGCCCCACCTCGGTGTACGAGGAGATCGCGCAGTAGCTGATCAGGAAGATCGCGCAGGCCCTCGGCAGCGACGGCGGCCGGAGCAGCGCGACACCCCCCAGCACGATGATCATCGACGCGACGAGCACGACCCCGGTCAGACCCTGCTCGTGATAGACCGCCAGCCAGCTGTTGTCGATCGGCAGGCCGTCGAACGACTTGTCGCCCAGACCCGTACCGAACGCCTGCTCCCCGAGCGTGCGGGGCATGGACAGGAGCGAGTCCCACACCACGGCCCGGCCCGTCAGATTGGCGAAGTTCTCCTGGCTCTGCCCGCGCAGGAACCACGCCTGCATCGCGGAACTGAACGCCACCGCGGCCACCGCGCCGCACACCACCGCCCAGGCGAAGAACCGGCGGGCGGCGGCACTGGTCAGGACGAGCGAGCCGATCGCGAGGGACAGCCCGACGAGCAGACCGAGCGTGGCCGTCCGGGTGTGGGTCATCGCCAGCAGGACCGCCGACAGCACGATGACCGCCGTCGCGTGGGCCCCGCCGGTCCGACGGCCGAGCAGCAGCAGCACCGTCAGCCCGATGATCACCGCGGAGTACTGCCCGATCTGCGGCGGGGTCAACGGCCACAGCGCACCGACGAGCCGCCCGCCGTAGTACTCGGGCATGGCCGTCCCCGGCGCGACCGCCAGCCCGACCGCCACGAGCACCAGCACCGCGAAGTACATCCGGACGTGGTACCGGACGAACGTCAGACCACCGTCCCACCAGCGGCTGAGCAGCCACAGCGTGCCGACGAACAGCGACAGCCGGGCACAGCGGAACAACGCGCCGAACCCGACCTCCAACTGCACGCTGGAGATCAGACTCGGCACCAGCAGCAGGGTGAGCAGGAACACGAAGGCACTGGGCCGCACGCGCAGCCGCAGATTGAGCACGAGCGCCAGCGCGAACGCGGTGACCAGCGCACCCATGGTGGCCATCTGTATCAAGGAGCGCGGGATCGCCACCACGGTCTTCGCCCCGGCCGAGCCCAGCGTGTTGAGGCCGAGCAGCGCCCAGACGACGCCGACGGCCTTCGGCGTCCCGACGAGCCGCGCCACGGCACCGGACCGCCGCTCCGACGCGCTCGGCGCACCCGGCGCCACGGCACCGGTCCGCGCCTCCGGCCCGCCCGTCCCGTCCCGTCCCGTGCCCCTGAGGTCCTCGCTCATCTCAGCCGCCCGACCGCGCGGCGAAGGTGCTGCCCGCGTCCTGGAGGTACGGCGCCCGCCGCCACTGCCCCGGGTCGAGCCTCCGGCTCGGGTCGTTGGCCACGAAGGTCCACGGCCCCCGGTAGACGTTGTCGTGCCAGCGGTTGTCCTGTTCGAGGGTGATCGCCCGCGCCACCCGGTCGCCCCGGTACGGCGACCAGTGCGGGTAGGTGCCGTAGTTGGCCACCACCGCCATCCGGCCGCACCCCGCCGTGCACGCGAGGACGGACGGGTCGAGCAGGAACCGGTTGTCGTGGATGTCCACCCGCTGGGTCCGCCACCGGCAGTCCGCGTAGAGCGGAGCCCCGGCGATGGCCGGACGCGCGCAGCGCCCGGTGTCCTTCACGAGCAGCGTGCAGTAGCCGGTGGAGGTGTTGGCCGGACTGTTGCAGAACCGGTCCGCGTTCTCCCACAGGGTGATCCCGTTCCAGTTGTCCTCCAGCACGTTCCGGTAGATCTCGATCTTGTCCGTGCGGGCCGGGACCCGAGGCTCGCCGCCGGACTCGGAGACGTAGACCGTCGCGTACGGGAAGTCGTCGCCGCCCTCCGCGGACGCGCGGCCCTCGACCCAGTTGTTCCGCCGGATCGTGTTGTTCCGGATGACCGCGTTGTAGCTGGTCTCGTACACCAGCGCGGCACCGTCGTTGGCCTCGATGACGTTGTCCTCGATACGGAAGTCGTTGTTGTTGTTGTCCGCCCACAACCCGGCGCCCCGGTTGTCGTGCACCCAGTTGCCCCGCACGTCGGCACCGTCGACCGCCCAGAACTTGATGCCCCCGCTGCACCCGCAGCCCGGCTCCCGCCGCTCCCAGTCGTCGGTGTTGTTCCCCACGACCTCGTTGCCCTCGACCACCAGACCACGGATGGAGTCACCCGTCTTGTACGCGTTCATCCCGTACTGCCCGTTGGCGCGCAGACAACTGCCCGTGAGCCGCTGACGCGCACCGGCCATCAGCCCGGCGCCGGAGTTGTGCTGGATCGTCGTGTGCTCGATCACCCAGCCGTCGGCCATGTCGTGATTGACCACGCCCTCGTTGTTCGGCGCGACGAAACGCTGCACCGTCAGATGGCTGAGCGTGACGCCCCGGGCGGTACCGCCGAACGCGTACTGGTTGACCTTCCCGCCGTCCAGGACGGCGCCCGGCGCGCCCAGGTAGCGGTTCCCCTCCTTCGGCACGACCTGCGCGTACCGGTCACCGTCCAGCCGGTGCGTCCCCGGACGCAGCCAGAACGTGGTGCCCGGGGGACGGCTCGCGGTCTTCGCCGCCAGATCACCGACCACCGAAGGATCCACCGCCACCGCGCCCGCCGGGGCGGACCCGGGGCCCGCCACGGGCCCGTCGCACACCCGGGCCACGGAGACGTCGGAGGCCCCGGACGCGCTGGGCGCACCCGTCGGCGCCACCGGGGCGTCCGCCGGGCCCGTACACCCGGCCGCCATCGGCAGGACGAGCGCGAGCACCGCCACCGGCAACGCCCACCGCCGCCTCCTGAACACCACGCCTCCTCCCAGGGACATGTCCCGCCGATCCGTGCCGGGCTCGCGGGGCCCGGCCTCCCGTGTCGTCCTCACGCGCGAGGGCGCTAGCCGTGGAACGTGAGCACCGTGGTGAACCCCTCCGCGCCCTCCGCGAGACCGGTGCCGGTACCGACCAGGGTGGTGGCGGGCTCCTTGCGCCCGAAGCCCGCGGAGTACCAGCCGAGCGGCGGCTCCGCCTCGCCCCGGTGCGCCCGCCAGGCCAACTGGCCCGGGAGGTCGAGCACCGCCGAACGGTCCTCGCCGTCCCGGCTCCAGGTGAGCACCGCCCGGTTCCCCGACAGCTCCGCGCTGACCGCCGGACCGAGATGGAACGCCAGCCGCACGGGCCGGTCGCCCCGGATCTCGTCGACCACCCGCACCTCCCGCTCGGCGCCGGTCAGCTCCACCCGGCGGCGGTGCGTGGCCGGCTGGTAGCCGTCGTGCTCGGCGCACCAGCGGGCCACCCCCTCGGCGCCGGGGTCCGCGACCAGCACCCGGGTACGGGCCTGCCGGGTCCACAGGAACGGGCCGCCGGAAGCGGACTGGTCGGCGCCGTCCCACTCCAGCGTGTTGTGACCGAGGGTCGAGCGGAAGTACCGCCGCCACTCGGGCTGCCCGTGGTAGCAGAACGTCCCCGGGTCCGCGAGCACGTCCACCCCGTCGTGCCGCACCTCCACCGACAGCGCGTCCGCGTGGGCGTGGGCCGCGATCGACAGGAACCCGTGCGGACCCCCGTCGCAACGGCACCAGATCCCCCCGGGACCGCGCAGGACGGTCATGCCCGCGTCGGCGAAGTGGGCCGGGCGCTCCGCGGGCCGGGCCACCGCCGGAGCCGTGGCCCGCACGAGCGCGGCCAGCAGCGGGGTGCGCACATCGGTGCCGGTCACCACCGGCCACCAGTCGAGACGCCCGAACACGGCGTCCCCGGTGGCCAGCAGGGACCCCCACCGGTCGGTGCCCGCGCCGTCCACCACCAGACCGTGACCGTCGTCCGCGTCCCCCTGGCGCGGCGGTCGCAGCCGGTCGTCCACGACGGCCGCGAGCGCGTCCGTCATCCGCAGCAGCACCAGCCGCACCGTCGAGGGCACCGGCACCCCGGCGGCGTCCGCCTCGGCCACCGCCGCCAGGCCCAGCTCCAGCACCAGACCGTGGTACTCGCTGGCCAGCTCACGGTTGAGGCCGGAGAGGAAGGTGTTGCTCCGCAGGTGCCGGGCGAGCGAGCGCAGCGCGTCGGCCCGCCACCGCCTCGATTCCGGGAACCAGCCGAACGCGCAGGCCGCCGCGAGCTGCCCGGCCGCCTCGGCGATCACATGGTTGTTCGCCGACGAGCCCCGGCTGGGGAAGGCGGCCAGCCACCGCTGGTGGTGCCAGATCTGGTTCACCGCCACCGGGTTGTCCTCGAAGAGACCGGCCGCGCCCGGCCAGCCGTCGAGCAGCCGCCGGATCCACACCCAGGACAGCAGCCGGATGCCCAGCTCGATGCCGCTGATCCAGTGCACCCCGCGCAGCGGCGCGTTGCCCGCCCACCACGACCGCAGGTGCTCGGCCACCCGCTCCGCGTACCGCTCGTCCCCGGTGACCGCGTAGGCGGCGGCCAGCACGGTGAGGTACTGGTGCCGGGACGGCTCCCAGATCTGCTTGATGTCCCCGACCACCTCCTCGTCCCGGTACGGCACGTCGAAGGCGTACCCCCACGGCGCCCGGCGCCCGGTCTTCGGGTCGTACCACCAGTCCGGGGCGACCAGGTCGTCGCGCTCCACCCCGAAGAACTCGCCGTGCCCGGCCATCAGCCGGTCCGCGTCCGCGACCAGCCGCTTCGCCGCGTCCGGCGGCACCGAGGCGAGCGCCCCGGCGGGCAGCACCGAGGTGAACCGGGCACCGGTCACCCGGGGGCAGTCCGGCGGCGCCGACCGCCACCGCCGTCTGCGCACCGCGTCGCCCACCCGGCCGCCGACCTCGCCCGGCCCCATCCGGGACAGCCGCCGCAGGTACCAGCCCGCGCTCATGGTCATCGCGGCCCCGCCAGCGTCACCGGCGCGCCACCGGCCAGGCTCGCCCCCACGGCGAGGGTCGCCGCCGTCGTGGCGACCAGCGACTCCAGCGGCACCGGCAGCGGCCCGCCGGTCCGCACGGCCCGCACGAACGAGGCCAGCTCGGCGGACTGGCCCTTGTCCCGGGCCTTGGGCAGCCGCGAACTGACCCACCGCTTGCGGCCGTACACCGAGGCGCGCACGAAGTCGTCGAGCCGCAGCACCCTGCCGTCCGCCATGAGGTCCAGCGTCTCCTTGGGGAAGCCCGAGGCGCCGGTGGTGACGTAACTGATGGTGGCGGTCGACCCGTCCGGGTAGCGCAGCACGACCTGGAGGTCCTCGTTGCCGGGCGTGGTGATCGCGTACACCGAGACCGGATCGGCCCCGAGCAGCCAGCTCGCCGTGTCGATGAAGTGCCCGCCCTCGCCGACGAACCGCGAGCCCTCGGTGCCCTGCCGGAGGTACCAGCTTCCGTGTTCGAGACGGCCCGCGTTGACCAGATAGCGCAGGCTCGCGGGGCCGGTACGGTCGCCGAACTGCTTCCTGGCGTCCTGGAGCAGCGGCGCGAACCGGCGGTTGAAGCCCACCTGGAGCCGGTCGTTGCCGGACTCCTCCACCGCCGCGAGCACCCCCGCCAGCTCGTCCTCGGTGAGCGCCAGCGGCTTCTCCACGAACACCGTCTTGCCCGCGAGCAGCGCCTGGCGGGTCAGCTCGGCGTGCGAGCTGTGCCGGGTGACCACGAACACCGCGTCGACGGACCCGTCACCGAGCACGGCGTCGAGATCGGTGGTCGCGCGGGCGAAGCCGAACTTCCGCTGCGCGTTGGCCCCGGACAGCGCCGTCGTGGTGACGACCGTGGACAGCTCGACGCCCTCCCGCCCGGCCAGGTGCGGAAGCAGCATCGACGTCGCGTAGTTCCCCGCGCCGACGAACGCGAGCCGCACGGGCCTCCCGGCGGACCGGGCCGGGGCGGGCGCCCGGTCGCCGCGCGACACCACGGGCACGGTCACCGCCGGGGCCGCCTCCCGCGCCGGGGACTCCTCCGGATACCGGAACAGCACGGCCACGGCCTTCAGCTCGCCGTCCTTCAGCCGCCGGTAGGTGTCGACGGCGTCGTCGAAGTCCGCGATGTGCGAGATCAGCGGCTCCACGTCCACGCTGCCCCGCCCGAGGAGGTCGAGGAAGCAGGCCAGATTGCGGCGCTCGGTCCAGCGCACGTAGCCGATCGGATAGTCCCGCCCCTCCAGCTCGTACTCCGGGTCGTACCGCCCGGGGCCGTAGCTCCGGGAGAACCGGACGTCCAGCTCCTTCTCGTAGTACGCGTTCCACGGCAGGTCCAGACGGCACTTGCCGATGTCCACGACCCGGCCCCGGTCCCGGCACAGCCGGGCCGCCAGCTCGACCGGCTGGTTGCTGTCGCCGCCCGCCGCCAGATACACCTGGTCCACACCGTGACCGTCGGTCAGCTCGGCGACGGCGGCCTCCACGGCCGCCGACGAGGGATCGCCGCAGGCCACGGCGCCGAGCCGCTCCGCCAGCTCGCACCGTGCCGGATCGGGATCGACCCCGACGACCCGGACGCCCGAGGCGGTGAGCAGCTGCACCACCAGCTGCCCGATGAGCCCCAGACCGATGACCAGCGCCGACTCGCCGAGCTGCGGCCCGCCCTGCCGGACGCCCTGGAGCGCGATCGACCCGACCGTGCCGAAGGCCGCGTGCCGGGGCGCGAGCCCGTCCGGCACCCGGGTGTACAGGTTCTTCGGCACCCAGTTCAGCTCGGCGTGCAGCGCGTGCTCGTTCCCCGCGCAGGCCACCAGGTCGCCGACCTTCACGTCGTCGATCCCGGGGCCGATCTGCTCCACCACCCCGCACAGCGAGTAGCCCAGCGGCGTGTAGGAGTCCAGCTTGCCCATCACCTTGCGGTAGGTCGCGGGCACCCCGTTGGTGGCCACGCTCTGCATGACCTTGGCCACCTGGTCCGGCCGGGAGCGGGCCTTGCCCAGCATCGACATCCCGGCCTCGGACACCTTCATCAGCTCGGTCCCGGTGGATATCAGCGAATAGGCGGTACGGACCAGCACCCCGCCCGGCTTGCACCCCGGCACCGGCACGTCGAGCACCGTCAGCTCACCGCTCTTGTAGTTCTGCACGACCTGTTTCACCGAAGTCCCCTTGCTTCTACGCCGTCGGGCGAGCGTTCTCGCCGGACCCGGAGGTCGCGGCGCGGTACCAGTACTCGAGGGTCAGCACATGCCACAGATGTTTGGAGAAGTCCCGCTGTCCTGCGGCGTCCTCGGCGACCATCCGGGCCAGCGCGTCCCGGCGCAGGAACCCGGAACGGACGAGGACGCCGTCGTTCACCACCTCGCGCACCAGCGGCGCCAGGTCCCGGCTCATCCAGGCCCGCAGCGGGGCGCTGAACAGGCCCTTGGGCCGGTACACGATCTCCCGGGGCAGGATCGAGGTGGCCGCCTCCTTGAGGACGGCCTTGCCCTGCCGGCCGACGATCTTCCGGTCGCCGGGCACGGCGAACGCGGCCCTGACCACCTCGACGTCCACGTACGGGACCCGCACCTCGGTCGAGGCGGCCATGCTCGACCGGTCCGTGTACGCGAGGTTGAGACCCGGCAGGAACATCCGGGTGTCGCCCAGGCACATGCGGTTGACGAAGTCGTCGAGGTCGTTGTCCCGGTAGACGTCCGCGTGCTCGGTCAGCACGTCGTCGACCGTCCCGGCCAGATCCGGATCGACCAGGTCCAGCAGCTCGCCCCGGTCGTACATGGTGTAGCTGCGGCGGAACGCCGTCTCCTCCGGCAGATCGGCGAAGGACAGGAACCGCTTGGCGAACCGCACCGACCGGTATCCCCGGCGGGCCGTGGCCACCGGCAGCCGGTCCACCGCCGAGGACAGACCGCGCCGCACGGGCCGGGGCACCCGCTGGTAGCGCAGCGCGATCAGATTCGCCAGGTGCTTGCGGTACCCGGCGAACAGTTCGTCGGCTCCCATCCCCGAGAGCATCACCTTGACCCCGGCCTCCCGGGCGGCCGAGCAGATCAGGAAGGTGTTGATCGCGGCGGGGTCGCCGATCGGCTCGTCCAGGGTCCGCGTCATCTGCGGCAGCAGGTCGAGCACGTCCGGGGCGATCTCGATCTCGTGCAGGTCGACGCCGAACCGCCCGGCCACCTGACGGGCGTAGCGCAGGTCGTCCGGCATCGCCTCGAACTTGGCGTCCTCGGCGCGGAACCCGATCGTGTAGGCGGAGATGCCGGGCAGCTCGCGGGAGGCGAGCGCGGTCAGATAGCTGGAGTCGAGACCGCCGGAGAGGAAGGTCGCCACGGGGACGTCGGAGAGCAGATGCCGCCGGGTCGACTCCTCGACGACGGCGGCGATGTCCGGCACGTCCCCCGAGAGGGCCCGCTCCCGGCCCTCGGCGGCGACCTCCCGGAGGTTCCAGAACCGGCCCCGCTCCACCCGGCCGTCCGGACGGCACCGCAGCCAGGTCCCCGGCGGCAGCTTCTCCGCCTCGCGGTACGCGCACCGGGTGTCCGGCACCCAGTAGTAGAGCAGCGAGGCCACCAGGGCCGCGTGGTCCACCTCCAGCGAACCGCCGGTGGCGGCGGCGAGCGCCTTCAGCTCGGAGGCGAACACCAGACCTCCGCCGCGCCGGAGCAGGAACAGCGGTTTGACGCCGAGCTGGTCGCGGGCGAGCACCAGCTCGCCGGTGCGCTCGTCGAAGATCCCGAACGCGAACATGCCGCGCAGCCGGGGCAGGCAGTCCGTGCCCCAGCGCCGCCACGCCTCCAGGAGCACCTCGGTGTCGGAGGTGCCGCGGAAGCGCACCCCGGCGGCGGTCAGCTCGGCGCGCAGCTCGGGCGCGTTGTACAGCTCGCCGTTGTACGTCAGGACGAGGCCGTCCGAGACCATCGGCTGGGCGCCGGTCTCCGACAGGTCGACGATGGCCAGCCGGCGATGACCGAGCTGTACCTCGCCGTCACCCACGGGGTGGCCGTACCGGCCCGCCCCGTCCGGTCCTCGGTGGGCGATGATGTCGGTGAGCCGGTCGGTCACGGCCTTCCCGTCCGGCCATCGGTAGGTCCCTGCGATGCCACACATGTGCTAGCGCGCCTCCTGGTCGCTGTCCGGGACCCGGGCCGCCCATATCGGCAGCCGTTCCGTCCGATGCCGTCCCGTCCTGTTCTGTCCCGCCGTCGCGTCCCGTCGGCCGCGCAGCGCGGTGTCGAGCCCGTCCCACAGCGTGCCGTCCGTACGGTCACGCGGATCGGGGTCGATCAGCACCACACCGATCACCGGTATGCGCTGGTCCGCGAGCTGCCGTGCCACGGTGTGCAGCCAGGCGGCACTGCCGTGCCCCGCCCGTACGACGAGGACCGTCCGCGCACCGAGGTGCTGGAGGTCGGTCCACGCGGTGCCGGGCGCCACGGTGCCGACCCCGATCCGCAGTTCCTGGCCCGGTCCGGCCGGGGCGCTCTCGTCCCTGACCACGGTCGGGCCGCCCGGCGCGGCACGCCGGTCGGCGAGCCGTCGGCGGGGCAGCGCGTCGACGACGACCACGGGCCCCTCCGTCCCCAGGGCTCCGGCGAGGTCCAGGGCGATCGTGCCCGTGGCGCCCGCGCAGCCCAGTTCGAGGAGCGACACCGGTTCGGTGGCGCGGCGCAGGGTGCGTGCCAGGGACGAGACGAGCCGTTCCCGTGCCTCCCGGTCCCGCCGCCGTCCCCACAACCGGGGTGCCCGGCGCGGGAGTTCGGCGATGATCGAGGCGCCGAGGTGGGCGGAGACGTCCCGGCGCAGCACGGGGCGGTCCGCCACCACCGCGCCGACCGAGGCCACCGCGAGCCCGAGCGCGAGTCCCAGGGCGAGCCCGACCGCCGCGTTGGTGGCGGCGGTCCTGGGCAGGGAGTGCCGCACCACGCGCGGGGCGTCCACGATCTGCGTCCCGGCGACGAGCCGGGGCGTGCCGATCCCCGCGCTGGCCGCCCGCTGGGCGAAGTCGGCGATCTGGGAGCTGAGTTCGGCCCGGCGGGCGAAGAGCGACTCCATGTCCGCCGACGCCTTCGTCCCGCTCGTCGCCGGTCCCTCGCCGATCGCCTTGTTGACCTGCGCGAGGTCCTTCCGCAGCCGGTCGCGCTGGTCGAGGAAGGCCTTGGCCTCGGCGTTCGACACCTCCCGTATGCGTCGTACGTGGTCCGCGACGAACGCGTCGGCCAGCGCCCGCGTCCGGGCCACCGCCTCCGCGTCGGTCGCGCCCGTCACCGTGATCTGGAGGACGTTGTTGGTCAGCCCCGCGCCCTCGTAGTCCCGCATGAAGTCCTCCGGTTCCTCCGTGGACTTGAGGGACCGCAGGGCCGCACCGGCGATGCGCGTGGTGTGCAGCAGGGCGACATCGGTACGGATGAGCGTCCCGGGGTCGTTCGGCTGGTCCTCCTGGTGGGCGACCAGCACCTTGGTCGTCGCGGTGGGCGGCGGCGGCAGCAGCACCGCGAGGCCCGCTCCGGCGAGCAGCCCGAGCAGCGCCACGGCGGACCAGAGCCGTCGCCGTCGCCGTACCGCCACCACCAGGCTCTGGAGGTCGAGGAGAGGGGTGGGGGCCGTGGGTTCCGAGGCCGGGGTCGTCGTCACTCGGCACCTCCCTCGGGCCGCCCGCCGTCCGAGGACGCCGGGGCGGCGGCCTTCTTCCGGGCACGGCCGACGGACCGTGCCGAAGCGGCCCGGACCGTGCAGGCGACGACGACGCCCACGACGTCGTGCCCGGCGTCCGCGCAGGCCTCGCCGATGCCGGAGAGCTCCCCGGCCGTCCAGCTGCCCGCGCTGAGCACCACCAGCGCCCCCGACTCGTCGGCGCGGTCCCGCACCATCGGCTGGGACACCGACACCTCCACCACCCGGGGCGCCGGACGCCCGCCGCCCGGAACGCCCGGGGAGGCATCGGCCGCGGTCTCGGCGGCGAGCTGCCCGGCGGCCCTGCGCGCGGGCTCGTCACCCTCCGGGACGACCACCAGGAGCCGCAGCGGGGCCGGGACCTGCTCCCGGAGCCGGGCGCCCACCCGCCGGTAGCGGATCCGGCCGCTGGCCTCGTCACCCGTCAGGGGGGTGGGCAGGTCCCACCGGACGTCGACGCCGAGGAGCCGACGCGCCAGGGCACGTGGACCGGCGCCCTTCGCCCGGTCCGCCCGCCGCTCACCGGGGACCTCGACGGTGCCGAGGCTCGGCGCGCCGAGCGCCGCCGCGATCTCCGGCTCGGTGCGCAGACGGCGGCCCATCCGCGCGGTGGCGAGATGGCCGAGGACCGCGAGCAGGAAGAACAGGACCGCTCCGACGACGACCAGCTGCGTCTTCGTCGGCGGCGCCTCCCCGGCAGGCCGGGTCGACGGTCCCATGACGACCATGTTGGCCTTGACGGCGGGCTGGTCGGCCCGGTTCAGCTTGTCCACGGCGTCCTGGAGCGCCGTACGGAGCTTCGCCAGCTCCGTACGGGTCTGCACGCTCTCCACCGACCGCCCCTCCCCGGCGCCGTCGGCCAGTTCCGTGATGCGGAGGCTGGTCCGCTCCACCAGCTTCCGCAGCGCCTCGGGACGCGAAGCGGCCTCGGGGTCGGTGTCGGCGCCCACGACCTGGGCGGCGTACGTGACGAACTGCTGGGCCGCCTGGTCGGAGAGCCGCTGGGCGCCCTCCGGGGTGTCCGCCGTGCCGGAGATCTTGATGATGTTGCCGTCGGCGACTCCGGCGCCCACCCGGTCGCGCAGCTCCTCGCCGTCGACCCCGGGCAGGGCGAGGGCGGTGGCCGTGCGGTCGAGCACCACCGAACTGGTGGCGATCTGTGCCTGGGTCAGCAGTTCGCGCTCCTCCCAGGCACCCGGCAGCAGCACCGACGCCGAAGTCGTGTACCGGGGCGGGAGCAGCCAGGAGGTGCCGTAGCCGACGAGCGCGCCGACCACGGCGAGGGTGATGAGGAACCGTCGGCGCCGACGGATAATCCGCCCGATGGTGGCCAGGCGTATCGTGTCGTCGCTCAACGGCGGTGCCTTTTTCCTTTTCGTACCGGGCCGCCCGCCGAGACCGGGACCTGGTCACGGCAGGCTGCGGCGTAAGCGGCGAGCAGCGCACGCTGGGAGTTGCGCCAGGCCAGCGGGCCACTGATCCGCTCCTGGCCGATCTTGCCCATCCGGGCCCGCTCCTCCGGATCGTCCAGCAGCCGCGCGACGAGCCGCGCGAACTCGCCCTCGTCGTCGTCGGAGGCGTAGACGGCCGCCTCACCGGCGGACACCCGGGCCTCGCGGAGGTCGAACGAGACGATCGGCCGGCCCATCACCATGTATTCCAGGACCTTGTTCATGGTCGACACGTCGTTGAGCGGATTGCGCGGATCGGGGGAGAGGCACACGTCCGCCGTGGACAGGTACCGCACGAGATCGGCGTCCGGTACGCGCCCGGTGAACCGCACGTGCTCCGTGAGCCCCAGCCGCCGGGACAGCTCCACCATCGCGTCGAAGGCGTCACCGCCGCCGACGAACACCGCGTGCCAGTCGGTCCTCCCGACCTCGTCGCGCAGCTTCGCCAGGGCCCGCAGCGCGTAGTCGACCCCGTCCTGGGGGCCCATCACGCCGAGGTAGCACAGCAGATGGGGCTTGCCGTTCTTCAGCTCGGGCTCGGGCGGCACCGGATGGAAGCGTTCGATGTCGGGCGCGCTGCGCACCACGAACACGTCCTCCGGCCGCTTTCGCCCGCGCCGCAGCGCGACGTCCCGGTAGCTCTCGTTCGTGGCGAGCACGATGTCCGCCGCCCGGTACGTCCGGCGTTCGAGGGCGCACACGGCGCGGTAGAGCAGGTCCTCGCCCCGGTCGAACCGGGAGAGGTACAGCTCGGGCACCAGGTCGTGCTGGTCGAAGACGAACCGTGCCCCCCGCCGCTTCAGCCACAGCGCGGGCAGGAACAGCAGGTCCGGCGGATTGCAGGCGTGGACCACGTCGACCGGGCCGACCCGGCGGGCCAGCCGGAGCGTGTGCCACAGCGCGGAGCCGTACTCCCGCAGGTACCCGGCCGGTCCTCCGGTGGCCGCGCGCAGCGGATAGCGGTGGATCCGTACGCCGTCGATCACCGTCTCCGGTTCCGTGTCCCGTTTCTCCCCCCGGGGGCAGATGACGTGCACCTCCCACCCGGCGTCACGGAGCGTCGTGCACTCCTGCCAGACCCGCCGGTCGAACGGCACCGACAGGTTCTCCACCAGGATCAGCGCGCGACGGGCCTGCCCGTCGCCGCCGGTCGTGTCACCAGGCAAGGCCCATGTACCCCGGTTCGGCCCGACGCGCTTCGGCGTCGGGAAGGCGGACGAGATCGACGATCACCGGACCGTCGCCGTGGGGGAGCGCCGCGTGCACGGCCGGATCGCTGGTCCCGATCAGGCACACCTCGGCGTGGTCGAGGACCTCGTCGATGGATTCCGCAAGCAGTTGCGCCAGGTGCGGCAGCCGGGTCTCGATGTACTCGCGGTTCGCGCCGAGCAGCCGGGACAGGTTGACGTTGGGATCGTAGATCCGCAGGTCGTACCCCTTGCCGAAGAGCCGCTCCGCCAGCTCGACGAGCGGGCTCTCGCGCAGGTCGTCGGTACCGGGTTTGAAGGACAGGCCGAACATCCCCACCCGCCGTTTCCCGGTGCGCTCGACCAGTTCGACCGCGCGCTGCAGGTGGTCGGAGTTGGAGGGCAGCACATGGGCGAGGATGGGCACCGAGACGTCGGCCCGCTGGGCCGCGTGGACCAGACTGCGCAGGTCCTTGGGCAGGCAGGAGCCGCCGAAGGCGAAGCCGGGCCGCAGATAGGCGGGGCTGATGTTCAGCTTGCGGTCCGCCAGGAAGACGTCCATCACCTGGTGCGAGTCCACCCCGAGCGCCTGGCACACCGCGCCCAGCTCGTTGGCGAAGCCGATCTTGAGGCCGTGGAAGGCGTTGTCCGCGTACTTGATCGCCTCGGCCGTAGGGATCGGGACCCGGAACACCTCGCCGGGCAGCCCCTCGTACAGCGCCGCCACCGTGTCGCCGCTCGCCGCGTCGAGTTCGCCGATCACGGTCTTGGGCGGGTCGAAGAAGTCCCGCACGCTGGTGCCCTCGCGGAGGAACTCCGGGTTGACCGCGACCCCGAAGTCGACCCCGGCGGTGCCGCCGACGTACTTCTCCAGGATCGGCACGAGCAGGTTCAGACAGGTGCCCGGAAGCATGGTGCTGCGGAACACGACGGTCTGCCGCCCGCCCCGCTCGGCCACGGCGGCACCGATCTCCTCGGTGACCCGCTCCAGATAGGTGGTGCACAGGCTGCCGTTGGACTCCGACGGCGTGCCCACGCAGATCAGGGACACCTCACTGTTCGCTATCGCCTCGTGGACGTCCCCGGTGGCGCGTAACGCCCCCGCCTCCACGACCTCGGCGATCAGCTCGCCGATCCGTTCCTCCACGACCGGCGCCTTGCCGTCGTTGACCAGGTCGACCTTCACCTGGCTGACGTCCACTCCGATGACCTCGTGCCCGAGGCTGGCCAGGCACGCGGCCGACACACAACCCACATAGCCGAGCCCGAAGACGCTGACCCTCATGTTCCGTTCCTCCCCCGGGGCAGGCCCTTGTGGCCCGCCGTCCGCGCACTGAACCGACGACGCCCCCGTGCGTCAATAAGCGCCCTGCCCGTAGAACACCGCCCGCAGCGTCTTCCAGAGGATCACCGCGTCCAGGGCGAGCGACCAGTCCTCCACGTACCGCAGGTCCAGCCGCACCGCCTCCTCCCACGGCAGGTCGCTGCGCCCGCTGATCTGCCACAGACCGGTGAGCCCGGGTTTCACCAGCAGCCGCCGCCGGATGTCCGGGGCGTACGCGGCGGACTCCTCCGGCAGCGGGGGCCGGGGCCCGACCAGCGACATCGACCCCGTGAGCACGTTGAACAGCTGCGGGAGTTCGTCTATCGAGTACCGGCGCAGCACCGCCCCCACCCGGGTCACCCGAGGATCCCTGCGGAGCTTGAACAGCAGGCCCGCGCCCTCGTTGCGGTCCGCCAGCGCGGCCCGCGCCCGGTCGGCCCCGGAGACCATGGTGCGGAACTTCAGGATGGTGAACTCGCGCCCGTCCTTGCCGACCCTGCGCTGGCGGTAGACCGCCCCGCCCCGGCTGTCCGCCAGGACGAGCAGCCCGACCAGCAGCATCAGCGGCGAGAACAACATCAGCAGCACCGCCGCGCCCAGCCGGTCGACGACCTCCTTGACCGCCCGGTGGCCCCCGGTGAAGGCCGGCATACTGACCCGCAGCAGCGGTATCCCGAGCACCGCGTCGACGTGCAGCCGGGGCCCGGCCACCTCCATGAGCACCGGCGCCACGACCATCTCGGCGTCGCTGCCCTCCAGGTTCCAGGCCAGCCGCTGGAGCCGGTCCGGCGACCAGTGCGGATCCGGAGTGACCGCGACGACCCGGTAGCCGTCGCGCCGGACGTGCCCCGCGACATCCCCCAGCCGGCCGACGACCGGCACCCCGTCCAGCTGATCGCCCTCGATCGAGGGGCTCCCCGCGGTGCACACCGCCTCGACCCGCCAGCCGAGGTGCGGGAACTTACGGGTCCGGGATATCAGGTCCCGCACGGTGGCCAGGCTCCCGGCCGCGAGCACCGGACGCAGGCACCTCCCCTCTTTCCGCTGTTTGTGCAGCCAGAGACGGAGGAGATACCGCTCGGTCATGGTGACGAGCGCGATCGCGGGAATCGCCACGAAGATCCACAGTTTGATATTCCGCGAGGTGAGGGCTATTCCCCCGAGCGACAGTACGACGGTCGCCGTGAACAGTGAGCGTCCGAGACGACGGAATTCCTCGGCGCCCTGGCCGAGAACGGCCGGAGCCCACGATCTCGTCACCGCGAGCGCGCCCAGCACCAGCAGTTCGGTGCCGAATGCGAGAATTCCCCACTTCTCATGCCAGTTGGCCGCGTCCCGGGCCCCGAAGAAGTTCCCTATGGCCGCCACGACGAAGGCGGTCGCCGCTGTGTCACTGAGGATCACCGCACGGCGGTACCGCTGCTCCCAGTCGCTCGCGGGCTGTCTGACCGCCCGGTTGATAGGCCCGTTCTCCAGCGGTCCGCGCGCCGATGGAAACGGGCTGACTAACTCCCCCTGCTGCACGGACCCCCCCAGGGTTCCAGTGGATTCGACGTGTTGGCTCCACACGGTTCTTCTCCCCCCACGGAGGCCCCCGCCTCCCGCACGATCCTCCCCCGGGAGGCCCCCGCCCCCCGTGCAGCGCCGTTCCTCCGTGCGGGAGGTCATCGGCCTCCGCGCATGACGTGCTGATTACTGCGGTGCTTCATGGACACCCCGGCCCGGCGGCACGCTGGTACGGCCGCCGGATAAAGGAGGTGTGCCGGATTCCGTCGAAACCCCGGGTGCTCCCCGCACCCGAGACCTCACCCGGTCTCCGGGAATTGATCGCCCCTATGTGTGACGCATGGGACGTTGCCGCTGGCATTCCGAGGCACTGGGCCTGTAGATCATCTTTTGTCGCCTCGTGTCCGATCATCTGAAGCACGGTCAATCTAGACCATCGAGGCCCGTCTGGAGGGTGGATGAGTGGAATTCGTGGTCAACCTTTGAAGGTTGATCCACCACCGTCCGACCGTCCGATGACCCCTCGACGACGGCCATATGGCCCGTGACCTGTGGTGACGACGTTCCTGCGGACCGTAGGCGGCCGTGATGGCGACGTATCGCGCCACCACAGGTTGGCCTGTGTTGAGTGGATGTGTCTGAGCCACCTGTCCGACGCGTCCACACCTATCCGGAACCGGGCACCGGTCCCGGGACGGCCCCGGTCCGGTCCCGGTGTCCCGGGGCCGGACCGCCGACAGGGGCCCGCCCCGCGCACCCGACGGCCCGGAGCCCGAGGCGCGCCCCGGCTTCGCCGGTACCGGTGGGCGACGGCCGCCCCGTGGCCGCCGCCGTCCGCGACCGTACGGCCGCCGTGCTCGGCGCCGGGCCCGTCGCCCTCCCTCGCGGCGCCGCCGCCCGCCCGCCACGACGGCGTGCCCACCGCGACGGCGTGCCCGCCACCAGCCGGAGAGCCATGGGCCTGCCGACCACGCGCTCGCCCCCCTCTTCCGCGCCCCGGCCGCCCGGGTGGGACAGCGCCGGATTGCCGCCGCGCGGTCGTCACCGAGGTCGCGCACGCCGCGCGGGAGATCATCCCGCCTGTGGTCCCTGTGGTCCCTGTGGTCCCTGCCTCCGGCGAAGGGGCGGCGGTGCGCCTCGGGTCCTCCAACCGGTCCGCGACGGACGCGGCGAGCGGCGGCGGCGACTTCCACGACGTCGTGCCCGTCCGGGACGGGGTCCGCGCGCGCATGGGCGACGTCCAGGGCAAGGGGCCGGAGACGGCCGCAGCCCGCCGCCGTGCCGCTCGCCCGCGCTCCGGGAGAGCACGACCGCCACCCAGGACCTCGACGAGGCGGGGCGGAGGCGGTCCTGCGCCCTCACGCGCCGCACCGGGGCCGCCCGGTTCGCCACCGCCGTACTCGCCCCGACGACCGGCGACGGCCGGACCACCATCCGCACCCTCGGCTACGGCCACCGGCCCGCTGATCCGCCAACTGCGGCTGCCTGGGCTTCTGTTGCTCCGAGCCGCCGCCTCCGGCACTCAGCGGGCGGAACCTTGGGGCGGGGTGCGGACGACGATTCGCCCCGCTCCTCCTCCAGCACGAGGGACGGCAGGGCGCCCCCGTACCGTCCCGCCCGCCGGGCCTCCGCACCCGGGCGATCTGGGCTGTGGAGTGCGCGGTGAGGGCCTGTCCGGTCGCCGCCGTGCTCCCGGCGGATTCCGGGGTACGGGAATGACGGCGCCTCCCGTGGACGGGGACGTGGTTCCGGCTACGGTCGGCCGTCGAGCAGGCTCAGCCTGTGGGCGTACGGCACCCGTCGACAGCGGTCCGTGCCGACGGGGTCGGCGGAGTCCCGGTTCGCGGTACGGTCTCCCGCCGACGCCGGACCGTACTCGGAGACGGGTCACCGGCGACTCGTACCGCGTTCGACGTAGAGGTCCTCGGCGCCCCGGACGGTCCTGACGGCCCGGTCGGCCGTCGCTCCACCGATGGCGCCAGAGGCCGCCGGGATCGCCCGAACCCTTCGACCGGCTTGGGGGAGTGCCGATGCTGGGCGAGCCCCTGGGCAGGAAGGTCCTGGCTCACCCCTGGCGGCCACCGGATCCGTGACCTCGCGAGGTCCGCCGTCGCGTGAGGCTCCGGGGGAGAGGCCGGGCTCCTTGAGGGAGCCCGGCCTCGTTCGCCCGGCGCGCCCGTCGGCGTCTGCGCCCTGGTCCGGGTGGTCGCATGGGGCTTGTCCCGTAAACGGTCTCCGACCGGGGTGGGCGACTACCGGATACTGCTACGGAAGGACTTCCGACGCGGGCTGAGGCTGATCATCTTGAGCGAGTACAACATCTACACGGGCTTCCGGGAGCCGCAGGCCCCCGGAGTCACCCTCGCGGAGACCCTGTGGGACGACCTGGAGGCGGCCTTCGGTATCGGGTTCTCCGGTGACACCGGTGGGCAGTCGCCTTCCTTCACCTGGGGGGACGGCGAGCGCTGGCTGAGCGTCTGGGTCGCGGTTCCGCCGGACCTGGACGAGCCGCACCGCTCCCACCCGGCCCGGGTCACTGCCAATCAGCCGGACTCGGACGCCTGGGCCCACCAGGTCTTCGACGCCCTGGAAGCGACGGGCCGGTACTCGCTCTTCACGATCGAGGACGACTGGAAGCTCGTCCGGACCAACTCGGAGGTCGCCCGCGCCCAGTGGGAAGACCGCTGATCCCCGATCCGTGCCCGAATGCTGGTGCCCCTGCGCGATGCGCATCGCGCAGGGGCTTCCTCACGGCCTGACGGTCGCCGCCCCCTGCCTCGGATGCCTCCGGAGTCGCGGAGCCGCACCTCTTCCAGAGGATCTGCGCCTGCCAAGGAAGGGACCAGCGCATCAGTACTGGCGGGAACGTGTGAGGATCCTGCCGTGACTGGTGGGGACCACGGCGTCGGAGCCGTTCTGGACAGCCCCCGTCCACCGGGCTGAGCCCTCGCCTGCCCGGCAAGCTCGTGACGTTCTGCGGCGCGAGGGTGCGGATGCGCAACCTCGCGCTCGCGGGGAGGCCAGCGGCCCCGTACGACGGCCGACCTCGCCCGGGACGGATCGAAGGTCATTTGAGGGGCGGCCCTCAGCTTGTCTTTTATCCTCCAACTGTTCGTGACGGCGGATGTCGATCTCCTGTTCAACCCCGGTTCGAGGCATCGTGGACGGTCGGCGCATGATGGCGGTCATGGAGAACGCGGTCGAGAAGGTCAAGGTGTGGTTCCGGTTCACCCCTCGTGAGGGGTGGTTCCCGCAGGACACCGAGGGCCTGTGGGCGACGAAGGTCGGCGATGACACGGCCTGTGTGCGGAACGTCGCGTTCCTTCAGGACGGTGTCGCCGAGGGTGATGTCGTGCGGTACCGGACCGATTCCGACGGGCTCCACTGGGCTGTCGGGCGGGTCAGTTCCGCCGGTAACTGCACGATCCGTGTGGTGTCCGTTCCCACCGGGCCCCTGGGGCGGAGCCCGCAGGCGGTGCATCAGCGTCTTTCGGTGTTCGGGCTCGGGGGTGAGGTCTTCAGCGACGACTTCCCCATGGTGGCCTTCAACGTCCCGGCAGGCGCGGACTTCGCCGGGATCAAGGCCCTCCTGAACCGAGGTCAGGACGAAGGCTGGTGGCACTACGAGGTCGGCTGCGGCACTGACGCATGGTGGACCGCCTGACCTCTGCCGGACGGCCATGTGGTACACCGCTTCGAATGTCGCCTCGAACTGGTTAACTCGCCTGGGTGTTCGCCGGACGCGGGGTCGGCCTTCGACTGATCATGTGCTCCGACCAAGGTGCACCGATCAAGACGAAGGCCGTGAGGGTGAGTCTGCTGCCTGACATCGGTCCTGGGGAAGTGTTCGCGAATGCGTCACGCTTCCGGGACGACCTGTTCGACTGCCTGACCGCGCGCGGGGACGAGTTGTTCGAGCTCACCGACGCGTTGCTGTGTGCCGACGGCCCGGTGAGGACGCCGGTGGACCTGACGCTGGTGGCCGAGCACCGACGCGGGCACGGCGCCCCCTACGACGCGCTGAACAACGGGAACGTGGACGTGTCCCGGCTGCGGCAGGTCCTGGCCGGCCTGCCCATGCCCCAGGCCGCCGACGGGCGCCTGGTCCTCGCGGTCGATGTCAGCCACTGGCTCCGCCCTGACGCCCCCACCAGCGCGGACCGCCTCTTCTGCCACGTCTACGGACGCAGCGGCCGCTCCTCGGACCAGCTCATACCCGGCTGGCCGTACTCCTTCGTCGCCGCCCTCGAATCCGGCCGGACGTCCTGGTGTCAACTCCTGGACGCCGTCCGCCTGGGACCTGCCGACGACGTCACCGAGGTCACCGCCGCCCAGGTCCGCCGAGTGGTCACCGACCTGATCGAGATGGGCCGCTGGCACACCGGCGACCGCGACATCCTGATCGTGTTCGACGCCGGATACGATGCGCCGCGCATGGCCCACCTCCTGCACGGTCTGCCGGTCGAGGTCCTCGGTCGCATGCGCGCGGACCGCGTCATGCGCCGCCCGGCGCCCTCCCGCGAGGACTACTACCGGGCCCACCCCCGCGGCGGCCACCCGCCCAAGCACGGCAAGGAGTTCCACTTCACCAAACCCGGGACCTGGGGCGAACCCGATGCGGCGACCGTGCAGGTCACCGACCGGTACGGCACCGCCCAGGCATCTGCCTGGGACCGCATCCACCCGAGGCTGACCACGCGCTCCGCGTGGATCGACCACACCGGCCCCCTGCCGGTCATCAAGGGCACCCTCATCCGCCTCCAGGTCGACCGCCTCCCCGGCGGCGGAGACCCGCTGCCCCTCTGGCTGTGGTCGTCCGCCACCGGCCTGACCGGCGAGGGCGTCGATGTCCGATGGCAGGCGTTCCTGAGGCGCTTCGACCTGGAACACACCTTCCGCCTCATGAAACAGACCCTGGGCTGGACTCGGCCGAAGCTCCGCACCCCCGAGGCCGGCGACCGCTGGACGTGGATCGTCATCGCCGCCCACACCCAGCTCCGCCTCCTCCGTCAGGCAGCCATCGACCTCCGCCATCCCTGGGAGAAGCCCGCCGAACCCGGCCGACTCACCCCGGCTCGCGTCCGCCGGGGGTTCAGGAACCTCCGCCCGAACCTCGCCTGTCCCGCCCGTGCGCCGAAGCCCTCACGACCAGGCCCCGGACGACCACTCGGCTCGAAGAACAGACAGCCCGCCACCCGCTACAACGTGGGTAAAATCGCGAAACGACCAGAAAGCACCACCGAACGAAACCGCCCCGGACCATAAAAGACAAGCTCAGATGAAGTTCTTGTTGATCAGGAGGTCCAGGATGTCGGTGCGGTAGTTGGGGAAGTCCATCGGCACGATGCCGAAGCGGGCTCGCTGATTCCTCCTGGGGTCCAGGTACGCGTAGACGCTCGGGAAGATCTTCTTGGCTCCGATCGAGGGATCGGGGATGGGGCCCTTGGCGGTGCTGGTGAAGTTGATGAACATCTTGGACGTGGTCTGGTCGTAGAAGGCCGCGTCGAACTGCGCGACGATCGCCTTCTTCTTCGAGTCGTCGGGGACGTTGTACTGGTCCTGGATGTTGCAGTGGTCGCCCCACCGGAGGGTGTCCCAGTCATGGGTGAAGTCGGTGAGGAGCACGACCTTCCCGCGGGCCTCTCCCAGGGTGGGCCACGACGAGTTGGTCCGGAAGAGCGGACGGAAGCCCATGGACGGATCGTCCAAGTACCAGTTGAAGCGGCGCTTGAATTCCTCCGAGTCGAGTTTGTTGCCGCCCGCGTACTCGTTCTTGATCCGCATGACGATCACTTCGCCCGGATTGCTGCGGAGGAAGTAGTCGCAGTCGTTGAGAACGTCCTGGTAGCGCTTCTTCATGTAGATGTCGCTGTGGTAGAGACCCATCTCGTTCCTGGTCCCCGCCAGGCCGTTCAGACGGATGTCGAGGAATCGGATGCCGTTGCCGAGCTGTGTGAGCAGGTCCCAGTCCTGACACTTGGCGGCGGGTATCCCACTGGTGGAACAGGTGTTGTGGGTACCGGGAATCGTCAGACCGGCGAGGGACAGGCTGCCGGGGAGCGAGCCCATCCAGGACCGGTAGGCCCAGCTCGCGGCAGTGGCCGTACTGGGGATGCCGAGCACCGCGGCGGTGGCGAGGCCGCCGGCACCGGCTCCCCACTTTAGAACGTCACGACGGGTAGGGCGCATCTGCACACTCCAGTTCGCAGGAGAATTACCGCGTTCGCTGGGAGCGTACGGTCATTACCGAGGAGCCGTATCCTGATCTGGAGATTGTGTCGATTTGATGCCAGGTCGGGCATGGCTCCACATTCTTTCCAGTTGACCCCTGTCCCTGGCGATTCAGAACCGGATCTCCTCGGTTCCGAAATTCCAGGACCGAGGATGCTGCGATATTCCGGGCAAATGGGGGTGCCGGGCTCCTGCGTGCCGAGCTGGTCGAACCGCACACCACCGGCGATCGTTTCAGCGCCCCCGCTCCTCCTGCGGTCACCGGCTCCGCTCGACCCCGACTTCTCCTTCACCAGCTCCCGACGCCCCGGCAACACCGCCTTCGACGGCGGCAACCGCGCCGCCCTCTCCGCACACGGAACCACCCACCTCTCCATCAACTCCGGCTCGCTGCCGCTTCGGACGCCTGCTCCCTCCCACGGACCCCCACCACGCCGCAGGGAGGCAGGCGTCGACGGGGCGACGATCTCGCGGTGCTCATCGCGACCATCTCTGCCACCCCGTCAGGGTGCTCACGGCCCGGAACATGCCCCGCAGTCCCTCCACCACCAGCCCCTCAACGAGGGTCACTGGGTACGGCCCCCTTCATCGGTGTCGGAGTCACTGATCTGTCAGTGGCCTTTCCAAGGGCCCCGAATCGCGCCAGGTAGTGCCACACCTTCTTGATCGCCTGGGGGTCATGGAGGTCGGTGCGTGCGGCGTCTCCGACGATCCGAGGATCAAGAATGCCGTCGACCGCGATCCGCGTGCCCAGATCGACGTACTCCTGGCCGCGGTAGCTGGGATGACCTCGGAGTTCTTCAACCCCGAGTCGGAAGCCGGGGTGCCACTCCACTGGGCAGCCGAGGACCAGAGCCGCGACCTCGACCGCCGTACCTCGGTAGCAAGGGTCCAGCACCAGCGCCTCGACATGGCATCGCAGCTGAACCGGCCCGTGCACTTGCGCCTCGATGTAGTCGTCGAGTTCGTCCTGACTGTCGGCGAGGGCAAGCTCGATGAGCCCCATGCGGGCTGCGACACCGAAATCCGAGGGTTCGAAGAAACTGTCCGGGTAGCAGAACGTGGTTCGCGTCAGTGACTGGGCCGTCAGCCGGAAGTGGGCAGAGCCGAACCGAGGTGCACCGCCGACTGGCTTGCGGCGAAAGTTCAACGCCCCGTAAACGGGACGCTCATGAGTGGCGGCTTCGTCGTACGCCCCGTCGAAGATCCGGCTCTCCCAGCGCCACCGGTCGCCACCGGGGTGCGCGGTCAAGCCGCCATTGCTGGTCCCAGTGACGAACTGTGAGGAGTAGACACCTCCCTCGGCCATGGCATCCAGGATCGGCCTGCCGTGCAGCAGACGGTCCGGGTGAAAGTTGAGGGTCACCCGCAATGTGGGGTCCATCGGGGGACCGGATGCCAGTTCCGCAGCATGTCGAAGGGCTCGTTCCTGCGCTGGTTGGAAGGCCGCGGAGCTCATTGGCGCAGTGTTCCCCACCCTGCTCAACCGGTGCACGTGGTTTGTCCACCGGAAGTCTGTCCCGGTTTTAACGGAGCGCTGCTCGATCACCCATCGAGGCAATCCCTTGGTTCAGGGAAGACCGCGAGCATCGCGCCAGGCGGCGCGACGGCCCGGTGCGAGGTGCTCGGTGGCGTAGGCGGTGCCCCCCAGGGCTGACGAGATGGTGCGCGATCGAGGTTGCGGCGGGCTCGGGCAGTTCAGATCGAGATACCCATGTGCCTGCTCGGAGCAGGCGGACTGAGATACTCCGGCCATGGATGCTGGGGCGATGGAGAGTGGTGCGCGATCGGACGTGGCTGTGCCTGCGCGGGCCGCGTCGACGTACGCCTCCGGCTGGACGCTGCGTTCTGCGGCGGCAACGGACATCGAGATGATCGCGGAGCTGCGGGCCACGGTCATGCGTGCGGATTTGGAACGCCTTGGACGCTACGACGAGCACCGGGTGCGGCAGCGGCTGCGGGATTCCTTCTCCACGCGGCACACGTCGATCATCATGATCGACCGCGAACTCGTGGGATGCGTCACGGTCCGGCCCGCCGAAGGCAGGCAGTGGCTGGAACACTTCTATCTTGCTCCGCATCGACAAGGCGGAGGCCTCGGATCTGCTGTCTTGCGCACGGTGCTGGAGAAGTCGGACGCGCAAGGCGCGACCGTGGGTTTGAACGTCTTGCAGGGCAGTGCCGCCCGTCGGCTCTACGAGCGCCACGGGTTTGTCGTGGAACATCAGGACTCGATAGACGTCTTCATGGTGCGTCCGCCGGGACGGGTACCGCTGTGAAGTCCTGACCTGTGACAGGCACGACGGCCTGAACTCGGTCCGCGAGGCCCCTTCTACGGCCGTGCCGTGACAGCGGCCACACGAGTTCTTCGAGTGTGACCGAGAGTGGGCCCCTGCGGCCTTGACCCATCCCGCCTTCTGCGGGGTCTCGCGTACACATCTCTGCGGTTTGATCGAAGAGCTGGCAGAACCTTGGCTGGCCCGGTGCGAGTCCGCGCTGTATGAGCGCCGTGGCGCCGGTCGGCAGCGGTAGACCGGTGCCGGGCCGAAGTGCGACTTGGTCTTCACCGACCGGGTGCTGGTCACCTTGGTGCGTCTGCGCACCGGCCTCCCGCACGCCGCACCGGCCGAGCCGTACGGGGCGGCCCGTTCCACCGTCTCCCGGGCCATCGGCGAGATCCGCCCGCTGCTGGCGGTGCGTAATTTCGCCGTCGCCGACCACCCCGGCGTACGGCTGCGGACCCTGGCCGACGTGCTCGCTGCGCGGAGGCGGAAGGCATCACGCTGAGGATCGACGGAGCCGAGACCCAGGTTCGCCGCCCCGCAGCCCATCGGCCCGGACGGCGAGCCTTCGTCTCCGGCAAGAAGCAGAACACCATCAAGACCACCACCCTCAGCGACGGGCAGGGTCGTCTGCTGTGGTCGGGCGCGGACCGGCCCGGCTGCTCTCGCCGCACGAACCTCCTGACGGGCCGTGCGTGAAGGTTTCTGAACCTGGGCTCCGGGCACGGCGGGGTCGAGGCCGTCGCTGTTCAGGCCGCCGTGCCGAGGGGCCGTCGGTGACGCGGCCTTCGATTCGCGCAGCGCGGCGGATGGCAACCACGGCGGTCGGACCCGGCCGCCGGGACGGCGACATGCTCGCCCTCGCCCGTCGTGACACGTGGGAGTCCGTCATCGCCACGCATCTGGGCGTCGGCCGTTCCATCTCGTACCGGACGCTGTCCGCGTACGACGAGACCATCGCCACCGGCCGCGTACTCGGCACGACAAGTCCCCACCAGGGTGCGGTAGTTCACCATGGGCAGCGGCATCGTCGGGGCGCGGGGCGCAGGCCTGGAGACGGTGTCGGACCCGGCCCGTACCCTCTGGCCGTGACGGGCATCGAGACCTCTCGGCCGTCACTCCCTCGCGGGCGCAAGACCATGCGAGGCATTCCGTTCCAGGAGCCTTCCTGGCCCCGCCCTGTGAACGCCGATGCGGTCCAACAGGCTGTTTGACGCCCACGATCAGCAGCGTACGGCCGACAAAGAGTCGGGCCCGAACCGGCGGTGGCTGTGAGCCGCGCCGGAGTTCCGCACGGGCCCGGACCGGACGATTTCCACGGATCACACGGTCTGCCCGCCATCGGATAGGAGGCTGTGCAACGCCCGTCACCAGCGGGACGGCCGGGGTGGCGAGTCGATGGCACGAGCTTCTCGGCGGCAGCGTCACCATCGTGGCGGTGCTCGGAGACCGCCTCCGGCGTCACGAGCACCGCCGTGGGGAACTCCTCCGCCGGAGGAACAGCCCGATGCCGCATCTCGGCGCTGCCGCTACGGCTGGTCGGCTGCCGTCGACAGGTGGTGCCACGAGCGCCCGCAGGTGCCCTTGCAGTACGTCTCCCTGCGTCGGGTGTCGGCGACGGCGAACACGGCGACGAGTACACGGAACGCCTTCACGTGCTCGTCGGCGGGGAGACCGGCGAACCCGGTGCGGGGCGGGTCCATGCAGATCATCACCGAGGGATTGGCCGTGGGCTTCACCCCGGAGCGTGCCACGCCGGCGCGGCCGTCCGCGACCGTGATGTGCGTCTGCATCGCGTAGCGGCCGACCTCCCGCAGCACCTCCTGCCTATCCGCCAGAGGGAGGCCGGAGAACCAGGTCGTCCCCTCGTCCAGCGTGCGGAGCCCTTGGGCTGTCTCGTTGACGACCTGTTCGGTCTCCTGCCGGAGGGCCCGGTCGTCCTCGCTACCCGTTTCGGTCGTCTCCTGATCGTTCCACGCTGCCAGTGGCGGATGACCGTCATGGCCGGTGGCGAGATACCGGAAAGCGGCGGCGAGGTCGGCGATCGTCGGAGGGGCCGGATCTCCGACGACGCTGCCTCCGGCAGCCGGGGTGACCGGGCCGCGCTCGGTCAGCGTCATGCCGATCACCCGGCCCGGGTCCCGGGCCGGGCGGCCGTCGCGGGCAAGGGGCGTGGTCTCCGCTTCGGCCGCTGCCCCGTCCACGGGCGACCGTGTTCTTGCCGGGGTCCGGGTACGGCGGTCCTCGCCGCCGTACGACGGTTCGGGAACGGCCGCAGGTCACAGGTTCACGGGCGACGCCCGGCACCGCCGCGCGGGAGCGCCGGTGCGAGGCCGCCGGGAACGGCCGCGCACCGGCTCTCGATCAGGCGGTGTGCAGCGTGAGGCCGTAGCGGCCGAGGATCTCGTTCACGGGCTGGAACCAGGTCTCGCCGCCGGAGGAGCAGTTGCCCCAGCCGCCGGAGGTGACGCCCTGGGCCTGGTCGCCGCTGATGAACGCGCCGCCGGAGTCCCCGCCCTCCGCGCAGACGCTGGTCTTCGTCATCTGGTGTACGGCGCCCTGGCTGTAGTTGACCGTCTCGTTCTTGGCGAGGACGGTGCCGCAGTGCCACTTCGTGGTGGAGCCCGAGCGGCAGATCGACGTGCCCACGGGCGCCTCGGCGGAGCCGCGCACCAGCCGGTCGGGGATGGCGCCCCAGCCGAGGACGACGGGCACGGTCCACCAGCCGCTGTGGACGCTCACGTACGCGTAGTCGTCGCCGGGGAACGAGGAGCCCTGGAAGGTGCCCATGGCGGAGCCGTCCCAGCCGCGCACCGACGCCCCGGCCTGGCCGCAGTGACCGGCCGTCACGAACCCGCCGTGCACGGAGAAGCCGATCGAACAGCGCACGTTGCCGGTGTAGTACGGGTCGCCGCCGACGGTCCCCGCCGCGTAGGTACGGGGCGCGGTGGCCGCCTCGGCGACGGTGACGGGCCCGTTCGCCCGCGCCTTGTCGACGAAGGCGCGCACGGCGGGGGCGTCCCGCTCGGCCCGTACGACCGTGACGACGACGCTGTTCGCCTTCGGGTCGACGTGCCAGCCGGCCACGCCCTTCGGCGCGGAGAACCCGTCGAGGCGGGCCTTGGCCCGGTCGAGGGCGGCGGCGCTGTGGCGGACCATCCGGGTGTCGGCCCCGAGCGCCCGCACCTCGGCCTCCTCGGCGCGGTCGGTGAGGGCGACGACGAGCCGTCCCGAGGAGGAGTCGAACCACGAGCCTCCGTACGCACCGCCCGCCGCCTGCCGGGCGGTCTTCTCCAGGCCCGTCGCGGTCTTCTCGGCGCGCAGCCGCTCCTCGGCCTGAGCCGAGGTCAGGCCGAGGTCCTGCCGGAGGGCGTCGAGCAGCCCGGCCGAGGCCGCCGGGGCGGAGGACGAGGGCGGCTCGGGGAGCGGGGCGGCGTTCGCGGCCCCGACGTGGGCGGCGCCGAGACCGAGGGTCAGCAACAGGGCCGCGACGGCGGAGCCCAGGGGAGTGGTGCGTTTCACGAAGCCTCCTGGTGTGGGGGAGTCGAATGTCTGAGAGCGCTCTCAGACACGCATGAGCCGTTACGCTAACGGCATCGACTTGGCAGGTCCATACCAAAATGCGACAGTGCTCGTCGGCCTCGCGGCTCGGACGCCGCCCACCCCAGGACGGCCCGGCAGGTCGCCGATCGCCCGGTGGTCCGTTCCCTCGGCGCCGTACGTCCGGCGGTCCGGTGCGCCGAGTGCCGGTCGAATCGTGCGTCGGCACGCGTGGGGCGTGTGGTCAGCCGCAGCAGGGAAGACACTTCGTCGCATGGCCCCGGTCGGCCGACCGGGGGCGACCGAGGTCGATCAGGGGGTGCGCGAGGTGGGGCGGGCGAGGGCAGCCGGGTCGGTCGTCCATCTTGTTTCCCCCGCCGTCGGCCGGTCGGAGTCAAGCCTCAAGGGAGGTCTCCTTGAGGTCGGGGACGACGGCTTGCGGGATCTCGCGCCGTCCCGTCACGATGTCGTCCACGGTCGGGCCGATCCAGGGGCGATCGTGGTGGAGCGGGCTCACCGTCGCACACCGCCCGCCGTGGCCTGTGGTCCCCAGGTGCAGCGGAGACGTACGCCGTGGTCCTGGCCGGTGTCTCCCCACGGTCCTCTTCGTGGCGGGCGACTCGTGCGAGGCCGCCCCCGCTCTCGGCCCGGCGCTCGCGGGCGTCGGGCGGCGACTTCTCCGGCGCGACCATCACGTCGGCGGCATCCGGCGGCATTCGGCGCAGGACCGCCAGGTGGGCCGGGTAAGCCGGGTGAGTCGTAGTCGCTGAGTGGGGCCCGCCCCGTTCCTCGGCGCGCAGCCACAGGCAGAAGTCCTCGGTCGCAGGCGCGTCGTGAGTCTCCGACTCCGCCCGGAGGAGCCGGACGGTGGCGGCGCCTGAGTCATACGGCCCCCTCGGAAGGTGCCGGGCGCACCCCACCGTGGTCCTCTCGCCCTCCTCGGCCCGCCAGGAGGGCCACGGGACGGTGCGGATGACCGTACGAATCTCGGTACGCGGACGCACGACCGGTCATCGGGCGCGTCGGCGCGATGTGCCCGGCGGGTGTATGGCCACGCTTCTTGAGCGTGCACGCCCATGCCCACGCCCACGCCCACCGTCAGTGGAACGCTGACGCGCCCCTCGGCGTGGTGTTCGCGGAAGTCCTGCCCGGCTCGACGGGTCGACGGCCGTCCGCCGGTGACGGCCAGGAGTACGACGGCGCCGCACCGGCAGGACGCGTCGCGGGAGCCGTCCCGTCATCGGTCCGGGCGTGGAAACCAACCTCAAGACGGTGCGGGCCACCCGAGCCGAACGATGCTGTCACGACCAGTGGTCACTGCCCGGACCTGACTCCGGGGTCACCTCGCTCGAAGGCCCGCCTTCCCAGGGGGCGGCTCAGAGGGAGGTTCCTCCCGTGGCGTCCACGTACTGGCCGGTGATCCAGCGGGCGTCGTCGGAGACGAGGAAGCCGACCACGTCCGCGATGTCGGCCGGAGTGCCGATCCGGTTGAAGACCGAGAGTGCCGCGAGGGCGGCGCACGCCTCCGGGGTCGCCCTGCGCCGGGCGTTCATGTCCGTCGCGACGTAGCCGGGGGCCACGGCGTTGACCGTGATCCCTCGCGGTCCCAGTTCCTTGGCCAGGGCGAGGGTCATCGTGTCGATGGCCCCCTTGGTCATGGCGTAGGTGAGGGAGTCGGGGAAGGCGTGCTTCGTCGCCGCCGAGGAGATGTTGACGATCCGGCCGCCGTCACGCATCCGGCCCAGACTGCCCTGGACGAGGAAGAGCGGCGCCTTCACGTTGACCGCGACGAGCCGGTCGAACACCTCGGAGGTGAGCTGGTGCAGTCGGCCGGAGCCGCTCGTCGCGGCGTTGTTGACGAGGATGTCGAACTCGGGTCCCTGCCCCAGCTCCGCGAGGCCCGCGTCCAGGGCGGCGTAGAACGTGTCGACGGCGTCGGGCTCTTCGAGGTCCGCGCGGAACGCGAAGGCACGGCCGCCCCGTTCCCTGATGATCTCCAGAGTCTCCAGCGCGGCCTTCTCGTTGCTGCCGTAGTGGACGGCGACCAGGGCCCCGTCCCGGGCCAGCCGCTCGGCTATGCCTCTTCCGATGCCGCGGCTCGCCCCTGTGACGATCGCGGTCCTGCCGGCCAGTGGGGACATGTCGGTGGTGCCTGCCTTCTGCTCTGTAGGTGCTGCTGAACGCCTGGGCGAGCGGAACCGGCCGATGGCGCCGACCTCTCGTTGCCCGCCGATGCATTATGTCCACGCGCGAGCCAGGGCCCATGCCCCAGGGGCCGGGTGGGCGAGAGGCGCGCCGGACCGGGGCCCCGACGCGGGCTCGCACCCGGGCCCGCGAGGCCTGGACGGCCCGCCGCGCCACCATGCGAAATGCGGGCACAACGGTGCACGACCCGCGGTCGGGGCAGGGAGCCGATGGAGTCGACCGGGCCCACGGCCGGTGGCGCGACCGGACCGACGGGCACGTGCAGCGCTGGCGGGGGACCTGCCGGACCTCGCCCCCGTCGTCGAAGGGGGCCATCACCCGGACGAGGAAGCTCTCCGTCCCTCCGCGCCGGGTCGGGCCCTGGAGAAGTGCGGTCTGGTCCGGCTGGTGGGGACGTCGCCGGGTTCGGCATGTCCGTTCTACTCATCCGTGTGCTCGGCGCAGAGCGACCGGATCTCCTCCAGCAGCCGCGGGTAGTGCTCTCCGTAGGTGTGCAGCGCGTGCCACACCGCGTCCAGCGCTGCCTTGAGCGGATCGGGATCGGCGGCGGCGAGCACGGCGGGCAGGGCGAAGTACGGCTGGACGATCGGTTCGGGAGTGCGCGGAGCGACAGGCACCCGGGACACCAGCACGGGATACGTATAGGGGGCTGATGCCGCCTCCTCGTCACCGGACGGTTCGAGTACGAACACGTCCGAGAGCGCGAACTCGCTCATCCTCGGGTCCGGGGTGTAGTCCTTCAGCTCCGAGGCCCGTCTCCATTTCCGCTCGGGCGGTGCCGGAGCCGTCGGCGGAACGAACAGCGGGCGCTCGGGGGGAATCGCGCAGAGCACCCGTGGGCCCGGCGCGGGAAGGCCGGAGCGCAGGGTCTGCCACATCAGGTCCAGGTCGTCGAACGGCGACGGAAGAGGGCGTCCCTCCGTCAACGCGGCGAGTGCCGGTACGACCCAGGGCATGTCGCTCAGACCGGCCACCTCGCAGGCCCGGCGCGTGGCCAGCAGCGCCACCGCCCGCTGGACTTCGGCGCTCGCCGCGTCGAGGGTGTGCACGAGATCGGTGTCGAATTCGATGAGGCCCAGGACGTTGCTCCCGCGCACACCCCGCAGGCGCTCGCTGGGCAGCCGTCCGCCCCACTGCCACCTCTCGTGGGACAGCCGCGCGGTCTCGAAGAACGTCGGACGTCTCGGATCGTGCATGAAGCACCCCCTTCAGGACGGCCACGGAATGCCCTGGTGGTGGGGGGCCGTCGTACGAATCGCATGATGCCCCATGCCACTGACAGCAGGACTTGTCGTCGGCGCGTCGGCCAGCACCCTGCGGCCAAGCCGCAGAGCCCGGGGGATCGTACGACCGGGACGATCGCCCATCGGCCGGACAGCGCCCGGACAGCGGCGCCCGGACAGCGCCCGGCCCGCGTACCGGCCCGGGACCGGAGTCCGGGCTGACGGTGGCGAGGCCCCCTCGGGCGGTGTGCCCGTGTCATGTCGAGGGGAGCTTCGGCCGCGGTTCCGAGGTTCTGTCCGGGCGTTGCTGTCCGGGCGCTGTCCGGCCGTCAAGCCGGTGTCGGGGACATCCTGGATGCCGTTCGGGTGGGTCAGCCGCCCTCGATGACGGTGCCGATGTGGTTCCAGCCGCCGGGTCCGGTGGAGTCGCCGCCGTTGAAGAGGTAGGCGCTGAAGCCGCCGCCGGTCGTGCCGAGGAGGTAGTCGGCGTGGCTGTCGGCGTTGAAGTCGGCGAGGTGGACGCGGTTCTGGTCGGAGGTCACGCCGGTGGCGGTCTGTCCCAGGTGCTTCCAGCCGCCGTGGCCGTCACCGCCGCGATTGAGGTAGGTGGTGAGGCCTCCGCCAGGGTTGACGCCCCAGTAGTCGGCGCGACCGTCGCCGTCGAAGTCCGCCAGGCGTACGCGGGTGCGGTCGGTGGTGGTGCCGTGGGCGACTTTGCCGAGGGCTTTCCAGGGGGCGGCCTGGTCGCCGCCTCGGTTGAGGTGGGCGTGGACGGCACCGTCGTCGGCGACGGTGAGGTAGTCGGCGCGGCCGTCGCCGTCGAAGTCGGCGAGGCGTACGCGGGTGCGGTCGGTGGTGGTGCCGTGGGCGACTTTGCCGAGGGCTTTCCAGCCGCCGCCGGAGTCGCCGCCCCGGTTGAGGTGGACGTCGAGGCTTCCGTCGGGGTTGATGACCCAGTAGTCGGCGCGTGCGTCGCCGTCGAAGTCCGCCAGGCGTACGCGGGTGCGGTCGGTGGTGGTGCCGTGGGCGACCCGGCCGAGTGCTTGCCAGCCGCCTCCCGGCTTCCCTCCCCGGTTCAGGTACGCCGTCACTTCGCCGTTGTCGGCGATGGTCAGGTGGTCGGTGCGGCCGTCGCCGTCGAAGTCGGCCCACCGTACGGCACCGGTGCCGCCCGCCTCTGACCCGGCCCGGGGCGCCCGCTGCCGCACGGCCCAGCCGTCGTCGAACGCCCGCTCCAGACCGCTGTGATAGGTCCGGGCCATCTTGAGGTAGCCCGCGTCGTTGGGGTGGAGCCGGTCGGGCAGTTCCGCCGCGACGTCGAGACGGGGCGGTTCCACGTACCGGAACCGTTCGCCTCGGCCGTGCCGGGCGGCCTCCTGCACACGGATGACGGCGTTGAAGTCCTTGGTCCGCTGTTCGAGTCCGGGGGTGTCGGTGAGCAGGCCCTGGACGATGACGGTCACACCGGGGCGGTTCGCCTGGACGCGGTCGATGAGCGCGGACAGCCTGCCCGCCGCCTCGACCGGGTCGGCGTTGTGCCACTTCAGGTCGTTGATGCCCAGGTGCAGCAGGACGACATCGGGGTCCGCCGCGGTCTGCCAGCGATCGATCTCGGACCGGATCCCGTCGATGGTCCAGCCGCCGTGGCCTTCGCTGTCGGGGTCCTGGACCGTACCCGAGGACCCGGAGCCGACGAAGTCGGGTGTGTAGCGGGACTGCCCGGCCATGAGGTCCCAGAGCGGAGCGCGGTATCCCGCGCCGTGGGAGCTGCCTTCTCCGGCGGTGATCGAGTCTCCGAGCGGCATGATCCTGATGAGCGGCGGGGGCGGCTGAGGGGCGGCCGAGGCCGTGGTGGTGCCGAGGCCGAGGGCCCCGATGGAGGTCAGCAGGGTGAGACCGAGGGAGGTGGTGCGTTTCATCGCGTGTCCGAAACCTTTGCGCGGTGGGCCGGCCGCCTGTGGCAGGGCCGGTGTGGGTGGAGCGGTTCGAGGCCGTGGAGGGGGAGCGGGGCAGGCCAGAGGGAGGAAGCGGGGGCTCTGCTGTGCCACCTGCGGTCCGTCCCGTGTGGCCCGCCCCGTTTCCAGGGCCGTCCGAGGAACGGGCCCGCCGCCCCCGTCGCGGTGAGCGGCGGGGGACGGCGGGCCGGGTGAGGTGGCTAGACGCCGCCGGAGGCGACCTTGCCGAGGTGGGTCCAGCCGTTCGTGCCCGCCGGGTCGCCGCCGTTCCAGGCGAAGACGGTGGCGCTGCCGTCGGTGCCCGCGAGCACGTAGTCGGCGTGGGTGTCGGCGGTGAAGTCGACGAACTGGACCTTGGTGTGGTCGGTGGTGACACCGGTGGCGATCTGGCCCACGGACTGCCAGCCGCCGCCCGGGACGACGTCGCCTCCCCGGTTGAGGTACAGGTCGACCTTGCCGCTCGGGTGGAGGAGGTGGTAGTCGGCCTTGCCGTCACCGTCGTTGTCGGCGAACCGTACGCGGGTGCGGTCGTTGGTGGCGCCGGTGGTCACACGGCCGACGGACTGCCAGGGGGCGACCTGGTCGCCGCCCCGGTTCAGGTGGACATCGACGGCTCCGCTGTCGGTGAAGACGAGGTAGTCGGTCTTTCCGTCGCCGTCCCAGTCCGCGAACCGGACCTTGCTGGCGTCGGTGGTGGTGCCGTGGGCGACCTTGCCGATGCCCTGCCACGGTGCGACCTGGTCGCCGCCCCTGTTGAGCCAGGCGTTGACCGAGCCGTCGGCGTTGATGACGAGGTAGTCGAACCGGCCGTCGCCGTCGAAGTCGGCGAGGCGTGCCCGGTTGCGGTCGGTGGTGGTGCCGGTGGCGACCTGGCCGAGCGGGTGCCAGCCGTTGGGGCCGGTCGGGTTGCCACCTCGGTTCAGCCATACGGAGACGGCGCCGTTGTCGGCGACGGTGATGTAGTCCGGCTTGCCGTCGCCGTCGAAGTCGGCCCAGCGGACCCGCCCGTTGCCGCCTGCCTCGTTCACCGCCGCGGAGCGCTGGGAGCGCAGCTGGAGCCGAGGTGTGCTGCCGCTCTCGTGGGCGATGGGTGTTCCGTCGGCCTTGAGGACGGCTTCGAGCTGGGCGAGGGACTTGTCGGGGTGGGTCTGGCGCAGGACCGCGAGCGCCCCGGCGACGTGGGGGGTCGCCATCGAGGTGCCGCTCTTCGAGGCGTAGCCGCCGCCGGGGACCGAGGAGACGATGGCGGTGCCCGGTGCGAACAGGTCCAGGAGCGGACTCCGGTTGGTGAACGTGGAGAGCTGGTCGTCGTCGGTGGTGGAGCCCACCGTGATCGCGGACGGTATGCACCCCGGGGCGCCGACAGCGTTGGCAGAGCCGTTGTTGCCGGACGCGACGACCGTGGCGACGCCTTCGGCGTAGAGGCTGTCGATGACCGGTTTACGGGGGTCGTCGAGGCAGGCCTCGGTACGGCGTTCGCCGCCGAGTGACATGTTGGCGGCGATGACGTCGGTTCCGGCCCTCTTCAGGGCCCTGACCTTCTCCAGACCCTTGATCTGAGAGCTCGTGTAGGACAGGACGCACGGGCTGCGGCCGGGCCCGCAGACGGCGTCGTTGTCGAATCTGGAGAACACCTGGATGGCGATGATGCCCGCGCCGGGTGCGACACCGCGCGCCGGGGCTCCGGTGAGGCCGGTTCCGTCGCCCGCGGCGATACCGGTGACGTGGGTTCCGTGCGAGCAGGCGGTGCCCAGGGTGGCGCACGGGCCGGTCTCGGCGTCGGCGCTGCCGGGGCCTTCCTGTTCGGTGGCGCCGCCGGGGCACAGGCTCGTGGCCCCGGCGAACGCGTCACTGGCGGAGAAACAGGCCTCGGCCCTGATACGGCCCGCCAGGAACGGATGCCTGGTCGCGACGCCGGTGTCGAGGACCGCGACAGCGGTTCCGGCACCGGTCTTCCCACGGACGGCTGTCCTGTCGCTGCCGATCCTGGCGGTGGACTCGTTCAGCGCGGGAGGGACCGGGATGTCCTCCGTGACGCTGATGACACCCGGCTCGGCGCTCAGAGCCTGGAGGCCCGCGCTGTTCACGCGCAGTGTCACCAGCGGCAGCGTGTCGTAGGAGACGAGGGTGTCACCCGCCTGGGCAGCGGAGGGGAGATCCGCCCGCCGGTCCGTCAGGACGTTGACACGGACGGTACCTCCGCCCTGGATCTTGTCGAACAGCGGTGGGTCGACCGACCCGCCCGGCGCGGCGGAAGCCGGGGCGGTGCCCAGCAGGGAATCGGTGCTCACCGGTATCGCGGTGAGCACCAGGGCCGCCGTCGAGGCGGCGAGCATGACCCTCAGGGGTCTTTTCACGTGGAACTCCATCGGAGAATCAGAAAAAGGTGCGGGGTGAGTGACGCGTGGGTGCGTATGAGGTGTGGCGTGGGGCGGGGGACGCGAGGCACCGTGGCGTTCGCGGTGGCCGTGCTCGACCGCTGACAGCCGTGCGCCGGAGGCGCGTCCAGGTCTCGGGACCCCGAGGGGCGTCGACCGGTGAGGACGCGGGCGGTGGCTGATCGCTTCGTGGGAACGGAGTGGGCCGTCCGCACATGCTCCGCTCAGGGAGGGGCAGTCGGGCGGGTCCAGCCCGGGGTGCGTTCACTGCCCGGCCGTAGCCGTGTCTTGTCGGCAGGTACGGCTGGAGCGTGAGTCAGCCCACCGGTGGTGCGGGTGTTCAGGAAGCCCTGCGGAGCTTGGCCGCCTCGTCACCGGCCGCTTCCCTGGTGACCGTGCGGTCGGTCCAGGGGCGCGGCCGGTGAACCAGTCGGTCGGCGGCGTCCATGGCCCTCGGTGTCACCGCCTCGCGAGCAGCCGAGTCACCGACAGGGCCCGGCCGGGCGGCACGCCGGGGTTCCGCGATCTTTCTCAGGTCGCGTTGGCGCCGTTCTTCGGGCGACCGGAGTAGAACACGGCCGTGTAGTAGGCGTAGGCCGTGGCCCGGCACGACCTCTTGAAGCGGTAGGCCGGGCAGGTGTTGTAGTAGAGCTGGTTGTAGAAGGCCGCGTCCACGGCGAAGCCCTTGTTGCGGTCCAGGTAGTAGCCGTAGCCCTTGTAGGTGTTGCCGATGGTTCCGTAGCCGTAGTCGTGCGAGTTGCACGCGGTGCGGAAGTCCCAGCCGCCCGGCTTGTCGGCGGAGCGAGTGCAGTTGTCGTAGCTGATGCCGACCACCCAGGCTCCGGTGGGAGTCTGCCTCCAGCCGGGGTTGCGCCAGCCGTAGTGCGCGACCTTCGTGGCACAGCCGGTGTACTGGTACCACATCCACGATTCCGCTGTGGAGCAGTACCGCGGGTACGCCTGCGGGTCGGTGATCTCCGAGCCGCGGAAGTCCTCGGCGGCCGGGGTGACGCCCTCGCCCTGGGCCAGGCTGGGGGCACCCTGCATGGCGGACCCCGGAGCGGGAAGCGTACCGCTGGTCTCCTGCGCCTGCGGTGCGGCGGCGTTCCCGGGGAACGTCAGCTCCCAGCGGGCACCGCTCTCGGCCGTCGCGGTCGCGACGCGGTCGGCGCCGTCGTACGTGTAGGCGTTGAGGCTGCTGCCCTCGGCGGGGTTGGTGACCTGCCGGAGCAGCCCGGCGCCGTCGTAGGAGTAGCGGGCCAGGGTCTGCACCACCGGACCGGACGTGAAGGTGATGTCCTTGACCCGCCCGGTGACGTCCCCGAGGGCCGTACCGGACGCGGTGGTCGCGGAGGCGTAGGTCACCTTCACGGACTGCTCGGGGGATTCGCCCCGGGCGGGTTCCTTGACGGTCGACACGCGGCCCTGGCCGTCGTAGGAGACCGTGGACTGCTTGAACGCCTTGCTGCCCGCTGCCGTGACACGCCAGTTGTCACCGCCGCCGCCGACCTGCTCCCAGGTGTACGCGGGCTTGAGGTCAGCCGCCGGGATCGGGTTGCCCGCCTGATCGGTGGGAGCCTCGTCGCCCGCCCCGACGACGGTCAGGTCGACGTTCAGCGTCTCCACGACGGTCGTCCTCAGCTGACCGGCGAAGTCGTCCCAGACGACGTTCTCGACCAGGGTCGAGCCGTCGGGGGCTTTGTAGGTGTTGATGCTTCCGCCATCGGCACCACCGTGAGAGGCGGTCAGACCGTAGCGGGTGGACTCCTGGGTATCCAGGTCCGTGGTGGTGATCGCGCCGGATCCCTGGGCGAGCTTCCGGTTGAGCTGCCCGCCGAGGAATTCGGCTTCCCAGCTCGGGCCGAACACACCGAGGTCGGAGCGCGCGGAAGGGGCGTCCTGGGGCTGAGAAACCCCTTGGGCCTGCCCCGTGACCGTATGGGAGCGACCCATGAGACCTGCTGGTACGTCATTCTCGGAAATCTGGTAGCTGTCGAATTCGGAAAGATATGTTCCCGGCCCGATGCTTCGGATCTCACCCAGGGAAAGAGGCTGGTCAGGCACCTGGGAAGCCGAAGCGGACTGCTGCGGCAGTAACAGTGTCATGGACAAGGCGGCCACGACAGGGAAAGCGGATCTGCGCATGGTGGATCCTTCTCTGATGGTTTTCGATGGTCGACGATCATGAGCACTCAATGGGGCGACCATGTGTCCATGGGCCCGCCGGTGCGCATGAGATGCGAAGGCGTACTGGTAGGGGTGCCGTGGTGAAGAGCCGGGGTGTTGGGCCGTCCCGTCACATCACGGGGTGCGGTGGGTGGTCAGGTGGTGGCGATCCGGCGTATCCGGAGGTGGCCATGGCGTGCGGTGGTGTCTGCTTCAGCGGTCGGCCGGAGCCCGGTCGGTCCCCGCTGCTGTCTGTCTGTAGACGACACGCGGTACAGGAACTCATCGGTCACCGTGCGGAAACTTTTCTGCCGACTGTCGGGCATGGGGTGCCCCGGACCAGGCCCCTTTCCTCCCGGAGGCAGGATGGCGGGCCGGGCGCCACCAGCAGGCGGTCGGCCTGGGAGTCGGGCGATGCCAACGGCCGCGTCGGTGGGCCTGCTTCGAGGCTGCGGCCGATGACCGTTCCCCGGCCTTCGTCCGGGTGGGGGAGGGGGGACGTACGACCGCCTGCGTACGGCATACGGCAAGAGCGATGTCACGGTGTGGCGTTGCCGACCTCCGCCGCCCAGCGCCGGGACGCGGGGACGTCCAGTACGACCTTGCCGCGGACGCGTCGCGACAGGAGGGCGTCGGCCGCGAGTGCGGCCTGTTCCCAGTGTCCGCGCCAGCCGATCTCGGAAGTGAGCCGTCCGGACTCCAGCAGTCGGAGCAGCACGGTGAGGTCGGCCGCGAAGGGGGCGGCGACGTTGAAGTTCTCCAGGCGCCCCCGGGCGGAAGCCTCTCCGGCCGCCTCGAAGTCGATGGTGGTGGGCAGGCGGGAGGCGCGGCCGATCGCCTGGACGAGACCGTCGGGTTCGAGACGGAGGAACGCGTCGGCGAGCTGGTCGCCGCCGACGTGGTCGAGGACCCCGAAGACCGGTTCCGACAGGGCGTCCGGCCCCAGGACGATCTCGTGGGCCCCCAGTTCGCGCAGGCCCTCGGCGCGGCTCTCGTCTCCCACGGAGGCGATGACATGGGCCCCGGCGAGGGCCGCGAGCTGGACGGCGAAGCGTCCGGTCCCTCCCGACGCGCCGGTGACCAGCACGCGACGGCCGAGCACCGAACCCAGCCTCCGCACGGCCTGGAGCGCGGTGACCCCGGCGACCGGGAGGGCCGCGGCGGCCCCGAGATCGACGTCCTCGGGAACGACCGCCACGTTCGCGGTGTCCACGGCGCGCAGTTCGGCCCACGCGCCGCCCCAGCCGAACGTGACGACGCGGCTTCCCGCCGGGGGCCCGGAGCCGTCGGCCGCGCCGCGCGTGACGATCCCGGCGGCGTCCCAGCCGGGGACCCGTCCGGTCGGGGCACCGGTCGGCGGGTAGGCGATCTCACCGAAGTTCAGCGAGATCGCGGCGACCGCGACCAGCGCCTCGTCGTCCCGTGGCCGGGGGGCGGGCACGTCGCCGAGACGCAGTCCCTGAGTGCCGTGGAGCACTGCTCTCATGTGCTTGTCCTTGTCCGCCCCGGGGCGGTGGAGCGCCCGGTCGCCGAGAGGAGGAGCCGGACCTCAGAGGTCCGAGCCGAGGGCCGGGTAGTCGGTGTAGCCACGGTGGTCACCGCCGTAGAAGGTGTCCCTGTCGGGCGTGTTGTACGGGCCACCGGCCCTGACCCGCGCGAGCAGGTCCGGATTGGCCAGCCACATCTCCCCCAGGGCGACCGCGTCCGCCACGTCCTCCCGCAGCGCCTCGGCACCGGTCTCCGGCGTGCCGGGGAAGGACTCGGGAGTCGGATGGGGGCACAGGACGAGCGCACCCGGCCACACCGCGCGGATCAGCCCGGTGGTGGGCCGGTCGAGCACCTCGAAGACGTGCAGATAGGCGAGCGGTGTCGGCGCGAGCGCACCGGTCAGCGCGGTGTAGAGCTCGGCGGTGTCGCTCTCCTCGATCCCGTTGTACGTGCTCCCCGGGGAGAGCCTGACTCCCATCCGTTCCGCGCCGATCGCGCCCGCGACCGCCGCGACGACCTCGACCGTGAGCCGGACGCGGCCCTCGACGGAGCCGCCGTAGGCGTCGGTCCGGTGATTGGATCCGTCGGCGAGGAACTGGTGCAGCAGGAAGCCGTTGGCGGCGTGCAGCTCCACCCCGTCGAAACCCGCCTCGATCGCGTTGACCGCGGCGGCGGTGAACTCCCCGATCACCGTCCGGATGTCGTCCGGGGTCATCTGGCGCGGTGTGGGATGGTCCAACATGCCGTCGGGGGTGAACAGTTGCGCGCCGGAGGCGAGGGGGGACGGTCCTATCGGGGCGCCGCCGTCCGCGTACAGACTGGGGTGTCCGACGCGTCCGCAGTGAACGAGCTGTGCGACGATCCGCCCGCCTTCGGCGTGCACGGCGCGGGTGACCCGCCGCCAGGCGGCGATCTGCTCACCGGTGTACAGGCCCGGGGTCAGCAGGTAGCCCTGGCCCCGCTCGCTGATCTGGACGGCCTCGGTGATGATCAGTCCCGCCGACGCGCGCTGAGCGTAGTACTCGGCGGCCAGAGGGGAGACGACCCCTTTCCCGTCGGCGCGGCTGCGGGTCATCGGTGCCATCACGAGCCGGTTGGGCAGTTCCAGTTTGCCCGCGGTCAGGGGGTCGAACAGTTCAGCCATGACGTGTACCTCCGGGAAGAAGAAGTTCCCGCCGTGGTCCGGGCGGGAGGTGCTGCTCGACGTTCGCCGTACCGGGGGAGGGCGGCCCGCTTCCGATCGCGCGGGAGGCCCGCCCGGCCTGGCCGCCTGGACGGAACCGCGAAGTCCCGTGCCAGCGGCCGGAGCGGGTCACAGGACCTTCAGGAGGCCGCCGTCGATGACGTAGTCGCTGCCGGTGACGTAGGAGGCGGCCGGGGAGCTGAGGAAGACGATCACGTTCGCGACCTCCTGCGGAGTGCCCCAGCGGCCCAGGGTGACGTTGATCTTCTCGGGAAGGTCGGTCATCAGCTCCCGGAAGTCACCGCCCGTGGCCTGGCTGACCCGCGGGCCGTACTCGTCCCACAGCGGGGTGCGGATGAGCGCGGGCGAGACGGTGTTCACCCGGATGCCGCGCGGGCCCAGTTCGTCGGCGAGGCCCTTGCCGAAGGCCGTCAGCGCGGCCTTGGACGTCCCGTACCAGTGGGGACCGGAGGCAGGCCAGTGCGCCACGCTGGTGGAGATGTTGACCACCGACTCCCTCAGCAGCGGGAGCAGGGCCCGGGTGATCCGTACCGAGGCGAACAGGTTCAGCTCGAACGCCCGCTGCCAGGTCGCCTCGTCGAGATCCGGCAGTCCGCCCAGGTCCAGCCCGGCCAGTCCGCCCACTCCGTTCACGAGCAGGTCGACGTGCCCGAACCGCTCCTCGGCCGTGCGCCGCACCTCCTCGACACCCTCGGGCGTGAGGAGATCGGCCTCGACCGTGAGGGCACCCGTCGCTTCGAGCTCTTCCGTGACCGTACGGTCCGCGCCGAGCACCCTGGCACCTTCGGCGAGGAGGGTGCGTACGACCGCGCCGCCGATCCCTCCGCCGGCGGCCGTCACCACGGCGGTCCGTCCGGCAAGACGCAGATCCATGAGTTCTCCTGAGTGTTCGATGGGTGACCGGGCCCGCCGCGATCCCGGATGGGCCACGGCGGGCCCGGAAGGTCCCGTGGGGCGCGGAGACGATCCGGGCCGGGACGTTGATGGGTCGGCCCCCCCCCGGGCCATGGGGCGGAGGGGGCCCGATTAGCATCCGTCCCAGGGCCGGGCCGGAACAACGCCGAATGACGTGGGGTTCATGCAGTACGGCTCAACGGTCGGGGCGGGGTCGCCCCGTGCGCCGTATCGGCTCCGTGCGCCGTGTCAGCCCCGCGCGAGTGACTCCGTCCAGACCGGGCTGTCGAAGTAGTGGTTGTCGTACCGCTCGGAGCTGTCGCGGATGTCCTGGACGCTCGCCTCGCCGCGGTACACCCGCTCCAGGAGCCGGTAGTAGTCGAAGCGCTCCATGCCCGGGGTGAAGGCGACGAGCATGTCGCCCTCCTCGCCCGGTGCGGGGGCGAAGGCGTGCGGCACGTTCGGCGGGACGGTGAGGAAGTCACCGGTGCCCAGCGTCACCACCTGGTCATGGAGCAGGATCCGCATCCTGCCGCTGAGGACGAAGAACATCTCCGTGGCCTTGGTGTGGAAGTGCGCGGGGGCGCCCGGTGACCCCTTGCGGAAGGTCGCCCGGTTCGCCGTGAGCGCGCCGCCGGTGGCGCCCGCGTCGGCGAGCAGGGTGATCAGGCTGGTCGCGCCGTCCTCGATGGTCACGGCTTCGGCGGCCCGTACCAGGACGGGTGCCTGCGACGGGGTGGCGTGCACGTTCACGGTGTCTCTCCTCGGATCGTCTCCACCGGCTTCCCGCCGGTGCTCGCCCTGGTGGCCCGTCCGGGCTCCAGGTGGTGTGCCGGTCGGAGGGCGCGTACGCGTCGCGTCCCTCTCCGGTCACCCGGATGCTCCGGGGACCGCATGTCACGGTGGCCGCCCCGGCCTCTTCCGGGTACGGCCTGAAGAGGCGCCCGGGGCGGTTGCGCCCGATCCGGCAAGCCCGCGGAACGAATCCGGGAACGGGACGACGGAACGGATGAGGCCATGACATGACACTCCCAGGAGCATGAACGGCACGTGCCGTGCCGTCTGGAAGGAGCATGGCAACTCCCGCCCCAGATTGTCAACGGCACGTGCCGTGCCGCTTGTTGGGTTGGGGTGCGGGTGGGGCGCGGACGGGGCCGGACCGGATCGCGTCCCTCGCCCGGGTCGGTCGGATCGTGGTGGGCCGTGACGCGGAGAGGGGCGGGGGGGGGGGGGGGGGCGGGCGCCCCCCCGCGCGCGGGGGGGCCCCGGAGGGAGCGGGGGGGGGGGGGGGGGCCGGGGCA
>NZ_JBHYZW010000018.1:0-121345 GCF_042754005.1 Streptomyces sp. NPDC059247
TCCGGGCTCGGCAACCCGGGGGGCCCCTTTGTATTTAATGAACCCCCGTACCCCAAGCCCGTTATTACCCTTCGGGGGGGGGCGGGGGCCCCCCCCCCCCCCCCCCCCGCCCCTCCCCCGCCTCCCGGGGTTCTTCCGCCTTCTTTCACCCGAAACAAGGAGTACGTGTCACCATGGCCCGTTTCGACGTCAACGCCGCCCGCGCCCAGCGACAGGAGGCCCACGGCCGTGCCTGGTCCTTCGAGCTGGACGGCGAGAGCTACACCCTTCCGACCGAACTGAGCCGCGCGACGGCCAAGGCGCTGCGCAAGCTCGACGACAACGACGTGGACGGGCTGCTCGAACTCCTGATGGGTGAGGCGCAGTTCGCCCGCTTCGAGCAGCACGACATCACCATGCAGGACGTCGCCGCCATCCTGGAGGCCTACGGCAAGGAGACCGGGCTCGGCCTGGGGGAAGGCTGAGCCTCGTCGAGTTCGTCGACGAACACGCCGAGGCCCTTGAGGCGGATCTCCTCCGCTACTACTCCGTCGATCTCCTCGACTGGCACCGCGGCACGCTCTCGAGCCGTCGGCTCCTGACGCTGGTCAAGCACCTGCCCAGGGACGGCGCGGTCCAGCGCGAGCTGCACGGCGAGGCCGCCGAGTGGTCGATCTCCGATCATCTGCTGGCCGCCGCGGTGGACCATCTCGCCGTCGCCAACTGGATGTTCCTGTGCGTCAACGCGGGCGAGGACGGCGACCAGCCCGATCCGCCCAAGCCCGTCCCCCGGCCCGGCCTCACAAACGAGGACGAGGACGAGGACGGCAGCGAGGACGGGGACACGAGCGCGTTCCGTGACGAGGGCGGCGCCCCCGCCACGGACGGGCGGAGCGCACCCGGCGAGGAGGGCGCGGTGTCCCCCCAGGCACTCGCCCGGTTCTTCGGGTGACCCCACGGCCCCCGGAGTCCGTTTCCCGTCAGGGAGCGGACTCCGGGGGCGCTTCCCGTGCTCGCTCGGCGGACAGCTCCTTCTCCAGGTCCTTGGCCCGCTCCGAGAGCCGTCGCCCCCCGCCCGCCCGGGGCTCCGGCCCCGCCGGTTCCTGGTCCCGGCGCTCGGCGTTCGGACCGCCCTGCGCGGGCACCCCGGCGAGCGGCGGCACGATCGGGCGCCCGCCCTTGCCGCGTACGACCTTCCGCACCGGGCGGGCTCTCCTGCGGGCGCGGCTCTCCTGGGCGGTGAGCAGGACACCCGGCTCCTTGCCCGGTTCCGGGTCCGGCGCGCGCGCGGGCCCGGATTCCGGTTCGGGCTCGGGCTCGGTCCCGGGCCGCTGCTCGAACAGCTCGCGCTCCCTGCGGACCCGCTCCTCTGCCTCGACCACGACGGTGGGCGGTTCGAGGAGGCGGGCGAAGGGCAGGGTGATGACCCGAGCACCTTCCTGTCCGCTCTCCACCCGCCGCTCGGGCCGACGGATTCCCCGCGCGTCGCTCTGGCCCTGGGTGTAGGCGTCGGCGACCCGCTTCTCGTACTCCCGCCGGATGCGCGGGAGTTCGGCGGACACGGCCTCGGCCCAGCCTGCGGTGAAGGCGGTCGTCTCCCGGCGGTCGATCTCGGACCGGGGCAGCACGACGAGGTCCTGGGGAGCGTGGCCGTGCACCAGGACCAGCTCGGAGAGACGGGCGAAGAGGTGGGGCAGGTCGGGGTGGGCCGCGAGCCAGTCGACGACTCGCTCGTGCCGGTCCGCACCCGGCTCCGTTTCCATGTGTCTGTACTGCCTTCCAGCCCCCTGGGGTCCCCGCGCGCCCCTCGCGCCCCCTGCGCCCCGAAATGGTGTGGTCCGGAGAGCGCCCTCCAGATTACCCGGTCGAACAGACGCGCCGATCAGGCACCGGCCAGTACGGACCAGTACGGGCCAGTACGGACAAAACGACGGAAGACGCGCCGTCAGATGTATACCGCTCGACAAACATCGAACGAATGTTCCACACTCTGCTCGCACAATAGTTCGAACACGTGGTGCCCCCGCTCCTCACTCCGCGGCGCCGCCACACACGCACAGGGCCAGCAACCGGAAGGCAGGCGTCCATGACCCAGCATGCCGAGGCATCACGACCGCACGTCCCGCTCCACGACCGCCTCCGCACGCTCCTCGACGGACCCGCCCCCCTCGACAAGAGAGCGCTGCTCGGCAGCCTCTACGCCGAGGTCACCCGCTGCGAGACCCTCGCGTACACGGCGGGCTGGAACGACGCCCTCGCCTCGACGCGCCCCGGCCCCCGCCGGGACGAGGACGCCTAGCCGCGCCGACCGCCCCCTACGAAAGAGCCCCCGCCACAACCGGCGGGGGCTCTTCGGCGCTTGGCCGTCACCGGCCGGAAGCGGAGTACCCATGGCAGAAACGATCGCGGACCTCTCCAAGGAGATCGCCGCACTGAAGGACGCCCTGTTCGCCATCACCCCCGCAGACAAGAAGTCCGGCACCGAAGCCAAGGGCTTCCTCGTCGATCTCAAGAAGCATCTGGTCGATGAGTCTCCGAAGGTCACCACCCAGGAGTGGATGACAACGCTCTTCGCTCCGTACTTCAAAAAGTTCGACGACATGCACAAGGAGCTCACCAAGGAGAAGCCGACGGAGTGGATGGAGGCCGCAGGCCTGGGGGGCTTCTCCGCCGCCTACGAGAAGTTCAAGGAGGACGATTCCTGGTGGCAGTACCTCCTCGCCGCCTTCATCGCCCTCGCCATCCCCGCGATCCTCCTGGCCTTGGCGCTGAACCTCAGGACGGCCCAGCAAGCGACCCAAGCGTTCATCAGCGGCATGTTCACCAAGTCACGGGGTGACAACAGAACGATCCTCGCCACACAGGACGGCAGCCTCCTCCCCCGCCCCCAAAAGTACGGCGACGTCAAGAAGGCCCAGGCAGCCGCAGCCGGCGGGATCACCGCCGTCGGGGATGGAGCGAACCTCGAAGCGCTGCGCGGCAAGCTCGAAGCCCTGACCCCGGAGCTGCAGAAGTTCAACAGGGCTGCCCCCGCGTTCAACAGGGAGTTCCGCAAGCTGCCGTCGGAGAACGCGGCCACCAAGGCGGCGACGGGCGTCAAGAAGATCTCCGAGGCCATCAAGGACATCAACCAGGAACAGATGAAGCCGGTCGCCTCCGCCGTCAACAGGATCAACAACGCCATGCGGAACGCGGATCCGCAGAAGATCACCAAGGTCGCCAAGGCCACCGAGAAGCTCAAGACCGCAGTGACCGGATTCGAACCGGCCCGTGTCCCCAAGGCGGACCCCCTTCAGAAAGCGGCCGACGCGGCGAAGAACCTCACTGAGCAGATCGGCCCCCTGAACCGGTCGCTGGACAGCCTCCGGACCGCGGTCGGCCAGCTCAACACGGCCCTCTGACCCCACCTCTCACGAAAGGAGGTAACCCATGTCTCTCGCCAGATCCCTCAAGAACACTTCCACGGCCCTGACTTCCTTCAAGACCCAGGCGTCCGGGGCCGGCACCTCGGTCAAGAAGGTCGGTGACGCCGGTCGGTCGGCGTCCGGCCAGCTGAAGACCCTTCGTACCAACGCCCAGAACTCCGGCAGCGAGCTCAAGAAGCTCAAGACCGCCTCGGACCAGGCCGAACGCGCCATGAAGAAGGCCGGTGACACCGCCCAGTCGGCCGGCGGCAAGCTCGGCAGGTACGAGTCCGGCGCGGGCAAGGCCGCCAAGGGCCAGGACAGGCTCAACCGGTCCATGAAGGGCAACTTCCTGGTCCGGCTGCTCGAACTCTTCATGCCGCTCATCGAGAAGATCGTCGAGATGGCCGCGCGCTCGAAGACGATGCAGACGATCATGAAGAAGGCCTTCAGCGGCATCAAGGCGGTGATCGGCTCCGTCATGAAGGCCGTCGGGCCGATCATGAAGAAGGCCGGAACACTGATCAAGACGGTCTGGAACGGCATCAGGACCGCCATCTCGGCCGTCGTCAAGGCCGTCGCGACCGTCGTCAAAACCTATGTGAAGATCTGGAAGACCGTCATCACCACGGTGATGACGGCGATCAGGGCCGTCATCAGCACGGTCTGGAACGGCATCAAGGCCGTCATCACCCCGGTCATCAACTGGATCAAGTCGGCGATCCCGAAAGCCTTCAGCGCCGTCAAGGACAAGATGTCGTCCATCTGGAACGGCCTCAAGGACATCGCGTCCCGGGCGTTCAACGGCATCAAGGACGGCGTGAGGTCCCCGATCAACTCGGTGATCGGCCTGATCAACCGGATGATCGGCTCACTGAACTCGGTCAAGGTCAGCGTCCCCGGCTGGGTCCCGGTCGTCGGCGGCAAGACCTTCGGCGTCAATCTCCCGACCATCCCGATGCTCGCCACCGGTGGTGTCGTCATGCCCCGCCAGGGCGGTGTCCCGGCGATCCTCGCCGAGGCGGGCGAGGCCGAGGCCGTCCTCCCGCTCTCCAAGCTGGACCGGCTCCTCGCCCTCACCGCGCAGCGCGCCCGGCTGGGCCAGGGCGGCTACCAGACCGCTGCCCGGAGCGGCCCGGGACTGCACATCGAGCACTACCACGCGTCCAAGGGCAGTGACCCGCACGCGACGGCCAACGCGCTCATGTACCTGGTGAAGGCACGCGGATGAGTGCCGCGGCCGTCATGCCGAAGTTCCGGACCGTCGTCCCGGTGGCGAACGGCCTCCGGCAGGGAGCCGGCCAGGCGGGCGACTCCCTGCGGCGGTTCACCCAGGACGTGCGGCGGGCGGCCGGTGGAGCCGACTCCCTCGCCTCGGGCGTCAAGAACGCCGGGGGCTCCCTGCGGAGCCTCGGCCAGGGCGCGGCCGGGGCGAGCACCGCCGTGAGCAGGATCCGTACGTCCACCGCCCCCGCGGGGGTCCGGCGGATGGGCGACGCGGCGGGCAAGGCCCGTACCGCGACCGGGAAGATCGGCGCCGGTGCGGGCATCATCGTCGGCATCCTCGCGCCGCTGATCCCGGTCACCGACGTCGTCACCCGGATCATGGAGACCTTCGGCATCGCGATGACCGTCGCCTCCGTCGTGATGGTGGCCGTCAACGTCGCCATGCGGGCGAACCCGATCGGCTTCGCCATCGGCATCATCGTGCCCGTCGCGGCCTATCTGATCGAGTTCGCGGTCAACTCCGAGACCGGCCAGCGCGTCATCAAGCAGGTCTTCGACCAGGTGCTCAAGGCCGTCCAGGGCATCTGGAAGTTCCTCCAGCCGGTCATGCAGATGGTCGGCGAGGCGGTGGCCGTCTACGTCAAGGGGTACCTGTCCCTGTTCACCGGCGCGCTGAAGGCCGTCGGATCGGTCGTCAACGGGATCTCCGGGATCCGCTCGAACGTCTCCTCCGCGACGAACGCGCTGCGCGGCATCGCCTCGCGCACGATCGGCGGCATCAAGAGCTCCGTCCAGCCGGGCGTCCGCTGGATCACCGAGAGCGTCCCCGGGTTCTTCCGTACCGCCAAGGACGCGGTCAGCCGGGCGCTCAACGGCATCGGCGACCTCGTCGAGGGCGGACTCAACACCGTGCTCGGCGTCGTCAAGGGACCGATCAACGGACTGATCGCCTTCGTCAACTGGATCATCGACGGCCTCAACAAGCTCAGCTTCGAGATCCCCCTCACCGGCAAGAAGTTCGGCGTCACCCTGAAGAAGATCCCCATGCTCGCCGAGGGCGGTGTCGTCTTCCCCGGCTCCCCGGAGGGCTGGCGCATCGACCCGGTCTCCGAGCTGGAGGCCCGCCGCGTCCCGGACCTCCCCAGTACGCCCCGACCGCCGCGCCGTGTCCGGGACTTCCACGAGACCCCCGGCGCGGGCCCCCGGTCGACCGCCGAGGACCTGCTCTTCCTCGCGACCGCCCACTCCTGACATCCATCCGAAGTGAGGTGACGGCCCCATGGCCGACACGACCCCCTACACCGGAAGCAACTTCACCGCCGACCTCCCGCCCGGCTCGCTCATCAGCCAGGACGGACAGCTCCAGTGGGCCGGGCTCCTGATCGGCCCCGGCACCCCCTTCGCCGTCGACCGCACCGGTCTGTCGGGCTGGGAGGACCTGCCCGAGTACGACTCCTCCGACGCCGAGCGGCCCACCTCCCACGGCTCCTGGCCGGGCTCCCGCTTCGCCAAGCCGCGCAAGATCGGCGGCACGATCGTGCTGATGCCGGGGTGGAACGACACCGCGGGCCCGGTCCGTGCCCTGCGCCAGGCGCTCGCCCTGCTCGACGAAGAGCGGTGGCTCACCGTCCGGCTGCACGGCGAGCTGCTCACCGTACGGGCCCGGATCGCCCAGCGCGTGGTCCCCGCCGACCAGGGCTTCGCCACCCAGGGCAGCTCGCGGATGTCCATCCAGTGGCTGGCCTCCGACCCGCGCCGGTACGCCGTCGCCGAGCAGACGGTCAGCACCACCGCCCCGCAGCCCGAATCCGGTCTCGTCTGGCCGCTGACCTGGCCGCTCAAGTGGGGCGAGGCCAAGAGCACCGGTGACGCCGTCGCGGAGAACACCGGCTCGGCCGCCACCCATCCGGTGATCTCCTTCCTCGGCCCCTGCTCCCAGCCGACCGTGACCGACCGGGTCAACCGCCGTCGGCTGCGGTACGCGATCGACCTGGCGGCCGGGGACGAGCTGGTGGTCGACACCGGCGCCGGCACCGTGACCCTCAACAACTCCGCCTCGCGACGGCACACGGCGATGGCCGACTCCAGCCCGGAGGAGCTGTTCGCCCTGGAACCCGGCCGGACCGACCTGTCCTTCCGCCCGGACTCGGCCTCCCCGCAGGCCCTGATGACGGTCCGCTGGCGCAGCGCGGAATGGTGACCTCCGCTCCTCCCATCCACCGGAAAGGTGCATCATGACCGTTCAAGCCGCCTGGCTCCGCCTTGAGGGGCAGACCCGCGAGGACACCCGCATCACCCTCTCCACCCTGCTCACCGGGAGCGGCCAGACCCCCGAGGAGACCGCGCTCCGCTCGCGCTCGGGCGTCATCCCCGGCGGCCTCGCGCTGACCGGCTCCTCCCCCATGCAGGCCACCATCGGCACCGGCCGGGCCGTCGTCCAGGGCAAGGACAACGCACAGGGCGCGTACGTCGTCGCGGTGACCTCCCCCGAGGTCCTGACCGTCACCGACGGTGACCCGCAGTACGACCGGATCGATCTGATCGAACTGGCCGTCGTCGACGACGCCTACGACCGCACCGGGGCCACCCAGGCCGTCGTGCGGCTCGTCAAGGGCACCCCGGCCGCCGTTCCCGTGCTCCCGGCGAGCGGACCGGGAAGCGCGATCCCGCTCTACTCGGTCACCGTGCCGCGCGGCACCTCCGCCGGAACCGGCGGCGTCCTCTGGACGACCGCCGCCGTCCAGCCGCTGCACTACGCGACCGTCGCCCTCGGCGGCATCGTGCCCGCCAGCGGCTTCAAGGGGGTGTACGCCGGCCAGTACCGGGACACGGCCGGGCTGCTCCAGCGCTGGGACGGCACCACCTGGGTCTCCTACCCCCGTCACATCGGCGGCATCGCCCCCAACGGCACCCTGACGAACGGCCTCTACTCCGGCCAGTACCGGGACAACGGGGCCTCCCTCCAGCGCTGGGACGGCACGGCCTGGCAGTACGCCGAGGGCAAGGCGGCCATCCTGTTCAGCGCCTCCCAGACCACCTCGCAGAGCGTCCCCTCCAACGAGTGGACCCCGGTCAACCTCCAGAGCACCGACATCGACGACTTCGCGGGCTGGAGCGGGACGACCACCTACACGGTGCCGCGCACCGGATGGTGGCGCGTCTCCGCCCATGCCGCCTGGTCCGGCGACTCGCCCAACGGGTCGCGCGGTGCCCGGATCCTCCTCAACGGCGTCGGTGTCCCCCGGATGACCTGGCTGACCCCGGCCGGCAGCGCGGCGCTCGTCGTCGGCGGCCAGGGCCTGATCAAGCTCACCGCCGGCAACACGCTCCAGCTCGCGGCGTACCAGACGAACACGGCTCCGGTGAAGACGCTCGGCGGCTCCGGCTACTCCTGCAACCTCTCCGCCCAGTGGATCAGGGCCTGACCCCGCACCGGGCCCCGATCCCGCAGTCCTTCCACGCAACCGAACGGAGAACCCCATGAACCTGCGCAGCAGTTGGGCCGCCGAGACCGGCCAGACCCGCGAGGACACCCGTCTCACCCAGACCGGTGTGACCACCATGACCAACCCCGTCCAGGTGCGCTCCGGCGTCCTGCCGGGCTCCTACGACGGCCAGTACCGGATGTCCGGCTTCTGGACCTCGGGCACGTCCGCCATGACGGCGACCGTCTACGAGGGCCGGGCGATCATCCAGGGCGAGATCTCCCAGGGCGCCTACCCGGTGACCCTGCCCAGCTCCCAGGACGTCACCTTCGCGACCGGCGACGCGCAGTTCGGCCGCGTCGACCTGATCGTCGCCAAGGTCTACGACAACCTGTACGACGGGAGCCTCCGCAACGAGTCGAAGGTCGAGATCATCCAGGGCGTGCCCGGCCCGACCCCGCTCGCCCCGGCCGTCCCGCCGCGCAGCCTCGCGCTGTACGAGGTGGCCGTCCCGGCCGGTGCCAGCGCGGGCAACGGCGGCATCCCGTGGGCCACCGCCCTCAAGGACCTGCGGACCCCGGTCGTCTCCCTCGGCGGCATCCTCCCGGTCGAGGGCTCGGTGCACCCCGGCGTCTACCCGGGCCAGTACCAGGACTCCGGCGGCGCGCTCCAGCGCTGGGACGGCAGCGCCTGGGTGGCGTACCCGTCCGCGATCGGCGGCATCGCCCCGGCGGGCGCGGTCACCACCGCCACCTACACCGGCCAGTACCGGGACACCCCGGAGGGGGTGCTCCAGCGGTGGAGCGGCAGCGCCTGGACACCGGCCGTGCCCGGCCCGTACTTCGTCGACAACGGCGACTACGGCGACACCACCTCCACCACCTACACGTCGACGCTCACGGGCCGCGTCACGAACCCGCTCGCCGTGAGCTTCACCGCCCCGGCGTCGCGGATGATCATCGTCAGCTTCGGCTGCCGCATGAAGTCGCGCGACGACCACTACGCGTACATGGCGCTCCGGCTCACCCAGAACGGCACCGTCGTCAACGACCTCAACGACGAGTACGCGACGGTCGCCGCCAGCGCCACCCTGCTCTCCGCCTCGACCACACGGCGGCTGTCCAACCTGACGCCGGGCGCGACCTACACGCTCACGGCGTACTTCCGGATCCTCACCAACACCCTCGGTCTGAAGGCGGGCTTCGAGAACACCTTCATCCGGGTCGACCCCCTGCCGTAGCCACCCACCCCCGCACAGGAGCACCCATGACCTTGCACACCGGCTGGCTCACCGCCCAGGGGCAGACCCGACAGGGCACCCGCCACACCGCCTTCGGCGCCACCACCCCGGCAGGCCCGCTCAGCGTCCGCTCCGGCATCCTGCCCGGCGACTACGAGGGCAGGTACCGCGTCGGCGGCCTGAAGATGATCGGCACCGGCCCGATGACCGCCACCGTCTACCACGGCCGCGCGGTCGTCCAGGGGGCCGTCGCCCAGGGCGCCTACCCGGTAGCCCTCGACCAGGACACGGTCCTCACCTTCGCCGACGGCGACCCGCTGAACCCGCGCGTCGACCTGGTCGTCCTGCGCGTGTACGACGACCAGGTCGACGGCTCGAAGCGGACCGAGGCCACGGTCGAGATCGTCAAGGGCACCCCGGCGGCCGTCCCGGCCACCCCGGCCACGCCCCCGACCTCCCTGGCCCTGCACGCCGTCAAGGTGCCCGCCGGGACCTCGGCGGGCACCGGCGGCATCCTCTGGACGGGCGGCGCGCTCATCGACCACCGGGTCACCACGGCCGGTGTCGGCGGCATCATGCCCGTCTACGGCAACGCGGCGGTGCCCGGCGCGTACCCCGGCCAGTACCAGGACAACGACAACTCCCACCTGCTCCAGCGCTGGGACGGCACCGCCTGGGTCGCGTACCCGAAGGAACTCGGCGGCATCGCCCCCACCGGCACCCTCTCCACCGGCGGCTACACCGGCCAGTTCCGGGACAACGCCGGCACGCTCCAGCGGTGGAACGGCACCGCCTGGGTGGCCTACCAGCCACCCGTCGAGGTCGAGAGCCGTACCACCGGTCTGACCCCGGCGGACGGCTGGACGGTCACCTCGTTCACGGCCCGGCGCACCCGCGGCATCGTCACCCTCAACGCCCTGGTGACCCGCGCGGGCGCCGACATCGTCTCCGGCGCCAACGGCCAGATCACCGACCAGCCCCTGTGCACCCTGCCGGCGGGCTGGTCCCCGCCCGGCAACTTCGAGGCCGTCGCCGCCGACGGCTGGGGCCACGGGAACGCCCGTATCGAGTCCACCGGCCGGGTCGTCCTGCGGAGCTGGGTCTCCAACGGCGTCCTGTCCGCGGGCCGCTACCTCTCCGTCTGCGCCACCTACATCCAGTAAAGGAGGGACCCCATGGCACTCGACACCCCCTACCGGGCGATCTTCTGCGATCTGCTGACCGACCAGACGCTCGACATCCTGCCGCTGCGCGACGTCCAGTTCGACGACTACATCGGCAGGGCCGGCACCCTCTCCGGCACCATCCCCATCCCCGACGAGGCGATCGCCGCCCGGGTCCGCAAGGTCGAGGAGGGCCGCACCGCCGTCTACCTGGAGCGCGGCGGCGACCTGTGGTGGGGCGGCATCATCTGGACCAGCACGCTGCAGAGCAGCGGGCGCGGGGTGCTGACCCTGAGCATCCAGGCCGCCACCTTCGACTCGTACGCGGGACGGCGGCGCATCCGCGAGGACATCCACCTCCCCGTGCCCATCGACCAACTGGAGATCGCCCGCCTCCTGTGGGACCGGCTCCAGAGCGCGGACTACCCGGGCGGCAACATCCGCGTCCGTACGGGCACGGAGACCTCCCTCACCCTGCGGACCGCGTCCTGGCGGAGGGGCGACGAGACGCTCTACTCCGAGGCGCTCGCGCAGCTCGCCGCCATGGACAGCGGGTTCGAGCACCAGATCATGGTCTACCGGGATCCGCTCACCGGTGAGCGGATCCGCCAGTTGCGGCTCGGCGCCCCCAAGATCCGTACCGGCGCCACCGACCTGGTCTTCGACCGGCCGGGCACGATCCTGTCGTACTCGTTCCCCCGGGACGCGACCCGCGGCGGCACCACCGCCGTGGCCCGGGGCGCGTCGGTCAACACCAACGCCGCCGCCGAGTCCCGACCGCTGATGTCCTCGGAGCGGCGGGCCGACGACCTCCTGAACGGCAACTGGCCCCGGGTGGACCTCTCCTCGGACCACAACGAGATCAGCGACCCCCGCCAGCTCGAACTGATGGCCATCGGCACACTCGCCCAGGCGACCGGCCCCGTCGTGATCCCCGAGATCACCATCCGGCTCGGTGGTGTGGTGCCGCCCGCGCTGCTCGGCCGCTCGGCCCGCATCCGGATCACCGACGAATGGCACAGTCCGGGGCTCGACGCCCGCTACCGGATCATCGGCGTCAAGGTACGGCCGCCGGAGCGCGGCCGTCCCGACACCGCCGAGCTCTACCTCGAGGAGGCCTGATGCCCCAGTTGCCGCAGGACATCATCGACCGGCTCACCCAGATGGAGCGCCGCATCCAGGCGCTGTCCACGGCCGTCAACACCCGGCCCGCGCTCAACGAGATCAGCGACGGCGCGCTCACGGTGAAGCTGCCGAACGGCACCGCCGTCCTCCGGGTCGGCAAGTGGGACGAGGAGCCCGAGAAGAGCGAGTACGGGGTGGCGCTGCGGCGGCAGACCGGCGAACTGGCGATGGCCCTCTTCAACGGCACCGGCACCAGCACCTCCAAGCAGGTGCTCCGGCTGTACGACTCCTACGGCCACGAGGTGTTCTCCGACGACATCGTCGCCGGCGGGCTCTCCCGGCCCTGGCTCGCGATGCTGCCGCCGCAGGACGTCGTCCAGACCCGCTGGCCGCAGACGACCTCCACGACCTGGGCGACGATCGCCCGCTCGCACAACCCGGTCTGGCAGCCGCGGCTGCGGCTGATGATGGAGACGAGGGTCAGCGCGGGGGCGACCGGCGAGGTCAAGGTCCTCATCGACGGCGCCACGCAGTTCGGCGGCGTCACCTCCGCGGGCACCGTCTTCGACGTCACCGACCGGGTCGTGCCGGACATCACCTCCCGCTTCGGCACCACGGTCAAGATCGAGGTGCAGGCCCGGGTCATCGGCACCGGCACCGTCTACGCCAAGCCGATGCTGATGCACGGCACCCAGAGCTGACCCGCCCTCCCCAAGGAGAAACGCATGATCATCGACCCGGCCCTGCCCTGGGGCGTGGCCATCGACTACGCCGGCCGTGCCACCGTCACCGACGGCGGGCACACCGTCGACGTCCGCATCTACGACACCACCCTCGGCGGCGCCCTCGAACCGGACCCGATGACCGGCGAGTACCCGCAGGTCTACGTGACCGCCCAGCTCGGCGAGGCCGGTGCGGCCGGTTCGACCCTGCGCGGCAGCGGGCTCGTCGTCCTCAACGGGCGGGACGGCACCCCGGTCGCCCCGGACCCGGCGGCCGTGCGCACCGCCGTCACGAGCGCGCTGGCCGACTTCGAGACCCGCCGGGCGGCCTACGCCGCGCTCTGCGCGACCTGGGCCCCGCCGACCCCGACGCCGGACCCGGGCCCCGCCCCGACGCCGGACCCGAAGCCGGAGCCCGCCCCGTCCCCGTGACACCGGCCGACCGCCCCCCACCGGCCCACCGCCCCACCCGTACGCCCGCCCTCCGCGCGGGCTTTTTTCATGTCCGGAGGGACACCAGATGGCCACTCCCCTCCCCGCGGACCGGCTCGTCGCCGCACTCCGCGCCGAAGGCGTCACCGTCGTCGAACACCCCGGCTGGCGCACCCACAACCGCAACCACACCGGCGCCTGGGGCCCGGTCACCGGTGTGATGATCCACCACACCGTCTCCAGCGGCACCGCGTCCTCCGTCGACATGTGCTTCCACGGCTACGAAGGCCTCCCCGGGCCGCTCTGCCACGGAGTCATCGCCAAGGACGGCAGCGTCCACCTGGTCGCCAACGGCCGCGCCAACCACGCGGGCGGCGGCGACCCGTCCGTCCTCCAGGCCGTGATCACCGAGACGTACGGCAGCCGCCCCCCGGCCCCCCGCGCCCACCAGGGCAGCCCGGGAGCCGTCGACGGGAACTCCCGCTTCTACGGCTTCGAGTGCGTCAACCTCGGCAACGGCACCGACCCCTGGCCCGCCGCCCAGCTCGACGCCATGGAACGCGTCTCCGCCGCCCTCTGCCGGGCCCACGGCTGGGGCGCCCGCTCCGTCATCGGCCACCTGGAGTGGTCCGACTGGAAGAGCGACCCCAAGGGCTTCGGTATGCCGACCCTCCGCGAACGCGTCCAGGCCCGGCTCAAGAAGGCCCCCGCCAAGGATCCCGCCAAGACCCCCGGCGCCGGAAAGCCGGCCGCACCCCGCCTCCAGCCGTTCCCGGGCACCTCGTTCTTCCGCGAGGAGACGAACTCCCCGGTCATCACGGCCATGGGCCGCCGTCTCGTCGCCGAGGGCTGCTCCACGTACACCGTCGGCCCCGGCCCCCGCTGGAGCGAGGCCGACCGGCGCAGCTACGCGAAGTGGCAGCGCACCCTCGGCCTGCGCGGCTCCGACGCCGACGGCATCCCCGGCCCCGCGTCCTGGACCGCGCTGAAGGTCCCGTACACCAAGGCCCCCTGACCGGGCCGATCACACAGGAAGCGAGAAGTCCCGATGTCCGATGCCGCCAAGCGCACGGCCCGTACCGTCCTCCAGTCCGCCGTCGGCATCGCCGTCGTGCTCCCCGCGATCGTCGACGCCTCCGGCCTCCCCGAGACGCTCCCCTGGGTCGCCGGAGCCCTGGCCGTCTCCGGCGCGCTGACCCGGGTGATGGCCCTCGACGCGGTGCAGGCGCTGCTGCCGTCCTGGCTGCGCGCCGCCCCGGCCGAGGGCGGTGACGATGACCGAGCCTGACCCGAGCGACCCCGTGGCCGTCGTCCTCGAACTGGAACGCCTCCGCGGCACCCTGGAGGCCGGTTTCGCCCGGGTCGACGGCTCGCTGGCCCTGCTCGTGCAGCGCAGCGACCAGACCGACAAACAGCTCGCCGACCACGAGACCCGCCTCGACGCCCTGGAACGCGCCCGCTGGCCCCTCGCCAGCATCGCCGCGCTGACCGCGAGCGCCGGTGTGCTCGTCGCGGTCTGGGAGCTGGCCGCCCGCTAGCCGGGCACGCCGAAGGGCGGCCACCCCTCACGGGATGACCGCCCTTCGGTACCACTAGCGCTTACTGGTTGTACGGACCGTAGTCGTAGTCCTCCAGCGGCACGGCCTGGCCGGAGCCCGAGCCGAACGGCGAGTAGTCGATGTCGTCGTAGCCGACGGCCGAGTACATCGCGGCCTTGGCCTCCTCGGTCGGCTCCACCCGGATGTTGCGGTAACGGGCGAGGCCCGTACCGGCCGGGATGAGCTTACCGATGATGACGTTCTCCTTGAGGCCGATGAGGCTGTCGGACTTGGCGTTGATCGCCGCGTCCGTCAGCACTCGGGTCGTCTCCTGGAAGGAGGCGGCCGACAGCCAGGACTCCGTCGCCAGCGAGGCCTTGGTGATACCCATCAGCTGCGGACGGCCGGAGGCGGGGTGACCGCCCTCGGTGACCACACGACGGTTCTCGGTCTCGAACTTCGAGCGCTCGACGAGCTCGCCCGGCAGCAGTTCCGCGTCGCCGGACTCGATGATCGTCACACGGCGGAGCATCTGCCGGATGATGATCTCGATGTGCTTGTCGTGGATCGTCACGCCCTGCGAGTTGTAGACCTTCTGGACCTCGGCGACCAGGTGGATCTGGACCGCGCGCTGACCCAGGATGCGCAGCACGTCGTGCGGGTTGGTGGCACCCACGGTGAGCTTCTGGCCCACCTCGACGTGGTCGCCCTCTCCCACGAGCAGACGGGCACGCTTCGAGATCGGGAACGCCGTCTCTTCGGTGCCGTCGTCCGGGGTGACGACGAGCTTCTTGGTCTTCTCGGTCTCCTCGATGCGGACGCGGCCGGCCGCCTCCGAGATCGGGGCGACACCCTTGGGCTGACGCGCCTCGAAGAGCTCGACGACACGCGGCAGACCCTGGGTGATGTCGTCACCGGCCACACCACCGGTGTGGAAGGTACGCATCGTCAGCTGGGTACCGGGCTCACCGATGGACTGGGCGGCGATGATGCCGACCGCCTCACCGATGTCGACCAGCTTGCCGGTGGCGAGCGAACGGCCGTAGCAGAAGGCACAGGTGCCGACGGCCGACTCACAGGTCAGGACCGAGCGGGTCTTGACCTCCTCGACGCCCGCGTTGACCAGGGCGTCGATGAGCACGTCACCCAGGTCGATGTTGGCCGGCGCGATGACCTTGCCGTCCACGACGACGTCCTCGGCGAGCATCCGCGCGTACACGGAGGTCTCGACGTCCTCGGTCTTGCGCAGCACGTTGTCGGCGCCGCGCTCGGCGATCCGCAGCTTCAGACCGCGCTCGGTGCCGCAGTCCTCCTCGCGGATGATCACGTCCTGCGAGACGTCCACCAGACGACGGGTCAGGTAACCCGAGTCGGCGGTACGCAGGGCGGTGTCCGCCAGACCCTTACGGGCACCGTGCGTGGAGATGAAGTACTCCAGAACGGTGAGGCCCTCACGGAAGGACGCCTTGATGGGACGCGGGATCGTCTCGTTCTTCGCGTTCGACACCAGACCACGCATACCCGCGATCTGACGCATCTGCATCATGTTTCCTCGGGCACCCGAGTCGACCATCATGAAGATGGGGTTCGTCTTCGGGAAGTTCGCGTTCATCGCCTCGGCGACCTCGTTGGTCGCCTTGGTCCAGATCGCGATGAGCTCCTGCGTGCGCTCTTCCTTGGTGATCAGACCGCGCTCGTACTGCTTCTGGACCTTCTCGTCCTGCTCCTCGTAGCCCTTGACGATGGCCTTCTTGGCCTCGGGCACGACGACGTCGGAGATGGCCACGGTGACACCGGAACGGGTCGCCCAGTAGAAGCCCGCCGCCTTCAGGTTGTCGAGCGTCGCCGCCACGATGACCTTGGGGTAGCGCTCGGCGAGGTCGTTGACGATCTCGGAGAGCTGCTTCTTGCCGACGGAGTAGTCGACGAACGGGTAGTCCTCGGGCAGCAGCTCGTTGAAGAGCGCGCGGCCCAGCGAGGTGCGCAGGCGGAACGAGTCACCCTGCTGCCACTCGCCCGCTCCGACGTGGTCGTCGCCCTCCTCGGTGACCGGGGGGACCCAGCCACGAGGAGCGATGGTGCCGACCGGGAAGCGGATGTCGATCTGCGACTGCAGCGCCAGCTCGCCCGCGTCGAACGCCATGGTCGCCTCGGCCGTGGAGCCGAACGCGCGGCCCTCGCCCTTGGTGTCGCGCAGCTCGCCGTCGGTGGTGAGGAAGAACAGACCGAGGACCATGTCCTGGGTCGGCATCGTCACCGGACGGCCGTCGGCGGGCTTCAGGATGTTGTTCGAGGACAGCATCAGGATGCGGGCCTCGGCCTGCGCCTCCGCGGAGAGCGGCAGGTGGACGGCCATCTGGTCACCGTCGAAGTCCGCGTTGAACGCGGTGCAGACGAGCGGGTGGATCTGGATGGCCTTGCCCTCGACCAGCTGCGGCTCGAAGGCCTGGATGCCGAGGCGGTGCAGCGTGGGCGCACGGTTCAGCAGGACCGGGTGCTCGGCGATGACCTCTTCGAGGACGTCGTACACGACCGTGCGGCCGCGCTCGACCATCCGCTTGGCGCTCTTGATGTTCTGCGCGTGGTTCAGGTCGACCAGGCGCTTCATCACGAACGGCTTGAAGAGCTCCAGCGCCATGGCCTTCGGCAGACCGCACTGGTGCAGCTTGAGCTGCGGGCCGACGACGATGACGGAACGCGCCGAGTAGTCGACACGCTTGCCGAGCAGGTTCTGACGGAAACGACCCTGCTTGCCCTTCAGCATGTCGCTGAGGGACTTCAGCGGACGGTTGCCGGGGCCCGTGACCGGGCGACCACGACGGCCGTTGTCGAAGAGGGCGTCGACCGCCTCCTGGAGCATCCGCTTCTCGTTGTTCACGATGATCTCGGGGGCACCGAGGTCGAGCAGACGCTTCAGACGGTTGTTGCGGTTGATCACGCGGCGGTACAGGTCGTTCAGGTCGGAGGTCGCGAAGCGGCCACCGTCCAGCTGCACCATCGGACGCAGGTCCGGCGGGATGACCGGCACGCAGTCGAGAACCATGCCCTTGGGGCTGTTCGCGGTCTGCAGGAACGCGGAGACGACCTTGAGGCGCTTGAGCGCACGGGTCTTCTTCTGGCCCTTGCCGGTGCGGATGATCTCGCGGAGGCGCTCGGCCTCCTGCTCCAGGTCGAAGGACTCCAGGCGCTTCTGCAGCGCCGCGGCACCCATCGAGCCGTCGAAGTACGTGCCGAAGCGGTCACGCAGCTCGCGGTAGAGGAGCTCGTCGCCCTCCAGGTCCTGGACCTTGAGGTTCTTGAAGCGCGCCCAGACCTCGTCCAGACGGTCGATCTCGCGCTGCGCACGGTCGCGCAGCTGCTTCATCTCGCGCTCGGCACCCTCGCGCACCTTGCGGCGCACATCGGCCTTGGCGCCCTCGGCCTCGAGCTCGGCGAGGTCGTTCTCGAGCTTCTTGGCGCGGGCCTCCAGGTCGGAGTCGCGGCGGTTCTCGATCTGCTGGCGCTCGACGGAGACGTGCGCCTCCAGGGAGGGCAGGTCACGCGTACGACGCTCGTCGTCGACGTACGTGATCATGTACGCCGCGAAGTAGATGACCTTCTCGAGGTCCTTCGGGGCGAGGTCGAGCAGGTAGCCGAGGCGCGACGGAACGCCCTTGAAGTACCAGATGTGGGTGACCGGGGCGGCGAGCTCGATGTGGCCCATCCGCTCGCGGCGCACCTTCGCGCGGGTGACCTCGACGCCACACCGCTCACAGATGATGCCCTTGAAGCGGACACGCTTGTACTTGCCGCAGTAGCACTCCCAGTCCCGGGTCGGACCGAAGATCTTCTCGCAGAAGAGTCCGTCCTTCTCGGGCTTGAGCGTGCGGTAGTTGATGGTCTCCGGCTTCTTGACCTCGCCGTGGCTCCACTGACGGATGTCGTCAGCGGTGGCCAGACCGATCCGGAGCTCGTCGAAGAAGTTGACGTCGAGCACTATGCGTCAATCCCTCTCAGGGTTGTAAGGCTTGGGGTCTGATACGGGGGTCCTGGGGCCGGCGGGGGGACCGTGACTGGTCCCCGCCGCCGAACTCCCGTCAGACCTCTTCGACGCTGCTCGGCTCACGCCGGGACAGGTCGATGCCGAGCTCCTCCGCTGCGCGGAAGACGTCCTCGTCGGTGTCGCGCATCTCGATGGACATGCCGTCCGAGGACAGCACCTCCACGTTGAGGCACAGGGACTGCATCTCCTTGATGAGCACCTTGAAGGACTCGGGGATGCCGGGCTCAGGGATGTTCTCGCCCTTGACGATGGCCTCGTAGACCTTCACGCGGCCGGTCACGTCGTCGGACTTGATCGTCAGCAGCTCCTGGAGGGCGTACGCGGCGCCATAAGCCTCCAGCGCCCACACCTCCATCTCACCGAAGCGCTGGCCACCGAACTGGGCCTTACCACCCAGCGGCTGCTGGGTGATCATGGAGTAGGGGCCGGTCGAACGCGCGTGGAGCTTGTCGTCGACCAGGTGGTGGAGCTTGAGGATGTACATGTAGCCGACCGAGACCGGCTCCGGGAACGGCTCGCCGGAGCGGCCGTCGAACAGCCTCGCCTTGCCGGTCGGGAGCACCATGCGCTCGCCGTCGCGGTTCGGGATGGTGTGCTGGAGCAGACCCGCGAGCTCGTCCTCGCGCGCACCGTCGAAGACCGGGGTGGCGACGTTGGTGCCGGGGGCGACCTGGTCGGCACCGATGGCCTGGAGGCGCTGCGCCCACTCGTCCGCGAGGCCGGAGACGTCCCAGCCGCGGCTGGCGAGCCAGCCGAGGTGGATCTCCAGGACCTGTCCCGGGTTCATTCGGGACGGGACACCCAGCGGGTTGAGGATGATGTCGACCGGGGTGCCGTCCTCCAGGAACGGCATGTCCTCGATCGGCAGGATCTTGGAGATGACGCCCTTGTTGCCGTGACGGCCGGCGAGCTTGTCACCATCGGTGATCTTGCGCTTCTGGGCGACGTAGACGCGGACCAGCTGGTTCACGCCCGGGGGAAGCTCGTCGCCCTCCTCGCGGTCGAAGACGCGCACGCCGATGATCTTGCCGATCTCGCCGTGGGGCACCTTCAGCGAGGTGTCACGGACCTCGCGCGCCTTCTCGCCGAAGATCGCGCGGAGCAGCCGCTCCTCGGGGGTCAGCTCGGTCTCGCCCTTGGGCGTGACCTTGCCGACGAGGATGTCACCGGCGACGACCTCGGCACCGATGCGGATGATGCCGCGCTCGTCGAGGTCGGCGAGGACCTCTTCGGAGACGTTCGGGATGTCCCGGGTGATCTCCTCCGGGCCGAGCTTGGTGTCACGGGCGTCGACCTCGTGCTCCTCGATGTGGATCGAGGAGAGGACGTCGTCCTGCACGAGGCGCTGCGACAGGATGATCGCGTCCTCGTAGTTGTGGCCCTCCCACGGCATGAACGCCACGAGGAGGTTCTTGCCGAGCGCCATCTCGCCGTCTTCGGTGGCGGGACCGTCGGCGAGGACCTGGCCCTCGATGACGCGGTCGCCCTCGTCCACGACGACCTTCTGGTTCACAGAGGTGCCCTGGTTGGAGCGGGAGAACTTGTGCAGGCGGTACGTGATGTACGTGCCGTCGTCGTTGGCGACCGTGATGTAGTCGGCCGACAGCTCCTGGACGACACCGTCCTTCTCGGCCTTGAGCACGTCACCGGCGTCGGTGGCGCAGCGGTACTCCATGCCGGTGCCGACGAGCGGGGCCTCCGACTTGATGAGGGGCACCGCCTGACGCATCATGTTCGCGCCCATGAGGGCACGGTTGGCGTCGTCGTGCTCGAGGAACGGGATCATGGCGGTCGCGACCGACACCATCTGGCGCGGCGAGACGTCCATGTAGTCCACGTCCGACGGCTCGACGTAGTCGACCTCGCCGCCGCGCTTGCGGACCAGGACGCGGTTCTCGGTGAAGCGCAGGTCGTCGTCGAGCCCGGCGTTGGCCTGCGCGATGACGAAGCGGTCCTCCTCGTCGGCGGTGACGTAGTCGACCTCGTCGGTGACCTGGCCGTCGACGACCTTGCGGTACGGCGTCTCGATGAAGCCGAACGCGTTGACGCGGCCGTACGAGGCGAGCGAACCGATCAGACCGATGTTCGGGCCTTCGGGGGTCTCGATCGGGCACATGCGTCCGTAGTGGGACGGGTGCACGTCTCGGACCTCGAAGCCGGCCCGCTCACGGGAGAGACCGCCAGGGCCCAGCGCCGAGAGGCGACGCTTGTGCGTCAGACCCGACAGCGGGTTGTTCTGGTCCATGAACTGGGACAGCTGGCTGGTGCCGAAGAACTCCTTGATGGAGGCGACGACCGGCCGGATGTTGATCAGGGTCTGCGGCGTGATCGCCTCGACGTCCTGAGTCGTCATGCGCTCGCGCACGACGCGCTCCATACGGGCGAGACCCGTACGGACCTGGTTCTGGATCAGCTCGCCGACGTTGCGCAGGCGGCGGTTGCCGAAGTGGTCGATGTCGTCGGTCTCGACGACGATCTCGTTGCCGTTCTCGCCGATCGTCTCGGTCTCGCCCGCGTGGAGCTTGACCAGGTACCTGATCGTGGCGATGACGTCGTCGGTGGTGAGGACGCCGGCGTTCAGCGGCTCGTCCGCGCCGAGCTTCTTGTTCACCTTGTAGCGGCCGACCTTCGCGAGGTCGTAGCGCTTCGGGTTGAAGTAGAGGTTCTCGAGCAGCGTCTGAGCGGCCTCACGGGTCGGCGGCTCGCCCGGACGCAGCTTGCGGTAGATGTCGAGCAGCGCGTCGTCCTGGCCCTGGGTGTGGTCCTTCTCCAGGGTGGCGCGCATGGACTCGTACTCGCCGAACTCCTGGAGGATCTGCTCGGTGGTCCAGCCGAGGGCCTTCAGGAGGACGGTGACGGACTGCTTGCGCTTGCGGTCGATGCGGACACCGACCAGGTCGCGCTTGTCGATCTCCATCTCCAGCCAGGCACCCCGGGAAGGGATGATCTTGGCGGAGAAGATGTCCTTGTCGGACGTCTTGTCGATGGAGGAGTCGAAGTAGACGCCGGGCGAACGGACCAGCTGCGACACCACGACACGCTCGGTGCCGTTGATGACGAAGGTGCCCTTGTTCGTCATGAGCGGGAAGTCGCCCATGAAGACCGTCTGGGACTTGATCTCGCCGGTCTCGTTGTTCGTGAACTCGGCGGTGACGAAGAGCGGGGCGCCGTACGTGAAGTCACGGTCCTTGCACTCGTCGATCGAGTTCTTCGGGGGCTCGAAACGGTGATCGCGGAAGGTCAGCGACATCGACCCGGAGAAGTCCTCGATCGGGGAGATCTCCTCGAAGATCTCCTCCAGGCCGGACTTCGTGGGGACATCCCGTCCCGACTCGAGGGCCGCTTCGACGCGAGCCTTCCACGCGGCATTGCCGAGCAGCCAGTCAAAGCTCTCGGTCTGCAGCGCGAGGAGGTTCGGAACCTCGAGGGGCTCCCTGATCTTTGCAAAGGAGATGCGCAGCGGGGCGGTGCTTGCGCCGTTGTTCGTATTGGTCGAGGCGTTGCGCGAGGCGGCCAAGAGGGGGTCCTTCCGAGGGCTCGGACTCACTACGCGCGTACCGGTCCCCAGCAACGCTTCACGGCAGACTTTTCCTGAGACGACCAGAAGGCCAGGTCAGATGGGGTCGGTCCACGAAGCTGATGCGAAGGTATGCCCCTGGTGACGGGCAGGGGGCAGCTAACAGGCAGCGCAAAGGGACAGTGTAGCCACTTGGCTCACTGATGTCCAGGGCGACTTCTTCGCGACCCTCGTTGCTCTCAACTCCGCGGTACCTCGCGCCGTGTGGCGCACCTCGATACTGCCCGTTCAGTCGTCGATCCATGCCTCGGAAACGGATCGTTGTGACGACGCGTCCTGAGAATTGCGCGCTGCGTGCGGTTCGTCAAGGCCCCCCGGTCTGCGGGGCGCACGGCGAAGATCACCATACTCCGCTCCCGAAGGCCCCCAGGACCCCCGCCACGCCCGTCTCCGGGGAACGCCGAAAGGCGACCACCCATCTGGGTGATCGCCTCTCGGTGCCTCCGCGTTACACGGTGGCGGGAGTCAGCTCAGCGAGCCGAAACGGTCTTACTTGACCGTGACGGAGGCGCCGGCGGCCTTGAGGGACTCGGCGGCCTTCTCGGCGACGTCCTTCGCGACCTTCTCGAGGACCGGCTTCGGGGTGCCGTCGACGAGGTCCTTGGCCTCCTTCAGGCCCAGGGAGGTGAGCTCACGCACGACCTTGATGACCTGGATCTTCTTCTCGCCGGCGCCCTCGAGGACGACGTCGAACTCGTCCTGCTCCTCGACGGCCTCAGCGGCGGCCGGACCGGCCGGACCGGCGACGGCGACGGCCGCGGCGGCGGTGACGTCGAACTTCTCCTCGAACGCCTTCACGAACTCGGAGAGCTCGATGAGGGTGAGCTCCTCGAACTGGGCGAGAAGTTCGTCCTGGGTGAGCTTCGCCATGATGGGCGATCCTTCCACTAAATCGGCAGGTGCCGGATGTATAGGGAGGCGGGCGTAACGGCCCGCTGCGACCCGCGCGCTAGGCGGCGCGGATCAATGCGCGAGCCGAATTACTCGGCACCGCCCTGCTCGGCGAGCTTGACGCGAAGCGCTTCCGCGGTGCGGACGAACTTCGACGGCAGCGCCTGGAAGAGCGAGGCAGCCTGGGACTGCTTGCCCTTGAACGCGCCGGCCAGCTTGCTGAGCAGAACCTCGCGGGACTCGAGGTCCGCGAGCTTCTTGATCTCATCGGCGGTCAGCGCCTTACCGTCAAGGACACCGCCCTTGATGATGAGGTTCGGGTTTTCCTTGGCGAAGTCACGAAGACCCTTCGCCGACTCCACCGGGTCACCGGTGATGAAGGCAGCGCCCGTCGGACCGGTGAACTGGTCGTCGAGCGAGGTGATCCCGGCCTCGTTGGCCGCAATCTTGGTCAGCGTGTTCTTCACCACGGCGTACTGGGCGTTCTCACCGAGCGAACGACGCAGCGTCTTGAGCTGCGCCACGGTGAGACCCCGGTACTCGGTCAGCACGACGGCGCTCGAGCTCTGGAACTTGTCCTTGAGCTCGGCTACCGCGGCAGCCTTGTCGGGCCTTGCCATGAGCGTCGGCCTCCTTCCGGGTGATGGGACCGCGCGGAAGGGACTGAACAAAACAAAACGCCCCGGCGCAGGCGCACGGGGCTCAGCTCGACCGAATCACGAGGAGTCGGGAACTCTTCCACAGTCACCTGCGCGGGTCGTTCGCGTCTCAGCGAATCCTTCGGCCACCGCACCTTGACGGAGCGGCGACGACCAGCGGTCTTTGGCTTCTGTGGAAGCGTACGCGACCGGATCGGTCCAGGGCAAATCAGCCCTGGCCGAGGCCCTTCAGCATCTCGAAGAGGTCCACGGTGTCCTTGGCCGGCGGGGCCTGGACGGTGGCCTCGGCGCCGTAGTCGGAGTAGCGCATCCCCATCTTCACGGTGCCCTGCTCCATCTTCATGCCGAGGTCCATCCGGACCGGGTAGCCGTCCCCGTTGACCCAGATCTGGGTGTCGTACGCCTTGATCCCGGCCTTCTTGACCCCGTCGACCAGCTCGGTGCGCTCCTTCTCGGAGAGCACGTCGAGGTTCTTGTTGGCGGCGACCATCTGCTCCAGGGTCAGCGTGCCCTTGTAGTGCTGGGTGTCGACGCCGTCGATCTTCTCGGGGCCGACGTGCTTGAGGTCGGGCGACTCCAGGAGCAGGGCGAGCTGCTTGGCCGGGTCCTGGTTCATGTTCTCCAGGCCGCCGGTCATCGACTTGCCCGCGGCCTGGCCGCCCGCGGCCTCCGCGACCGCCTTCATGTCCAGCTTCATCCAGCGCTTGCCGTCCATCTCGGCGGCCTGCGCGGCACCCATGTCCATGTACATGGCGTTGTCGAGCATGACCATGCGCATCTGCTCGGGGGCGCCGGGGCCTCCGGCCGAGAGCATCGAGCCCTTGACAGTGATGTCCATCACCGCGGGGTCCCAGCCCTGGACGCCGGTCATCTCCATGGTGCCGCCGCCTTCGAGGGCCGCGGGCATCTCCATGGTCATCTTGATCTTCGCCGACTTGGCGGCCGCGGTCTTCGTGTACGCGGCCTGGATGACCTTCGTGACGTCTTCCTGGCTCTGCGCCTTGGCGGGTGCCTCGGCGGCCTTGTCGCCCCCGTCCTGGCATCCGGCGAGGCCCGTCACGACGGCGGCGGCCGTCAGGGTGATGCCCGCGCGCTTCCACATGGCCTTGTTCATCTGTGTGCCCGCCCCTTGGTCAAAGGTCTTTGCGATTCTTTTAACCGTAGCAAAGAGTCGGCCCCCCACCTCCGAGGAGGTGGGGGGCCGACTGACCACTCAGTGAGCCTGTGGGGCTCAGACCGCGGCCGGGTCCTCCTCGACGAGGAGGTTGCGGGTGCGGTTGGAGTCCAGCGGGATGCCGGGGCCCATCGTCGTCGCGAGGGTCGCCTTCTTGATGTAGCGGCCCTTCGCGGCGGACGGCTTCAGACGGAGGATCTCCTCCAGGGCCGCGGCGTAGTTCTCGACCAGCTTCGTCTCGTCGAAGGAGACCTTGCCGATGATGAAGTGCAGGTTCGAGTGCTTGTCGACGCGGAACTCGATCTTGCCGCCCTTGATCTCGTTGACGGCCTTCGCCACGTCGGGGGTGACGGTGCCGACCTTGGGGTTCGGCATGAGACCACGCGGGCCGAGGACGCGGCCGAGGCGGCCGACCTTGCCCATGAGGTCCGGGGTGGCCACCACGGCGTCGAACTCGTTCAGGCGGTTGCCCTTGGAGATCTCGTCGATGAGCTCGTCGGAGCCGACGATGTCGGCGCCGGCGGCGATCGCGGCCTCGGCACGGTCACCGGTCGCGAAGACCAGGACCCGGGCGGTCTTGCCGGTGCCGTGCGGAAGGTTCACGGTGCCGCGGACCATCTGGTCGGCCTTGCGCGGGTCGACACCCAGGCGGAAGGCGACCTCGACGGTGCCGTCGAACTTCGTGGTGGCGGTGTCCTTGGCGATGCGGACGGCCTCGAGGGGCGCGTAGTTCCGCTCGCGGTCGACCTTGGCGTCCGCGGAGCGGAGAGCCTTGCTGCGCTTCACTTCTTCTCCTGTTGGTTCAGGTGTGGAGTCGTGGTGCGGGCCAGCGCCGGCCCTACCACTGAGGTCAAACGGGGAGCTGAGGTGATCAGCCCTCGACCGTGATGCCCATGGAGCGGGCGGTGCCAGCGATGATCTTGGACGCGGCGTCCAGGTCGTTGGCGTTCAGGTCGGGGAGCTTCACCGTGGCGATCTCGCGGACCTGGGCGGCCGTCAGCTTGGCGACCTTGGTCTTGTGCGGCTCGCCGGAGCCCTTGTCCACACCAGCGGCCTTGAGGATCAGCCTGGCGGCCGGCGGAGTCTTCGTGACGAAGGTGAAGGAACGGTCGTCGTAGACCGTGATCTCCACCGGCACGACCATGCCACGCTGCGACTCGGTCGCGGCGTTGTAGGCCTTGCAGAACTCCATGATGTTGACGCCGTGCTGACCGAGCGCGGGGCCGACCGGCGGGGCCGGGTTGGCCGCACCGGCGTTGATCTGGAGCTTGATAAGCCCCGTGACCTTCTTCTTCTTGGGAGGCATTGCTCTCTCCGGGTCCTAGTGAGAGTGTTCAGCCCGCCATCCGGTCATCCGGACGGAGGCATACCGCACAACGATAACGGGTATACACGCGCGGCTAAAAACCGAGCAGGTCAGAGCGGCTGCGAGAGCTGCTCTGACCTGGTCGGAAACTTGTGTGGATCAGTTCTTCTGGATCTGGTCGAAGCTGAGCTCGACCGGGGTCTCGCGACCGAAGATCTCGACCAGGCCCTTGACCTTCTTCGAGTCGGGGTTGATCTCGTTGATGGTCGCCTGGAGGGTGGCGAAGGGGCCGTCGGTGACGGTGACCGAGTCGCCGACCTCGAAGTCCAGGACCTGCACCTGGAGCTTGCGGGCCGGAGCCGGCTTGCCCTCGGCCTCGGCCGCCTCGCGGGCGGCCTTCTCCTCGGCCTCCGGGGCGAGCATCTTGACGATCTCGTCCAGGGTCAGCGGGTACGGGTCGTACGCGTTGCCCACGAAGCCGGTGACACCGGGGGTGTTGCGGACGACGCCCCACGACTCGTTCGTCAGGTCCATGCGGACGAGGACGTAGCCGGGGAGCTTGTTCTGCTTGACGTTCTTCCGCTCGCCGCCCTTGATCTGGACGATCTCTTCCTCGGGCACCTCGGCCTGGTAGATGAAGTCCTCGACGTTGAGCGAGACGGCGCGCTGCTCCAGGTTGGCCTTGACGCGCTTCTCGTAGCCCGCGTAGGTGTGGATGACGTACCACTCGCCGGGCAGGGTGCGCAGCTCCTCGCGGAGCGCGGCGACCGGGTCGACCGGAGCGGCCGGCTCGGCCTCCTCCTCGGTCTCTTCCTCGGAGTCGACAGCCTCTTCTTCGGCTTCTTCGGCGTCCTCGGCCTCGACGTCCTCGGAGTCGACAGCCTCTTCCTCGGCCTCGACGGTCTCGTCCTCGTCGCCCTCGGCGACCTCGACGTCCTCGTCGGTGTCCTGCTCGTCCTCGTCCTCGACGGGGAGAGCGGCGCCCTCGGCGTCCTCGCCTGCGATGTCGTCCGCAGCGTCCGCCTGGTCCTCCTCGGCGGCCTCGACGATGTCCAGCTCGTCCTCGACGGGCGCGGACTCGGAGGCGTCGTTCAGGTTCGCGTCAGACACGGTGGCTGCTTCTTCCTGCGATACAGATGGGGTGGAACAAGAAGTCAGCCGAAGATGTACTTGACTGCTTCCTGGAAGCCATAGTCAATCACGGTGACGAGGCCAATCATGATGACGACGAAGACGATCACCACGGTCGTGTACGTCGACAGCTGGCTGCGCGTGGGCCAGACGACCTTGCGGAGTTCCGCGACGATCTGTCGGTAGAAGAGCGCGAGACGGCCCAGGGGGCCCTTCTTGCCGCGCTTGCCGCCCTTGCGGGACTTCTTCGTCGACTCGGCGTTCTCGTCATCGGCATCAGGCATGTCGATGGAGCCTACGGCGTCCGTCACGATCTCTCACCTGATTCCGGGTCGGCCGTGCCGCGCCCGGGTGGAGCCGCACGACGGTGCAATGAAGTACGTACATGCGCACAACACCTGGCGGTGTGTGTAGCAGGGCCGGAGGGACTTGAACCCCCAACCGCCGGTTTTGGAGACCGGTGCTCTACCAATTGAGCTACGACCCTTTGTTGGTGCCCCCAACCTACCGCATCGTGAGATGTGATCGGTCCGGGCCAACGAGCAGTGAGCATACGTGCTCGGAGGGCCCCGCGTCGAACAGGAACCGCGACCGACCTGCCGCGGGGCGCGCGTACGACCGGTAATGCCCGCTCCTGTCCGGTCCGTGAAACCTGTGTGCCGGGGCCTGAGCCGGTCTGGGACCATGGGCCGTATGAGCGCTGCTACCCCTCCCACCGAGCGTCGGGTCTCCGCCCGCATCGGTGCGATCTCCGAGTCCGCCACCCTCGCCGTCGACGCCAAGGCCAAGGCCCTCAAGGCCGCCGGGCGCCCGGTGATCGGCTTCGGCGCCGGTGAGCCCGACTTCCCGACCCCGGACTACATCGTCGACGCGGCCGTCGAGGCCTGCAAGAACCCGAAGTACCACCGCTACACGCCGGCGGGCGGGCTGCCCGAGCTGAAGGCCGCCATCGCCGCCAAGACGCTGCGCGACTCCGGCTACGAGGTCGACGCCTCCCAGGTCCTGGTGACCAACGGCGGCAAGCAGGCGATCTACGAGGCGTTCGCGGCGATCCTCGACCCGGGCGACGAGGTCATCGTCCCGGCGCCGTACTGGACGACGTACCCGGAGTCGATCCGGCTCGCGGGCGGTGTCCCGGTCGAGGTCGTGGCCGACGAGACCACCGGCTACCGCGTCTCGGTGGAGCAGCTGGAGGCGGCCCGCACGGAGCGGACCAAGGTGGTCCTCTTCGTGTCGCCGTCGAACCCGACCGGCGCGGTCTACAGCGAGGCGGACGCCGAGGCGATCGGCCGCTGGGCCGTCGAGCACGGCCTGTGGGTCCTCACCGATGAGATCTACGAGCACCTGGTCTACGGCGACGCGAAGTTCACCTCGCTCCCGGCGATCGTCCCCGAGCTGCGCGACAAGTGCATCGTGGTCAACGGTGTGGCGAAGACGTACGCGATGACCGGCTGGCGCGTCGGGTGGATCGTGGGCCCGAAGGACGTCGTGAAGGCCGCGGCGAACCTGCAGTCGCACGCCACCTCCAACGTGAGCAATGTCGCGCAGGTCGCCGCGCTCGCCGCCGTCTCGGGGAACCTGGACGCCGTCGCGGAGATGCGGGCCGCCTTCGACCGGCGCCGTCAGACGATCGTGCGGATGCTGAACGACATCGAGGGCGTGTACTGCCCGACGCCGGAGGGCGCGTTCTACGCGTACCCGTCGGTGAAGGCGCTGCTCGGCAAGGAGATCCGCGGCAAGCGCCCCGAGACCTCGGTCGAGCTGGCGGCCCTGATCCTGGACGAGGCCGAGGTCGCGGTCGTCCCGGGCGAGGCCTTCGGCACCCCCGGCTATCTGCGTCTGTCGTACGCGCTGGGCGACGAGGACCTGGTGGAGGGCGTGTCCCGGCTGCAGAAGCTGCTGGCCGAGGCGACCGACTGAGTCAGGTCCGCCGAACGACGGCTCCGACGGGCCCCGGTTCTCCGGAACCGGGGCCCGTTTTTGCGTTCTAGCGAGGTCCCGATCGGGGAAACGGGGTGTTCTCGTCCGTTCGGGTGCGGCAGGATCGGCCGATGGAGCATGTCTACCGCGATCTCAGCACCCTGCCCAAGGCCCATCTGCACCTGCACTTCACCGGTTCGATGCGGCCCTCGACCCTGCTCGAACTGGCCGACAAGTACGGGGTGAGCCTCCCCGAGGCGCTCAGGAGCGGTACGCCTCCGAAGCTGCGGGCGACCGACGAACGGGGCTGGTTCCGCTTCCAGCGCCTCTACGACATCGCGCGCTCCTGTCTGCGCTCCCCGGAGGACATCCAGCGGCTGGTGCGCGAGGCGGCCCAGGAGGACGTCAGGGACGGCTCGGGGTGGCTGGAGATCCAGGTCGACCCGACGTCGTACGCCCCTCATCTCGGCGGGCTCATTCCGGCTCTGGAGGTCATCCTCGACGCGGTCGACGCGGCCTCGCGGGAGACGGGCCTGGGGATGCGGGTCCTGGTGGCGGCGAACCGGATGAAGCACCCCCTGGAGGCGCGGACGCTGGCCCGGCTCGCGGTGCGGTTCGCGGACCGGGGCGTGGTCGGCTTCGGGCTCTCCAACGACGAGCGGCGGGGCCTGGCGCGGGACTTCGACCGGGCCTTCGCCATCGCGCGGGACGGCGGGCTGCTCGCGGCCCCGCACGGCGGGGAGCTGACGGGACCGGCGTCGGTACGGGACTGCCTGGACGATCTGCGGGCGGCCCGGATCGGTCACGGGGTGCGGTCGGCGGAGGACCCCAGGCTGCTGCGGAAGCTCGCGGAGCGGGGGGTGACCTGCGAGGTCTGTCCGTCGTCGAACGTGGCGCTCGGGGTGTACGAGAAGCACGAGGACGTGCCCCTGCGGACGCTCTTCGAGGCGGGGGTGCCGATGGCGCTGGGCGCGGACGACCCGCTGCTCTTCGGTTCGCGGCTCGCGGCGCAGTACGAGATCGCCCGGCGGCACCACGGTTTCACCGACGAGGAGCTGGCGGAGCTGGCCCGGCAGTCGGTGCGGGGCTCTGCGGCCCCTCAGGACGTACGGGCGAAGCTGCTCGCGGGGATCGACGACTGGATCGCGGCCTGACCCCCGGGAGCCCGGGCCGCGTCCCCTAGAGGCTGACGCCCACGGTGACGGGCTCGTTGACCAGGGTGATCCCGAAGGCGTCCCTGACCCCGGCGACGACCTCGCGGGCGAGCGCGAGCAGGTCCTCGGTGGTCGCCGCGCCCCGGTTGGTGAGCGCGAGCGTGTGCTTGGTGGAGATCCTGGCGGGCCCGGTGCCGTACCCCTTGGTGAATCCGGCCCGGTCGATCAGCCAGGCGGCGGAGGTCTTCACCGCGCCGTCCGGGCCCGCCGGGTAGGCGGGCGGGGTGACGTCCGCGCCGAGCCGCCCGGCCACGCGGGTGAGGAACGTCTCGTACTCCTCCGCCGTGAGGACCGGGTTGGTGAAGAAGGACCCGGCCGACCAGGTGTCGTGGTCCTCCGGGTCCAGGACCATGCCCTTCCCCGCGCGCAGGGCGAGGACGGTCTCGCGGGCCTTCGCCAGCGGCACCCGGTCCCCCGCCTCCACGCCGAGGGCGCGGGCGGTCTCCGGGTACTTGAGGGGTGCGGACATCCCGTCCGCGTCCTCCAGCTCGAAGCGGACCCGCAGCACCACGTACCGCTCGGGGTGCTCCTTGAAGACGCTGTGCCGGTACGAGAAGGCGCACTCGGCGTTGCCGAGGGTGACGGTCTCCCCGGTGCGCCGGTCGTACGCGACGACCTCGGTCACGGTGGCGGAGACGTCCTGCCCGTAGGCGCCGACGTTCTGGATCGGGGTGGCGCCCGCCGAGCCGGGGATGCCCGCCAGGCACTCGATCCCGGCCAGTCCGGCTTCGACGGTCCGGGCGACGGCGTCCGTCCAGACCTCACCGGCGGCGAGTTCGAGCCGGGTGCCGTCCAGGGTGAAGCCGGTGGTGGCGACGCGCAGCGCGGTGCCGGCGAAGCCCGCGTCCCCGATGACGAGGTTGGAGCCGCCGCCGACGACCAGGAGCGGCGTCCCGGCCTCGTCGGCCTCGCGGACGGCCGCGACCACCTCGTCGTCCGTGGTGGCGGTGACGAGCCGGGCGGCGGGCCCGCCGAGCCGGAAGGTGGTCAGGGGGGCGAGGGGGGCGTCGTCGAGGAGCTGCACGGGCTCAAGGTTACGCCCCGGGGCCGGGTCACCTACTGATCCAGTAGGTGACCCGGCCCCGGGAGGACCTGACCGTCAGGCGAGCCGGACCACGGCCCGGCTCATGCCCAGGACCTTCTGACCGGCGCAGGTCGCGGTGAGGTCGACGCGGACCCGCCGGTCGTCCAGCTTGGCGGCGACCTTGGCCGCGACCTCGATCACGGCGCCGGTCCCGTCGTCGGGGACCACGACCGGCTTGGTGAAGCGGACGCCGTACTCGACGACGGCGGCGGGGTCACCGGCCCAGTCGGTGACGACCCGGACCGCCTCGGCCATGGTGAACATGCCGTGGGCGATGACGTCGGGGAGGCCGACCTCCACCGCGAACTTCTCGTTCCAGTGGATGGGGTTGAAGTCGCCGGAGGCCCCGGCGTACTGGACGAGCGTGGCGCGCGTCACGGGGAAGGTGCCCGAGGGCAGCTCGGTGCCGACCTCGACCTCGTCGTAGGCGATCTTCGCGGTCATGGTCAGGCCCCCTCGGGTGCGCGGGACACGAGCTTGGTCCAGGCGGTCACGACGTGTTCGCCGGAGGCGTCGTGGACCTCGCCGCGGATGTCCACGATGTCGTTGCCCGCGAGGGACTTGATCGCCTCGATGGTGGAGGTGACCGAGAGCCGGTCCCCGGCGCGGACGGGCCGGGTGTAGGCGAACTTCTGGTCCCCGTGCACGACGCGGCTGTAGTCCAGGCCGAGCTGCGGGTCCTCGACGACCGCTCCGGCCGCCTTGAACGTGATGGAGAACACGAAGGTGGGCGGGGCGATCACGTCGGGGTGCCCGAGCGCCCCGGCCGCCTCGGGGTCGGTGTACGCGGGATGCGCGTCGCCGATCGCCTCGGCGAACTCGCGGATCTTCTCGCGGCCGACCTCGTAGGGCGCGGTGGGCGGATAGGTCCGGCCCACGAAGGACTGGTCGAGCGCCATGGGCTCGTACCTCCTGGATCTGTTGCCGACAAACGACACGAGGCCGCCCCCGGATGGGGACGGCCTCGTGTACGAGCCTGGTTAGCGCGTCTCGCGGTGCGCCGTGTGAGAGTTGCAGCGAGGGCAGTGCTTCTTCATCTCCAGTCGGTCCGGGTCGTTACGCCGGTTCTTCTTGGTGATGTAGTTCCGCTCCTTGCACTCCACGCAGGCCAGCGTGATCTTCGGGCGGACGTCGGTGGCAGCCACGTGAGTGCTCCTTGGACGGACGGTGGGACGGATGAACGCATAAAAGGGTAGCCGATCGAAGGACCGACCCCGCAATCGGCTACCGTGTGTAGCGGTGACCGGACTTGAACCGGTGACACAGCGATTATGAGCCGCTTGCTCTACCGACTGAGCTACACCGCTTTGATGATCCGGATCCCGCCCGAAAGCGGAATCCCTCTCACCAGAGCCCCAATACGGAATCGAACCGTAGACCTTCTCCTTACCATGGAGACGCTCTACCGACTGAGCTATTGGGGCGAGCGAGGAAGACATTACACGGTCTGCGGCCCATCACCCAAATCCGTTTCCCGGTACCCCTACGGGGGTCCCCACCAGGGCGTCCTCAGGTGTCTCGTACGCCACTCGTGGCCTCATCGGTACGACTATTGCGTTCCTCCCCGAAGGTCGGTCCGGGCGCCCCTAGGCTCGGGCCCACGCTGCGTGATCTTGATCTTGAGGAGCCTTGAGGAGCCCGATGTCAGCCGACAGCAAGCAGCCCCAGCCGCCGCCCGAGGACGGTGCCACCACCGCCGACACGACCTCGCTCCTGCTCTCCCACGCCCGGCTCACCGACGGACGGACCGTCGACGTCCGCATGGCCGGCGGTCGCATCGAGGCCGTCGGCACCGCCGGGAGCCTCACCGCCGTCGGAGCCCGGGTCGACCTCACCGGCTATCTGCTGCTGCCCGCCGCCGCCGAACCGCACGCCCACGCCGACACCGCCCTCTCCGCCGACTCCCCCGGCCCCGTCTCGTACGCCCCCGACGAGGTGCAGCGGCGGGCCACCGAGGCGGCGCTGCTCCAGCTCGGCCACGGGGCGACCGCGCTGCGCGCGCACGTGCGGACCGGGGACGTGCAGGGGCTCGGGCCGCTCAAGGCGGTGCTCCAGGCCCGGCGCTCGCTGCGCGGGCTCGTGGACCTGACCGCCGTGGCCGTGCCCCGGCTGCTCACCGGGGTGGCGGGCGCGGACGGCCTGGCGATGCTGCGGGACGCGGTGAAGATGGGCGCGGGCGTGGTCGGCGGCTGCCCGGACCTCGACCCCGACCCTTCCGGGTACGTGGAGGCGGTCCTCGACGTGGCCGCCGAGCACGGTGTCCCGGTGGACCTGCACACGGACGGCGGGGACCCGGCGCGCCTCGCGCGGCTCGCGGCGATGGCCGGGGGGCTGCGGCCCGGGGTGGCGATCGGGCCGGGCGCGGGGCTCGGACGGCTGCCGCTGGAGGCGGCGCGGCGGGCGGCCGACGGGCTCGCGGCGGCGGGGGTGGCGGTGGTGTGCCTGCCGCAGGGCGGCTGTGGGAACACCGAGCGGCGCGGGGTGGCCCCGGTGCGGCTGCTCCGGGCGGCGGGGGTGCGGGTCGCGGCGGGCAGCGGGGCGCTGCGGGACGTGGCGAACCCGGTGGGGCGGGGCGATCCGCTGGAGGCGGCGTATCTGCTGGCCTCGCTCGGGGGGCTGCGGGCGGAGGAGGCGTACGGGGCGGTGAGCACGGAGGCGCGGGCGGTGATGGGGCTGCCGGAGGTGCGGGTGGAGGCCGGTTTCCCGGCGGAGCTGGTGGCGGTGCGGGGCGGGCGCCTCTCGGGGGTGCTGTCGCTGGCGTACAGCCGGATCGTGGTGCACCGGGGGCGGGTGGTGGCGCGGACGAGCGCGGTGCGGGAGTACTGCGACTCGGCGGCGGCGCTCGACCTGCCGAGGCAGGCGCGGCCGGAGCGTCCGCCGGAGCCGGGGAGCCCTCCGGCCGGTCCCGTCGTACGGTCGTGAGTATGCGCATCGTCATCGCTGGAGGACACGGACGGATCGCCCTGCGACTGGAGAGGCTGCTCTCGGCCGCCGGGCACGAACCCGTGGGGCTCGTCCGCAGACCGGAACAGGCGGAGGACCTGCGGGAGGCGGGTGCGGAGCCCGTGGTGCTGGACCTGGAGTCGGCGTCGGTCGCGGAGGTCGCGGAGGCGCTGCGGGGCGCGGACGCGGCGGTCTTCGCGGCGGGCGCGGGGCCGGGCAGCGGGGCGGACCGCAAGGACACGGTGGACCGGGCGGCGGCGGTGCTGTTCGCCGACGCGGCGGAGCGGGCGGGGGTGCGGCGGTTCGTCGTGGTCTCGTCGATGGGGGCGGACGCGGGGCATCCGGGGGACGAGGTCTTCGACGCGTACCTGCGGGCGAAGGGCGCGGCGGACGACGAGATCAGGTCGCGCCCGGCGCTGGACTGGACGGTCCTGCGGCCGGGGGCGCTGACGGACGACGCGGGGAAGGGCACGGTCCGGCTGGGCGCCGCGACGGGCCGGGGTCCGGTGCCCCGGGACGACGTGGCGGCGACGATCGCCGAACTCCTGGAGACCCCCGCGACGGCGGGTCTGACCCTGGAACTGGTCGCGGGTTCGACGCCGCTGTCGGTCGCGGTGAAGGACGTGGCGGGCAACTGAACCGGGCCCCGGGAAGGGGTCGGCGGGAAGGGCCGCCGGAAACGAGTGAAGGTCCCCGGTGCGAACACCGGGGACCTTCTTCACGTGGCGACGCCAGGATTCGAACCTGGGTAGGCTAAGCCGACGGATTTACAGTCCGCTCCCATTGGCCACTCGGGCACATCGCCATGAGATCGCTGCCGTGGAGCCCCGCTCTGCTGCGGTGTTCTGTGGCAACGACGTAAACGATACCTGATCCCCGGGGGTGCTCCGCCACCGGATTGATCAGCGGTTCCGGCCCCGGCTCACCCCCTAGGCTTTGGGCTGTATCCCCCAGCATCCGAGCAAGGAGCCACTAGTCATGGCCGACTCCAGTTTCGACATCGTGTCCAAGGTCGAGCGGCAGGAGGTCGACAACGCCCTCAACCAGGCCGTGAAGGAGATCTCGCAGCGTTACGACTTCAAGGGCACGAACGCCTCGATCTCCTGGTCGGGCGAGAAGATCCTCATGCAGGCGAGCGGCGAGGAGCGCGTTCTCGCGATCCTCGACATCTTCCAGTCCAAGCTGATCAAGCGCGGGATCTCCCTCAAGTCGCTGGACGTCGAGGGCGACCCGCAGCTGTCCGGCAAGGAGTACAAGCTCTTCGCCTCCGTCCAGGAGGGCATCTCCCAGGAGAACGCCAAGAAGGTCGCGAAGGTCGTCCGGGACGAGGGCCCCAAGGGCGTCAAGGCACAGGTGCAGGGCGACGAACTGCGCGTCAGCTCGAAGAGCCGGGACGACCTGCAGGCCGTCCAGGCACTGCTCAAGGGCAAGGACTTCGACTTCGCGATCCAGTTCGTGAACTACCGCTGAGCAGAGCCTCTGACCTGCTGAAACTTCGCTAGGCCAGCTTGACAGGGCACAACGGGGGCACATCGCCGAGGACTGCCTCGACGGCTGCCCGCGTTGCGTCCTCGTCGTCGGGCCAGAGATGCGTGTACGTGTCGAGCGTGATCGACGGCTTCGAGTGCCCAACCAGCGCTGAACCGTCCTTCACGCTCTCCCGGTGCTTGATCAGCGCCGAGGCATAGCAGTGGCGCAGGTCATGCGTACTCCCGCCGTCCGGCACCTGGACGAGGGTGGGGTCCTCCCCCGTCGGCGGGCCTCGCTGGACCCATGCCGCGTACGCATCGCCGTGCGCCTTCGTCAGTGCCTTTTCGCCCTGATCTCCATGCGCCCCCGGACGTGCGCCCAGTTCGCACGCTTGATTACGTCGGTCCGGCCGCTCGTGAACAGCAACTGCACCTTGCGGCGGCGCGGTTTGCGCGGGTCGGTCCGGTCCTCAATCTCGACCAGTGCGGCCGGGTACTGCTGAAGATGCGCGGCGAGCGCGTCGACGGCCGAGCCAACCAGCGGCACGGTTCGACAGCTCTCGTGCGTCTTGGGCTCACCGAGGTACGACTCGGGGGTCTCCTCGCGGTCACCCTTGTCGGACGTGACGAGCTGCTGCCGAACGACCACCTCGCGGCGCAGGAAGTCGGCGCAGTCCGTTTCCATCCCGAACACCTCGCCCTGCCGCAGTCCCGAGGCCGCGGCGAGCAGGATCATGGCGCGGTATCTCTCGGGGCGCCGCCTCGATCAGCGCGCGCATCGCGTCGGGGTGCAGGGGCATGATCTCCGCCCTGCGCACCTCCGGGATCTTGGCGCCCGAACAGGGGTTGAGCGCGATGATCCGGTCCCGTACGGCCGTGTACATCACGGTGCCGAGGTAGGCGTACGTCGTACGGAGCGTGGACGGCGCAACGACCTGCGACCGGTCCTTGCCCCACGCCTGTACCTCTGAGGGCCGGATGCTCATGATCGGACGGTCACCGAAGGTCGGGTAGATGTGGAGCCTCAGCGCCCTCTCGACACGGGAGGCAGTGCCGTCGCGGTGAACGGCCGAGGTCCGCCAGCGCTCGGCAACAGCCCGGAAGCTCTCCTTGCCGGCTGTCGAGTCGACGTACAGGCCGCGGGCGAGGTCGGCCTCGATGGTCGCGGCGCGAACGTCCGCCTGGCTGCGCCTGGCGAAGTTCTCCTTGTACTGCTTCCCGCTGACATCACGCCAACGGACCTGCCAGCGCTTGCCCTTGCCGTGGTCGGCGCCGGGCATCAGGGTGCGAGTCTTGCTGCTGTGCTCGGCACACGGCTCCCCGGTCTTCGGCGGACGGGACAGGTGCCAGCGGTCGTAGACCTCAGCCAGGGGCGGACTCCGCCCCTGGCGTCTCCGTCTTCACGTACCACTCGTACAGCCCCGAGTACGGATCCTGCTGGTTGGTCTGCTCGCGCCTTAAGACGGAGACGACCAGTGCTGTTGCAGCTACGGATCATCAGTGCACTCTTCTGGGACTCTCTGTGATCCTTGAAGACGTCGCGCCCTCGGCTCGTGAACACAACTGGGCTCAGCGCTAGAAGAGCACCACCAGACACGCCCGAGCCATATACGCATGGGCCGTGAAGCGCCCTTCTCTTCGGCCGGAGGGAAGGTCTCGCCGTGCCCGGTCGCGCTGTCCGTGGCGCCTACTACGCTTCCCGCATGGCCACGAACCGCACCAAGGTGCCTCGCCCGTTAGCCCGGCAGCTCTTCGTCGAGGTCGGCCACCGGTGCGCGATACCGACGTGCCGCGCGACCCCTCTGGAGATCGCGCACATCGTGCCCTGGCACCGCGTCCAGAGGCACGATTTCCACAACATGATCGTCCTATGCCCGAACTGCCACACCCGCTTCGATCGCGGAGACGTCGACCGCCAGGCCATGTTCCACTACAAGGAGCTGCTACGGCTCTCGGACCCCAACCGCGTGGCGCCCGAGGATCCTTCCCCGAGAGCCGGTCTCATCCGGGCGTACCGGCTGTTCCAGAACGAGATGACCGGGTGGCACAAGTCCATCTCCGATCTGGTCTCGGCAGTCGGGTTCTCCTCCGCCGGCTTCCCGACCGGCAATGCGGCGATGTGCCTCCGCGCTGCGTCCGTCGCCCGCGTGGCCACCGACAAGCTGGGAGAACTAGGGGATGAGGGCGTCGCCGAGGCGGCGAACTACGTCTTCGACTGGTACCGAAGCTGGGCAGACGACGTGTTCGACCTCAAACTTTCCGCCTTCAGCGGGAGCAGCAGGGACGACTACGAGGACTGGAAGACGGAGAGGTTCATGGCCTTCGTCATGCTTCATGAGGAGGTCTGCGCGGCGCTGGACCTGGACCCCACGGAGCTGGACTTCTTCGAGGCTGAGAAAGACGACCAGGAGCTTCCCAAAGTCCCCCTCGGAACCCGTGGCCTCTGGGGTACGGATGAGTGACCGCGCGGGACGCGTCGTTCCTGGGACGTTCAGGGGCGTGTCCGAAGGCCGCCGGTCGACGAGAGGCGGGGCTCACACTGAAGCGAGGGACGACATCACAGTGAACGCGTACGTCACCAGCCCCATGGACGAGATGCATATTGTCGAACAGCTCGCCGAAAGGCCCTGCCGTGCTGAGCTCTACGCGCCAGCGGCGTGGATGGGCATGCGCCAGGACCGCGAGGACCATTCGACCAGGCGAGTGGTGTCGCTGAGCCTCGGTGACCGGTGAGTGCTCCACTTCGTCAACGAGAAGGGCCGGGGGCAGCCGCCCCGGACGGCGAACTACAACTGACTCATGCGAGAGCTGTCAGACGTCGGGTCTACGGTGTGGTCCGTGAGCATGAGTGACATCGACTGGGGCGATGTCCCGACCTGGATAGCAGCGCTCTTCGCCGGCGGCGCGGCCTGGTTTGTTGGGATGACGTTGCGCAGCCAGCGCAAGCAAATTGGAGAGCAGCAGGAGTTCATCCGCGAGCAATCTACGAACCTGGCTCTGGAACGTGCTGGGTTCCGGGCGCTGGCCGATGACCGGAAGCGGGCCCAAGCCGCTCAGGTTGTCCTCACAGGTCAGATCGTAGAGAGCGGTGCAGGCGTCCATGGTCCTCTGTGCGAGACCTGGCGTGCTCGCGTGGAAAACCGGAGCTCGGGGCCCATCAAGGACGTAGTAGTGCGCTACGGCCCGTCGCACACATCGATCGGCTCCTACGGTAGGAACGACCCCGATGGCCACGGCCGAAGCTACGGGGTTCCGCTGGCCATCCATCGGCGCAAATGCCGTCTTTTGCTTCCGTTCTCCGACTTCGAGCAGCATCCGACCGCGAGGCGGACGGCGTCGGACGCTGTCAGACCGGTCTTTATGAGGGCGGCGAGGTCGCCCGACAGGGCGTTGTCGACGCGGATGCTCATCCGCTTGCCAGGCTTCGACGGAGTACTCATCGCCCGGATCTCCTCGGCAGCGATCCGCAGCAGTGCGGCGTACTCCCCACGGATCTGCCCAGTGCCGGTCGGCAGTAGGGCTAGCAGTTCCCGCTCGGCGCGTCGCCCTGGTGCAGCCGGTCGGCGATGACGAGGGCCTGGGCGCGGCGCAGTGCCTCGGTCATGGCCGCAGCCGGTCGGTGGGCCGTGCAGGCAGTCGGCGAGCAGCAGCAGCGCGGTCGTGAGCGGTGCGGTGGCGGGCCAGGTCTGGCCGAAGGCGTTGCCGTGCTCGCCCTCGTGTCCGGCAGGCAAGATGCAGGGGATGCGGTTTATGCCGATGGCCGGCCCCTGCTCCCACCCGGGGCGCCGGGCGCCGCACAAGGCGGACAACACGGTCGTGCTCATGGTCAGGACTCCTTGATGCGAAGGGGTTCGGATCAAGGCCCGAGCGGCGGTGCGATCACCGCGTCGGGCCGCTTCGGCTGAGCGGCAGCCAGGCGGGGCGCGAGCCCGAAAGGGCACGGTCAGGGCACACGAGGGCCAAACGTGCTGAGATGAAGCGGCAATAACGGAGAGTGGTTTCTGCACGTCAGACCCCCTATCTGAGGTCTGACGCAGGTCAGAGACTCGTGCGGGCGGTAGGTGAACTACCGCTGAGGTTGCCGCGGGCCACGGGGGCGTCGGCGCTCCGGGCCGGAGCGCGGGTCGAGGGCACGGCAGGCACGGGAGACGTGCGTGCCGTGCCCTCGGGCCGTCCGCCCTCGGGGGCGGGTCGCGACGGTGCGGCGGGGCCGTGCGGGCGGGTGGCAGGCTGACCGCATGACCTTCGGCCCCGCCTCGGACGACACCTGGCTCACTCCCGCCGAACCGGCGCCGCTCCGGGGTGACGAGCCCTTCCGGGGCGCGGACGCGGGGACGGTGCTGGACTTCTGGCGTTACGCACTGCCCGACCTGCGGAGCAACACCACCCGGGGGCTGCTCGCGGAGTTCCTGGTGCACCGGGCGGTGGGCGCGGCGCGGCGGAACACCGAGTGGGAGAGCTTCGACGTCCTGGCGCCGGACGGCCTCAGGATCGAGGTGAAGACGAGCGCCTACCTCCAGTCGTGGCGGCAGGCCCGGTTGTCGGACATCCGTTTCTCCCGGCTGCGCGGACGCGTCTGGACCCCGGAGGGCGGCAGCGCCGCGGAGCAGTCGTACAACGCCGACGTGTACGTCTTCGCGCTCCACATCGCGCGTGACCACTCCGCGTACGATCCGCTCGACATCGGTCAGTGGCGCTTCCACGTCGCTTCCCGGGCGGCCGTCGAGGCGACCGGTCAGGCCGGCATGGGGCTGGCCTCGGTGCGGCGGCTCTGCGGCGGGCCCACGGACTACGCGGGGCTCGCGGACCGGATCGCGGCCTGCGCGCCCGCCGCTCCGGACGGCGGGACCGCCGGGGTGTGATCCGGTGCGGGGGATCTCCGCCGGGGCGTCCAGGACCGTGTCCGATTTCCGCCAGCTCCGGATCGGGTGGGGCCCGCACACTGGTACGTGGAAGACCGTGTGGGAGAGGAACCAGCCATGACCGTGTACGCGTATGTCGACGGGCCCCTGGGCGAGATGCTGCTTGTCGGGCGGCTCGTGGAGGGGCGGGTCGTGTTGTGCTCGCTGTCCCTGCCGGGGCAGAAGGGCGGCGTCGGGGTCGAGGACGGGTGGACCCTGGCGCCCGAGGCGTTCGGTGAGGTCGTCGGGCAGCTCCGGGAGTACTTCGACGGGCGCCGCGACCGGTTCGACCTGCCGTTCGCCGAGGACGCGGGGACCGAGTTCCAGCGGCGCGTCTGGGCGGCCCTGGAGGAGATCCCGTACGGCACGACCGTCTCGTACGGGGAGATCGCCCGGCGGGTCGGTTCGCCGGGCACCGGGGTACGGGCCGTGGGGACCGCCATCGGGCGCAATCCGCTGCTCGTGGTGCGGCCCTGCCACCGGGTGGTCGGGGCCGACGGGAGCCTGCGCGGGTACGCCGCCGGGCTCGACCGCAAGGAGCGGCTGCTGGGCCTGGAGGGGGCCCTGGGGTGACCGAGGGTCTGTTCCCCCGTGAGCGGGCCGTGCTCGCGCCCGGCGCCGTGCACGTACCCGGGTGGCTGTCGTTCGCGCGCCAGCGGGAGCTGGTGGAGGCCTGCCGGGAGTGGGGGCGGGGGCCGGTGCCCTACCGGCGGACCGAGCTGCCCGGCGGGGGTGTGATGTCGGTGCGCTCGCTGTGTCTGGGCCGTCGCTGGGTGCCGTACCGCTATCTCGACGCGGTCGCCGTGCCGGTGCCCGCCGCGCTCGTGGCACTCGGCCGGGAGGCGGTCGCGGAGGCGTACGGCGACGACGGGGGTTTCACGCCGGACACCGCGCTGGTGAACTTCTACGCGCCGGGGGCGCGGATGGGGATGCACCAGGACCGGGAGGAGCGTTCGGGTGCGCCGGTGGTGTCGCTGAGTCTCGGGGACCGGTGCCTGTTCCGGCTGGGGAACGAGGAGGGCCGGGGGCGGCCGTACCAGGACGTCGAGCTGGCGTCCGGGGATCTGTTCGTGTTCGGCGGGCCCTCGCGGTGGGTCCATCACGGGGTGCCCAAGGTCCTGTCGGGGACGGCCGAACCGGCGCTCGGGCTGACCGGACGGCTCAACATCACCCTGAGGGAGACCGGGCTCTAGGGCTTCCCTCCCTGACTTCCCTTTGTACGTCTTCCCTCTGCGTAACTTCCCTCTGTGCGCGGTCGCAAAGTGGGGACCTCCCCTCTGGAGGTGTTCGGGGCGAGGGGTGGTCTTCCTTGTCCCGTGTGGATCCGTCGCCGTCGCGGCTGGGCGGAGGGCCCGAGCGGGGCCTTTTCCGGTCCTATCGTCTTCTTGTCGTACGGGATTTCCGGAGCAGGTGCGGGGGCCCGCCTCGTTCGGTTCCGTGCCTCGCGGGAGCTGTGGGCCCGTCCTGTTTTGATTTGTTTTCGTTCGCTTTCGCGTACGTTCCTCATTCGAGGACGAGTCGGACTCCCGCCGCCCTGAGGCCGTCGGTGTACTCCTGGAAGGTCGCCGGGCGGGGGCCGCTCCACGGCTGGACGCCCAGACAGGCGCGGGCCACGTCGGAGCGGTGCCAGACCAGGGTGGTGTCCGCGAGGAGCTCGCCGAGGGCCCGGGGCGTCCCGACGACGCCGAGGGCGAGGCCGGGGCCGTGGACGGCCTCCCCCAGGGCGCAGTTCAGGGCGTCCTCGTCGGTGGTGTCGGTGCCGTCCAGGTGGTACGTGCTGCCGGGGACGATCTCCGGGACGCCGTACCGGCTCCGGCCCGCCTGGCGCAGCCACTCGGCGCGCGCGGCGCCGGTGAAGCGCCGCCAGGTGCCGGGCTCGGCGGGCCGGTCGCGGTGCCACAGCTCCCAGACCTCCCGGGTCTGGTGCGGCACGAGACCCGCGCGCGGGAAGGCGACGGTGAGGTCGATCAGGCCACGGCCACGGGCGGAGGTGTCCCAGCCGGTGACGCGGCCCGCCTCGGCCTCGTGGCGGCTGTCGCCGACGTGGCCGAGGACCTGGTAGCGGACGGCCTCGTACTCCTCGGCACCGGCCGCGAGGGCGTCCCGCAGACCGCCGCGCGGCGAGCAGCCGAGGAAGGTGACCTCGGTGTGGGTGCGGGTCTCCGGCGGCGAGGGGGTGACGGGGACGAGGTTGCCGCAGGGGACGGCGGGGTCCTCGGTGGCCCTGATGCCCCCGGGGTCACCGGATCCCCCCAGGCCACCGGCTCCCCCGGGCTGCCGGGCGGCCCAGGAAGACCAGGGTTCCCGGGCGTCTCCGGATTCCCGGGCGCCCCAGGATTCATGGGCGTCCCAGGATTCTCGGGCATCCCTCGCGTCCCTGGCATCCCAGGATTCCCAGGTACCTCTCGTGTCCTCGGCATCCCTGGATTCCCAGGCACCCCTCTCGTCCCCGGCACCCCCACCATCCCTGGATTCCTTGGCACCTCGGGTACTCCGGAAATCCCGGGCGTCCCTCGTATCCCCGGCATCCCCCGGGTCACCGGCGACCTCGGCGTGCCCCGTATCCCCCGGGGGTCTCCCGTGCCAGCGGCGGGGGCCGGCCTTGGACTCGACGGTGACGACGTCTCCTCGGGCGCCGAGGACGCGGCAGTCGTCGAAGCGCCAGACGAGGCCGTCGTGGGTGCGGACGTGCAGGGTGCCGAGCGGGGCGGTGCCCTCGACGACCGCCTCGGTGACGGCTCGGGCGAGTTCGCCCCGGGGTTCGCAGCCTCGGATCTCGTGGACGGCGCGGGGCCTCGGGACGGGCTCGCCGTACAGCCCGTCGACGTCCGCGCAGAACGCGAGCGCGTGACGGCCCGAGAGGAGCGCGTACCGGGGGTGGTGCACCGGGCTCAGCGGCCCTGTCCGCCGTACGCCGGATACGCCTGGTCGCTGGGGACGATCTCCTTGCCGAGGGGCAGCAGCGAGACCGGGATCATCTTGAAGTTCGCGATGCCCAGCGGGATGCCGATGATCGTGAGGCAGAGGGCGATGCCGGTGGTGATGTGGCCGAGGGCGAGCCACCAGCCCGCCAGGATCAGCCAGAGGACGTTGCCGACGCAGGAGGGGGCTCCGGCGTCACGGCGGTCCACGACGGTCTGGCCGAAGGGCCACAGGGCGTAGAGGCCGATGCGGAAGGCGGCGAAGCCGAAGGGTATGCCGATGATCGTGATGCAGAGCAGGACACCCGCCAGCATGTAGCCGAGGAACATCCAGAATCCGCAGAGGACCAGCCATATGACGTTCAGGATCGTCTTCACGGGCGGTGACCTGCCATCTTCTCTAGCCGGGCGATGCGCTCGGCCATCGGTGGATGGGTGGAGAACATCTTGGAGAGTCCCTGCCCCGGACGGAACGGGTTCGCGATCATCATGTGGCTCGCGGTCTCGATCCGGGGCTCGGGGGGCAGCGGCAGCTGCTTGGTGCCCGCCTCCAGCTTGCGCAGGGCGCTGGCCAGGGCGAGCGGGTCGCCGGTGAGCTGGGCGCCGGAGGCGTCGGCCTCGTACTCGCGGGAGCGGGAGATGGCGAGCTGGATCACCGAGGCGGCGATCGGCCCCAGGATCATGATCAGGAGCATCCCGAGCAGTCCCGGCCCGTCGTCGTCGTTGGAGCGGCCGACGGGGATCAGCCAGGCGAAGTTCACCAGGAACATGATCACCGAGGCGAGTGCTCCGGCGACCGAGGAGATGAGGATGTCCCGGTTGTAGACATGGCTCAGCTCATGGCCGATGACCCCGCGCAGTTCGCGCTCGTCCAGGATCGCGAGGATGCCCTCGGTGCAGCAGACGGCGGCGTTGCGCGGGTTGCGGCCGGTCGCGAAGGCGTTCGGCGCCTGGGTCGGCGAGATGTACAGCCGGGGCATGGGCTGACGGGCCTGGGTGGAGAGCTCCCGCACCATCCGGTAGAGGGCGGGGGCCTCGAATTCGCTGACCGGGCGGGCCCGCATGGCCCGGAGCGCCAGCTTGTCGCTGTTCCAGTACGCGTACGCGTTGGTGCCGAGCGCCACGACGAGCGCGACGATCAGTCCCGTACGCCCGAAGAAGCTGCCGATGACGATGATGAGGGCGGAGAGCCCTCCGAGGAGTACGGCGGTCCTCAGCCCGTTGTGCCGGCGGTGCACGGTACGCCCTCCAAATGGTGCGGCAGGGGAACCCTTTGCTTCGTGGTCGTCCACTCGTCCAGTGGACCCTTCCGTACTGGTCAACGCCAGGCGGGAAGCTGCGGTTCCCCCGGCCGCACCGGGGAGCGGTGTGAGCCGTTCGGGTGATCAGCGGGCGGCGGGGACCTTGGTGTGCTCCAGCGGCGTGGCGACGGGCTCGACCTCGCTGGTGCAGTGGGCGCAGCGGGTGGCGATGGCCGGGATCTCGGTGAAGCAGCGGGGGCAGTCGCGCTTCTCGGCCTTGGGGTCGGCGGCCTCCGCCTTGGCGAACCTGTCCTGGACCTTCGCCAGCGGGGCGACGATCAGGAAGTAGAGGACGGCGGCGGTGATCACGAAGGCGATGGCGGCGGAGATCGCCAGACCGTAGGGGAAGACGGTCCTGCCGACGTGGAACTGCGCGTCGTTGAAGTTGCCGACGGAGCCGGTGGCGAGACCGATGAGGGGGGTGATGAACGCCTTGCTGAAGCCGGTGACGACGGCCGTGAACGCGGTTCCGACGGCCAGGCCGATGGCCATCGAGATGACGTTCCCGCGAAGGATGAAGTCCTTGAATCCGTTCAGCACGGGGTGAAGCTCCTCGGTCTTTTTCTGTGGGGGGGACAGTTCTGGGGGGGGTCAGAACAGGCTGTTCGCGGCGAAGCGGAGGGCGAACTGCGGATAGCCCGACAGGACGGCTCCGGCGGCGGCGGTCAGCGCGATCGCCGCGGTGACCGGCACGGGGGCCCGGTGGGGAACGGCCCCGCCCTCGGGAGCGCGGAACAGCAGCGCGGTCCAGCGGAGGTAGTAGTACAGCGCGATCACGACGTTCAGGGCCATGACCACGGCCAGCCAGCCGAGGCCCGCGTCGACGGCCGCCGAGAAGACGGTCACCTTGGCGAAGAGGCCGATGATACCCGGGGGCAGACCGGCCAGGTTCAGCAGGAAGAAGGCGAGCGCGAGGGCGGCTGCGGGGGCCGTCGCGAACAGGCCCCGGTAGTCGGCGAGGCGGTTCTCCGGGTGGCGGCGGGCGACCAGCGCGACCACCGCGAACGCGCCGAGGTTCACGACGGCGTACATCAGGGCGTACGCGACGGTGGCGCCGATCTGGTCGTCGCCGGAGTACGCGGCGGCGGCGATCGGCACCAGGAGGTAGCCCGCCTGGGCGACGGACGACCAGGCGAGGAGCCGTACCGCGCTCCACGCGCGGGTGGACGACTGGCGCAGGGCGGCGACGTTGCCCGCGGTCATGGTCAGCGCGGCCAGGACGGCGAGCGCGGGCCCCCACACGTCCGCGTACGAGGGGAAGGCGACGACCGTCACCAGGATGAGCCCGGTGAAGCCGACGGCCTTGCCGACCACCGAGAGGTAGGCGGCCACCGGCAGCGGGGCGCCGACGTAGGTGTCGGGGACCCAGAAGTGGAAGGGGACGGCGGCCGTCTTGAAGGCGAAGCCGACCAGGGTGAGGGCCACGCCCGTCCCGACGAGGGTCTGGAGCTGACCGGGCACGTCGTCGAGGCGGTGGGCCAGCTCGGTCAGGTGGAGGGTGCCGGTCGCCGCGTAGACGAAGCTCACCCCGAGCAGGGTGACGGCGGTCGCGGTGACCGACGACAGGAAGAACTTGAGCGCCGCCTCGCCGGACCTGCGGTCGCCGCGCTTGAGGCCGACGAGCGCGAACGCGGGCAGCGAGGCCACTTCGAGGGCGACGACGAGGGTCGCCAGGTCGCGGGAGGCGGGCAGCAGGGCGGCTCCGGCGGCCGAGGCGAGGAGCAGGAACCAGAACTCGCCCGCCGGGAGCCTCTCGCGGGTCTCGGTGAAGGAGAGCAGCGCGGTGACGAGCGCGCCGCCGAGGACCAGGAGCTGGATGACGAGGGTGAAGTGGTCGGCGGTGTAGCTGCACGCCCTGACCTGGGTGTCGGCCGTCAGGCAGAACGTCGAGCGGTCACCGGCCCGCAGCGGCACGAGGAGCGCGAGGGAGACGGCCAGACCGCCGGTCGCCGTCCAGCCGAGGACGGCCTTGCGCCCCTCGGGGACGAACAGGTCCGCGACGAGGACCACGAGGGCGGTCAGGGCCGTCAGGGTCGGGGGCGCGATCGTGAGCCAGTCGACGGACTGGACGAGCGACGAGGTCACTGGGTGCCTCCGGCGAGGAGCTTCTGGACGGCCGGGTCGGTGAGGCCGAGGAGGACCGCGGGCCAGAGTCCGGCGAGGACGGTGAGGGCGACGAGCGGGGTCCAGGCGGCGAACTCGTACCCCTGGACGTCCGCGATCGGCGGCTCCCCCGCGGGCCGGGGGTCGCCCATGCAGACCCGGCGGACGACGAGGAGCAGATAGGCGGCGGTGAGGAGGGTGCCGAACGCGCCGATCGCCATGAAGGTGAGGAACGCGGGGCGGCTGAGGCCCTCGGCCGGGTCGAAGGCGCCGAACAGGGCCAGCATCTCGCCCCAGAACCCGGCGAGCCCCGGCAGGCCGAGGGAGGCGACGGCGGCGAACGCGAGGAGCGCGCCGAGGCGGGGGGCCCGGCCGTAGAGGGCGGCGCCGGTGGCCCCGGCGAGGGTGTCCAGGTCGGCGGTGCCGTACCGGTCCTTGACCGCGCCGACCAGGAAGAACAGCAGGCCGGTGACGAGGCCGTGGGCGATGTTGGCGAAGAGGGCGCCGTTGACGCCGGTGGGGGTCATGGTGGCGATGCCGAGGAGGACGAAGCCCATGTGGCCGACGGAGGAGTACGCGACGAGCCGCTTGAGGTCGCCCTTGTTGCCGGGCCGGACCAGGGCGAGGCAGGCGAGCGAACCGTAGACGATCCCGACGACGGCGAAGGCCGCGAGGTACGGGGCGAAGGTCCGCATCCCGTCGGGGGCGATCGGCAGCACGATCCGGACGAAGCCGTACGTGCCCATCTTGAGCAGCACTCCGGCGAGGAGGACCGAGCCGACCGTCGGGGCGGCGGTGTGGGCGTCCGGGAGCCAGCTGTGCAGCGGCCACATCGGGGTCTTCACCGCGAGCCCGAGCGCGATCGCCAGGACGGCGACGACCTGCACCGACGCGGTCAGGCCCCGGCCGTTGTCGGCGGCCAGTGCCACCATGTCGAACGTGCCCGCCTTCACGCCGATGAGGAGCAGGCCGAGCAGCATGACGACCGAGCCGAGCAGCGTGTAGAGGATGAACTTCCAGGCGGCGGCGCGCCGGGCCCCTCCGCCCCAGCGGGCGATGAGGAAGTACATCGGGACGAGGACCGTCTCGAAGGCCAGGAAGAACAGGACGAGGTCGAGGACGGCGAAGGTGGCGAGGGTGCCGGACTCCAGGACGAGGAGCAGGGCGACGAAGGCCTTGGGGGACGGGCCCTCGGGCATCTTGTGGTAGCTGTACAGCGCGCAGAGGAAGGACAGGAGCGCGGTCAGGACCAGGAGGGGGAGGGAGATGCCGTCGACACCGAGGTGGACACGCACGTCGAGTGCCCTGATCCAGCTGATGTCCGTCGTGGCCTGCATCCTCGACGGACTGTCGTGGTCGAAGCCGAGGACGAGGACGATCGCGCCGAGGAGGACCGCGCCGGTGACGGCGACACCGTGCCGCAGGACGGCCTGTTCGGGCGACTTCCCCTTCAGCCCCGGCGGGGCGGGGAGGAAGGCGGCGGCGGCGCCGACGAGCGGCCCGGCGACGATCGCCACGAGGAGGAACCGCATCACGGATTCGGGGATGTCGAGCACGGCTCACGCTCCGGCGTTGGCGAGGGCGACGGCGACGATCGCCAGGACGACGGAACCGGCGAGCAGGGCGCTGAGATAGGTCTGCACGTTGCCGGTCTGGGCGCGGCGGACGAGTCGGCCGAGGACCTTGGCGGAGCCCGCAGCCCCGCTCACATAGGTGTCGACGACCTCGCGGTCCAGGAAGCGGACCAGGGAGGCGGCGGCGAGGACGGGCCGGACGAAGAGGGTCCGGTGGACGGCGTCCAGGTGGAAGCCGTCGGCGGCCGGGCCGTGCAGCGGGCCCAGGAGGGCGCGGCCCGGGTCGGCCGGGTCCTCGGCGGGGTGCGGCAGCCGTAGCGCCTCCGCCTCGACGAGACCGGCGTCGGTGTCCGGGCGGTCCAGGTCGACGTGCGGGGCGGGGGCGGCGGCCGGGGTCCTGGCGGCGAGGGCGCGCCAGAGCGCGTAGGTGACGGCCGCTCCGGCGACGGCGAGCCCGGTGCCGAGGACGGCGGTGGTGAGCGTCGGGGTGAGGGGGTTCCCGTCGAACCAGTCGTCGAGGTAGGCGGCGGTGAGGCCGAAGCCGAGGGAGGGGATCGCGAGGACCCACAGGACGGCGGTCATGGCGATCGGCTGGCGGCCGTGGTCCGGGACGGCCGGGCCCCGGCCCCGGAAGGTCCGCAGCCAGAGGCGGAGCGCGTAGGCGGCGGTGAGGAGGGCGGTCAGGAGCCCGGCGACGAGGACGGTCCAGCCCGCCCCGGCGGGGGCGGCGGTCCGCTCGCCGAGTGCGGTGTGCTCGGCGGCCACCAGGACGGCCTCCTTGGAGAAGAAGCCCGCGAACGGCGGGATCGCGGCGAGCGCCAGCAGGGCGACGGTCATCGTCCAGTACGCGTCGGGGACGCGCTTGGCGAGGCCGCTCACGCGGGACATCGCGGTCAGCGAGTTCGTCCCGGCGGCGTGGATGACGGCGCCCGCGGCGAGGAAGAGGAGCGCCTTGAAGGCGGCGTGCGAGAGGAGGTGGAAGACGGCGGCGCCCCGGTCGCCGACGGCGAGGGCACCGGCCATGTAGCCGAGCTGGCCGATCGTCGAGTAGGCCAGGACGCGTTTGATGTCGTCCTGGGCGAGGGCGGCGAGCGCCGAGCCGACCATGGTGATCGCGGCCATCACCGCGAGCACGGTCATGGCGGCGGCGGAGGCGGCGAAGACGGGCAGCAGCCGGGCGGTGAAGTAGATGCCGGCGGCGACCATCGTCGCCGCGTGGATGAGCGCGGAGACGGGGGTGGGTCCGGCCATGGCGTCGGGGAGCCAGGTGTGCAGCGGGAACTGCGCCGACTTGCCCGCGACACCGGCGAGCAGCAGCAGCGCGATCAGGGTGGGGTGGTCGAGGCCGCCGCTCGCGACGGCGCCGAGGACGCCGGTGATGCGGAAGGTGCCCGCGTCGGCGGCGAGCGCGAAGAGGCCGATGAGGAAGGGGACGTCACCGAGTTTGGTGACGAGGAAGGCCTTCAGGGAGGCGGCGCGGGCCTCGGGGGTCTCCCAGTAGTGGCCGACGAGGAAGTACGAGCAGATGCCCATGACCTCCCAGCCGACGAGGAGGACCATCAGGTCGCCGGAGTAGACGACGAGCAGCATCGCGGCGGTGAAGAGGGAGACGAGCGCGGCGTACGAGGGGTAGCGCGGGTCCTCGCGGAGGTAGCCGGTCGAGTAGATCTGCACACAGGTGGCGACCACGCCGACGAGGACGGCGACGAGGGCCGCGAATCCGTCGATGTGGAGGGCCAGGTCGATCGGGACCGAGCCGGTGGGGGTGAGCTGGGTGGCGGCGTCGACCGCCTTCCCGCCGCCCTGCCGGAAGGCGACGAGCACGGCCAGGACGGCGGCGGCGAGCGTCGGCAGCACGGCCAGCGGGCGGACGAATCCGGGCGCCTTCCGGCCGAGGAGGAGTCCGGCGGCGGAGCCGAGGAACGGCAGGAGCGGGACGAGGACGGCCAGGGTCGTGGTGGTCACGCGGTGGCCTCGGCCTTCTCGCCGGTGGGCGTCTCGTCGGTGCGGGTCCCGGGCGGGCCGTCCGGGGAGCCGGGGCCGGGGTGCTCCGCCGTGTCGCGGAGCCGGTCGATGTCCGAGGTGCCCCGGTTGCGGTAGACCATCAGGACGATCGCGAGGCCGATGCCGATCTCGGCGGCGGCGACGGCGATGGTGAAGAGGGTGAGGGCCTGTCCGGCGTGGAGGGCGTCGCGGAGCCAGACGTCGAAGGCGACCAGGTTCAGGTTGACGGCGTTGAGCATCAGCTCGACGGACATCAGGACCAGGATCGCGTTGCGGCGGGCGAGGACGCCGTAGACGCCGACGCAGAAGAGGAGGGCGGCCAGGACCGCCGGGTAGGCGAGGTGCATCAGTTCTCCTCATCCTTCTTCTTCCGGGACAGCACGATGGAGCCGACCAGGGCGGCGAGCAGGAGCACGGACAGCGCCTCGAACGGCAGGACCCAGTGCCGGAAGAGGATCGAGCCGGTCACCTCGGTGGAGCCCTGTACGGCTCCGTCCAGGTCGATCCAGGTGGCGCGGAACGCGTCGACGACGACCCAGACGAGCGCGACCGCGGCGGTCACGGCGACCGCGAGGGCGACCGGCCGGTTGCCGGAGTCGGCGTCCGGGGAGCGTCCGATGGGGGCCTTGGTGAGCATGAGGCCGAAGAGGAGGAGGACGACGACGGAGCCGACGTAGATCAGGACCTGGACCCAGGCGATGAACTCGGCCGTCAGGAGCAGGTACTCGACGGCGAGGCCGCCGAGCGCCACGACCAGCCAGAGCGCGGCGTGCACGAGCTGCCGGGTGGTGACCGTGACGACGGCCGCGCCGAGGGTGACGAGTCCGACCAGGACGAAGGCGATCTCGACGCCCGTCGGGGAGAGGAAGCCGTGGGTCTGCTGCTGTGCGGCGGTGGCCGTGGCCGCCGCCGTGGTGACTGCCGGGATCACGCCTGGTCCTCCTGGGCCGCGGCCTCCGCGGCTGTCTCCTGGGCCGCGGCCTCCGCGGCTGCCTTCTCGGCCGCCGCCGCTGCCTTCTCGGCCGTCTTGCGGGCCGCGGCGATCTCCTTCGGTTCCTCCGCGCGCGGGTCGAGCGCGGGCGGTTCGGGGACCGTCCACATCCACTCGCGGAGCTTGTCGCGTTCGTGCGTCAGCTCGTGGATGTCGGTCTCCGCGTACTCGAACTCCGGCGACCAGAACAGCGCGTCGAAGGGGCACACCTCGATGCAGATGCCGCAGTACATGCAGAGCGAGAAGTCGATGGCGAACCGGTCGAGGACGTTCCGGCTGCGCTCCCGGCCGCCGGGGGCGGCGGCCGGGACGGTCTCCTTGTGGGAGTCGATGTAGATGCACCAGTCGGGGCACTCGCGGGCGCAGAGCATACAGACCGTGCAGTTCTCCTCGAACAGTCCGATGACCCCGCGCGTGCGGGGCGGCAGTTCGGGCTGGACGTCCGGGTACCGGGCGGTGACGGTCTTCCTCGTCATCGTGCGGAGCGTGACGGCGAGGCCCTTGGCGAGGCCGGAGCCGGGGATCGGGGGGGCCATGGTTACTGGATCGCCACCTTCACGATGCCGGTGAGCGCGATCTGCGCGAGCGCGAGCGGGACGAGGGTCGTCCAGGCGAACTTCTGGAGCTGGTCCTCGCGGAGCCGGGGGTAGCTGACCCGGAGCCAGATCACGACGAACGCGAGGACGGCGGTCTTGAGGAGCGTCCAGGCCCAGCCGAGGCCGTCGCCGCCGAACGGGCCGTGCCAGCCGCCGAGGAACAGGACGGTGGTGAGGCCGCACAGGACGACGATGCCCGCGTACTCGGCGAGCAGGAACAGGGCGAAGCGCAGGCCGGTGTACTCGGTGTACGCGCCGAAGATGATCTCCGAGTCGGCGACCGGCATGTCGAACGGGGGCCGCTGGAGCTCGGCGAGGCCCGCCACGAAGAACACCAGGGCGCCGACGATCTGCCAGGGCAGCCACCACCACGCGAAGGCGTCCAGGATGCCGGGGAGGGAGACGGTGCCCGCCGCCATCGCCACGGAGGCGGCGGCGAGCAGCATCGGCAGCTCGTACGCGAGGAGCTGGGCGGCGGTCCTGAGTCCGCCGAGCAGCGAGAACTTGTTCGCGGACGCCCATCCGGCCATCAGGCTGCCGAGGACGCCGACGCCCATCACGGCGAGGACGAAGAAGATGCCCGCGTCGATCACCTGCCCGACGGCGCCCTCGCCCGGACCGACCGGGATCGCGAGGAGGACGAGCAGGTACGGGAGGAGGGCGACGGCCGGGGCGAGCTGGAAGATCCGCCGGTCGGCGGCGGCCGGGACCACGTCCTCCTTCTGCGCGAACTTCACCCCGTCGGCGACGAGCTGGGCCCAGCCGTGGAAACCACCGGCGTACATGGGCCCGAGGCGGCCCTGCATATGGGCCATGACCTTGTGCTCGGTCTGCCCGACGACGAGCGGCAGCACGAGGAAGAGCACGAAGACGACGAGCAGCCGGAGGGCGACGTCGAGCACGTCGTTCACGCGGGATCGCCTCCGGCGGGGTGGGTGGGATCGGACGGGGGGGTGGGGGGCTCGCGGTCGCCTCCGGCGGAGTCGCCTTCGGCGGGGCGGGGCCGGGACTCGGGGGCGGGGGCCGGGGGCGGGCCCGGCTCAGGGGCCAGGTCCGGGCCCGGGGCCTCGTCCGGGGCCTCGTCCGGTGTGTCGAAGGCCGGGCGGGCGTGGTGCCACGGGGCGTCCGCGCTGCGGGTGCGCGGGGTGGCCTGCGGCTCCGTACCGCCCTCCGGCGGCTGAGCCTGACTCACGGACCCGTCCGAAGCCGAACGGGAACGGCGGGGCGGCGCCTGACTCGCCGAGCCGTCCGAGGCCGAGCGCGAGCGGCGCGGCGGGGCGGTCGGCGGGGCCTCCGGCGCGGGCGACGCGTCCGGCTCCGGTGCCGGGAGCGCCTGGCTCGCCGAGCCGTCTGCGGCCGAGCGGGAGCGGCGGGGCGGGCCGGTCGGCGGGGCCTCCAGCGTGGGCGACGCGTCCGGCTCCGGTGTCGGCGGCGACTGGCTCGCCGAGCCGTCCGACGCCGAGCGGGAGCGGCGCGGCGGGCGGGTCTCCGGGGTGTCCGGTGGGGTGGGGGGCGGGGTCGTCGGGGCGTCCGTCGTCGTGCGGACGCGGCGGGGCGGGCGGTCGCCGGTGGCCGCGCGGGACGGGCGGGCCGGGGCCGGGGGGAGCTGGCCCTTCAGGGGGCCCCACTCGTTGGGGTCCGGGACGCCCGGCGGGAGCATCTGGCGGCGCTTGGGCCCGCCGTCGTGGGACTCGCCGGGTTCCTTCGCGCCGGGCCACGCCTTGGCGACCCGGGCCGCGAGGACGAAGTCCTTGCGCAGCGGGTGGCCCTCGAAGTTCTCGGGGAGGAGCAGCGGCACCAGGTGCGGGTGGCCGGTGAAGTCCACGCCGAACATCTCGTGGGTCTCGCGCTCGTGCCAGCCCGCGCCCGCGTAGACGCCCACCGCCGTGGGCAGGACGGCGGCCTCGTGCGGGACGGTCGTACGGACGAGGAGGCGGCGCGGGCGGCCGTCCGCGAGGGCCACCACGTGGGCGCAGACGCGGAAGCCGGTGCCGGGTTCGTCGACCGCGCTGAGCCAGTCGAAGTAGGCGCAGCCGAGGGTGTCGCGGGCCGTCTCCAGGGCGGTGAGCCAGGACGCGGGGGGCACGTCGACGGTCAGCAGGTCGTACGCGTGCTCCGCCGTCGCCGTCCCACCGAAGAGCTCCGTGACGGCGCCGGGCAGGGAGTCGTACGCGGCGGCGGTCATGCCGTGCCTCCCGGCGGGGGCGTCAGCGGGCTGGTCAGCTGGGAGACCGTGGCGGCGGTGGCGTACCGCTCGGCGAGGTTCTCGCGGGCGATCTTCTCCTGGAGCTTGAGGATGCCCTGGAGGAGCGCCTCGGGGCGGGGCGGGCAGCCCGGCACGTACACGTCGACGGGGATGATCTGGTCGACGCCCTTGGTGACGGAGTACGAGTCCCAGTACGGGCCGCCGCAGTTGGAGCAGGCGCCGAAGGAGATGACGTACTTCGGCTCGGGCATCTGCTCGTACAGGCGCTTCACGGCCGGTGCCATCTTGTCGGTCACCGTGCCGGAGACGATCATGAGGTCGGCCTGGCGCGGGCCGGGCGCGAAGGGGATCACGCCGAGCCGGATGAAGTCGTGCCGGGCCATGGACGCGGCGATGAACTCGATCGCGCAGCAGGCGAGCCCGAAGTTGAAGACCCAGAGGCTGTAGCGGCGGCCCCAGTTGAGGACCACCTTCATCGGCTCGGGGGCGAGGCGGGCGAGCGGCCCCAGTTTCGGCGCGGGCAGGGGCACGGGCCCCTCGCCGGATCCGGGTGTCACATCCATGACAGGACGCCCTTCTTGTACGCGTAGAGCAGTCCCACGGCCAGGAAGCCGAGGAAGACGAACATCTCGACCAGGGTCGTGGCGCCGTAGCCGGGCGCCGCGAAGACCGTCGCCCAGGGGAACAGGAAGATCGAGTCGACGGCGAAGATCACGTAGAGGAAGGCGTACACGTAGTAGCGGACCTGGGTGTGGGCCCAGCCCTCCCCCACCGGGTCGACGCCGCACTCGTAGGTGAGGAGCTTCTCGGGCGTCGGCACGACGGGCCGCAGCAGGCGGCCGGCGCCGAACGCCACGGCGACGAAGAGCACGCCGACGACGGCGAGCAGGCCGACGACGGAGTACGTCTGGAAGTAGTCCGCCGCGTCGGCCGCGACAACGGTCGGTTCCCGCACGTCCGCCCCTCGGTCTCGGTGTCTCAGGAGTCACTTCTGTCGGACGCGAGTCTAGGCCCTGCTAAAGGGACCGTAAGCAGTCCCGTACGGCCCTGGTGGTGCGGTCCGGGCGGGGCGGGCGTACGGCTCCGGCCGGGACGCGGCGGGGGTCCGACTGGGGTTCGACGGGAGTTCGACGGGGGTCCGGTGGCGGGGGGACGGGGTGCGTGCGGGGGTACGGGGGCCTCCGGCGGGCGCGGCGGCGGGTCTTAGGCGAGGCCGGGGCGGTGGGCACGGCCGGGGTGCGGTGGGGCGTCGCGGTGGGGTGTCGCGGTGGGGCGCGGCCGGAGTTCGGGGAGGTCGGGAGGGGGTGCGTACGGGGACGGGAGAGGGGTCCGGCCAGGGGGCGGGAGAGGGGTCCGGCCAGGGACGGGAGAGAGGTCCGGCCAGGGGGCGGGAGGGTGCGGTGGGGATATCCCCCCTTCCGCTCACCCACCTCCCCCATGGCGCCGGGCACGGCACGACCGGCAGGCTGGGAGCATGACCGCCGATCTTGACCCCGTCGAGGCCCGTGACCCCGCCGCCGTCCCGCCGTCCCCGAAGTTCACCGCGTACGGGAAGGAGACCTGGAAGGAGCTCGTCTTCCTGCTCTCCAATCTCTTCACGGCGCTGGTCGGCTTCGTGTACTCGGTGGTGAGCGTCCTGCTCGGGGTGGGCCTCTCGGTCACCGTGATCGGGCTGCCGCTGCTCGCGCTCGGGCTCGGCGGCGCGCGGCTGATCGGGCGGGCGGAACGGGGGCGGGCGCGGGCGCTGCTGGGGGTGAAGGTGGCCGAGCCGTCGCCGCTGCCGTCGCGCGGGGGCTTCTTCGGCTGGCTGTGGGGTTCGCTGAAGGACCCGGTGGCGTGGCGGACCCAGTTGTACGGGCTGATCCGGCTGCCGTGGGGCATCCTCACGTTCACCGTGGCGCTGGTCTCGCTGATCGTGCTCTGGCCCGTGCTGCCGTTCCTGGCGCGGGGCCTGGCGAACGCGGACCGGGGCATGGTCCGGGGGCTGCTCTCGCCCTCCGACGAGCTGGAGCGGCGGATCGCCGAGCTGGAGTCGGACCGGGGGGTGGTCGTCGACACCGCCGCCGCCGATCTGCGGCGCATCGAGCGGGACCTGCACGACGGGGCGCAGGCGCGGCTGGTCGCGCTCGCGATGGGGCTCGGTCTCGCGAAGGAGAAGCTGCTGCACGATCCGGAGGCGGCGGCGACGATGGTCGACGAGGCGCACGGCGAGGTGAAGCTGGCGCTCCAGGAACTGCGGGACCTGGCCCGGGGCATCCACCCGGCGGTCCTGACCGACCGGGGCCTCGACGCGGCCCTGTCGGCGGTGGCGGGGCGGTGCACGGTGCCGGTGCGGGTGACCGTCGATCTGGCGGAACGGCCCGCGGAGGCGATCGAGGGCATCGCGTACTTCACGGTGTCGGAGCTGCTGCAGAACGTCTCCAAGCACGCGCGGGCCCGGTCCGCGTCGGTGGAGGCGTGGCGGGCGGGCGACCGGCTGATGCTCCGGGTCGGGGACGACGGGGCGGGCGGGGCGCGGTTCGGCGGCGGTACGGGCCTCGCGGGGCTCGCGGAGCGGCTGGGCGCGGTGGACGGCCTGCTGGTCCTGGACTCGCCGGAGGGCGGCCCGACGACGGTGACGGCGGAACTGCCGTGGCGGTCCCGCCCCGGGCTGTGAGCGGTCCCCCTGCGGGGGGGGCTGGCGGGGAGCGGTTCCGGTCCGGGAGCGGTTCCGGTCCGGTGACCGGTGACCGGTTCCGGCCGCTTCCGGTCCGGGAATCGCCGTCCTGACCGGTGGCCGGTCCCGGGCCGTGACCGCTTCCGCCCGGTGGACCGCCGTCCCGGCCGTGACCACTCCCGGTCGCCGACCGGGCTCGCGTCGGCCGTACGTACGACCACGGGGGCACCCGGGGGCCCTGGCTCCCGGGTGCCCCCGGTGCGTGGCCGGGCACCGGTCCGGCGGCGCGGGTAGGGAAAACCCCCGCCCCGGGACGCCCACCCGCCTCATGGTCCGGCGGGGCCGGACACGGAACCCTGGAACACGTACCGCCCGCCCTCCCGAGCAGAGAAGGACCCCCCGATGGACTCCCCCCGCCTTCCCGCCGCGATCCGCGCGCCGTTCGAGGCCCGCACCTGGCGGGCCCTGTTGTACGTGCTGATCGGGCTGCCGCTGAGCGTCGTCTGGTTCGCGCTGTCCGTGGCGTTCGCCTCGGCCGGTGCCGGACTGCTGGTCACCTTCCTCGGGGTGCCGATCCTCGCCGGGGCGCTCGCGATGTGCCGGGGCTTCGGGGCGGTCGAGCGGGCCAGGGCGCGCGGGCTCCTCGGGCTCGACGTGCGGGCGCCGGAGCCGGTGCGGGGGAAGACGGGCGGCGCGTTCTCGTGGATGGGCGCGATGCTGAAGAGCGGGGCCTCCTGGCGGCATCTGCTGTACGCGCTGCTGCACATGCCGTGGGCGGTGTTCTCGTTCTCGGTGACGGTGGCGTTCTGGAGCTGGGGCTGGGGCCTGTTCACGTATCCGCTGTGGCAGTGGGTCTTCCCCGCGTACGTGGGGCAGGACGGCATCCAGCTGTACGGCGACGGGACGCACGACTTCTATCTGGACTCGTCCTTCGAGATCGCCGTGACGTGCCTCGTCGGACTGCTGTTCGTGATGATGGGGCCGTGGCTGCTGCGCGGGTTCGTCGCCGTGGACCGGCTGCTCGTGTCGGGGCTGCTCGGCCCCTCCCGGCTCGCGTCCCGGGTGACGGAGCTGGAGTCGGACCGGGGCGTGGTGGTCGACACCGCCGCCGCCGATCTGCGGCGCATCGAGCGGGACCTGCACGACGGGGCGCAGGCGCGGCTCTCGGCGCTCGCCATGGACCTGGGGCTCGCCAAGGAGAAGGTGGCGCGGGACCCGGAGGCGGCAGCGGTGCTGGTGGACGAGGCGCACGGCGAGGTGAAGCTGGCGCTCCAGGAGCTGCGGGCGCTGGCCCGGGGCATCCACCCGGCGGTCCTGACCGACCGGGGTCTCGACGCGGCCCTGTCGGCGGTGGCGGGGCGGTGCGCGGTGCCGGTGGCGGTGGACGTGGACCTGCCGGCGCGGCCGGTGGCGGCGATCGAGGGGACCGCGTACTTCACGGTGTCGGAGCTGCTGGAGAACGTCTCGAAGCACGCGCGGGCGCGCCGGGCGTGGGTGGACGTGTGGCGCGCGGGCGACCGGCTGATGATCCAGGTCAGGGACGACGGGGTGGGTGGCGCGGAGACCACGGCGGGCCGGAGCCTGGCGGGTCTGGCGGAGCGGGTCGGCGCGGTCGACGGGGTGCTGGCGGTGGACTCGCCGACGGGCGGCCCGACGACGGTGACGGTGGAGCTGCCCTGGCGGGCGTGACGCCCCCGTCCGGGCGGGCAAGGGGTGCATGACACCCTTGCCCGCCCGGACCGCCGTGACGCTCCGCCCGTCCGGGCCCCCATGACACCCCTGCCCGCCCGGGCCACCGTGACGCTCCGCCCGTCCGGGCCCCCATGACACCCCCGCCCGTCCGGACCGTCGTCGCACCCCACCGCCCCCGGCGGGTGCCGTGCCCGTCCCGACGGGAACCCTGCGATGCTGGCCGGGGCGTCCCCCGTGGTCCGGAGGGCGCCGACGAGTCGATCGACAGGGCATGGGGGCTGCGGGGCGTGGGCGTGCAGGATGTGGCGGGACGGGTACGAGTGGTCATCGCCGAGGATTCCGTACTCCTTCGGGAGGGGCTGACGAGGCTGCTGACCGATCTGGGGCACGAGGTGGTCGCCGGGGTCGGTGACGGGGAGGCGCTCGTCGGGACCGTCGCCGCGCTGGCGGCCGAGGGGGCGCTGCCGGACGTGGTGGTGGCGGACGTGCGGATGCCGCCGACGCACACCGACGAGGGGGTGCGGGCGGCGGTGCGGCTGCGCAAGGAGCATCCGGGGCTCGGGGTGCTGGTGCTGTCGCAGTACGTGGAGGAGCAGTACGCCACCGAACTGCTGGCCGGTTCCTCGCGGGGCGTCGGCTACCTCCTGAAGGACCGGGTCGCGGAGGTCCGGGAGTTCGTGGACGCGGTGGTCCGGGTCGCCGGGGGCGGTACGGCGCTCGATCCGGAGGTCGTACAGCAGTTGCTGGGCCGGAGCCGTCAGCAGGACGTCCTGGCGAACCTGACACCGCGCGAGCGGGAGGTCCTCGGTCTGATGGCGGAGGGCCGGACGAACTCGGCCATCGCGAAAGCGCTGGTGGTGAGCGACGGCGCGGTGGAGAAGCACATCAGCAACATCTTCCTGAAGCTGGGGCTCTCGCCGAGTGAAGGGGATCACCGACGGGTACTGGCGGTGTTGACGTATCTGAAATCCTGAGGATCTGACACCCTGTCAGAATTCCCCGGGGCCGGGCGGTCGCCCGTCGGCGTCCCGAGGGCCTAGGACCGAAGGACGAGACGGGAGCCGACGGTCCGGGGCGCCTCCCGGGGTGACAGATGGTGACGATTCAGGGCAAGAGGGCGTCTCAAAAAGAGGTCCGCGATGTGAGAAGTCCCCGGAGGGCCCTTCTCACCGTCGTAGGGTGGGCCTCGGGACGGACGGTGACCGGCCGACCGCATCCCGAGCCTCTCCCGCCTCCGGCGGGGAGTCCCCTTGCCGCGAGGGAGGTCCAGTTCAGTGACCAGCCAGGTCAGTAGCGAGGCCGGTGAGGCCCTGCTCGGCGAGCAGCGCAGCGCCCCCGAGAAGCCTCACCACGGCACAGAGAAGGAAGTGCGCCGGCTCGACCGGGTGATCATCCGCTTCGCGGGTGACTCCGGGGACGGTATGCAGCTCACGGGTGACCGGTTCACCTCGGAGACGGCGTCCTTCGGGAACGACCTCTCCACGCTGCCGAACTTCCCGGCCGAGATCCGGGCGCCCGCCGGGACCCTGCCGGGCGTCTCCTCCTTCCAGCTGCACTTCGCCGACCACGACATCCTGACGCCGGGCGACGCCCCGAACGTGCTGGTCGCGATGAACCCCGCCGCGCTCAAGGCCAACATCGAGGACGTGCCGCGCGGCGGCGAGATCATCGTCAACACCGACGAGTTCGCCAAGCGCGCCATGGCCAAGGTCGGCTACGCGGTCTCGCCCCTGGAGGACGGCTCGCTGGACGGCTACCGGGTCCACCCGGTGCCGCTGACCACGCTGACCGTCGAGGCGCTCAAGGGCTTCGGGCTCTCCCGGAAGGAGGCCGAGCGCTCCAAGAACATGTTCGCGCTCGGGCTGCTGTCCTGGATGTACCACCGGCCGACCGAGGGCACCGAGGCCTTCCTGCGGCAGAAGTTCGCCAAGAAGCCCGTCATCGCCGAGGCGAACATCGTCGCCTTCCGCGCCGGGTGGAACTTCGGCGAGACCACCGAGGACTTCGCCGTCTCCTACGAGGTGGCGCCCGCCACCCGCGCCTTCCCCTCCGGCACCTACCGCAACATCTCGGGGAACCTGGCCCTCTCGTACGGTCTGATCGCCGCCGCCCGTCAGGCGGACCTGCCGCTCTACCTCGGCTCGTACCCGATCACCCCCGCCTCGGACATCCTCCACGAGCTGTCCCGGCACAAGAACTTCGGCGTGCGCACCTTCCAGGCGGAGGACGAGATCGCCGGGATCGGCGCCGCGCTCGGCGCCGCCTTCGGCGGCTCCCTCGCCGTGACCACGACCAGCGGCCCCGGTGTGGCGCTCAAGTCGGAGACGATCGGTCTGGCGGTCTCCCTGGAGCTGCCGCTGCTGATCGTCGACATCCAGCGCGGCGGCCCGTCGACCGGTCTGCCCACCAAGACCGAGCAGGCCGACCTCCTCCAGGCCATGTACGGCCGCAACGGCGAGGCGCCGGTGCCGGTCGTCGCCCCGAGGACGCCCGCCGACTGCTTCGACGCGGCGATCGAGGCGGCCCGGATCGCCCTGACCTACCGCACCCCCGTCTTCCTGCTCTCCGACGGCTACCTGGCCAACGGCTCCGAGCCCTGGCGGATCCCCGAGGTCGAGGAACTGCCCGACCTGCGGACCCGGTTCGCCACCGGCCCCAACCACACCCTGGACGACGGCACCGAGGTCTTCTGGCCGTACAAGCGCGACCCGGAGACCCTGGCCCGCCCGTGGGCGGTGCCCGGCACCCCCGGTCTCGAACACCGCATCGGCGGCATCGAGAAGCAGGACGGCACCGGCAACATCTCGTACGACCCCGCCAACCACGAGTTCATGGTCCGCACCCGGCAGGCGAAGACCGACGGGATCGACGTCCCCGACATCGAGGTGGACGACCCGGACGCCGCCGGGACCCTGGTCCTCGGCTGGGGTTCCACCTACGGGCCGATCACGGCGGCCGTCCGCCGCCTCCGGGCCGCCGGGCAGCCCATCGCCCAGGCCCATCTGCGCCACCTCAACCCCTTCCCGAAGAACCTCGGGGAGGTCCTGGCCCGGTACGAGAAGGTCGTCGTCCCCGAGATGAACCTCGGCCAGCTCGCCACCCTCGTCCGCGCGAAGTACCTCGTCGACGCCCGTAGCCACACCCAGGTCAACGGGATGCCGTTCAAGGCCGAGCAGCTCGCCGCCGCCCTCAAGGAGGCCATCGATGCCTGAGCCCCTCCTCCAGCTGGTGCCCAAGGCCGAGGCCCGGCAGACGATGAAGGACTTCAAGTCCGACCAAGAGGTCCGCTGGTGTCCCGGCTGCGGTGACTACGCGGTCCTCGCCGCCGTCCAGGGCTTCATGCCGGAACTGGGCCTGGCGAAGGAGAACATCGTCTTCGTCTCGGGCATCGGCTGCTCCTCCCGCTTCCCGTACTACCTGAACACCTACGGGATGCACTCCATCCACGGGCGCGCCCCGGCCATCGCGACCGGGCTCGCCACCTCCCGCCGCGACCTGTCCGTCTGGGTCGTGACCGGCGACGGCGACGCGCTGTCCATCGGCGGCAACCACCTGATCCACGCGCTGCGCCGCAATGTGAACCTGAAGATCCTGCTGTTCAACAACCGGATCTACGGGCTGACCAAGGGCCAGTACTCGCCGACCTCCGAGGTCGGCAAGATCACCAAGTCGACGCCGATGGGCTCCCTCGACGCTCCCTTCAACCCGGTGTCGCTGGCGCTGGGCGCGGAGGCGTCCTTCGTGGCCAGGACGGTCGACTCCGACCGCAAGCACCTCACCGAGGTGCTGCGGCAGGCCGCCGACCACAACGGCACGGCGCTCGTGGAGATCTACCAGAACTGCAACATCTTCAACGACGGCGCCTTCGAGGTCCTCAAGGACAAGGACCGGGCGAAGGAGGCGGTCATCCGGCTGGAGCACGGACAGCCGATCCGGTTCGGCGCCGAGAACGAGAAGGGCGTGGTCCGCGACCACGCGACCGGTGACCTCCAGGTCGTGACGGTCACCCCGGAGAACGAGTCGCGGGTCCTCGTCCACGACGCCCGCGCGACGACGCCCACCACCGCGTTCGCGCTCTCCCGCCTCGCCGACCCCGACACCCTCCACCAGACCCCCATCGGGGTGTTCCGGGCGGTGGACCGGCCGGTGTACGACACGCTCATGGCGGAGCAGGTGGAGACGGCGGTGGCGCGGCAGGGCGAGGGCGATCTGGGCCGTCTGCTCGCCGGGAACGACACCTGGACGGTCGTGGGCTGACCTGCCCCGGCCCCGGACGGAGGGGGGCACGGCCCGGTGCGGGCCGTGCCCCCTCGTCATGTCCCGGCGCCCCCGGCCGGGGAGGGGGCGGCGTCCTCGCGGCGGGCCGCGTCGTACCGCGCGCGGGCCTCCTCGATCTCCGGGACCCGGAGGCCGGTCCAGTGGGCGAGCTCCCGGACCCTGCGGGCGGCCTCCTCGCCGAGCGGGGTGAGGCGGTAGTCGACGCGGGGCGGGATGACGGGCCGGGCGGCCCGGTGGACGAAGCCGTCGCGCTCCAGGGTCTGGAGGGTCTGGGTGAGCATCTTCTCGCTGACCCGGCCGATGTGCCTGCGCAGTTCGCCGAAGCGGTAGGAGCGCTCGCCCAGCGCGATCAGGACCAGGACGCCCCAGCGGCTGGTGACGTGCTCCAGGACGAGCCGGGCGGGGCACATGGCGCCGTCGACATCGGCGAGCAGGGCCCTCGGTTCCTCACTTACTTCCACACCAGTACCTTACTTCAAAGTGGGTACTTACGAAAAGATAGCGCCGGTCGTACGGTGAGTGGTGGCGGGCACCTCGCCCACCACCCCCCACGGGAAAAGGAAGCAGCGCCATGAGCATCGTCGTCACCGGAGCCACCGGCCGCCTCGGCCGCCACGTCGTCGACTCCCTCCTCACCACCGTCCCCGCCGCCTCCGTCGCCGTCGTCGCACGGGACGGGAAGAAGGCCGCCGACCTCGCGGAGCGCGGTGTGGAGGTGCGGATCGCCGACTACGGCCGCCCCGAGACCCTGACGGGCGCCTTCCGGGCGGGCGAGCGGGTCCTGCTGATCTCCGGCAGCGAGGTCGGGCAGCGGGTCCCCCAGCACACCGCCGTGCTCGCCGCCGCCGTCGCGGCGGGCGTCGCCCAGCTCGCGTACACCGGCATCCTCGGCGGCCCGGACGCCGACTTCGAACTGGCCGCCGAGCACCGGGAGACCGAGCGGCTGATCCTCGCGTCGGGACTCCCGTACACCTTCCTGCGCAACGGCTGGTACACCGAGAACTACACCGAGAACCTCGCCCCCGTCCTGGCCCACGGCGCCGTCGTCGCCAACGCGGGCGAGGGCCGGATCGCCTCCGCCGCGCGCGCCGACTACGCCGCCGCCGCTGCCGCCGTACTGACCGGCCCGGCCGGGGAGCACCTGAACCGGGCGTACGAGCTGAGCGGCGACACCGCCTGGTCCCTCGCCGAGTACGCCGCCGAGATCGCCGCCAGGACCGGCCGGGAGATCGCCTACGCCGCCGTCTCCGCCGAGGAGCACCTCGCGGTCCTGACCGGCGCCGGGGTCCCGCCCTCCTTCGCGGAGATCCTCGTCGACGTCGACCGGGCCGTGGAGCGCGGCGCGCTCGCCCTGCGGACCGGCGATCTGGCCCGGCTGACCGGCCGCCCGACCACCCCGCTCGGCGTGACGGTCGGCGAGGCCCTCGGCGCCGCCTGACCGCCGCCCCATGGTCATGACCGTATTGCGGTACGGGCATGACAATCCGCCCGGTGCGGCGCTACCTTCGACCCGACAGCGCGGCACAGGGGCGGGGAGGTCCGGTGAAGACGGAGAACGAGGAAAGAACAGGGCTGCTCTACGGGGTGGGCGCCTACGGCATGTGGGGGCTCGTCCCGCTCTTCTGGCCGCTCCTCAAGCCCGCCGGGGCGGTCGAGATCCTCGCCCACCGGATGGTCTGGTCCCTCGCCTTCGTCGGCCTCGCGCTGCTCGCCGTGCGCCACTGGGCCTGGGTCGGCGAGCTGCTCCGCAGCCCGCGCAAGCTGGCGCTGATCACCGTCGCCGCGACCGTCATCACCGTGAACTGGGGCCTCTACATCTGGTCGGTGAACACCGGTCATGTCGTCGAGGCCTCGCTCGGCTACTTCATCAACCCGCTGGTCACCATCGCCCTCGGCGTCCTCGTCCTCCAGGAACGGCTGCGGCCCGCGCAGTGGGCCGCCGTCTCCGTCGGCTTCGCCGCCGTCCTCGTCCTGGCCGTCGACTACGGGCAGCTCCCCTGGATCTCCCTCACCCTGGCCTTCTCCTTCGCCGTCTACGGCCTGGTGAAGAAGAAGGTCAACCTGGGCGGTCTGGAGTCGCTCGCCGCCGAGACCGCCGTCCAGTTCCTGCCCGCGCTCGGCTACCTCGTCTGGCTCGGCACCCAGGACGACCTGGCGTTCGGCTCCCACGGCGCGGGCCACACGGCCCTGCTCGTGGCCACCGGCATCGTCACCGCCGTCCCGCTCGTCTGCTTCGGCGCCGCCGCGATCCGCGTCCCGCTCTCGACCCTCGGCCTCCTCCAGTACCTGGCGCCGACCTTCCAGTTCCTGCTGGGCGTCCTGTACTTCCACGAGGAGATGCCCCCGGAGCGCTGGGTGGGCTTCTCCCTGGTGTGGCTGGCCCTGACGATCCTCACCTGGGACGCCCTGCGCGCGGCCCGGCGCAGCCGCGCGGCCGTGGAGGCGGCGCGGGCGGAGGCCGCCGGGGCGGCTTCGGCTTCCGCCGGGGCGGCTTCGGCTTCCGCCGGGGCGGCCGGGGGACCCGGAGCGGCTGGGACGTCCGAGGCGCCCGGGGCGCCCACGTCCGCCACACCCGCCGTGCCCTCCGCGCCCTCCGTGCCCTCTCGCTCGTCGGCCCGGACGGGCCTCTGACGGAAACCGGTCGCCGGTCATCGGTCATCGGTCATCGGTCGCCGGGGCTGGCGGGGCCTAGGAAAACCCGTGGCCCCGTGCGGCCCGTCCGGCCCACCCTGGGGCCATGGAAGAACCGAAGTACCGGATCCGCGCGCTGCACACCGGGCGCACGGTCACCGTCTACCAGGCGTACCGGCCCGAGATCGGGCTGGCCGCCGCCCGCGAGGGCCGCTTCCCGGCCGTCTGGAAGCGGGACCGGATGACGTGGATCAAGCCCTCGTTCCTGTGGATGATGTACCGCTCCGGCTGGGGGACGAAGGAGGGCCAGGAGACGGTCCTCGCCGTGGAGATCACCCGCGAGGGCTTCGAGTGGGCCCTGCGCAACGCCTGCCTCTCGCACTACGCGCGCGGCTTCCACCCCGACCGGGACACCTGGCGGCGCGAGCTGCGCCGGGCCCCGGCGCGCGTCCAGTGGGACCCCGAGCGCGGCCCGCTGCTGGACCCGCTGCCGCACCGCTCGCTCCAGCTCGGCCTCACGGGCGAGGCGTCCCGGCGGTACGCGGACGAGTGGACGGTCTCCGTCACCGACGTGACCCCGCTCGCCCACCGGATCCACGACCTGGTCCGGACGGACGGGGCGGAGGCGGCCCGCCCGCTGCTCCCCCGCGAGGAGCCGTACCCGGAGGCCCCGGGACTCCTGGACCATCTGCGCGCCCCCGTCCGGGCCACGGACGGGGAGGCGGCGACGGGCGCCGCGGCCGGTGTGTCCGAGAGGGCCGTACGGGGCACTCCACACATCGGATGATCTTGGAATCCGACAGGGGTCCCCCGTCTGTCCGATGAGCGAACATGCCTGACCGGTTTCCGCTCTTGACGCACAGTCACGCTCTCGTTCAACATTCAGCACGCGCAACGAACACCAGCACGACAGAACAACTGAACACAGCACGCGCACTCGCACAGCTCCAACGCCTCGTGGCCCCCGCGCCCGAGGCGTCTCGCACGTTCCGTCCCATCCCCGTTCGGAATCCGGAGCCCCCCCATGACCCTCACCGTGCCCAGACGCGTCACCGCGGCGGCAGCCCTCGCCGCACTCGCCCTCGGCGGACTCACCGGCACCACCGCTTCCGCCAGCCCCACGGGTGGCAGCGCCGTCGCCGCGCCCGACATCCCGCTGGCCAGCGTCAAGCAGCACCTGACGGACCTCCAGTCGATCGCCACCGCCAACGGCGGCAACCGCGCCCACGGCCGTACCGGCTACAAGGCGTCGATCGACTTCGTGAAGGCGAAGCTGGACGCGGCCGGATACACCACCGCCCTCCAGACCTTCACCTCCGGCGGCGCCACCGGCTACAACCTGATAGCCGACTGGCCGGGCGGCGACCCGAACCAGGTGATCATGGCCGGTTCGCATCTGGACTCGGTGACCGCGGGCCCCGGCATCAACGACAACGGCTCCGGCTCCGCGGCCATACTGGAGACCGCGCTCGCCGTCTCCCGCGCCGGGTACCAGCCCACCAAGCACCTGCGGTTCGCCTGGTGGGGCGCCGAGGAGCTGGGCCTGATCGGCTCGAAGTACTACGTCAACAACCTTCCGGCCGCCGAGCGCACGAAGGTCAAGGGCTATCTGAACTTCGACATGATCGGCTCGCCCAACCCGGGCTACTTCGTCTACGACGACGACCCCACGATCGAGCAGACCTTCAAGGACTACTACGCCGGGCTCGGCGTCCCCACCGAGATCGAGACCGAGGGCGACGGACGCTCCGACCACGCCCCGTTCAAGAACGTGGGCATCCCGGTCGGCGGGCTGTTCTCCGGCGCCGACTACGTCAAGACGGCGGCGCAGGCGCAGAAGTGGGGCGGCACCTCCGGGCAGTCCTTCGACCGCTGCTACCACGCGTCCTGCGACACGACGGCGAACATCAACGACACCGCCCTCGACCGCAACTCGGACGCCGTCGCGTACGCGATCTGGAACCTGTCCGGCGCGTCGACCCCGCCGACCGGCACGGTCTTCGAGAACACCGCCGACGTGTCCGTCCCGGACAACGGCGTCGCGGTGACCTCCTCCGTGACCGTGACCGGCATCGCGGGCAACGCGCCCTCGGCCCTCAAGGTCGGCGTGGACATCGTGCACACCTGGCGCGGTGACCTGATCGTCGACCTCATCGCCCCCGACGGCACGGTCTACAACCTGGCCAACCGGACCGGCGGCAGCGCCGACAACATCCAGGAGACCTTCACCGTGAACGCCTCCACGGAGGTCGCCAACGGCGTCTGGAAGCTCCGCGCCCAGGACAAGGCGGCCTCCGACACGGGATACATCAACGGCTTCAAGCTGACGTTCCCGTAAGGGAGTTCCCGCCGGGGGCTTCCCTGACAGGGACTTCCCCATGAGGGAGCCGCCCCGAGGGAGTTCCCTCACGGCGGCTCCCGCACCACACAGAAACGCCCGGGTGGGTCGGTGACCATCGCCCCCGACCCCCCCGGGGCCCCAACACCCCCGTGGACGCCGCCTACTTGTCGGCGTTCGCCGCGTTCACCAGGGCGTCCTTCGTGACCGCTCCGACGTAGACCTTGCCGTCGTCGGTGAGCAGCGCGTTCACCAGCTTCGTCTTGAAGAGGGTGCCCGAGCCGAACTTCCCGCCGACCTTGTCGCCGAAGGAGTCCAGGAAGCCCTGGAACTCCTTCGGCGCGTCCTCGGTCTTCGACGCCGGGGCGCCGGTGTCGAGCTTCGCGATGGTCGTCCAGCCCTCGCCGATGACGTTCACGCCCTCGCCTCCGAGGTCCCCGAGGCCGCCCCCGAGACCACCGCCGAGGCCGCCGGGCAGTCCGCCGAGGGGGCCGTCGTGCCCGCCGGACTCCGCCCCGGCGTCCTTGCCCGCCTTCTCCGCCGCGCCCTCGGTCACCTCGACGCCCTTCGGCGCCTTGAAGTCGAACTCGGAGGCGGCCGGACGGCCGAAGTCGATCTTGGTGAAGCCCGCGTCGAGGACGGGCTTGCCGCCCTCGACCGACGCGAGGGTGAACTTCAGCGGGGTGCCGGTCGCCGCGTCCACCGCGATCTTCACGGACTCGACCGTGGAACCGTTCTGCTTCGGCTTGATCACCAGCTGGTAGGCGTCCCGGCCGGCCACCTTCGCGGTGCCGCCGACCGTGACGGACGTGGTGTCGCCCGCGGCCTTCAGGACCTCTCCGGCGAGCTGCTCGGGGGTGCCGGGGAGGCCCTCGGGCCCCTCCTGGCCCCGGTCGCCGGGGAGCTTCTCGTGGAAGGCCTGGCGGGACTTGCTGTCGTACGCCCAGACGTCGGCGCCGTTGTGGACGAGGCTGTACTCGTCGGAGCCGTCGAGCAGGGTGAGCTTCTGGCGGTCGGGGCCGTCGGCCGCGACGCGCAGGGTGTGGCTGCCGGAGAAGAGCTGGGTGAGCTTCTCCGTGGGGTCGGCCGACGAGGCGCCGCCGCCCCCGCCGAGGCCGGACGCCAGACCGCTGAGGGCGGGCAGCCCCAGGTCGGTGGAGATCCGGAACGTGCCGGACAGGGTCTGGGTGTCCGAGGCGGCGATCTTCTCGATGAGCTGTGCGGCCGTGATCTCCGGCAGGTCGGGGTCTCCGGACGCCGCCAGTGCCGGAACGAGGCCGATGGTCGCCGCGGCAACTCCTGCCACCGCGACCGGGACGATGAACCGGCTCGCCTTACGGGTCTCTGCCATGGTCTCCGCTTCCTCCGTGGTCGATGTCCCCATCCCACCAGGACGGCGGTGCGGAAGCGTCAGCCCCCGGGATCAACCTGGCGTACTGCTCCGGTATGACCCGACCCCGAGACGGACCCGCCGCGAGGGCTACCCGCAGGGCCGGGGCGGGCGTCAGGGGCCCCCTTACGGGCGAAAGCCCGGGGAACCCCTACGGGCCCGCGCCGGGGCCCCTGAGGGCGCCTCCGGGAACCCCGTAGGACGCCCGGCTCGGGTCCGGGGAGGGAACCCCCTCCCAGGACCAGGTCCGGGGACGGTCACCCGCCCCCGGTGAACCCGTTCAGCCCGCGCGGTGGACGACCGCGTCACACATCTCGGCCAGCGCGGCCTTCGCGTACCCCTCGGGCAGCGGCGCCAGCATCGCGCGGGCCTCCTCCGTGTACCGCAGGGTGTCCTGACGGGCCTGCTCCAGGGCCGGGTGGGCGCGCAGTCCGCGCAGCGCCTCGGCGTGCCGGGCGTCGTCGCCGAGGTCGCCGTCGATCAGTTCCAGGAGCGCGAGGTCCTCGGGACGCCCGTGGGCCGCCGCGGCGGCCCGCAGGTGCAGGACGGGCAGCGTGGCGATGCCCTCGCGCAGATCGGTGCCGGGGGTCTTGCCGGACTCGTCGGAGTCGGACGCGATGTCGAGGACGTCGTCGGCGAGCTGGAAGGCGACGCCGAGCCGCTCCCCGTACTGGGTGAGGGTGTCGACGACGCTCTCGTCGGCGCCGGACATCATGGCGCCGAAGCGGCAGGAGACGGCGACGAGGGAGCCGGTCTTGCCGCCGAGCACGTCGAGGTAGTGGGCGACGGGGTCGCGGCCGTCGCTGGGGCCCGCGGTCTCCAGGATCTGGCCGGTGACCAGGCGCTCGAAGGACTCGGACTGGATGCGCACGGCCTCGGGGCCGAGGTCCGCGAGGATGTGCGAGGCGCGGGCGAAGAGGAAGTCGCCCGTGAGGACGGCCAGGGAGTTGCCCCAGCGCGTGTTGGCGCTGTCGACACCGCGCCGGACGTCGGCCTCGTCCATGACGTCGTCGTGGTACAGCGTGGCCAGGTGGGTCAGCTCGACGACGACGGCGGAGGGCACGACACCCGGCGCGTAGGGGTCGCCGAACTGGGCCGCGAGCATCACGAGCAGCGGGCGGAAACGCTTGCCCCCGGCGAGCACGAGGTGCTGGGCGGCCTCCGTGATGAAGGGGACATCGCTCTTGGTGGCGTCCAGGAGGCCCGCCTCCACGGCCGCCAGGCCGGTCTGGACATCGGCCTCAAGAGCCTGGTCCCGCACGCTAAGACCGAACGGCCCGACGACGGTCACGAGGGGGTCTCCTGTCTGCTGACGCCTGCTGACGATCATGGCTGGTTCGTACGGACTGTTGACGATCACACGGATTGTCGATGTGTCGCTCGATTCACTCACGCCAGCGTATCCGGTCACCTTTCGATCACCGTGGGCGCCTTCCCGTCACCCCCGGTATGTTCGTGATCAGCTGATACGAGCAGGAGTGGGTGCTTTGTCCCGAACGACGATCGACACCGGCACGGAGGGCGAGCAGCCTCCTCCCGAGGACGACCACGCCTTCCTCGGGCACCCCCGGGGTCTGCTGACCCTGTCCGGCCTGGAGGTCTGGGAACGCTTCTCGTTCCTCGGGATGCAGGCCATCCTCGTCCTCTACTTCGCCGCCTCGGTCTCCGACGGCGGACTCGGCATGGCGTCCGGCACCGCCGCGTCCGTCTCCGCCGCCTACGGCACCCTCGTCTATCTGGTGTCGGTGGGGGGCGGCTGGCTCGCCGACCGGGTCCTCGGCTCCTACCGGGCCGTCCTGTGGGGCGGTGTCCTGATCGCCTGCGGCCACTACGCGATGGCCGTGCCGACCGCCGCCATGACCTGGGTGGGCCTCGGCCTGATCAGCGCGGGCACCGGCCTGCTCAAGCCGAACGTGGCGACCATGGTCGGCAAGCTGTACCGCACGGACGACGAGCGCCGGGACGCCGGATTCGCCCTCTACTACATGGCGATCAACATCGGCGCCTTCGCCGGACCCCTGATCACCGGCTGGCTCGCCGACCACGAGGGCTACCACTGGGGCTTCTCCGCCGCCGCGCTCGGCATGACCCTCGGCCTGATCCAGTACGTCGCCGGACGGCGTCACCTGGCCGGGCGCAAGCACGCCGCCGAATTCGCGCTCGCCCCCGACGCCATGCGCCGGGCGGTCCGCCTGATGATCGCCGGAGCCCTCGCCACCGCCGTCCTCGCCACCGCCCTGTCGCTCGCCGGCTGGCTCACCATGGACCGCTTCGTCGACGTGCTGACCCTGATCTCGGTGATCGCCCCGGTCGTCTACTTCTGGGTGATGTTCACCAGCCCCCGGGTCACCGCGGAGGAACGCGGCCGGCTCAGGCCGTACGTCGTGCTCTTCCTGGCCTCGGTGGCGTTCAACTTCATCCTCTTCCAGGCCTACTCCACGATGATCCTGCTGGCCTCCACCAACGCCCGTACGACCATCCTCGGCTTCGACTTCCCGGCGGGCTGGTACACCTCCGCGCTCGGCGCCTTCGAGGTGCTGCTGGCCCCCGTCGTCGCCGCCGTCTGGGCCCGGATGGGCCCCCGGCAGCCGCACGCCTCCAACAAGATCGCCCTCGGGGTGATCCTCGGCGGCCTGTCCTTCCTCCTCATGGTCCTGCCGACCTCCGGGCACGCCGACGACACCTACCGGATGGCCGCCTGGTGGATCGTCGGCTCCTATCTGCTCCTCGGCCTCGGCGACGTCCTCCTGGAGACCTCCGGGATGTCCGCCACCAGCAAGCTCGCCCCCAAGGCCTTCGCCAGCCAGACCATGTCCCTCTGGTTCCTCTCCCTCGCGCTCGCCAACGGCATCCAGGCCCAGACCGTGAAGCTCTACGACGACGTCTCCAAGCCCCTCTACTTCGGCGTCAACGGCGCCGTGGCCGTCGCCGTCGGCCTGGTCGTCGTCGCCCTGGCGCCCTGGCTGCGCCGCACCATGCACCCCGTCCACTAGGGGACGCCCCCCGCCCGTCCACCAGGGACGCCCCGCACCCCGCACCCCGTCCACCGGGAAGCCGGGAGACCCCCAGGGAGCCGAGAGATGAAGATCCGCACCGACTTCCCGTACGAGACCCGGCGCGAGGACGTCCGCATCCCGCTGCCGGACGGCACCCGGCTCTACGCGCGCGTGTGGCGGCCGGTCACCGACGAACCCGTCCCCGCCCTCCTGGAGTACCTGCCCTACCGGCTCACCGACTGGACCGCGCCGCGCGACTGGCAGCGCCACCCCTGGTACGCGGGCCACGGCTACGCCTCCGTACGGGTCGACGTGCGCGGCCACGGCAACAGCGAGGGCCTGCCGGGCGACGAGTACGACCCGGTCGAACTCGCCGACGGGGTCGCCGTCGTGCACTGGCTCGCCGAGCAGGAGTGGTGCACCGGCAAGGTCGGCATGTTCGGCATCTCCTGGGGCGGCTTCAACTCGCTCCAGATCGCCGCCCTCGCCCCCGAACCCCTCAAGGCGATCGTCACCGTCTGCTCCACCGACGACCGCTACGACAACGACGTGCACTACATGGGCGGCTCCGTCCTCGCCGTCGACATGCACGCCTGGGCCGCCACCATGCTCGCCTTCGTCTGCCGCCCGCCCGACCCCCTCCACACGGGCGGGGAATGGCGCCCGATGTGGCGGGAACGGCTGGCCGCCGTCAAGCCCTTCGTCCACACCTGGCTCGCCCACCAGACCCGCGACGCCTACTGGCGGCACGGCAGCGTCTGCGAGGACTACGGCGCGATCCGGGCCGCCGTCCTCGCCGTCGGCGGCTGGCACGACCCCTACCGGGACACCGTCCTGCGGCTCGTCCGGCACCTCCCCCAGGACCGGGTGCGGGGCATCATCGGCCCCTGGTCCCACCAGTACCCGGACCGGGGCCTGCCGCCGGGCCCCGCCATCGGCTTCCTCCAGGAGACCCTGCGCTGGTGGGACCACCACCTCAAGGACGCCGACAACGACGTCCCGGCGCTGCCGCTGCTCCGCTCCTGGATCAGCGACTCGCACCCCCCGGCCACCGTCTACCCCGAACTCCCCGGCCGCTGGGTCACCGACCCCGCCTGGCCCTCCCCGCACGTCACCCCCACCGTCTACGCCCTCCAGGGCGCGCCGGTCGTGGTCGACTCCCCCCAGCGGACCGGGCTCGACGCGGGCCGCTTCTTCCCCTTCGGCAACGACGCCGACCTGCCGCCGGACCAGCGCGACGAGGACGCCCGCTCAGCCTGCTTCGACTTCCCCGTGCCGGAGGACGGCCACGCCCTGGAGATCCTCGGCAGGCCCTCCGTACGCCTGGCCCTGCGCGCCGCCGCCCCCACCGGGCAGGTCGTCGCCCGGCTCTGCGACGTCGCCCCGGACGGCTCCTCCACCCTCGTCACCCGGGGCGCCCTGAACTTCTCCGCCCGCTACGGCCGCGACCGGGCCGTGGAGGCGCAGATCGGGGAGACGGAGGAGTACGTCTTCGAGCTGAACGGCATCGGGCACGCCTTCGCGCCCGGCCACCGGGTGCGGCTCGCGGTCTCCTCGGCGTACTGGCCGTGGATCTGGCCGCAGCCGGACGCGGCGGGCTTCACGCTCGACCCGGCGGGCTCCGCCCTCACCCTGCCGGTGCGCGCCCGCACCGAGGACGCCGTGCACTGGGAGGAGCCGGAGCAGTCCGCGCCGCTCGGCGTGGTCCTCCCGCACACCCTGGAGGAGCCCCCGCCGGAGCGGCTCGTGGTGCGGGACGTGGCGAAGGACGAATGGACCCTGGAGGTCGATCCCCGGTACGGCGGGACGCGGGTGTACCCGGACGGTCTGGAGTTCACCGAGGAGGCCCGGGAGACGTACACGATCGACGAGAGCGGCCCGCTGTCCGCGCGGACCCGCTCGGAGTGGTCGATCCGGCTGCACCGGCCCGAGCTGGCCTGGGACGTGACGATCGACACCCGCTCGGAGATCACCTGCGACGCGGACTCCTTCCTCACCACCGACGAGGTGGTGTGCAAGGAGGGCGGCGAGGTCGTCTTCCACCGGACCTGGGAGAAGCGGATCCCCCGCACGGCCGGGTGAACTCCGGTGGTACGCGCACGGCGGGGTGAACCAGGTGGTACGCGGACGGCCGGGTGGACTCCGGTGGTACGCGGACGGGCCCGCACCCCGGTCCTGCCGGGGTGCGGGCCCGTGCGGGCGGGGGCTACGCGCCCGCGGCGGCCTTGCGGCGGCGGGTGACGACCAGCGCGCCCGCGCCGAGGGCGACGGCCCCGGCGGCGGCCAGGCCGAGCGGCAGGGTGTCGTTCGCGCCGGTGGCGGCGAGGGCGCCGTCCACCGGGGTGACCGACGAACCACCCTGCGGGGTGGTGCCGCCGTCGCCGCCGGTGGTGGGCGCCGGGGTGGGCGTGGCGGTCTCCGACGGGGTCGGCTCGGGCTTCGGCTTCGGCTTGTCGGTCTTGGCCGCGAGGATGTCGAAGTGCGCGTTCGCGTACTCCTCGCTGGCGCCGCAGCTGCCGTCCTTGTTCTCGTAGACGCCGACGGCGAAGACGACGCCCTCGCCCGCCGGGGTCCCGGCGTCGACGGTGAGGCGCAGCTTCAGGTCGGCCTTGCCGCCCTTGACCAGCTCGCCGAGCTGGATGCCCTGCTCGTCATCCGGGGAGATCTTCTGCCAGCCGGGCTGGGCGACGGAGGACCATTCGAGACCGAGGAACCGCTCGGGGTCCTCGGCCTCGTCCTCGTCCATGTCCTCGCCCATGCCGGGGAGCTTCAGGGCGGCGGCGTAGGCCTCCACGGCGTCCAGGGTGCGCTCACCGGTGTTCGCGACGCGCATCGAGAAGACGGCGCTGGTCCCGGCGGTGATCTTCTTCGGGCCGTTCAGGGTGACCTTGAGGGTGCTGTCGTCGACGCAGTCCCGGCCGGTCTCGTAGTCCTCCAGGGCCAGTTCGGCGGCCTCCAGGTCGTCCCGGGCCGTCACCAGCTCCCCGTCGAGGAGGAAGACCTTGCGGGAGAGGTCGACGCTCGCGTCGCCAAAGGCGTCGACGGGCACCTTCGCCTCGGCGTACCGGGCGTCGGCGGCGGTCTTGGCCGTGGCGGCGTCCTCGACGGCCTTCCTCGCGTCGGCGACGGCCTTCTCGGCCTCTTCGAGCTGCTCGGGGGTCGCCGTCTTGACGGCCTCCTCGGCGGCGGCGAGCTGAGCGTCGGCCTCCTTCTTGGCCTCCTCGGCGGCCTTGACGGCCTTCCCCGCCTCGGCGAACTCGGCCTTGACGGCCTCGTCGAGCTTCATGTTCCGGAGCTCGTCGACCAGCGCCTTGCGCTGCTTCTTCAGCTCGTCGACCTTGGCCTGGGCCTTCTCGACGGCGGCCACCAGCTCGGCGTACTTGGAGTCGTCCTCGTCGGACGCGGGCTGCTGCGTCGACGTGGCCGACGGCTCGGTGACCGCGAACGCGGGCGCGGCGGACAGGAACACGGCCGGGGTGGTCACGGCGGCGGCCACGGCGGTCGCGAGAATGCGACGGATCTTCACAGTGTGGACCTTTTTCCTGGTCAGGGAAGGGGTGAAAAAGCGGGGCACCTGCCAGCGGCAATGTCACGCGGCGCGGTACCACCGTGATCGTATGGCCGGAAACGATTGCCCAGGGGCCCCGTTCCCGCAGCTCGGAGGAGGTACGGCGGGTAATGCTCCGGTAAACCGTAAGAATCCGGACAGTTGCCCACGGAGGCCGCACTTTCTGTGTGATCCATGTCATCCCCGCCCGGTGGCCCGCGCCGTAACCTGTCCCCCACACCCGTGGAAAGCGAGGCAAGCACCGATGTCCGAGCACAGCCCGCTCGACCTGGCCGAGGGCGATCCCTTCGGCCCGCACAACCTCCCGTACGGCGTCTTCTCCACCGCCGACGAGCCCGGTCGGCGCCGCCTCGGCGTCCGGATCGGCGGACACGTGCTCGACGCGGGCGCCGCCGCGCACGCGCTCGGTTCGCCGTACGCGGCCCTCCTCGACCGGCCGGACCTGAACCCGCTGCTGGCGGCCGGGCGCACCGCCTGGCACGACGTCCGCCGGGCCCTCACCGCCTGGGTGACCGTCCCCGCGCACCGCCCCGCGATCGAGCCGCTGCTGCACCCGCTCGACACCGTGACCCTGCACCTGCCGTACGAGGTCGCGGACTACGTCGACTTCTACGCGAGCGAGCACCACGCCACGAACGTGGGCCGGATCTTCCGCCCCGACAGCGAGCCGCTCACCCCCAACTGGAAGCACCTGCCGATCGGTTACCACGGGCGGGCGGGCACGGTCGTGGTCTCCGGCACCGATGTCGTCCGCCCCTCCGGGCAGCGCAAGGCGCCCACGGACCCGGCCCCGGTCTTCGGGCCCTCGGTGAAGCTGGACATCGAGGCGGAGGTCGGCTTCCTCGTCGGCACCCCCTCCGAGCGGGGCACCCCGGTCGCGCTCGGGGACTTCCGGGAGCACGTGTTCGGTCTGACGCTGCTCAACGACTGGTCGGCGCGGGACGTGCAGGCCTGGGAGTACGTGCCGCTCGGCCCGTTCCTCGGGAAGTCCTTCCAGACCTCGGTGTCGGCGTGGGTGACGCCCCTGGAGGCGCTGGACGCGGCCAGGACCGCCCCGCCCGCCCGGGACTTCCCGCTCCTGCCGTACCTGGACGACTCGGCCGAGGAGGAGCGGGGCGGCTTCGACCTGCGGATCACGGTGGAGATCAACGGCGAGGTGGTCGCGGAGCCGCCGTTCGCCACCATGTACTGGACGGCGGCGCAGCAGCTCGCGCACATGACGGTCAACGGCGCCTCGCTGCGCACGGGCGACCTCTACGGCTCCGGGACGGTCTCCGGGCCCGAGGTGGACCAGCGCGGTTCGCTCCTGGAGCTGACCTGGAACGGCCGGGACGCGATCGAACTGGCCGGGGGGAAGCGGACGTTCCTGGAGGACGGCGACGAGGTCGTCCTGACGGCCTGGGCGCCGGGCCCGGACGGCACGCGGGTGGCCCTGGGCGAGGTCCGGGGGCGGATCGCTCCTTCGGCCTGACGCCGGTGGGGCCCTCCCCGACGCCGGAGGGCCCGCCCCCGGGACAAGGGGCGGGCCCGGTCGGAAGGGGCCCGGCGGTCTGGAAGGGCCCGCGGTCGGGGGCCCGGGAGGCCCGGGCGGCCCGGGAGTCCTACGAACGGCCAGGAGAGCCCCCGGACGGGCCCTCCTGACGGGCTTCTCCTGACGGGCTCTCCGGGCCCCGGTCTCAGCCGACCCGCCAGAGCGCGGGGACCTTCGGCGGCTCCCAGCCGACCTGACCGGTGTGGGCCTGGAGGCAGACGTACGCCACCCCGCCGTACGTGACCCTGTCGCCCGCCCGGTACGCGGTCCCGGCGGCCCAGGTGCCGCCGGGCGGCTGGCTGGTCGTGGTCGCCGTGGGCGTCGGCGAGGGGCTGGGGTTCTGCGGCACGTTGAGGACGAAGTCGAAGGCCGCCTCCTTGCCGCCGCCGCCGTCCCGCACGCTCATCAGGAGCCGGGCGTCGAAGATGCTGTCGGTGTTGTTGCGGGGCTCGCCCGGGAAGTACAGCTGGGTGGTGAGGATCGGGCGGCCGGGGGCCTGGACCTTGACGTGGATGTGCCGGGTGCGGCCCGGGTAGAGGCCGGGCACGATCGTGGTGAGCTTGAAGGCGCCCTGCGCGTCGGTGAACTGGTGGCCGCGGAACTTGAACCCGGTGTTGTCGTACGCCCCGTTGGTGTCGGCCTGCCAGAAGTCGAGCAGCGCTCCGGATATCGGCCGGCAGGCGAGCCCGAAGACGTATCCGCTGAGCGTCAGCCGGACGCCGGGCGTGTTGGCTTCGAGCAGGCTGGTGCGCAGCGGCGAGTTGGGCTTGAAGTAGGGGCCCTCGATCTGCGGCACGGTGGGGTCGTCGCCGTCGTCGCACTCGGGGGTGAGCGCGGGGGCCGACGTGCCGTCGGTGAGGGTGCGGGCGAGGGCCGGGACGCCCATGAGCACGGCGGGTGCCGCGATGCCCGCCGCGAGGGCGGCGCGCAGCACCGCCTTGCGGGAGACGTGTCCGGTACTGGTCTCGTTGTCCATGCCTGCTCCTGGTGGGGGGGGGAGGGGATCGGCATCGAACCTAGGCGGGCGGGGGGCCGCCTTCGATGGACGGAGCACGGCGGTCGTGGTGTTTCCGGAAGTCCCCGGGGCTGGTGCCGGTCTCGCGCCGGAAGAAGCGGCAGAAGTAGGCGGGGTCGCTGAAGCCGGTCCTGGCCGCGATCTGACGTACCGACAGTTCGGTACGGGCCAGGAGCCGTTGGGCCTCGCGGGTGCGGGCCTCCCGGAGCAGGGTGCCGGGCGTGCGGCCGGTGGCGGCGCGGACGGCCTCGGTGAGGTAGCCGGGGGTGACGCCGAGGAGTTCGGCGTACGCGCGGACGGGCCGGCCGTCGGTGCCGGTACGGGCGAGGAGCCGGGCGAAGGACTCGGCGACGGCGGCGGGCCTGCCGGGCGGCGGGCCGCTCGCGCCGGGGCCGTCCGCGCCGGGGCCACGGAGGCGGGCGGTGCGGACCAGGAGGACGTGCAGCAGGGAGCGCAGGACGGTGGCGAAGCCGTCGGCGCCGTGCCCGTACTCCTCGACGAGTTCGGCCATCAGGAGGCCGGTGCGGGCGTGGGTGGGCCCGTCGAGGGTGAGCCAGGGGTTCTCGCCGAGGCGGCTCAGGAGGTCGCGGTCGCCGGGGTGGTCGAGCAGGAAGTCCCCGGTGAACAGGACTACGTGCCCGTCGAGGCCCCGGGCGTCCTCCCAGTGGTGGAGCTGGCCCGGCAGGATCAGGCCGAGGTGGGGCGGGCGCAGCTCCCAGCGGGCGAGGTCCACCACATGGGCGCCGGTGCCCCGGGTGACGTGGACGATCTCGTAGAAGGTGTGCCGGTGCGGGAAGGCGGCCCGGGACATCGGGCCGATGCTGTCGAAGGTGCCCGCGGCGAACGGCAGTCCTTCGGGCATCCGCATCTCGAGTCGGTGCATGGGCGGGTCGCAGTCCCTCGGGGCGGCGGCCGGGGTCCTCGGTAAGGCGGTGCGCATCGCGCGGCTTCTCCCTCCTGGTGGTACAGACCATTGGGGCGGCTCACACGATGGCACGGACACCTCCAACGGGTCACCCCCGCGTGCGGTGTCCCGCCGGGCGGACCATGCTCCTCACGTGGGCGCGGGGGGAGGAGCCGCCCGACACCGGCGCCCCCGCCCACGGGGACGCCGTCCCTCCCGAGGAGCACGCCATGCCCGCACTCCCCCGCCCGACAGGCCCCGCCGCCCCCGCCGCCCCCACGGACCCCGCCCGGCGCCCCCGGCGGGCCCGTCCGGCGACGGCGGTGCTCGGTCTCGCGGCCCTCTCCGCGACCGTGCTCGCGGCGGGCCCCGCACGGGCCGGGGACACCGGCCCCGGCTCCCGTGGCTCCGTCACCCGTGAGCTGGCGGCGGCGTACGCGGCCACCGCCCGGTACGCGGACGAGCGGCAGGCGGTCGCCGCGGGGTACGTCCGCACCGACGACTGCGTCGCCATGCCCGGCACCGGCGGCATGGGCTACCACTACACGGACGCGGCCGACCTCGGCTCCACCGACCCGGCCCGGCCCACCAACGTCATCTACGCGACCGGCGCGGACGGTCGGCGCCATCTGGTCGCCGTCGAGTGGATCGTCCGCAGCACCGGGCAGCCCGCCCCCGTGATGTTCGGGCGGCCCTTCGACGGCCCCTTCCCGCACGCCCGGTTCGGCCGGGTCTACGACCGGCACGTCTGGCTGTACGAGAGGAACCCGGCGGGTCTCTTCGCCCGCTACAACCCCCGGGTGACCTGCCCCTGACCCCGGGACACGCCGAGGGGCCCGGCTCGCCCCCGAGCCGGGCCCCTCGTACGCGGTGCGTCCTAGCGGACGAACACGCTCGCCTGGTTCGCCAGGTCCAGGAAGTACTGCGGGGCGAGGCCGAGGACCAGCGTGACCGCCACGCCCGCCGCGATGGCGACGCCCGTCAGCGCCGACGGCACGGCGACCGTGGGGCCGTCCGCCTTCGGCTCGCTGAAGAACATCAGCACGATCACCCGGATGTAGAAGAACGCGGCGATGGCCGAGGAGAGCACACCGACCACGACCAGCGCGCCCGCGCCGCCCTCCGCCGCCGCCTTGAAGACGGCGAACTTGCCGGAGAAGCCGGAGGTCAGCGGAATGCCCGCGAAGGCGAGCAGGAAGACCGCGAAGACCGCCGCGACGAGCGGCGAACGCCGTCCGAGCCCGGCCCACTTGGACAGGTGGGTGGCCTCGCCGCCCGCGTCCCTGACCAGCGTGACGACGGCGAAGGCGCCGATCGTCACGAAGGAGTAGGCGCCCAGGTAGAACAGGACGGACGAGATGCCGCTCGGGGTGGCCGCGATGACGCCCGCGAGCAGGAAGCCCGCGTGCGCGACCGACGAGTACGCGAGGAGCCGCTTGATGTCGGTCTGGGTGATGGCGATGATCGCACCGCCCAGCATGGTGACGGCGGCGACGCCCCACATGACGGGCCGCCAGTCCCAGGTGAGGCCCGGCAGCACCACGTAGAGCAGGCGGAGCAGCGCGCCGAAGGCGGCGACCTTGGTCGCGGCGGCCATGAAGCCGGTGACCGGGGTCGGGGCGCCCTGGTAGACGTCCGGGGTCCACATGTGGAACGGGACGGCGCCGACCTTGAAGAGCAGGCCCATGAGGACCAGGGCGAAGCCGATGAGCAGCAGCGCGTCGTTGCCCATGGTGTCGGCGAGCGCCGGGTTCACCGAGGCGACCGTGCCGTCGACGACCTGGGCGATGGTGGCGTACGAGACGGAGCCCGCGTAGCCGTAGAGCAGGGCGATCCCGAAGAGCAGGAAGGCCGAGGAGAACGCGCCGAGCAGGAAGTACTTGACGGCCGCCTCCTGCGACATCAGCCGCTTGCGGCGGGCGACGGCGCAGAGCAGGTACAGCGGGAGGGAGAAGACCTCCAGGGCGATGAAGAGCGTCAGGAGGTCGTTGGCCGCCGGGAAGACCAACATGCCCGCGACGGCGAAGAGCGCCAGCGGGAACACCTCGGTGGTGGTGAACCCGGCCTTGACGGCGGCCCGTTCGTGGTCGCTGCCGGGGACGGCCGCCGCCTCGGCGGCGAAGGAGTCGACCTTGTGGCCGTGGTCAGCCGGGTCGAGCCTGCGCTCGGCGAAGGTGAAGACGGCCACGACGGAGGAGAGGAGGATGACACCCTGGAGGAACAGGGCGGGCCCGTCGACGGCGATGGCGCCCATGGCCGCGATGTGGGCCTTGGTGGTGCCGTAGCCTCCGGCGGCGAGGCCGACGATCGCGGCGAACGAGGCGACGAGCGCCACGACGCTGAGGAAGAGCTGGGTGTGGTACCGGGCCCGGCGCGGCACGAAGGCCTCGACGAGGATGCCGATGATCGCCGCGCCGACCACGATGAGCACCGGCGCGAGCTGGGTGTACTCGATGTGGGGTGTCGGGATCTTCGGCAGCGGCTCGGCGGCGGTCGTCCACAGGCTGTGGACGGAGGACGTCACGGCGGATGCGCTCACTTGGCCGCCTCCACTTCTGGCTGGGGGTCCTTCTGCTGGACGTCGGACATGGTGTGTCGGACCGCCGGGTTGACGACGTCCGTCAGCGGCTTCGGGAAGACCCCGAGGAAGATCAGCACGGCGATCAGCGGGACGACCACCGCGAGTTCGCGCGGGCGCAGGTCGGGCAGCGACCGCACCTCCTCCTTGACCGGCCCGGTCATCGTCCGCTGGTACAGGACGAGGACGTAGAGCGCGGCGAGGACGATGCCGGTGGTGGCGATGACACCGGCCACCGGGTACCGGGAGAACGTGCCGACCAGGACCAGGAACTCGCTGACGAACGGGGCGAGTCCGGGCAGTGACAGGGTCGCGAGACCGCCGATGAGGAAGGTGCCCGCGAGCACCGGGGCGACCTTCTGCACCCCGCCGTAGTCGGCGATGAGCCGCGAGCCGCGCCGGGAGATCAGGAATCCGGCGACGAGCATCAGGGCGGCCGTCGAGATGCCGTGGTTGACCATGTAGAGCGTGGCGCCCGACTGGCCCTGGCTGGTCATCGCGAAGATGCCCAGGACGATGAAGCCGAAGTGGGAGATCGACGCGTAGGCGACCAGGCGCTTGATGTCCCGCTGGCCGACGGCGACGAGGGCTCCGTAGACGATGCTGATCAGCGCGAGGACGATGATCGCGGGCGTCGCCCACTTCGACGCCTCGGGGAAGAGCCCGAGGCAGAAGCGGAGCATCGCGAAGGTGCCGACCTTGTCGACGACGGCGGTGATGAGGACGGCGACCGGGGCGGTCGCCTCCCCCATCGCGTTCGGCAGCCAGGTGTGCAGCGGCCACAGCGGCGCCTTCACCGCGAAGGCGAAGAAGAAGCCGAGGAACAGCCACCGCTCGGTGTTGGTCGCCATGTCGAGCGAGCCGTTGGCCCGCGCCTCGGCGATCTCGGTGAGGGAGAAGTTCCCCGCGACCACGTAGAGCCCGATGACGGCGGCCAGCATGATCAGGCCGCCGACCAGGTTGTAGAGGAGGAACTTGACCGCCGCGTAGGAGCGCTGGGCCGCCGCGTTCTCGTCGGTGCCCGCGTGGGCGCGGTCGCCGAAGCCGCCGATGAGGAAGTACATCGGGATGAGCATGGCTTCGAACAGGATGTAGAAGAGGAAGACGTCGGTGGCCTCGAAGGAGAGGATCACCATCGCCTCGACCATCAGGATCAGGGCGAAGAAGCCCTGGGTCGGGCGCCACCGGGAGGACTTGGTCTCCAGGGGATCGGCGTCGTGCCAGCCCGCCAGGATGACGAAGGGGATCAGCAGCGCGGTGAGCGCGATGAGCGCCACGCCGATGCCGTCGACGCCCAGTTCGTAGCGGACGCCGAAGTCCTTGATCCAGGCGTGCGACTCGGTCAGCTGGTACCGCTCGCCGCCGGGCTCGAACCGTACGAAGACGACGGCGGCCAGCACCAGGGTGGCGAGCGAGAACAGCAGCGCCAGCCACTTGGCGGCGGTGCGGCGGGCTGCGGGGACGGCGGCGGTGAGGATCGCACCGACCGCCGGAACCGCTGCCGTCAGGGTGAGGAGCGGAAAGGACATTGAGCGTTACACCGCCCTCATCAGCAGGGTCGCGGCGATCAGCACCGCCGTACCTCCGAACATGGAGACCGCGTACGAACGGACGTAACCGTTCTGGAGCTTGCGCAGACGGCCGGAGAGCCCGCCGACGCCCGCCGCGGTGCCGTTGACCACGCCGTCCACGAGGGAGTGGTCAACGTAGACCAGCGAGCGGGTCAGATGGGTGCCGCCGCGGACGAAGACGGCGTGGTTGAAGTCGTCCTGGAGGAGATCGCGGCGGGCGGCCCGGGTGAGCAGCGAGCCGCGCGGGGCGACGAGGGGGACGGGCCTGCGGCCGTACTGGAGGTAGGCGAGGCCGACGCCGATCACCATGACGGCGACGGTGGCGGCGGTGACCGTCCCGGCGCTGATCGGCGGATGGCCGTGCTCGAACGCGGTGACGGGCTCCAGCCACTTCACGAACCGGTCGCCGACGCCGAAGATGCCGCCCGCGAAGACCGAGCCGAAGGCCAGCAGCACCATCGGGATCGTCATGGACTTCGGCGACTCGTGCGGGTGCGGCTCGTGGCCGTGCTCGTCGGGCTGCCAGCGCTTCTCGCCGAAGAAGGTCATCAGCATCACGCGGGTCATGTAGTACGCGGTGATGGCGGCGCCCAGCAGAGTGACCGAGCCGAGGATCCAGCCCTCGGTGCCGCCCTTGGCGAAGGCCGCCTCGATGATCTTGTCCTTGGAGAAGAAGCCGGACAGACCGGGGAAGCCGATGATCGCGAGGTAGCCCAGGCCGAAGGTGACGAAGGTGACCGGCATGTACTTCCGCAGGCCGCCGTACTTCCGCATGTCCACCTCGTCGTTCATGCCGTGCATGACCGAACCGGCGCCGAGGAAGAGCCCGGCCTTGAAGAAGCCGTGCGTCACCAGGTGCATGATCGCGAAGACGTAGCCGATCGGGCCGAGCCCGGCCGCCAGGATCATGTAGCCGATCTGCGACATGGTCGAGCCGGCCAGCGCCTTCTTGATGTCGTCCTTGGCGCAACCGACGATCGCACCGAAGAGGAGCGTGACCGCGCCGACCACGGTGACGACGAGCTGCGCGTCCGGCGCCGCGTTGAAGATGTCGGCGGAGCGGACGATCAGATAGACACCGGCGGTCACCATCGTGGCCGCGTGGATGAGGGCCGAGACCGGGGTCGGGCCCTCCATCGCGTCCCCGAGCCAGGACTGCAGCGGCACCTGGGCCGACTTGCCGCAGGCCGCGAGGAGCAGCATCAGGCCGATCGCGGTCAGCTTGCCCTCGCCGGTCTCCCCGGTCGCCTCCAGGACCGGCCCGAAGGCGAAGGTCCCGAAGGTGGTGAACATCAGCATGATGGCGATCGAGAGGCCGATGTCACCGACCCGGTTGACCAGGAAGGCCTTCTTCGCGGCGGTGGCCGCGCTGGGCTTGTGCTGCCAGAAGCCGATCAGGAGGTACGAGGCGAGGCCGACGCCCTCCCAGCCGAAGTACAGGAGCAGGTAGTTGTCGGCGAGGACGAGCAGCAGCATCGCCGCGACGAACAGGTTGAGATAGCCGAAGAAGCGGCGGCGGCGCTCGTCGTGCTCCATGTAGCCGATGGAGTAGACGTGGATGAGCGTGCCGACCCCGCTGATCAGCAGGACGAAGGTCATCGAGAGCTGGTCGAGCTGGAAGGCGATGTCCGCCTGGAAGCCCTCGACGGGGATCCAGGAGAAGAGCCGCTGGTGCAGGGCCCGGTCCTCGGCGCCCTTGCCGAGCATGTCGACGAAGAGGACCAGACCGATGCCGAAGGAGACGGCCGCGAGCAGCGTGCCGATCCAGTGCCCGATCCGGTCGAGACGTCGTCCGCCGCAGAGCAGGACGGCCGCACCGAGCAGGGGCGCGCCGACGAGCAGCGCGATGAGATTTTCCACGGTCAGCCCCTCACAGCTTCATCAGGCTGGCGTCGTCGACCGAGGCCGAGTGGCGGGCACGGAAGACGGACACGATGATCGCGAGCCCGACGACGACCTCCGCGGCGGCGACGACCATCGTGAAGAAGGCGATGATCTGGCCGTCGAGGTTTCCGTGCATACGGGAGAAGGTGACGAACGCGAGGTTGCAGGCGTTGAGCATCAGCTCGACGCACATGAAGACCACGATCGCGTTGCGCCGGATCAGGACCCCGGCCGCACCGATGGTGAACAGCAGGGCGGCGAGATACAGGTAGTTGACGGGATTCACCGGCTGGCCTCCTCTTCGTCCCGGCCGAGCCGCTCCTCGGAGCGCTGCTCCAGGGCCTTGAGGTCGGCCAGCGCCTCGGTGGAGACGTCCCGGACCTGACCCCGCTTGCGCAGGGTCTGCATGACGGTCAGCTCGGCCGGGGTGCCGTCGGGCAGCAGACCGGCGATGTCCACGGCGTTGTGCCGGGCGTAGACGCCGGGGGCGGGCAGCGGCGGCAGGTGCTTGCCCTCGCGGACGCGCTGCTCGGACAGCTCGCGCTGGGTACGGGCCCGCTCGATGCGCTCCCGGTGGGTCAGCACCATCGCGCCGACGGAGGCGGTGATGAGGAGCGCGCCGGTGATCTCGAAGGCGAAGACGTACTTGGTGAAGATGAGGGCGGCGAGGCCCTCCACGTTCCCCCCGCGGGCGCTGTTGGCGGCGCCGAGGCCGGTGAACTCGGTCAGTGACGCGTTCCCGATGCCCGCGATCAGCAGGACGCCGAAGCCGAGTCCGCAGAGGACGGCCAGCCAGCGCTGGCCCTTGATGGTCTCCGTCAGCGAGTCCGCGGCGGTGACGCCGACCAGCATGACGACGAAGAGGAAGAGCATCATGATCGCGCCGGTGTAGACGACGATCTGGACGACACCGAGGAAGTACGCCCCGTTGGCCAGGTAGAAGACCGCCAGGATGATCATGGTCCCGGCGAGGCAGAGCGCCGAGTGGACGGCCCGCCGCATCAGGATCGTGCAGAGCGCGCCGATGACGGCGACGGTGCCGAGGACCCAGAACTGGACGGCCTCACCGGTCGACGTCGCGTACGCCGCGAGCTGGGCGCTCATGCGTCCACCTCTTCCTGGTCGCCCTGCTCCCCCTTGGACACGGCGGTCTGGCGGACGGTGCCGGGCGCGGCCTCCTCGACCAGACCCCGGTAGTAGTCCTGCTCCGTCATCCCGGGGAAGATCGCGTGCGGGGTGTCCACCATGGTCTCCTCCAGTCCCGCGAGGAGCTGCTCCTTGGTGTAGATCAGGTTCGCGCGGGAGGAGTCGGCCAGCTCGAACTCGTTGGTCATCGTGAGCGCCCGGGTGGGGCACGCCTCGATGCACAACCCGCAGAGGATGCAGCGGGCGTAGTTGATCTGGTAGACCCGGCCGTACCGCTCGCCGGGCGAGTACCGCTCCTCCTCCGTGTTGTCCGCGCCCTCCACGTAGATGGCGTCGGCGGGACAGGCCCAGGCACACAGCTCGCAGCCGACGCACTTCTCCAGGCCGTCGGGGTGACGGTTGAGCTGGTGCCGGCCGTGGAAGCGGGGCGCCGTCGTCTTCTGCTGCTCCGGGTACTGCTCGGTCAGCCTCTTCTTGAACATGGCCTTGAAGGTCACGCCGAACCCGGCCACCGGATTCTGGAAGTCAGACACCGTCCGTCTCCTTTCCATCACTCGCAGTAGCAGTATCGGGTGCGCCACTGACAACGAGGTCCCGGTCGTGCCGGGGCCTGCGCCGAGGGACGGCCGGCAGGGACTGTCCGGGCTTGGGCGGTACGGGGAAGCCGCCGGCCATCGGGTCGAAGGCGGGCTCGTCGGCGGGTCCCTCGGCTGCCTTGGCCCTGCGGTCGCGGAACACGTCGACGACGAAGGAGAGCAGCAGCAGTCCGAGGACGGCTCCGGCGACGTACAGGACGATGTTGCCGAAGGCGATGTTCTCGTTGCGCAGGGCCCGGACGGTGGCGACCAGCATCAGCCAGACCACGGAGACCGGGATGAGCACCTTCCAGCCGAGCTTCATCAGCTGGTCGTAGCGGACCCGGGGCAGGGTGCCGCGCAGCCAGATGAAGAAGAAGAGCAGCAGCTGCACCTTGAGGACGAACCAGAGCATCGGCCACCAGCCGTGGTTCGCGCCCTCCCAGAAGGTGGAGACCGGGTACGGGGCCCGCCAGCCGCCCAGGAAGAGGGTCACCGACACAGCCGAGACCGTCACCATGTTCACGTACTCGGCGAGCATGAACATCGCGAACTTGATGGAGGAGTACTCGGTGTTGAAGCCGCCGACGAGGTCGCCCTCGGACTCCGGCATGTCGAAGGGGGCGCGGTTGGTCTCGCCCACCATGGTGACGATGTAGATGATGAAGGAGACCGGCAGCAGGATCACGAACCAGCGGTCCGCCTGCGCCTCGACGATCGCCGAGGTCGACATCGACCCGGAGTAGAGGAAGACGGAGGCGAAGGCGGCGCCCATGGCGATCTCGTAGGAGATCATCTGCGCGCACGAGCGGAGACCGCCGAGCAGCGGGTACGTGGAGCCGGAGGACCAGCCCGCGAGGACGATGCCGTAGATGCCGACGGAGGCGACCGCGAGGACGTACAGCATCGCGATCGGCAGGTCGGTGAGCTGCATCGCGGTGCGGTGGCCGAAGATCGAGACCTCGTTGCCCGCCGGTCCGAAGGGGATCACGGCGATGGCCATGAACGCGGGGATCGCGGCGATGACCGGGGCGAGGACGTAGACGACCTTGTCGGCGTTCTTGACGATCACGTCCTCCTTGAGCATCAGCTTGATGCCGTCCGCGAGGGACTGGAGGAGGCCCCAGGGGCCGTGCCGGTTGGGGCCGACGCGCAACTGCATCCAGGCGACGACCTTGCGCTCCCACACGATGGAGAAGAGCACGGTCACCATCAGGAAGGCGAAGCAGAAGACGGCCTTGATCAGGACGAGCCACCAGGGGTCCGTGCCGAACATCGACAGGTCCTCGGCGGCGAGGACGCCGAGCGGGGCGTCCGCGAGTGGAGCGAGGGCGGTCATGCGCGCGCCTCCGGAGCAACTGCGGTCCGGGCTGCGCCCGACCGGACGAGGGGGATGCGGGGGCGCGGCCCGGCGGGGCCGCGGCCTGCGGCGGCCGGGGCTCCGTCCGGCCGGACGGGGGTCGTGGTCATGAGCCCGCCTCCGTGTCCTGGCCGGTCTCGGGACCGGCCGGGCCGATGCGGACCAGGTCGCCGGGGCGGGCGCCGGTGTCGGAGAGGACTCCCCGGCCGGCCGAGTTCAGCGGCAGCCAGACGACCCGGTCGGGCATCTCGGTGACCTGGAGCGGGAAAGCGACGGAGCCCGCGGGGCCGGTCACTTCGAGGGTGTCGCCGTCCTTGACGCCGGTGTCGGCGGCGGTGGCGGCGGAGAGCCGGGCGACGGCCGCGTGCCGGGTTCCGGCGAGGGCGGTGTCGCCCTCCTGGAGGCGCCCGAGGTCGAGCAGCAGACGGTGTCCGGCGAGGACGGCCTCGCCGTCCCCGGCCCGGGGCGCGGACCGGCCGGGCTCGGCGGGCTCGGAGGCCCGTTCCCCGGTCCAGCGGCCGAGCCGGTCGAGCTCCCGGCGCACCGACTTGAGGTCGGGCAGGCCCAGGTGGGCGTCGAGGGCGTCGGCGAGCATGTGGAGCACGCGGGCGTCGGTGGGGGCCGACGGGCGGGTCATCTGCTCGGGCTTGAGCGCGGCCTCGAACATCCGGGCCCTGCCCTCCCAGTTGAGGAAGGTGCCGGACTTCTCGGCGACGGCGGCGACCGGGAGGACGACGTCGGCCCGCCGGGTGACCTCGCTGGGCCGCAGCTCCAGGGAGACCACGAAGGCCGCGTCGAGGGCGGTCCGCGCGCGGGCCGGGTCCGGCAGGTCGGCGACCTCGACGGCGCCGACGAGCAGGGCGGTGAGCGCGCCGCCCGCGGCGGCCTCGACGATCTGTCCGGTGTCGCGGCCGTAGCCGTGCGGGAGTTCGCGGACGCCCCAGACGGCGGCGACCTCCTCACGCGCGCGGGGATCGGTCGCGGGGCGTCCGCCGGGCAGCAGCGCGGGGAGCGCCCCGGTCTCGACGGCGCCGCGTTCGCCGGAGCGGCGCGGGATCCACACGAGCCGGGCGCCGGTGGCGGCGGCGGTGCGCAGGGCGGCGGTCAGCGCGCCGGGGACTCCGGCGAGCCGCTCGCCGACGGCGATGACGGCGCCTTCCTGGCGGAGGGCTTCGGCGGCGGCGGGTCCTTCGCCTTCGAGACCGGCCCGGGAGGTGAGGGCGTCGAGCCAGGCGGTCTCGGTGCCGGGGGCGGCGGGCAGCAGGGTGCCGCCCGCCTTCTCCAGGCCCCGGGTGGCGAAGGCGGCGACCGCGTAGGTCCGCTGGCCGTGCTTGCGCCAGGCCTTGCGGAGCCGGAGGAAGACGCCGGGGGCCTCCTCCTCGGACTCCAGGCCGACGAGGAGGACGGCCGGGGCGGCTTCGAGGGAGGTGTACGTGACACCCGAGCCGTCCAGGTCCCGGCCCCGGCCCGCGATGCCGGAGGCCAGGAAGTCGGCCTCCTCGCCGGAGTGGACGCGGGCCCGGAAGTCGATGTCGTGGGTGCCGAGGGCGACCCGGGCGAACTTGGCGTACGCGTAGGAGTCCTCGACGGTCAGCCTGCCGCCGGTGAGGACGCCGGTGCGGCCCCGGGCGAGGCCCCGGGCGGCGGCTTCCAGGGCTTCGGGCCAGGAGGCGGGCTCCAGTTCACCGGTCTCGGCGCTGCGGACGAGGGGGGTGGTGAGCCGGTCGCGCTGCTGTGCGTACCGGAAGCCGAAGCGGCCCTTGTCGCAGAGCCATTCCTCGTTGACCTCGGGGTCCTCGGCGGCGAGCCGCCGCATGACCTTGCCGCGCCGGTGGTCGGTGCGGGTGGAGCAGCCGCCCGCGCACTGTTCGCACACGGAGGGCGTGGAGACCAGGTCGAAGGGGCGGGAGCGGAAGCGGTAGGCGGCGGAGGTGAGGGCGCCGACCGGGCAGATCTGGATGGTGTTGCCGGAGAAGTAGGACTCGAAGGGGTCGCCCTCGCCGGTGCCGACCTGCTGGAGCGCGCCGCGCTCGATCAGTTCGATCATGGGGTCGCCCGCGACTTGGTTGGAGAAGCGGGTGCAGCGGGCGCAGAGCACGCAGCGCTCGCGGTCGAGGAGGACCTGGGTGGAGATGGCGACGGGCTTCTCGTAGGTCCGCTTGACGCCGTCGAAGCGGGACTCGGACTGTCCGTGGGACATCGCCTGGTTCTGCAGGGGGCATTCGCCGCCCTTGTCGCAGACGGGGCAGTCCAGCGGGTGGTTGACGAGCAGCAGCTCCATCACGCCGTGCTGGGCCTTCTCGGCGACGGGGCTGGTGAGCTGTGACTTCACCACCATGCCGTCGGTGCAGGTGATGGTGCAGGAGGCCATGGGCTTGCGCTGGCCCTCGACCTCGACGATGCACTGGCGGCAGGCGCCCGCGGGGTCGAGGAGGGGGTGGTCGCAGAAGCGGGGGATCTCGATGCCGAGCTGTTCGGCGGCGCGGATGACCAGGGTCCCCTTGGGGACGGAGGTCTCGATGCCGTCGATGGTCAGCGTGACCAGGTCTTCCGGCGGTACGGCCGGGGAGCCGCCTCCCGCCGGGGAGGACGCGGTGACGGTCATGCGGTCACCTCCTTGTGGTTGTCCGCCCAGGCGGTCGACTTGGCCGGGTCGAAGGGGCAGCCCTTGCCCGTGATGTGCTGCTCGTACTCCTCGCGGAAGTACTTCAGGGAGGAGAAGATCGGTGAGGCGGCGCCGTCGCCGAGGGCGCAGAACGACTTGCCGTTGATGTTGTCGGCGATGTCGTTGAGCTTGTCGAGGTCGGACAGCTGGCCCTTGCCCGCCTCGATGTCGCGCAGGAGCTGGACGAGCCAGTAGGTGCCTTCGCGGCAGGGGGTGCACTTGCCGCAGGACTCGTGGGCGTAGAACTCGGTCCAGCGGGTGACGGCGCGGACGACGCAGGTGGTCTCGTCGAAGCACTGGAGCGCCTTGGTGCCGAGCATCGATCCGGCGGCGCCGACGCCCTCGTAGTCGAGGGGGACGTCGAGGTGTTCGTCGGTGAACATGGGGGTGGAGGAGCCGCCGGGGGTCCAGAACTTGAGCCGGTGGCCGGGGCGCATCCCGCCGCTCATGTCGAGGAGCTGGCGCAGGGTGATGCCGAGGGGGGCCTCGTACTGGCCGGGCGAGGTGACGTGCCCGGAGAGCGAGTACAGCGTGAAGCCGGGGGACTTCTCGGTGCCCATCGAGGTGAACCATTCCTTGCCCCGGTGGAGGATCGCGGGAACGGACGCGATGGATTCGACGTTGTTCACCACGGTGGGGCAGGCGTACAGACCGGCGACGGCCGGGAAGGGGGGCCGCAGCCGGGGCTGGCCCCGGCGTCCTTCGAGGGAGTCGAGGAGGGCGGTCTCCTCGCCGCAGATGTAGGCGCCCGCGCCCGCGTGCACGGTGAGTTCGAGGTCGAGGCCGCTGCCGAGGATGTTCCGGCCGAGGTATCCGGCGGCGTAGGCCTCGCGGACGGCTTCGTGGAGGCGGCGCAGGACGGGGACGACCTCGCCGCGCAGGTAGATGAACGCGTGCTGGGAGCGGATCGCGTAGCAGGCGATGACCATTCCCTCGATGAGGGAGTGCGGGTTGGCGAAGAGGAGGGGGATGTCCTTGCAGGTGCCGGGCTCGGACTCGTCGGCGTTGACGACGAGGTAGTGCGGCTTGCCGTCGCCCTGCGGGATGAACTGCCACTTCATGCCGGTGGGGAAGCCCGCGCCGCCCCGGCCGCGGAGGCCGGACTCCTTGACGTACGCGATGAGGTCGTCGGGGCTCATCGCGAGGGCGCGCTTGAGTCCCTGGTAGCCCTCGTGCCGTTCGTAGGTGTCCAGGGTCCAGGAGTTGGGCTGGTCCCAGAAGGCCGAGAGGACCGGGGAGAGGAGCTTCTCGGGGCTGCTGTTGTTGATCTCGGCGGCCAAGGTCATCACTCCCCCTCCTGTCCGGAGGTCTCCGCTCGCGGGTGGACGATTCGGTGGGCCGTCCGGTCGCCCTTGGCGAGCCGGAGGCCGACGAGCGAGGCGGGGCCCGCGCCGCCGGTGGCCTCGACGGCGCCGGGGCGCTCGTCGGGGAAGCCCGCGAGGATGCGGGCGGTCTCCTTGAAGGTGCAGAGCGGGGCGCCCCGGGTGGGTTCGACGGTGCGGCCTGCCCGCAGGTCGTCGACCATCCGCTTGGCGGACTCGGGGGTCTGGTTGTCGAAGAACTCCCAGTTGACCATCACCACGGGGGCGAAGTCGCAGGCCGCGTTGCACTCGATGTGTTCGAGGGTGACCTTGCCGTCTTCGGTGGTGCCCTCGTTGCCGACGCCGAGGTGTTCCTTGAGCTCCTCGAAGATGGCGTCGCCGCCCATGACGGCGCAGAGGGTGTTGGTACAGACGCCGACCTGGTAGTCGCCGGAGGGGCGGCGGCGGTACATCGTGTAGAAGGTGGCGACGGCGGTGACCTCGGCGGTGGTGAGGCCGAGGGTCTCGGCGCAGAACGCCATGCCGGTACGGGTGACGTGGCCCTCCTCGGACTGCACCAGGTGCAGCATCGGCAGGAGCGCCGAGCGGGAGTCCGGGTAGCGGTCGACGATCGACTGCGCGTCCTCCGTCAGTCGGGCGCGCACTTCGGCCGGGTAGGCGGGTGCGGGGAGCTGGGGCATTCCCAGGCTGATCTGGTCGGTCATCGGTCGACGCCTCCCATCACGGGGTCGATGGAGGCGACGGCGACGATGACGTCGGCGATCTGGCCGCCCTCACACATCGCGGCCATGGCCTGGAGGTTGGTGAACGAGGGGTCGCGGAAGTGGACCCGGAAGGGGCGGGTGCCGCCGTCGGAGACGACGTGCACGCCGAGTTCGCCCTTGGGGGACTCGACGGCCGCGTAGGTCTGGCCGGGGGGGACCCGGAAGCCCTCGGTGACCAGCTTGAAGTGGTGGATCAGGGCTTCCATGGAGGTGCCCATGATCTTCTTGATGTGGTCGAGGGAGTTGCCGAGGCCGTCGGGGCCGAGGGCGAGCTGCGCGGGCCAGGCGATCTTCTTGTCGCCGACCATGACCGGGCCGGGTTCCAGGCGGTCGAGGCACTGCTCGACGATCCGGAGGGACTGGCGCATCTCGTCCAGGCGGACGAGGAAGCGTCCGTAGGAGTCGCAGGTGTCGGTGGTCGGGACCTCGAAGTCGTAGTCCTCGTAGCCGCAGTACGGGTCGGTCTTGCGCAGGTCGTGCGGGAGGCCCGCGGAGCGCAGGATCGGTCCGGTGGCGCCGAGGGCCATGCAGCCGGTGAGGTCGAGGTAGCCGACGTCCTGCATACGGGCCTTGAAGATGGGGTTGCCGGTGGCGAGCTTGTCGTACTCCGGCAGGTTCTTCTTCATGGTCTTCACGAACTCGCGGACGGCGTCGACGGCGCCGGACGGGAGGTCCTGGGCGAGTCCGCCGGGGCGGATGAACGCGTGGTTCATGCGCAGGCCGGTGATCAGCTCGTAGAGGTCCAGGATCATCTCGCGGTCCCGGAAGCCGTAGATCATGATCGTGGTGGCGCCCAGTTCCATGCCTCCGGTGGCGATGCACACCAGGTGGGAGGAGAGCCGGTTGAGCTCCATGAGGAGGACGCGGATGACGCTGGCGCGGTCCGGGATCTGGTCGGTGATGCCGAGCAGCTTCTCCACGCCGAGGCAGTACGCCGTCTCGTTGTAGAACGAGGTGAGGTAGTCCATGCGCGTGACGAAGGTGGTGCCCTGTGTCCAGGTCCGGTATTCGAGGTTCTTCTCGATGCCGGTGTGGAGGTAGCCGATGCCGCAGCGGGCCTCGGTGACGGTCTCGCCGTCGATCTCCAGGATGAGCCGGAGCACGCCGTGGGTGGAGGGGTGCTGGGGGCCCATGTTGACGATGATGCGTTCGTCGTCGGCCTTGGCCGCGGACTGGACGACCTCTTCCCAGTCGCCGCCGGTCACCGTGTAGACGGCGCCTTCTGTGGTCTCTCGGGCATTCGAGAAGGGCGTCCCGGAGGGACTCTGTGAGGGGTGGTGGTCGGGAGACGGGTGGGCGTGGGACGTGGACATCAGCTGTACGACCTCCGCTGGTCCGGAGCCGGGATCTGGGCGCCCTTGTACTCGACGGCGATGCCGCCGAGGGGGTAGTCCTTGCGCTGCGGGTGGCCCTGCCAGTCGTCCGGCATCATGATCCGGGTGAGGGCGGGGTGGCCGTCGAAGACGATGCCGAAGAAGTCGTACGTCTCGCGCTCGTGCCAGTCGTTCGTCGGGTAGACGGCGACCAGGGACGGGATGTGCGGGTCGGTGTCGGGGGCCGAGACCTCCAGGCGGAGCAGCCGTCCGTGGGTGAGCGAGCGCAGGTGGTAGACGGCGTGCAGCTCGCGGCCCTTGTCGTCCGGGTAGTGGACGCCGGAGACGCCGGTGCACAGTTCGAAGCGGAGCGCCGGGTCGTCGCGGAGGGTGCGGGCGACGCGGACGAGGTGCTCGCGCTCGATGTGGAAGGTCAGTTCGCCCCGGTCGACGACGGTCTTGCCGATGGCGTTGCCGGAGAGGAGTCCCTGTTCCTCCAGGGCGCCCTCCAGTTCGTCGGCGACCTCGTCGAACCAGCCGCCGTAGGGGCGGACGGCCGGGCCGGGGAGCCGTACGGAGCGGACGAGACCGCCGTATCCGGTGGTGTCGCCGCCGTTGTTCGCGCCGAACATGCCACGCTGTACGCGGACCTCTTCGCCGTGGTCGCCGCGCTGGCCCGGCAGGTTCCCCGCGTTGATGTCCCTCTCGGGGTTCGGTGTCTCGTCGCTCACCGGAGCAGGCCCTTCAGCTCGATGGTGGGCAGCGCCTTGAGCGCCGCTTCCTCCGCCTCGCGGGCCGCTTCTTCGGCGTTGACGCCGAGCTTGGAGGTCTGGATCTTCTGGTGGAGCTTGAGGATCGCGTCGAGGAGCATCTCCGGGCGCGGCGGACAGCCGGGCAGGTAGATGTCGACGGGCACGATGTGGTCGACGCCCTGGACGATCGCGTAGTTGTTGAACATGCCGCCCGAGGAGGCGCAGACGCCCATGGAGATGACCCACTTGGGGTTGGGCATCTGGTCGTAGACCTGCCGCAGGACGGGCGCCATCTTCTGGCTGACCCGGCCCGCCACGATCATCAGGTCGGCCTGGCGCGGCGAGCCGCGGAAGACCTCCATGCCGAAGCGGGCCAGGTCGTACCGGCCGGCTCCGGTGGTCATCATCTCGATGGCGCAGCAGGCGAGGCCGAAGGTCGCGGGGAACACGGACGCCTTGCGCACCCAGCCCGCGGCCTGTTCGACCGTCGTCAGCAGAAAGCCGCTCGGGAGTTTCTCTTCCAGTCCCATAGGTGCCCCTCAGCCCCTCAGTCCCATTCCAGGCCGCCGCGACGCCAGACATAGGCGTAGGCGACGAAGACGGTGAGCACGAAGAGCAGCATCTCCACGAGCCCGAACAGCCCCAGGGCGTCGAAGGTGACGGCCCAGGGGTAGAGGAAGACGATCTCGATGTCGAAGACGATGAAGAGCATCGCCGTCAGGTAGTACTTGATCGGGAAGCGACCGCCTCCGGCGGGAGTGGGCGTCGGCTCGATGCCGCACTCGTACGCTTCAAGTTTTGCCCTGTTGTACCGCTTTGGCCCGATAAGCGTGGCCATGACCACGGAGAAGATCGCAAACCCCGCACCCAGGGCACCGAGCACGAGGACGGGCGCGTACGCATTCACGCTCCTCGCTCCTTCCAGTCGTCCTTGACCGTTGGACCGCACGGCCGGACCGTGAAAGATCGCCCCCATGTGAGGCAGTTCACAAGCCCGGCTGCCCCGCATCTTATGCCCGCCCCTCTGTGATCTGCGACACGGGGTGCGCCAACGACTTTGTGATCTCCACCACCTGACGAAGGATCATGAAGTCGGATGAGCGGTGATCTTGTTGCGCGAAGCGCCCAGGTGATCACCAGATGTGACATCCGGACCCGTCGTCGCTGCTCGGAGGGGGTGTCGCACTATCAAGTGTTGGCCATTACAAGCAAATTGGTGATGGACCGATCATGGTGGTAAAGGACCCGCTCTTCGCCCGGTCGGGGGGTCGGGCGTACCGGGGTGGACGTGTGCGCGCGTTCACGAGCGTTCATGAGACGGTCGCGTGACCTGCGTCACACGTCGAGGGCCCCGAAGAAACGGGTCTTGGCCAACGGCTTGAAGAGGTGCTAAGTGTCGGGCAATTCGGACGTTTCAATGAAAACCCATGATCAAGGCCCAGATGGACCGTGACCGATTTGCCCGTTACGGCGTCAATAAGAGCGCCACGGAAGCGGATTCAGAGGTTCCGAACGTAACTGTGGCGCAACCCACGTTTCTTGAAGGGAACCCCGCGGCCCTGATAGCGGTTGTTCCCATGTCCCACACCGCTCACATACCCAGCCACCGGAAGCCCCGCCGCAGCGCCTCGAAGCTCGCCCTGCGCGCCGGAGTCGCCGGTGGCGTCCTCGGCACCATCGCGGTGGCCGGTGCTGCCGGGCCGGCGAATGCCGAGCCGGTGACCGAGACCATCGAAATGCCCACCCTGGGCTCCCTGGAGACCGGCGCGGGCCTCGCCAGCGCCGTCGCCGCCTCCGCCGAGGCCTCCCAGCAGGAGGCCCTCGACCAGAGCCTCGCCACCCAGGAGGACGCGGCCCTGCAGAAGGCCGCCAAGGAAGCCAAGACCGCCAGGGCCGAGGCCGACCGCAAGGCCGCCGCCGAGCGCGCCGAGAAGGCCCGCCTCAAGGCCGAGCAGGAGCGTCAGGAGCGCCTGGAGGCCGAGGCCCGCGCCTCCCGCACCTCCACCCGCACCCAGCTCACCAGCACCACCAGTCCCTCGAACGAGGGCGGTTCCCGCTCCGACGGCGGCGGCTCCTCGTCCTCCGGCGACAGCACCACCCAGGCGCCCACGGGCTCCGCCGCCGCGATCGTGGCCTTCGCCCGCGCGCAGGTCGGCGACTCGTACGTGATGGGCGGCACCGGACCCAACTCCTGGGACTGCTCCGGTCTCGTGCAGGCCGCCTACCGCCAGGCCAACATCGACCTGCCCCGCATCTCGGGCGACCAGTCGAGCATGGGCACCTCCGTCTCCCTGAGCAACCTCCAGCCGGGCGACATCCTGTACTGGGGCAGCCGCAGCGGCTCGTACCACGTCGCCATCTACGTCGGCGGCGGCAAGTACGTCGGCGCGCAGAACCCCTCGACCGGGGTCGTCGAGCGCTCCCTGGACTGGGACACCCCCTCGGGCGCCGTCCGCATCCTCTGATCCGCCCCTCCCCGTACGCCGAAGGGCCGTCACTCCTCGCGGGAGCGACGGCCCTTCGGCGCGCCCGCTCAGCGGCGCAGGGCCTCCGCCGGTTCGATCCGGGAGGCGCGCCAGGCGGGGTAGAGCCCGGCGACCACCCCGGTGACGAGGCCGACGGCCGGGGCGGCGACCACCGTCCCGGTGTGCATGACCGGCGTCCAGTCCCGCACCAGCGCCACCACGATCACCGTGGACACCCCCAGGGCCGTGCCGACGAGTCCGCCCACCGCGCCCAGAGCGCCCGATTCCGTGAGGAACTGGACGGTGATGTGCCGTCCCCGGGCGCCGAGCGCGCGCCGCAGGCCGATCTCCCCGGTCCTTTCGAGGACGGCGACCAGCGTGGTGTTGGCGATGCCGACCGCTCCGATCACCAGGCAGATCGCCGCGAGCAGCAGGAAGAGCTGGTCGAGGTCCCCGGTCACCCCCGCGCGCAGGCTCTTCGGGTCCGGCGGGGGGACCGCCCGCAGGTACTCCGGGTGGTCCGGGCGCAGCGCGACCGGCGCCTCCCGGGCGATCTGGGCGGCGGCGCCCGTCGCGGTGGTGATCAGCATCTTCGCGTCGCCCTGCTGCGGCGGCCCCCAGAGCTTCTCTGCGGTCGTCCTCGGCACGGTGACCGACATCAGGACGTCGGCCCTGCGCCGTACGTCGTCGATGATCCCGGCGACGGTGAAGGGCTCGTCGCCGATGAACACCGCCGGGCGGGTCTCCAGGGTGGTGATGCCGAGCCGGGCGGCGACGGACTTGCCGAGGACCGCGACCGGCTGCCCGGAGCGGGAGGCGAACTCGTCGTACAGGCGCCCCTGGGCGAGGGTCGGCGAAGCCGCCCGCAGCGCGCCGGGGGACGCGGCGACGACCTCGATCCGCTCGCTGCCCCCGCCGTCGCCGACCGGGGCGGAGCGGACGGCCGTGCCGGGGGCGAGCCGGACGGACCAGTAGACCCCGGCGGCCTCGACCCCGCCGAGCCGTTCGATCCGGGCGTCCGCGTCGGCGGGGAAGGCGGGGTCGGCGAACTCGTTCTGGTCGCGGGCGACGTCCTCGACGGTCACCTCGGTGGCGGTCAGCAGGTTGAACCGCGCGTCGATCTGTGAGGACGTGGTCGCGGTCAGACCGAGGATGGCCACGAACGTGCCGACCCCGAGGACGGTGCCGAGCGCGGTGAGGACCGAGCGGCCGGGCCGCTGGAGCATTCCGGCGAGGGCCTCGGAGAGCACGTCGCGGGCGGCCAGCCGGGAGGGCTCGACGATCCGCGTCCGCTTCGGGAGACGGGGGCGCTGCCGCTCGGGACGCGGGTCCGGGGCCGGGGCTGGGATCGGGTCCGGCTGCGGCTGCGGCTGCGGCTGTTGGTGAGCCTGTGACTCCTGGTCCGGCTGTGACTCCCGGTCCGGCTGCTTGTGCTGGTGCGCCTGTGACTCCGAGTCCGGCAGCGGGTCCGGCTGCTGGGGCGGATCGGGGTCCGGCCGTTGGGCCGGGGCCGGGGGGTGGGCACGCCGGGTGGGGTCTTCGTCGTGTTGTGGCCGGGTCACCCGTGTCCCTCCCCCGTCGGCTCGCTCAGCACCCCGTCGCGGATGGTCACCGTGCGCTGGCCGCGCTCGGCGACCTCCGCGTCATGGGTGATCACGACGATCGTCATGCCGGAGGCGTGGAGTTCGCCGAGGAGGTCCAGGACCGATCCGGCGTTGTCCGAGTCCAGGTTGCCGGTCGGTTCGTCGCACAGCAGCAGCGACGGACGGCCCGCGAGGGCGCGGGCGATGGCGACCCGCTGGCGTTCGCCGCCGGAGAGGCGGCCGGGCAGCGCGTCGGCCCGGTGGGCGAGCCCCACCCGTTCGAGGGCGGTACGGGCCCGGGTGCGGCGCTCGGCCCGGGGCACCGCCGAGTAGACCATCGAGAGCATGACGTTCTCCGTGGCGCTGCGGTGCGGCAGCAGGTGGAAGGACTGGAAGACGAAGCCGATCCGGCGTCCGCGCAGGGCCGTGCGCTCTCCGTCGCGCAGGGCCGCCGTGTCGATGCCGTCCAGGAGGTACGTACCGCGGGTGGGCGCGTCGAGCAGTCCCGCGACGTTCAGGAAGGTCGACTTGCCCGAGCCGGAGGGCCCGACGACGGTGATGAACTCGCCCGTGCGGACGGTGAGTTCACAGGGCCTCAGGGCGGCGACGGGCGGCGGGCCCGGGTAGGTCAGGCCGACCCCCCGGAAGGCGATGACCGGGACGTCCTCCCGGCCGCTCACGGCGACCCCCCGGGGCTACCCGCCGCCGCGCCCGGGTTCACCCCGGTGACCACCTCGTCGCCCTCCTTCAGCGCCCCGGCGGTGAGCGGGACGACCTCGACGAAGCCGTCTCCGGTGGTGCCGGTGCGGACCTCGATCCGTTCCTGCCGGCCGGTGCCGTCCACGGTGGTGACGACCGTCCTGCCGTCGACGCCCGCCGAGACGGCGGTGACCGGCACGACCAGGGCCTTGCCGTCGGTGGAGGCGGCCTCGATGGTGAGGCGCACCTCCTGGCCCGCGAGGCCCGAGGGGAGTTCGCGGGTGGGTTCGACGGTGAAGAGGTAGCCGACGGCCCCGTCGTCCTGGGGCGCGTCCCCTCCCCCGCCGGTGCCGCCGCCGTTTCCGCCGGAGCCCTGCGGGGCGTCCTGCTGGTCCTGCCGCCGGGTCGGGGCGTCCGCGACGGAGACGACCCGGCCCTCGGTCTCCCGGCCGGTGGTCTCGGCGAGGACGCGGACCTTCTGCCCGGCGCGGACCATGCCCTTCTGGTGGTCCTGGAGATAGCCCTGGGCCATCAGTTTCCCTGAGGACAGGGTCATCGCCGTGCCGGAGACCTGCGCTCCGGTCCTGGCGGCCACGGTGGCGACCCGGGCGGGGAAGGCCCGTACGAAGACGACCTCGGACGCCGGGACCATGGGTCCGGCGGCGGCGCGGGCCTTCCCGAGGGCCTCGCGGGCGGTGCCGAGGTCCTCGACGGCCCGGTCGCGGGCCTTCCTCAGCTGCTTCACTTGGGCCTCGTCCTCGTTGGCGGCCAAGGCGTCACGGGCGTCGGCGACGGCCCGTTCGGCTCCGGTGACGGCCGCCTCCGCGCCGGTGACGGCGGCTCCGTCGTCGTCGACGGCGGGCCGGGGGTCGTAGCCGATGGAGGCGTAGAACGCCTCGACCGCGTTCTTGGTGCCGGGGCCGAAGGTGCCCCGGGCGTCGCCGCCCCGGCCGTGGCCGAGGGCGGCGAGCGCGCGCTGCAGCTGTCCGACGTCGTCGCCGGTGGCGCCGGGCTTGAGGTCCCGGTAGACGGGCAGGACGCCGGGCAGCACGAAGACGGGACGCCCGGAGACCTCCAGGAGCACCTTCCCCGAGCGCACCGCGTCCCCGCTCCGGACCGGGACCTTGGTGATCACGGCGGCGGTGGCGCCCTCGCCGCCCGCCCCGACGGGGGCGACCTGGACGGTCTGGCCCGCGACGACGGTGCCGCGCAGGACGACGGTCTCGGCGAGCACCCGGTTCTCGACCCGGGCGATCAGCACGTCCTGCGGCGGCGGTTCGGCCTCGGCCGCCACCTGGGCGGGCGACCGTATCAGCGAGGTCGCCGCGACTCCGGCGCCGGTGAGGGCGACCGCCCCGGCGACGAGGGCGGCGACCCAGAAGCGGCGCCGGGACATCCGGGCCCCGGCGTCGCCGCCGGGGGTCCCGGACGTCTCCGGCGTGCCGGGCGGGGTGCCGTCAGCCACCGACGACCGTCCCGCCGTCGCCCGATCCCGCACCGGGCGCGCAGGCCTTGAGGGCGGCGATCACCTTCGGGTCGCTCTTCACCTTGTCGGCGAAGGCGCCGGTCAGCGGTATCTCGCCGGTCGCCGGGTCGGGGTCCGGGTAGTCGGTGACGCCCTTCTCGCGCATACAGGCGGCGGTCTTCCCCGCGGCCTCCAGCCGTGAGGCGGCGGGCTTCGGACGGCCGGGCTGCTTCGCCGCGCACGCCTTCTCGGCGGAGGCGAGGGCCTCGGCGGTGTTGGCGTCCTTGTCGACGCGCTTCTCGCCGCCCTCGCTCCGCTGGAGCCGGATGCCCTGGGCGCCGAGGCAGTCGTAGTACGCGGCCCAGTCGGCGGTGCCCCCGGAGGCACCGGCGGAAGGGGTCCCGGGGGCGGCGGAGGCACCGGTGCTCGGCGCGGACGGGGTCGCGCTGTCCCCTCCGCTCGAACACCCCCCGAGCCCGAGGGCGAGGATCAGCACGGGAACGGCCATGAGGCGTCTCATCAGAAACGGTCCTTCCGACGGGGATGCCCCGTCACGGGATGTCATGGGGTGTCATGGGAACGCGCGGGAGGGGGCCGACGCGGCGCTGCGCCACGTGCAAGGCCCCTGCGCGGTGAGGGCCGGGCACCCGACGGATGCCTCGACACCGCCGAGGATATCCCGGCGCCCTCGCACCGGTAACTGTCTCAACGGACAGTAGCCCGAGGGGAGTTGCTGGTGTTCGTATGGACCCGGCCCGCTCCGGGCCGCTTCGATCGCACCAGCAACTACGGGAAAGGCATCGACATGCAGCGCACTGCACTCCGTCGCGTGGCCGCCACGGCCGTCGCGCTCGCCGCCCTCGGCGCGGGCGCGCTCGCCACCGCGGGCTCGGCCTCGGCCACCACCAAGAACGGCTCCCTGGAGACCGGCGAGTTCGGCCTGTTCTACAACTCCGGCCAGGGCGGCGCCGTCTTCGACCTCTACATCGCGGACGACAACTTCGACGACGACTGGTTCCCGGGTCCGGGCAACGGCGCCGGCCAGAAGGTGAACGACAACACCGCGTCGTACTGGAACGCCGACTCCCTGACCTGGTGGGTCTACACCGACGCCTACGCGGGCGGCGTCGAGGGAAGCCTGCCGCCCGGTTACCTCGGCGACGCGTCCTCGAACTTCAAGAACAAGATCTCGTCCGCGTACCACTACAAGGCCCGTTGATCCTGACGGTCCGCACCACCGCGAGACCGGTCGGCCCTGAGATTCCTGAAGGTCCTGAGGTTCCTGAAGGTCCTGAGATTCCTGAAGGTGCTGAGGGTCCGCGCCACCGCTGAACCGCCGGAACGGCCTCCGGGCCCGGCGCACGCACCGCCCAGGCAGCCGTTGCTCCGCCCGAAAGAGGCGGGCAGAGCAACGGCTGCCCCCATGGTAGACACGCACCCGCCCCTGGAGCACCCATGCGCCCCTTCGCCGCCCGCGCGACCGTCCTCCTGCTGAGCGCCGCGCTCCTCGCCGCCTGCTCGTCCGGGTCCGGTGACGACGGCGGCGGTTCCGCGCGGGAGCCCGCGATCGGCACGGTCCCCCGGCTGCTCTCGACGACCGGGCTCTCGTTCCCGCTCGACGGCTACGCGACCACCGACGAGCAGCGGCGCAAGCTGGAGCAGGCCCAGTCCCGGGTGACGAGCGACTGCATGAGCCGCTTCGGGTTCACGTACGAACTGCCCGTGACGCCCTCCCCGGCAGGCGGCGCCGGGAACTCCCGCCGTTACGGGCTCACCGACGCGGCGCAGGCGGCCCGCTACGGCTACGTCCCCAACCGGGGCGCCCTGCCGCCCGCCAAACCGGCCGCCCGGACGCTCGGCGCGACCGGCAGGCTCGCCCTGAACGGCCCCGAGTTCAAGGGCGCCCAGCCGATGAGCCTGGAGGAGTCCCGGGCCAAGGACAGCGGGAAGAGCGTCGCCGGGCGGAAGGTCCCCGTCGGCGGCTGCCTGCGCGAGGGCTACCTCACGGTGTACGCGCCGAAGAAGGGCGCCCTGGACAGCATGTTCGTCACCAATCTGGTGATGGACGCCAACTCCCGCTCCCGCGAGGACTCCCGGGTCGTCGCCGCGGTGAAGGCGTGGTCCGCCTGCATGGCGGAGAAGGGCTACGAGGTCGACGAGCCCGTCAGCCCGCAGAGCGACCTGGGCCTCGACCCCAACGGCTACGGGAGCCCGCGGGCCGTGGCCGCCGCGCGGCAGGATGTCGCCTGCAAGGAACGGGCCAACCTCGTCGGCGTCTGGTACACCGTCGAGAGCGCCTACCAGAAGCGGGGCGTCGAGCAGAACGCGGAGGCGCTGAACCAGGCGAAGAGCGAGCTGGACGAGCGTCTGAAGCTCGCCGCCACGCTCGCCGGCTGATCGGCGGGGCACGGTCCGGGGCGCCGCCCCCGCTCCCGGACCACCCGGCGGCAGGGGCTCTTTCCGGCCACCGGGGTGTCTCAGGGACGTCCCGGCTCCCGCTGAGGGGCAATGTTCCGTGACGCGATCCGGTTACCGTTCCCATGAGGAACCATGCCGGTCGGTTCCCGTCCAGCGAACGCCGTCTCTGGGGGGAGACACATGCTTCGTCGATGCCCGTACTGCGGTCCCGAGACCGTGGGGGCCGACTCCCGGTCCGCCCGGATCAATCCCGTCACCGCCGCCCTGCGCCACCTCGACTCCCTGACGGAACGGGAGATCGAGGTGCTGTCCGCGATGCCCGGCGGCGAGTCCAACACGGACCTCGCCGAGCACCTCGGCATCACCGAGCGCACCGTCAAGTTCCACGTCACCAACATGCGGGAGAAGCTGGGCGGGCTCTCGCGCGCCCAGCTCCATCTGCTGGCCCTCTTCACCGAGATGGTCTGGCCGTGCCGTCTCTGTCTGCACGACCTCCACGAGGAGCGGACGGCGGAGCCGCGCGCCCTCGCGGCGCGCGGCGGCCCGGTGACTCCCCGGCTCGCCGCCCGCTGCGCCTGACGGCGCTCACGCCTTCGGCGCCACCTTCGACAGGCCGTTGATGACGCGGTCCATCGCGTCACCGCCCGTCGGATCGGTCAGGTTCGCCAGCATCTTCAGGGTGAACTTCATCAGCAGGGGGTGCGTCAGACCGCGCTGGGCTGCGATCTTCATGACCTTCGGGTTGCCGATGAGCTTCACGAAGGCGCGGCCCAGCGTGTAGTACCCGCCGTAGGTGTCCTTGAGGATCTGCGGGTAGTTCCGCAGGGCCAGCTCGCGCTGGGCGGGGGTGGTGCGGGCGTGCGCCTGCACGATGACGTCGGCCGCGATCTGGCCGGACTCCATGGCGTACGCGATGCCCTCGCCGTTGAAGGGGTTGACCAGACCGCCCGCGTCACCGACGAGGAGGAGGCCCCGGGTGTAGTGCGGCTGGCGGTTGAAGGCCATCGGGAGGGCGGCGCCCCGGATCGGGGTCGTCATGTTCTCCGGGGTGAAGCCCCAGTCCTCCGGCATGGAGGCGCACCACGCCTTGAGGACCTCGCGCCAGTCCAGCTCGCGGAAGGCGTTGGAGGAGTTGAGGATGCCGAGGCCGACGTTGGAGGTGCCGTCGCCCATGCCGAAGACCCAGCCGTAGCCGGGCAGGAGGCGGTCCTGCGGGCCGCGCCGGTCCCACAGCTCCAGCCAGGACTCCAGGTAGTCGTCCTCGTGCCGGGGGGTGGTGAAGTACGTGCGGACGGCGACGCCCATCGGGCGGTCCTCGCGCCGGTGCAGGCCCATGGCGACGGAGAGCCGGGTGGAGTTGCCGTCGGCGGCGACGACGAGCGGCGCGTGGAAGGTGACCTCGCGCTTCTCCTCGCCGAGCTTGGCGTGGACGCCGGTGATCCGGCCGGTGCGGTCGTCGATGACCGGGGCGCCCACGTTGCACCGCTCGTACAGCCGGGCGCCCGCCTTCTGCGCCTGCTGGGCGAGCTGCTCGTCGAAGTCGTCGCGCTTGCGGACGAGCCCGTAGTCCGGGTACGAGGCCAGTTCCGGCCAGTCCAGCTCCAGGCGCATCCCGCCGCCGATGATCCGCAGGCCCTTGTTCCGCAGCCAGCCGGCCTCTTCGGAGATGTCGATGCCCATGGCCACGAGCTGCTTGGTGGCGCGGGGGGTGAGGCCGTCGCCGCAGACCTTCTCGCGGGGGAACGCGGTCTTCTCCAGGAGGAGGACGTCGAGTCCGGCCTTGGCCAGGTAGTACGCCGTGGTGGAACCGGCCGGGCCCGCCCCGACGACGATCACATCGGCGCTGTGCTCGGAGAGGGGCTGCTCGGTCACGGCGGTTCTCCCGGAAGGTCGAGGAAGGGCTGGTGGAAGTCTATTGCGGGGGTCCGGCGGGCCGGGCTCAGTCCTTGAAACCCCGGTGCAGGGCGACGATGCCGCCCGACAGGTTCCGGTGGGCGACCTTCGACCAGCCCGCCTCGGTGAGCAGGCCCGCGAGCGCGGACTGGTCCGGCCAGGACTGGATGGACTCGGCGAGGTACACGTACGCGTCGGGGTTGGAGGAGACGGCACGGGCCACCGTCGGCAGCGCGCGCATCAGGTACTCCTCGTAGACGGTCCGGAAGGGCGCCCAGGTGGGGTGTGAGAACTCGCAGATGACGACCCGGCCGCCGGGCTTCGTCACCCGGTGCAGCTCGCGCAGCGCGGCGCCGGTGTCCTGGATGTTCCGCAGCCCGAAGGAGATGGTGACGGCGTCGAACACGTCGTCGCGGAACGGGAGCTTCGCCCCGTCGCCCGCGGTGAACGGCATCCACGGGTGGTTCCGCTTGCCGACCCGCAGCATCCCGAGGGAGAAGTCGCAGGGGACGACGTACGCGCCCGCCCGCACGAAGGGCTGCGAGGAGGTCGCCGTCCCTGCCGCCAGGTCGAGGACCTTCTGCGCGGGCCGCGCGTCGACCGCCTTGGCGACCTCTCTGCGCCAGCGGCGGTCCTGCCCGAGGGAGAGCACGTCGTTGGTGAGGTCGTAGTTCGCCGCCACGGCGTCGAACATCGAGGCGACTTCGTGCGGCTGCTTTTCCAGGGATGCTCGGCTCACCGGGCCATTGTGGCAGCCGCCCCCCGGGCGGGCGGGGACCGGCCCCGGTGCCCGGAGAATTTTCCGCCGGAGCGCTTCAGCCTTTTCGGCGCGGGCGCGCTCAGGGAAGGGTGACAGTGCTGACGAAGGGAGCGAGATGCCGTCACCGCTTGGCACGGAGGCCGGGTTCGAGGAGTTCGCCCGTTCCGCGCAGACGCGGCTGTACCGCACCGCGTACCTCCTGTGCGGGGACGCGGAGACCGCCCGCGACCTGACCCAGACCACCCTCGCCAAGCTCTTCCAGCACTGGCGGCGGGCGGCTGCCGCGGAGCATCCGCACGCGTACGCCAAGACCGTGCTCACCCGCACGTTCCTGGCGGAGCGGCGGCGGCGGCTGCGCGATCTGCTCGCCTTCACCAAGACCGGCGGGCTCGGCCCGGCGCGGGCCGCCGAGCAGCCCGACCTCCGGGTCACGCTGCTCGCCGCGCTCGCCGAGCTTCCGCCCAGGGCCCGCGCCATGGTCGTCCTGAGGTACTGGGAGGACCTGAGTGTGGAGACCGTCGCCTCGCTCCTGCGCTGCAGCGAGGCGACGGTCAGGAGCCAGTGTTCGCGCTCGCTGGCCCGGCTCCGCGAGCACCTCGGCGAGCCCCATCTGTACGCCGCCGATCCCCACCTCCACCACCACGCCATCGGAAGCTGAGGCCCTAGTGGACGACGTCACGATGCTCCGCCGTGCCATGGACCGCACGGCCGACGAGCTTCCTCCCCTGCCCGATCTGGCGCCGGTCGCGGTGCGGCTGGGCCACAGGCGCCGGGCGCGGGCCCGGTTCGCCGTCGCGGGCGGGGTCTTCGGCACGGCGACCGCCGCCGTGCTGGGGGTGTCCCTGTTCCCCGGGGGGAGCGCGGGAGTGGCGGTGCCCGCCGCGCCGCCCGCCGCGTTCCCCTCGGCGTACCACCCGCCCGTGGAGGTCCGGCCGACGCCGGGACAGCCCGCGCCGGAGGAGGTCCCGGCGGCGGAGGCCGAGCGGCGGGACGAGTTCCAGCAGCAGGTGTCGGCGCTGCTGGACGAGCTGCTCCCGGTGTCGGTGACGGAGGTCAGGCCGGTGGCGGGGGCGGTGTCGGACTACCGGATCACGGCGGGCGGCACGGTCTTCCCGGTGAAGCTGTCCGTACGGCCCGCGCCGGGCGAGTCGCTCCCGGTGTGCGCGGACGTCCCCGCGAAGCGGACGACCTGTGAGACGGCCGTGCTGGGGGGCGGCCGGACCGCGCACGTGTACGGGACGGCCGTGAACCGGGCGGAGACGCTGGGGGCGATGGTCGTCACCCGGTACGGGCAGAGCCAGGCCCTGCTGTCGGTGGACCCGGCGGCCACGGCGTCGGCGCCGGTGACCCCCGGGCAGTTGCTGGCCGTGGTGCGCGATCCGCGCTTCACGGAACTCCTGGAGTACGCGGACGAGCATCCGGTGCAGCGGAAGGGCGCACCGGTCCTGGGCGGCTGAGCCGCCGGGGGGCGGCTCGGCCGGGGGGAGGGGGCTCGGCCGGGCCCGGGGGGGGCTCGGCCGAGCGGGGGTCCGAGGGGGCCGAGGGGCCCGGGGAAGGGGGGTACGACCCAGAGGGGCACGACCAAGAGGGGCGCGGCCCGAGGGGGTCAGCGTCGTCGGTGGACCAGGCGGCCGTCGAGGGCGGTGGCCAGGCAGGTGCCGTCCTCGGCGAGGACCGCGAAGTCGGCGGGGGCGCCGGGGAGGAGGAGGCGGGGGGCCGGGCCGGGGGCGGTGACGCGCAGGCCCGAGCGGGCCACGGCCGTACGGACCTGGGGGTGGGTGAAGGGTCCCGCGAGGCGGGTCGTCCCGGTGGCGAGGAGCCGCTGGACGCCGCGCCGGGCGCTGGCGCCCCAGCGGGTGTCGGTCATGCCGAGGGCGGTGAGGGCGGCGCCGGTGAGGGGGTCGGTGCCGAGGTCCTCCGCCTCGCGGGGGTCGGGCCAGTAGGCGGACTCCAGGAGGGCGACCGCGTCGGGTTCGTGGCGCCCGGGGGTGAGGACCCCGTCCCACTCGCGGACCCGGGCCCGCTCCCCGTACCCGGCGAGGAGTTCCTCGTACGGGCCGATCGCGGCGAGCAGGGCGCCCTCGACGACGACGGCGTGCCCGGCGTACTCGGTGCCGGGCACGTCCTCTGCGGGGCGCACGCCCCGGACGCGGTGGATCGTCAGCACGTCGGTGTCAGCGGGCGTCGAGGAGCTTCAGTTCGGGGTGGGCGGTGCCGCCCTCGATGGCCACGGACGAGATGTGCGAGGCGACGCGCTCGTCGACCGGGTCGTCCGCCGGGTCGTCGTGGACGACGAGGTGCTCGTACGTGGTGGCGCGCTGGGCCGGGACGCGGCCCGCCTTGCGGATCAGGTCGATGATCTCCAGGCGGTTGGAGCGGTGCCGGGCACCGGCGGAGGAGACGACGTTCTCCTCCAGCATGATCGAGCCGAGGTCGTCGGCGCCGTAGTGCAGGGAGAGCTGGCCGACCTCCTTGCCGGTGGTCAGCCAGGAGCCCTGGATGTGGGCGATGTTGTCGAAGAACAGCCGGGCGATGGCGATCATGCGCAGGTACTCGAAGAGGGTGGCCTGCGTACGGCCCTTGAGGTGGTTGTTCTCGGGCTGGTACGTGTACGGGATGAAGGCGCGGAAGCCGCCCGTCCGGTCCTGGACGTCACGGATCATGCGCAGGTGCTCGATCCGCTCGGCGTTGGTCTCGCCGGTGCCCATGAGCATGGTGGAGGTGGACTCGACGCCGAGACCGTGGGCGATCTCCATGATCTCCAGCCAGCGCTCGCCGCTCTCCTTGAGGGGGGCGATGGCCTTGCGGGGCCGCTCGGGCAGCAGCTCGGCGCCCGCGCCCGCGAAGGAGTCGAGGCCGGCCGCGTGGATGCGGGTGATCGCCTCCTCGACGGAGACGCCGCTGATCCGGGCCATGTGGTCGACCTCGGACGCGCCGAGGGAGTGGATGACCAGCTGCGGGAAGTCCTTCTTGATGGCGGCGAAGTGGTGCTCGTAGTACTCGACGCCGTAGTCCGGGTGGTGGCCGCCCTGGAACATGATCTGGGTGCCGCCCAGCTCGACGGTCTCCGCGCAGCGGCGCAGGATGTCGTCGAGGTCGCGGGTCCAGCCCTTCTTCGTGTCCTTGGGGGCGGCGTAGAAGGCGCAGAACTTGCACGCCGTCACGCAGACGTTCGTGTAGTTGATGTTCCGCTCGATGATGTACGTCGCGATGTGCTCGGTCCCCGCGTACCGGCGGCGGCGCACGGCGTCGGCGGCGGCGCCGAGGGCGTGCAGCGGCGCGGAGCGGTAGAGGTCGAGCGCCTCCTCGGGGGTGATCCGGCCACCGGCGGCGGCGCGGTCGAGAACGGACTGCAGTTCGGCCTTCTCGGTCACCGGGTGCGTCCCTTTCGGAGGGGTTCTGGACGGACCGAACCAGCGTACGCCAGCGCCCCGCGCGGGCTCCGGCGGGCTCCGCCGCGCGCGTCCGGGGTCCGGGGGCGCGGGCATCGCCGTACGGGGCCGGGGGCCGGAGCGCGGGCATCGCCGTACGGACCCCGGGGCCGGGGCGCGCGTCCCGTCGTACGGGGCCGGGGGCCGGGCTGGGCCCGTCGTGCGAGTCCGGACGGAACGGGGCAACCTCCGCGCCCCGGATGCCCTCTCCTCCTTCGGAATCGTCCGATCTGCCCCGAAGGAAACGGAGTCGCGCGATGACACGTACGTCGGCACACCCGCCCCTGAGGTCCCGTCCGTCCGCCGCCGTCCGCTCCCTGCTCGCGGTGCTGGCGCTGGCCCTCCCGCTGTCCCTGCTCGGCGGCTGCGACGACGGCCGTCCCGAGCCGCTGGTCTTCGACTCCGCGTCCTCGGGACCCCGGGCGGCTCCCGGGGATCCGGTGACGGTGTACCCGAAGGGGCCGCGCGCCCGGTTCACGTCGACCGGGGAGATCGGCGACGGCACGAGCGTGGGGGTGGCGACGGTCACCGGCCGGAAGTCGGGGTTCACCGGCCAGGTGTGGGTGTGGGCGCCGCCGCAGTACGACGACCCCCGGTACGCGCACAGCGGCTTTCCGGTCCTGATGGCGCTGCCGGGCGGCCACGGGTATCCGGTGAATTACTGGATGGGGACGGATCTCGGACTCCAGTCCGACATCTCGCGGTGGTCCCGGGAGGGGAAGAGCCTGCCGTTCATCGTGGTGATGCCGGTCCTCAATCCGGACGCCCGGCAGTACTACGACGGCAGCGACATCCCGGGGCAGCCGAAAATGGGCAGCTGGATCGCGGAGGACGTACCGGATTTCGTCCGGGCCAATTTCCGGACGTTCGCCTCGCGGGACGGCTGGGCCGTCATGGGGTCGTCGTCGGGGGGGTTCGTGGGGCTGAAGACGGTGCTCCAGCATCCGGACCGGTTCAAGGCGGTGATCGCGTCGGGGCCCGACCTGGTGCCGGACTCGCCGCTGTGGCGGGGGCACGAGGCGGAGCGGCTCGCGAACGACCCCGGGCGGCTCGCGGACGCCTTGGCGCGGCGGCCCGACGTGCCGGGGAACGAGCTGTACCTGGCGTTCCAGCTGGGCTCGCGGGAGACCGGGATCGGGCCGGGGGTGCGGCGGTTCGTCCGGACGCACATGAAGGGGCCGCTGAAGAGCAGGCTGCTCGTCGTCCAGGACGGCGGGCACGACGCCCACAGCTATCTGCGGGGCCTTGAGGACAGCAGCATCGAGTGGATCAGCGAGCAGCTCCAGCCCCCGGTGCCGGACCGGGCGTGAGCCCGACCGGGCGTGAGCCGGGGCGGGTCGGGGCGGGAGCGGAGGGGCGAGGGTCGCCCCACGACGGACCTGCGACCGGCACATGACCGGTCGTGGCCGGTCGTGGCCGTTCGTCGCGGCCACGCCAGCGGCCCGGTCGCGGGCCCGGTCGCGGGCCCGGTCGCGGGCCCGGTCGTCGTCCCTCGTCGTGGGCGGTCAGTGCCGCTCGGGCGGCGGCAGGAGTGCGACGGCGACGTCCGCCGGGAAGCCGGTGGTGGGGCCGGTCCTGCGGGCGAACTCGCGGACCCCGGCGAGCTGCTCGGGGCCGAAGCGGAAGTCGAGGGTGCGGAAGTACCGCTCCAGGAGCTCCGCGTCGAAGGACTCCCAGCGGGCGGCCTGTTCGGCGACCTTGGCGACCTCTTCGAGGGAGAGGTCGCGCGAGGCCAGGAAGGCCCGGTGCACCTCGTGGACGGTCTCCGGCTCGCGGGCCAGGTAGTCCTCGCGGGCCGCCCAGACGGCGAAGACGAACGGCAGACCCGTCCAGTCCTTCCACATCTGCCCCAGGTCGTGGACCTGGAGGCCGAGCCGGGGGGCGTCGTGCAGGGAGGCGCGGAGCGCGGCGTCACCGATGAGGACGGCGGCCTCCGCCTCCTGCATCATCAGGCCGAGGTCCGGCGGGCAGCTGAAGTAGCGGGGCGCCACGCCGAACCGCTCGGCGAGCAGGAGCTGCGCGAGGCGTACGGACGTGCGGGAGGTGGAGCCGAGCGCCACGCGCGCCCCGTCCAGCTCCTCCAGGGGCCGCTGGGAGACGATCACGCAGGACATGACGGGTCCGTCGCAGCCGACGGCGATGTCGGGGAGGGCGACGAGCCGGTCCGCGTTGCGGAGGTACTCGACGAGGGTGATGGGCCCGATGTCCAGGTCGCCGCGGACGAGCCGCTCGCTGAGCTTCTCCGGGGTGTCCTTGGTGAGCTCCAGATCCAGGAGGGTTCCGGTTCTGGCCAGACCCCAGTAGAGGGGGAGACAGTTCAGGAACTGGATGTGCCCGACGCGGGGCCGGCTGCGCTGCTGCTCGTCGGTTGCGTTGTCCACATCGTGAGGCTAGACCCGTCTCGTCCCGTGGGCATCGCCGGGGCACGCGCGTCAGCACACGGAGCGAGATCAAACATGCGAGTGACGTGATCTTCCCCTCTATGCCCTCAAGGACCCTGCGTGCTAGGCTCGACGCAAGTTGCAGTTTGGTTTCCCTTGCAGTACAGAGCCTGCGGAGCATGTGACCCGCAGGCTTTTGTAGTTTTCAGACTTGTTTCAGGTTCTGGAGCAGGGCAACCCTTTGGCCCAAGGAGGGCTTATGGCTACCGGAACCGTCAAGTGGTTCAACGCTGAAAAGGGCTTCGGCTTCATCGCCCAGGACGGCGGCGGCCCGGATGTCTTCGTCCACTACTCCGCGATCAACGCGAACGGTTTCCGTTCGCTCGAGGAGAACCAGCCCGTGACGTTCGACGTCACGCAGGGCCCCAAGGGCCCGCAGGCGGAGAACGTCTCCCCGGCCTAGTTGCCCGGGTCGGCGAACCGCACGACTAGAGCAGTACCCAAGGAGCCCCGCTCCGTGTCCGCAAGGGCACGAGCGGGGCTCCTGCCCTTTTCCGGGCGCGCGGGAGGGTGCCTCCGTAGTCTGGAGGCATGACCGATCGCAAACCGCCCGGTGTCAGCTTCGAGTCGTTCGTGGACAAGCAGATCCGCGAGGCCGCGGAGCGCGGTGAGTTCCGGGCGCTGCCCGGTTTCGGGAAGCCCCTTCCCGCCGACTCGGCGCCGTACGACGAGCTGTGGTGGATCAAGGGCAAGATGCACCGGGAGGGTGCGGCCGTGCTGCCGCCCGCCCTGGCCCTGCGCAAGGCCGCCGAGGACGCGCGGGCGGAGGTGGCCTCGGCCGTCTCGGAGAGCCAGGTGCGCCGGATCCTCGGGAAGATCAACATCCGGATCGAGGAGGCCCTGCGACGGCCTCCGGCCGGTCCCCCGCTGAACCTGAAGCCGTTCGACGTCGAGGCGGAGATCCGGCGGTGGCGGGCGGGGCGGTCCTGAGCCCCCGTACGCGCCCCGCCGGGCCGTCGAGCGTTCCCTCCGATCCCCAGGGAGTCCCCATGAACAGCGCCGGTCTGCTGGTCGATGCGTTCGGGCGGGTGCGGGAGGCCGTCCACGAGGCCGTGGAGGGCCTCGGTGAGGACGTGCTCGCCGCGCGGACCGATCCGGACGCCAACTCGATCGCCTGGCTCGTCTGGCACCTCACCCGGGTGCAGGACGATCATCTGGCGGGGGCGTTCGGCACGGAGCAGTCGTGGGTGCAGGACGGCTGGCGGCAGCGGTTCGGGCTGCCGTTCCCCGCGGGGGCGACCGGCTACGGGCAGACGAGCGCCCAGGTGGGGTCGGTGCGGGTGCCGGGCGAGCTGCTGCTCGGCTACCAGGACGCGGTGCACGCGCGGACGGCGGAGCTGGTGGGCACGGTGACGAACGCGGATCTGGGACGGGTCGTGGACACGGCCTGGAACCCGCCGGTGACCCTCGGGGTACGGCTGGTGTCGGTGCTCGCGGACACCCTCCAGCACGCGGGTCAGGCGGGATACGTCCGGGGCGTCCTGGAACGCCGGGGCGACGCCTGACCGCACGGGACCTGCCGGGGGCGGCGCCCGATCGCGCGGGACCCTCCGAGGGTCGCGCCTGACGGGGACGGGACCCGCCGGGCTCGGCGTCCGACGCGGATGGCTGGGACTGTTCCATACGGCTCCGGCCCGCGCGGAGGCGTCACGGCTGTGACCTGCGTGTTCGCCGCTGGGGGGCGTGCGGATGGGTCAACTCCGGTTGCTCGTGGGGCTCGTGGGGCGATTTCTGTGATCTTTTCGGCCAGTCGCCTACAACCACCGGACCGGTTCGGATGTCTCACCGAGTGGCGCACGCATGTTCGCGACGCCGTTGGGATCTCGTGGGGGAAGACCTTGTCCGCAGCACGCACCGCCCGACGCCGTCTCGGCGTCTCCGTCACCGCCGTCCTCGCCGTCACCCTCGGCGCGGGCCTCCTGGCCCCGCCCGCCGGTGCGGCGCCGGTCACCGCCCCCGTCGGCGCGCCGCAGGCCCCTTCCGCCGGCATCACCGTCCCGGACGACGTCCATCTCGTCAGCGCGGGCACGACGGGCTTCCTGGGCTACCGGACCGTCGGTGACGTGCCGGAGTACCGGTGGACGAGCTATCTGGACGGGACCTCCCGGGTCCTGGGTCCCGGGGCCGTGTTCTCCGGCGGGCGGTCCGACACCGTCGTCGAGCGCGAGGAGACCCGGAGCGGTTTCACCCTCCACGACATGTCCGTCCCGGGCTCCGCCCCGGTGAGCCTGAACTACGGCGACAGCCGGTACGGCCTCGCGGGGGTCGCCGGGAAGACGCTGGTCATGTCGTACCGCGACCACAACGGCGTCCTGGACGTGCTCCTGATGAGCGCTCCTTCCGGCTGGAGCACCTCGCCCACCACCCGTGACGTGGCCCTGCCCGTCGACGCGCGGATCCAGCGGGTCGCGGCGACCACCGAGGACACGGCGCTCCTCCAGTACGCGCGGGGCACCGGCTCCGAGACCACCCACCACCTCGCGGTCGTGGACCTGGCGACGGGCCGGGTCGTCGAGACCGTGTCCACCGGCACCACCCAGCCCAGGACCGGGGTGTTCCTCTCGGACACCCTGATCTCCTGGATCGCCAACCCGGCCGGGACCTCGCCGCAGCTCGTCACGGTCCCGCGCGGCGGCGGCGGGCCGTCCTCGGTGCCGCTCGGGGCCTCGCCCGCGGGGACCCAGCTCGATCTGGCGCTGATGGGCGACTGGGCCGCGTACGCGCTGAAGGGCGGCGGCGGCTCCGACCGTCCGTCCGTGTTCCACCCGCTGACCGCCCGCTCCCTCACCGGCGGCGGCACGCTCAGGCTCCTCGACCACGTCGACTCGACCGCCCCGGCTCCCGACGGCTCGCTGCTCGTGCGCGGCGGCTCGCTCGCGCGGGGCGAGGGCGTCTTCCGGGTCGCTCCGGGCGCCGACGGCAGGCCGGTCGCCACGCTCGTCGCCGGTACGGGCACGCCGACCCGGCTCGACCTGCTCTCCGCCGGGGTCCCGGCCGTGGCCGACCTCGACGCGAACGGCGGCCGGGCCGTCCTCACCTGGGACCTGTCCCGGTCCAACGCCTCCGGCACGGTGACCCTGCGCCACACGGCCACCGGCCGGAAGGCGGAGCGGTCCTTCTCGTACCAGCAGCTCGGCGCGGCGAGCAGGCTCACCTTCGCCTGGGACGGCCTGGTCAGCGCGAACCCCGGTGACCTGGGCGGCTTCGCGCCCGCCGGTGACTACACCTGGGAGCTGAAGGCCGTACCGCTCAACGGCATCGGGCCGCAGCTCACGCGGACCGGCACCTTCAAGGTCGCCCGGAAGACCGGCGCGCACGACTACACCGGCAACGGCAGCCCGGACCTGCTGGCGCGCGACGCCTCGGGGCAGCTCGTCCGCGACGACACGGTGAAGGTGGCCGGTTCGCACGAGGTGTACTCCACCGGGCGGGTGCGGATCGGCGTCGGCTGGGGGATCTACGACCGGCTGGAGGCCGTCGGCGACGTCGCGGGCGGTACGGCGCCGGACCTCGTCGCCCGGGACTCCGCCGGGGTGCTCTGGAGCCATCTCGGCAAGGGCGACGGCACCTTCGCCGCCCGGACGAGGGTCGGCGCGGGCTGGAAGGCGTACGACAAGATCACCGGCGGCAGCGACCTCGACGGGGACGGCCGGTCCGACCTCCTCGCCACCGACACCTCCGGTGTCCTCTGGTACTACCGTGCCACCGGCGACTGGCGGGCCCCGTTCGCGGGCCGGGTCCGGGTCGGCGCCGGGTGGGGCGGGTACAACCAGATCACCGCGCTCGGTGACGTCGCCGGTACGTCCCGGGGCGATCTGGTGGCCCGGGACACCGCCGGGGTGCTCTGGCTGTTCCAGGGTTCCGGCACCGGGCAGTTCGCCGCCCGGGTGCGGATCGGCGCCGGGTGGGGGGCCTTCACCCATCTCGTGGGGGTCGGCGACGCCGACCGGGACGGACGCAACGACCTGTACGCCGTCGGGCCCTCCGGCTCGCGCCTCTACGCGGGCACCGGAAACGCCGCCGCTCCGTTCCAGCCGCCCGTCTACTCCTCGGTGAACTCCGACGCGGCCCGGTTCGACACCGTCTTCTGAGCCGCCTCCCGAACCGCCTCCCGAACCGTCTTCCGAACCGCCTCCTGGACCGCCTCCTGAACCGCCTCCTGGACCGTCTTCCGACGCACGAGGCACCGCGCGTCCCGTACCTCCGTACGGGACGCGCGTCCCGTGGACCCCGCACAGCACCCTCCTTCGCCGCCCCGCCTTCAGGAAGAGACCTGTGAACCGCACACCCGCGCCCGCCCGCACCCGCGCCTCCGGCCGGGGGCTCACCGCCGCCGTCCTCGCCCTCGGCACGGTCACGGCCGTCACGGCGACCCTCGTCACCGCTCCGGCGGCGACCGCCGCGCCCGTCGCGGTCCCGGCCGCCGCCCCCACCTCCGCCGCCGGGGTCGTGCTGCCCGACGACGCCCGGATCGTCAGTACCGGCAGCACGGGTTTCCTCACCTCGCGGCCGGACGGCGCGGGTTCGGCCACGCTCACCTGGACGAGGTTCGACGGGAGCGGCGGCGAGGCCGTGCCGGGCGTCCGGGGGTACGACACGGGTCTCGACGTCGTGGTGACGACCGACGGGCGGGGCCGGTACACCGTCCTCGACATGGTGTCCCGTCAGCAGTCGACGCTCGAACCCGTGCGGGAGCTGGGCTCCGGCGCCACGGTCGTCGGTGTCGCCGGTACGGCGCTGTACGTGTCGGTGCCGAGCTTCGGCTACCAGCAGCTGTACCGGCTCCAGCGGATCAACGGGGTGACCTCGAAGGCCAAGATCTCGTACGGCTACCGGGACACCTCCTTCAGGGTCTTCGGCGGCACCCGCTCGGCGATGGGCAACCCCTTCGTGCTGGGCACGCAGGACACCGACAGCGGCGGCGGTCCTTCCTCCTTCCGGACCGTCCACCTGGGCGGCGCGGTCTACGACTACATCCGGTCCGCCGGGCGCTGGGACGACACCTCCAGCGGCTTCCTGTCGGAGACGTACACGGCGTGGACCGAGCACACGGCCGACGGCACGTACACCCTGGGCGTCGACCGGATCGCGCCCGGCCCCGCCCCGGAACAGCGCTTCCCCCTGGGCCGGGGCGGGACGCCCCCGGTCATCGCCGGGATCATCGGTGACTGGGTGCTGTACGGGCGGCCCGGCGGCGCCGGGGCCGACGCCCCGGACCCGCTGCACGCGCTGACCGCCCGCAATGTGGTGACGGGCGCCACGACCACGCTCCTGGACCATCTGACGAGCGCGGCGACCGGTCCCGACGGGACGCTCCTGGTGCGGGGCGGGACCCTCGGCCAGGGCGAGGGGCTGTACCGGGTCTCCGCGTACGACGGCACGCTCAGGACCTCCCTGGAGGTGAGCACGGGCACGGGGACCTCGGTGGCGTTCACCGGGCACGACGTCCCGGCGCTCCTGTCCGGAGACCACCTCGACCGGACCCCGGTGCGCATGGCGTGGTCGGTGTCCCGGCCGAACGTGCGGCTGGACGTCGTCTTCCGGCACACCGCGAACGGGACCTCGTTCCGGCGGACGCTGACGACGGCCTCCACGTCGGCCGAGCTGACCTGGAACGGCGTCCTCGACAACGGCAGGCCCGCCGCGAACGGCGGCTACGTCTGGGAGGCCACCGCCACCCCGCTCAGCGGCATCGGGACCCCCGGGACCGCGTCGGGGACGACCCGGCTGGCCCGCACGGCGAACGCCCACGACCACACCGACAACGGCACGGCCGACCTGCTGGCCCGGGACGCGTCGGGGACGCTGTGGCGGGACGACACCCAGGACGGGTACACGGAGGGTGTGTTGCGGACGGCGGGCCGGACGAAGATCGGTACGGGCTTCCAGGCGTACGGCCTGATCGAGGCGGCCGGGAACCTGGCGGGCGGTCCGGCGGCGGACTTCGTCGCCCGGGACACCGCCGGGGTGCTGTGGAGCTTCCTCGGCAAGGGGGACGGCACCTTCGCGGCCCGCACCAAGGTCGGCGCGGGCTGGGGCGTCTACACGAAGGTCGCGGCGGGCTCGGACCTGACGGGTGACGGGCGGCCGGACCTGGTCGCGGTGGACACGGCGGGCGCGCTGTGGGCGTACCGGGCCACCGGCGACTGGAAGGCGCCCTTCGCGGGCCGGGTGAAGCTCGCGGCGAGCGGCTACAACGCGTACGACCAGATCGCGGCGGTCGGGAACGTGGCGGGAGGGGCGGCCGGGGACCTGGTCGCCCGGGACACGGCGGGCGTGCTGTGGCTGTTCCTCGGCAAGGGGGACGGCACGTTCGCGCCGCGCGTCCGGGTCGGCTCGGGCTGGGGCGCCTTCTCCCAGCTCGTCGGCATGGGCGACGCGGACGACGACGGACGGGCCGACCTGCTGGCGTACGGCTCCGGCGGTACGTACGTCTACCGGGGCACGGGCTCGGTGTCGGCGCCGTTCTCCCGGACGGCGACGACGCTGTACCAGGGCGAGGGGACCAAGTTCAACGCGGTGTCCTGACCCTTCGGGAGCGTTTCCCGCACAACCTTTTCCCGGGGTCGCCTGTCTGAACGAACGACTCGCGCAGGTGTGCGAGTCGTTCGACCCTTTCGGAGGAGAAGAACGTGACCTCTGGTACGGCCCGGCGGGCCCTCGCCGCCGCGATCACCACCGTCCTCGCCGCCACCGCGCTGGCGACCGCTCCCGCCGCTGTCGCGGAGCCACAGGCGAGAGCGGCCGGGGCGGCGGCGGCACCGGCCGCGAAGGCGCAGGCCGTGCCGAAGATCCCGGCCGGGACCCAGGTGACCGGCGCGGGCCCGAGCGGATTCCTGGGCAAGACCGAGCACTACAACTCGGAGGGCCAGTACGGCTACGAGTACCGCTGGTACCGGCCGGACGGCACCTCGACCCTGCTCTCCGAGGCGTACAGCAGCGGTCCCTCGGTGGGCAACGCGCTCGTCTCCGACATGGTGGCCGTGGCCGACTCCTACGACTACCGGGTCGTCCAGCTGCACGACATGTCCGCGCCCGCCGGTACGGCCCCGGTCCGCTTCGACCTGCGCGCCCTGGGGGGCTCCTACAAGATGGTGGGCCTGTACGGCTCCGCGCTCCTCGTCGAGGTGGGCTTCGGCGGGAACCCGAAGGAACTCCATCTGGTGACCAAGGCCGGGGACGTCCTCACCGACCGCAAGGTGACCGGCGTCCCCGGGGACATCCGTGGCGTGACCGAGGCGGACGGCCTTCCCGGCAGCGCGTTCCTCTCCTACGAGAAGACCGGCACCTGGGGCGACTACGCCACGGTGACGGTGGACCTGGCCTCGGCCACCGCGTCCGTCACCCATCCGTACGCGGGCCAGGACGGCACGGCCTTCTCCGCGACGAAGACCGTCCGGCGGGACGCGAGCGGTCTGGTCGTGACCGACCGGGCCTCCGGCGCCGACACCCGGATCGCCCTCACCGGACTCGACGGCCCCCTCGGGCTCCTCGGGGATTTCGTCGCGTACACCACCCGTGGCACGGCTCCCGCCTTCTCCGCGCGTTCGCTCACCGACGGCAGCACGGTCAAGCTGCTGGACAAGGCCACCAGTCTGGAGACCGGCCCCAACGGGACGCTGCTGGTCCGGGGCGGCACGGTCGAGCGGGGCGAGGGTGTCTACCGGATCGCGACCGGCGCGGACGGCGTTCCGGCCGCCACGCTGATCGCCTCCACCGGCGAGGACACCGCGCTGAAGCTGGTCGGGACGTCGATCGGCCCCGTCGTGGACCTCGACCCCATGAACGGCCGGGAGCGCCTGTCCTGGACCCTGTCCCACGACGGCTTCGACTACGCCGTGGAGATCACCCACAAGGCGACCGAGCGGAAGTTCACCTACCGGTTCGACAACCAGGGGTCGCGGTCCATCAGCCTCCTGTGGCGCGGGGACCTCGACCCGTTCCAGGGTCAGGTGGGCAGGCCCGCGCCCAACGGCGCGTACTCCTGGAAGCTGACCGCGAAGCCGCACGACCGCATCGGCCCGGACCTGGAGACCGGCGGCGACTTCACGCTCGTCCGCTCCCCCAAGGCCCACGACTTCAACGACAACGGGACCCCCGACCTGTTCGTCCGCGACACCAGCGGCAGCCTGATGAAGGTGGACACCACCTACGACGTCTGGCGGAGCAGGGTCGTCGAGGCGGAGGGCAGCAGGTACGTCGGCTACGGCTGGCAGGGCTACCGGCAGGTGGAGTCCGTCGGTGACGTCGCCGGGACGAAGGCGCCCGACGTCATCGGCATCGACAGTGCCGGTGTCCTGTGGTTCCACCCCGGCACCGGACTGGACGGCGAGTCGGCCCTCGCCCCGCGCGTGAAGATCGGCGGCGGCTGGGGGATCTACAACCAACTCGCCGGAGGCAGCGACCTGACCGGCGACGGACGCGCCGACCTCGTCGCCGTCGACAAAGCCGGAGACCTGTACTTCTACAAGGGCACCGGAAACCCCAACGCCCCCTTCGCACCCCGGAAGAAGACCGGCTTCGGCTGGAACATCTACAACAAGATCACCGCCGTCGGAAACCTCGCGGGCGGACCCGCCGGAGACCTCGTCGCCCGCGACAAGAACGGTGTCCTCTGGCTGTACCTCGGCAAGGGCGACGGCACCTTCGCCGCCCGCACCAAGGTCGGCGCGGGCTGGAACCAGTACACCCACATCGTCGGCATCGGCGACGCCACCATGGACGGCCGCCCGGACGTGTACGCCTACGGGCCGGACAACACGTTCTACGTCCACCCGGGCAGCGGCGACTGGCGGGCCCCGTTCCAGGTGAGGAAGCCCTCCGACGTGCTGTCCGGCATGAACGGAACCTTCGTCGACAAGGTGTTCTAACAGGCCGTCGGTGACGGACCGGTGGTGACGAACCGGTGGTGACGAACCGGTGGTGGGGGGGGGGGGGGGGGGGCGCGGGGCCCCCCCCCCCCCCCCCCCAACCCACCCCCCCCAAAAAGTGTTGTAAAA
>NZ_JBHYZW010000019.1:0-111874 GCF_042754005.1 Streptomyces sp. NPDC059247
CGGATGTGGAAGCCCAGTAATGGGTGGAGCTGACCGGTACTAATAGGCCGAGGGCTTGTCCTCAGTTGCTCGCGTCCACTGTGTTAGTTCTGAAGTAACGAACACGCCCCCCTTTGGGTGGTGCGGCGGTTCATATCTTCATAGTGTTTCGGTGGTCATAGCGTTAGGGAAACGCCCGGTTACATTCCGAACCCGGAAGCTAAGCCTTTCAGCGCCGATGGTACTGCAGGGGGGACCCTGTGGGAGAGTAGGACACCGCCGAACAATTTTTAGCCTCAACCCCCGGACTCTGTCCGGGGGTTGAGGCATTTTTGCGTTCACCCGCGGGAACAAGGAAAAGCCCCGGAGGCCGAAGCCCCGGGGCTTTTTCCTTTCAGAGGCGGCCAGCCGCTTTCAGTGCGAGATAGGCGTCCGCCAGTGCCGGGGCGAGAGAGCCGGGAACGGCGTCCACGACCGTGACGCCGTGGCGACGGAGCTGGTCGGCGGTCCGGGCGCGCTGGGACTGGGTCCCGGTGGCGGCGGCAGCCTCGTAGACGTTCTCGATCGTGCCCCGGCTCGCGGCCATGCGGGCGACCTGGGGATCCGCCACGGACGCCACCAGGACCGTGTGGCGCCGGGTCAGCTGAGGCAGGACCGGGAGCAGGCCCTCCTCGATAGGAGCGGCGTCCAGGCTCGTCAGGAGGACGATCAGGGAGCGGCGGGGAGCGCGGGCGAGGGCGGTCGCGGCCAGACCACGGGCGTCCGTCTCCACCAGCTCGGGTTCGAGCGGGGCGAGGGCGTCGACCACGGCGGGCAGGACGTCCCTGGAGGACCGGCCCTGGACCTGGGCGCGGAGCCGACGGTCGTAGGCCAGCAGGTCCACGCGGTCACCCGCACGGGAGGCGAGCGCGGTCAGGAGGAGAGCCGCGTCCATCGAGGCGTCCAGCCGGGGGACGTCACCGACACGGCCGGCCGAAGTGCGGCCGGTGTCAAGGACGACGAGGATGTGGCGGTCGCGCTCGGGGCGCCAGGTGCGGACGGCGACCGTGCTCTGGCGGGCCGTGGCGCGCCAGTCGATCGAGCGGGTGTCGTCGCCGGGGACGTACTCGCGGAGGCTGTCGAACTCGGTGCCCTCGCCTCGGGTCAGCACACTGGTGCGGCCGTCGAGTTCACGGAGGCGGGCCAGACGGGACGGCAGGTGCTTGCGGCTGGTGAAGGGCGGCAGGACGCGGACCGTCCACGGGACCTCGTGGTTGCCCTGACGGGCCGCGAGACCGAGGGGGCCGTACGAACGGACCGTCACGCGGGCGGCCCGGCGGTCGCCGCGGCGGGTCGGGCGCAGGCTCGTGGTGAGACGGCGGCGTTCGCCCGCGGGCACGGTCAGGCGCTGGCGTGAGGCCGCCTGTTCGGTGCCGGGGAGCCAACTGCTGGGCGGCCAGGCGTCGCGGAGCTGGGCCCGGAGGCGCCGACGGGACGGGTTGGTGACCGTGAGCTGGACGTCCGCCGCGTCACCGAGTCGAACGGATGTATCACCACTTCGGGTGAATTGGAGCGTTCGTACTGGCGCCGCCAAGGCGTAGTCGCACAGAATTGCGAGGGAGAGGGGCGCGTTCACGGCGAGCATCCCCGCCCAGCTGGGGGCGAGGATGCCGACGGGGAGTGACCCGAGGGCGGCTAGCAGCGCGGTTCGTCCGGTGAGGGCCATGGGGCGTCGTTCTCAGCGGGGTACGGGGACGTGGGCGAGGACGGAGTTGATGACGGAGTCGGGAGTGACTCCCTCCATCTCGGCCTCGGGCCGCAGGTGGATGCGATGACGCAGGGTGGGGAGAGCGAGGGCCTTCACATCGTCCGGGGTGACGTAGTCCCGGCCGGTCAGCCAGGCCCAGGCGCGGGCGGTGGAGAGCAGGGCGGTGGCGCCTCGGGGAGAGACTCCGAGGGTGAGTGAGGGGGATTCACGCGTGGCACGACAGATATCGACGACATAGCCGGCGATCTCGCTGGAGACCGACACCTCGGCGACGGCGGTCCGGGCCGCTCGGAGCTCGGCGGGGCCCGCGACGGGGCGGATGCCCGCGGCCTTCAGGTCGCGGGGGTCGAAGCCCCCGGCGTGACGGGTGAGGACCTGGACCTCGTCCGCGCGGGAGGGCAGCGGGACCGTCAGCTTCAGCAGGAAGCGGTCCAGTTGGGCCTCGGGCAGGGGATAGGTGCCCTCGTACTCGACGGGGTTCTGGGTCGCGGCGACGAGGAAGGGCTCGGGGAGCGGACGGGGGGTGCCGTCGACCGTGACCTGGTGCTCCTCCATCGCCTCCAGGAGGGAGGACTGGGTCTTCGGGGGCGTCCGGTTGATCTCGTCGGCGAGGAGGAGGTTGGTGAAGACCGGGCCGGGCTGGAAGGAGAACTCGGAGGTCCGGGTGTCGTAGACCAGGGAGCCGGTGACATCGCTCGGCATCAGGTCGGGGGTGAACTGGACGCGCTTGGTGTCGAGTTCGAGGGTGGCGGCGAGCGCGCGGACCAGCAGGGTCTTGGCGACTCCGGGGACGCCTTCGAGGAGGACGTGCCCCCGGCAGAGCAGGGCGACGACGAGACCGGTGACGGCGGGGTCCTGGCCGACCACGGCCTTGGCGATCTCGGTGCGCAGGGCCTCCAGGGAGGCGCGGGCGCTGTCCGAGTCCGTAGCGGTCTCGGGGGTCGGGGCGCTCATGAGGTGCGTACCTCTCTTTCGAGGGCGTCGAGTTGGTCCGCGAGGCGGATGAGGGCGGCGTCGTCGGCGGGAGCCGGGCCGAAGAGGAGGGTTCCGTGATCCGCGGTCCCGGGGAGACGGGCGGAGAGCGCCGGGAGGAGGTGCTCGGAGGAGTGGGCGTCCTGGGCGGAGACGCCGAGGAGCGGGGCGATCCGGGTGCGGGTCGCGGTGCGCAGGACGGCGGCGGCGCGGTCGCGCGCGTCCGCCTTGCGGTAGAGGCGGGCGCGGCCCTCGGTGGCCTCGGAGGCGCGGAGGGTGACGGGCAGGCGTTCGGTCACCAGGGGGCCGAGGCGGCGGGCGCGCCAGACGGCGGCGAGGAGGGCCGCGACGGCGAGTTGGAGGGTGCCCCACAGCCAGCCGGAGGGGACGAGGGTGAGGAAGTCGGCGGTGACGTCACCGTCGGAGGGGGCGGTGGCGGAGGCGTCGGAGAGCGCGGGGAGGTACCAGACGAGATGGGGCCGGGAGCCGAGGAGCCGGAGGGCGAGCGAGGCGTTGCCCTGCTGGTCGAGACGGTTGTTGTGGAGGATGTCGGGCGAGCCGAGGAGGACGGTGTCGGTGGTGCCGGAGCCGGGGAGGCGGACCAGGGTCGGCAGGCCGTCGGCGGGGTAGCAGGAGTCGGCGGTGGTGCCGGGGCGGACGCGGTAGCGCTCGCCGCCGAGGTCGACGCTGCCCGCGTGGACGGCGCCAGGGAAGGTGCAGGCGGGGGCGCGGTTCCGGACAGGGGTGCTGAGGTCGGTGGAGACGTCCGGGGCCAGGACGGGGAGGGAGGCGGCGCCCGCGCCGATGAGGACGGTGCGGGCGGTGGTGTCCGCGAAGGCCCGGTGGAGCGTGGACTGCTGGCTCTTCGTCAGGAGGTCGGGGGTGGTGACCAGGAGGGTCGCGTCGGGGCCGGTCGCGGCGGTGGCCTCGTCGAGGGTGGTGGCGAGAGTGACCGTGACGCCGCGGTCCTTGAGGAGTTCGGCGACGGCCCGGCTGCCGTGGGGGTCGGCGGATCGGGGATCGAGGGCCCCGTGGGAGCCGGTGGACCGCACCGTGGCGAGGACGATCCCCCCGATGAGGATCAGGACGACGAGGAGGAGCACGCCCCGGGCCCGGGTCCACCACTGGTGTGCGGTGGCGGCGGTCGAGGTGGCGCTGACGGCCGGGCGGCTCATGCGGGGGTTCCCGGGGCGGTGGTGCCGAAGGTGGGGCGGGTCCGTTCCAGGGCCGTGTCCAGTTCCTCGACCCGGCGGTACGTGGCTTCGTCGGCGGTGCGGCCACCGTATGTGACGTCGTCGAAGGCGCGGACCGCGAGGCGCAGGGCGTCGGCGTGGGACGGCAGAGAGCGGCCCGCCTCGGCGGCGGCCTCGTCGGCGGTGCGGCCGGGCCGGGGGTCGATCAGGGCGCGTTCCTCCAGGGAGCGGACGATGGCGCGCATCCGTTCCTGGACGGCCTGGTTCCAGTGGCCTGAGGAGGCGTGGCGGACGGCCGCCGCGCGGTGTTCCCGGGCGGTGCGGGGGCCGTCCTCGAAGAGGGAGTCGGCAGGGGCGCCGGGGGTGCGTCGGGGAGTGCCGAGCCGCCACCACAGGGCGGCGGCGACGGCGGCCACGAGCAGGACGACCACGACGAGGCCGATGACTCCGCCCGGGGTGGCTCCGGAAGCCGACGCGAAGAGGTCGCCGACCCACTCCCAGAAGCGGTCGAGGCCGCGCTGGAGGAAGTTCGGATCGTTCTCGTGGTACATCGGCTCGGACAGCTCCCGCTCCGCCGCCTCGCGGGCGGGGAGCCGGGAGAGGTCCACCGGTACGTCACCGTCGGCACGGAGCCGCGCCGGTGCCGTGGTCGTTCCCCCCGTGACCCTCACGGCATCAGCCTCCGGCGGTCTGGGTGCCCGGTGCGGGGCCGTAGCCCGGAAGGCCCGCGGACCGGGCGAGTTCGAGGTCCAGGGCTTCGCGGCGGATGCGCTGGTCCACGTAGAGAAGGACCGTCACACCTGCCGAGATGGGGTACGTGATCGCGCTGGTGATGACTCCGCCGATGCCCGTGACGATCAGGAACGGCCAGCCGAAGGTCGTGCTGGAGCCGGAGAGCAGCCCGGAGAAGCCGTCGCTGTCGATCGCGATGCCGATGATCGTGAACGGGATCGCGATGATCATCGCGATGACGAAGATCAGCAGTTGGGTGAGCGCGGTGATCCCGAAGATCCGCCACCAGGAGCCCTGGACCAGCTTGGCCGAGCGCTTCAGGGACGGGAACACGCCCTGGCGTTCCAGCATCAGGGCCGGGGAGGCGAGGCTGAAGCGGACCATCAGCCAGACGACGGCCACGAGGCCGCCGAGGCCGCCGAGGAAGGCCAGGAACGCCCCCGCGCCACCTCCGACGAGGAACCCGGGGAGCAGGGCGACGGTGACGACGCCCGCGCCGAGGACGGCCAGCAGCAGGGTCAGGCCGATGAGCTGGAGCAGCCGGGGACGGGCCTCCTGCCAGGCGGAGCCCAGTGTCACCGGGCGGCCGAGCACGGCGCGGCTGATGATGACGGTCAGCAGTGCCGCGCTCGCCACGGACGCCATGAGCGTGACCAGCAGGGAGGGGCCCATGCCGAGCAGGGACACCTGGGCGGCTTCGATGGACTCTTCGAGCATCTCGGCGGGAGAGGCGTCCGGGTTCGTGGCCGGGGCCTGGGGGACGAGATAGCGCTGGGCCAGGACGCTGACCGTCTGGGAGAGCAGCGCGACCACGACGGTGATCGTCAGGACCGGGCGCCAGTAGGTGCGCAGGGTCTTCACGGCGCCGTCGAGGATCTCGCCCATGCCCAGCGGGCGCAGCGGGATCACACCGGGCTTGGCGGCCGGGGGCTTGCCCCAGTGGACGTTCGGCGGCGGAGCGCCCCAGCCGGGGCCCTGCGCCGGAGGCGGGGTCTGCTGGGTCGGCGGGGACCACTGGCCCCCGGGCGGCTGGTCCTTCGACCACTGGGGGGCGGAGCCGTTCTCGTCGGCCGGAGCCGCGGGCCGGGGCACACCGGGGCCGTCCTGGCCGTCGGAGGGGGCGGATCCGGGCGAGGTCCAGCCCGGAGTGTCGTTCACGGTCGTCCACCTCGGAGGAATGGTCGCGGTGCCGGATCGGCGTGCCGGCTCGGTCACGGCGGCCGACACCGGACATGGCGGCGGGCCGGGTGCCATCGTGCCACGCGGGGCCCGCCCGTGGGCCGGACAGGTGCCGTCGTTCGTACCTTTGTCCGGACCTTCGGGGGTGAGCGGGCGGGCGGAGCACCGTGCGGACACCCGATCGGAGCAAGCGAAGCGCGTGGCGGCGGGGCGGGCGGGCCACGACCCGGCAGGGCGTGGCGCGGGCCGGGGAGGCGCCGTGGGCCGGGGTGTGGAGAGTGTCCCGGCAGGTGCCGATCGGTCGAATCGGTCGAGGGGACGCCTGGGACGCCCAGGGCGTTCTGCGAGATCGTCGGCCACGGGACTCCGGTGGGCCGGTGGCCGGGGGGAGTGCCGAGGTGCCGGGGGAGCGGCGAGGTACTGGGGGAGCGCCGAGGTGCTGGGGAGCGGCGGGGAAGGGGACCCTGAACCCGATCTCGATCGGGTTCAGGGTGTGTCGGCCGGAGTGGCGACGGGTCTCCTGCGGACTCCCGCTCCATTCCGCTGGTGAGCAGCGGGGCGATCCCGTACGCCGCTGGTGGCCGGGCCTCCTGTCTCCATTCGTGCCGGGTGGCGGGGTGGATCACCGGTCCGTCTCCCCGGCGTGTCGGTCCCCTCGCGGGTCCCGCGTACGGAAGGAGAAGACCGGGAGGGCCGCCGGTCGGTCGGGCGGACTCTCGTCGGCCGCGCCGCCGGGGTCGTACGGCCTGGTTCGGTGGGTGCTCGTGGGCGGGCTCGCGGCCGAGAGGGGGCGAGCGGGTTTTCCCCGGGGGTGTCGGCGGTCTCGCCGGGCGGGTCTCCTCCGCCGGGGCGGGTCCGTCGATCGGGCCAGCCCTCCCATGGGCTTTACCAGGCGCCGCGAGGTACGGTTCGGGGCGACCACGGGGGCCACGGGCTGACATCCATGTCTGGCATCAACACCCACAGACACCGGCGGTTCACGGCGAGCGCACTCGGACGTCGCCGCAGGCCAGTGAGGTATCTCACCAGCCGCCTTCAGACTGATACGGAAATGGGATGATGTCGACATGAAGGGACGCGTTCTTGTCGTCGACGACGACACCGCACTGGCCGAGATGCTCGGCATCGTGCTGCGGGGTGAAGGGTTCGAGCCGTCGTTCGTCGCGGACGGTGACAAGGCGCTCGCAGCTTTCCGCGAGGCCAAGCCCGATCTGGTGCTGCTCGACCTGATGCTGCCCGGAAGGGACGGCATCGAGGTGTGCCGGCTCATCAGGGCCGAGTCGGGAGTGCCGATCGTGATGCTCACGGCCAAGAGCGACACGGTCGATGTCGTCGTGGGCCTGGAGTCCGGGGCCGACGACTACATCGTGAAGCCGTTCAAGCCCAAGGAGCTGGTCGCCCGCATCCGGGCGCGGCTGCGGCGGTCCGAGGAACCGGCTCCCGAGCAGCTGACCATCGGTGACCTGGTCATCGACGTGGCCGGGCACTCCGTGAAGCGGGACGGGCAGTCCATCGCCCTGACCCCGCTGGAGTTCGACCTGCTCGTCGCGCTGGCCCGCAAGCCGTGGCAGGTCTTCACCCGTGAGGTCCTGCTGGAGCAGGTCTGGGGCTACCGGCACGCGGCCGACACCCGTCTGGTGAACGTGCACGTCCAGCGGCTGCGCTCGAAGGTCGAGAAGGACCCGGAGCGCCCGGAGATCGTGGTGACCGTCCGGGGCGTCGGCTACAAGGCGGGACCCAGCTGACATGAGTACGGGCAGTACTGCTCCGAAGCCCGGTGACCCGGGAGTCCGTACGGGGCGGGCTGCCGGACCGGGGCGGGGGGGCTCGCGTTCCGGCCGCCTGCCGCGCGGCGGACGGCTGCTCCAGGACGGGACGCCCGGCGGGCCGGTCATCCGGCTCGTCGCCCGGTGGGTGCGCCGCCCGCTGCTGCCCGCCGTACGGCTGTGGCGGCGGAACATCCAGCTGAGGATCGTCGCGGGCACCCTGCTGATGTCCCTCGGGGTCGTCCTGCTGCTCGGCCTCGTCGTCATCGGACAGGTCCGCAACGGGCTCCTCGACGCCAAGGAGAGGGCCGCGCAGAGCCAGGCCGCCGGTGGGTTCTCGGCCGCGCAGGACCGGGCGGCCACCACCTCCTCCGCCCCCGGGCAGCAGGACGGCGGGCGGGCCGGAGCCTCGGTGAACTGGCGGTCCACGCTCGTCGAGCAGCTCGCCAGCGGCGGGCAGAGCGCCTTCAACGTGGTGGCGCTCTCCCTCGACAGCGGCGACACCGCGAGCCGGGGCGCCCGCGCCTCCGGCGAGGTCGACCCGACCACGAGCATCCCCGCCGACCTGCGCCACTCGGTGGCGCAGAGCACGGACACCTTCCAGCAGTTCACCAGCATCCACTACACCAGCGGCAAGGCCCCCGAGGCCGGGCTGGTGATCGGCAAGCGGATGAACGACGCCGAGGGCACCCAGTACGAGCTGTACTACCTCTTCCCGCTGACCCAGGAGGAGGACTCCCTCACCCTGGTCAAGGGCACGCTGGCGACGGCGGGACTGTTCGTCGTCGTCCTGCTGGGCGCCATCGCCTGGCTCATGGTCCGCCAGGTCGTCACACCCGTCCGGATGGCCGCGGGGATCGCCGAACGGCTCTCCGCCGGGCGCCTCCAGGAACGGATGAAGGTCACCGGCGAGGACGACATCGCGCGCCTCGGCGAAGCCTTCAACAAGATGGCCCAGAGCCTCCAGCTCAAGATCCAGCAGCTGGAGGAGCTGTCGCGGATGCAGCGGCGGTTCGTCTCGGACGTCTCGCACGAGCTGCGCACCCCGCTGACCACGGTCCGGATGGCCGCCGACGTCATCCACGAGGCACGCGTCGACTTCGACCCCGTCACCGCCCGTTCCGCCGAACTGCTCGGTGACCAGCTCGACCGGTTCGAGTCGCTGCTCGCCGACCTCCTGGAGATCAGCCGCTTCGACGCGGGCGCGGCGGCTCTCGAGGCCGAGCCGATAGACCTGCGGCAGGTCGTGCGCCGGGTCATCAGCGGCGCCGAGCCCCTCGCCGAGCGCAAGGGCAGCAGGATCGTCGTCGTCGGCGACCGGCAGCCGGTGGTGGCCGAGGCCGACGCCCGCCGGGTCGAGCGGGTGCTGCGCAACCTCGTCGTCAACGCCGTGGAGCACGGCGAGGGCAAGGACGTGGTGGTGAAACTGGCCGCCGCCGGTGGCGCCGTCGCCGTCGCCGTCCGGGACTACGGCGTCGGGCTGAAGCCGGGCGAGGCGACCCGGGTGTTCAACCGGTTCTGGCGGGCCGACCCCGCCCGCGCGCGGACCACCGGCGGTACCGGTCTCGGCCTCTCGATCGCCGTCGAGGACGCGCGGCTGCACGGCGGCTGGCTCCAGGCGTGGGGAGAGGCCGGGGGCGGCTCGCAGTTCCGGCTCACCCTGCCGCGCACCGCCGACGAACCGCTCAGGGGCTCCCCGATACCCCTGGAGCCCGAGGACTCGCGACGCAACCGGGAACAGGCGGCGGCCGGGCGGGCGCAGGAGAACGCGCGCCTGTCGGCCGTACCGGCGCAGTCCGGGAGCGACCGCGCGCAGCTTCCCGTACCGCCGAGGCTGCCCGCGCCGCCCCGGGCGACCGTCGATCCGACGGCGCTGCCCGGGAGCGGCGCGCGGGTCGTGGCGCGGGGCGCGGCGGACGGCGACGGAGTGGGCGCCGGGGCCGGTCAGACGACGGCCGGGGGCGGCGGGAACACCGAGCGGGAGGACGGGACACGTGGGCGCTGACTCCCGGGAGGGGCTCGTGGGACGCGGGACGCGGACGAGGGCGGCGGTCCTCGCCGCCTGCGGCGGAATCCTGGTGAGCGGGTGCGCGACGATGCCCGACAGCGGGGAGGTGCAGGCCGTGAAGGGCGTCAACCAGGGCGACTCGCAGGTACGGGTGTACGCCGTGGCCCCCCGGGAGAGCGCGGACCCGGACGAGATCGTCGACGGCTTCCTCGAAGCGATGACCAGCGACGACCCCGGATTCGCCACGGCCCGCAAGTACCTGACGAAGAAGGCGGCGGCGAGCTGGCGGCCGGAGCAGAGCATCACCGTGCTCACCACCGCGCCCAACCGCGACCAGGCCGACCGCAACGCCGACCCGGACGAGCAGGGCAAGGCCTATCCGCTCTCCGGCCGCAAGATCGCGACCGTGGACGCCCGGCACGCGTACCAGCCGAACAGCCCCGTCGAGTACCTCAAGGCGATCCACGTCGTCCAGCAGCCCACCGTCAACGGCAAGGGCAAGGAGTGGCGCATCGACAGCCTCCCGCCCGGGCTGGTGCTCGGCGAGGCCGATTTCCTGCGCAACTACCGCTCGGTCAACAAGTACTACTTCGCCTCCCGGGAGGACTGGGTCGTCGCCGACCCCGTCTACATCCGGCAGCGGCAGGACCCCGTCACCCGGATGGACCCGGTGACGCAGACGGTCAAGGCGCTCCTCGAAGGCCCCACGAACTGGCTGAAGCCCGCCGTCGACTCCAGCTTCCCCTCCGGTACGGAGCTGCGGAAGGGCGTCACCACGCTGACCACCGACGACCAGTCCACGCTGAAGGTGCCGCTCAACGACCGGGCCGACCTGGTGGGCGGCGAGGTGTGCCGGCGGATGGCGGCGCAACTGCTCTTCACCCTGCGGGACCTGACGTCCGTGCGCGTCGAGCAGGTGGAGCTGCTGGGGTCGGCCGACCGGTCGCTGTGCAGGCTCGGCAAGGGGCAGGCGGCGGAGTTCGCCGCCGTCCGCACCGCCGACCGCGGCGAGAACCCGTACTTCGTCGACGAGCACGGCAAGCTGATGATGCTGGTGTTCGGGGAGAAGGTGCCGGACAGGTCCGCCGAGCTGCCGGGCCCCCTCGGCAAGGACACGGCGCGACTCCAGTCGGTCGCCGTGGACCGGGGCGAGACCCGGGCCGCGGGGGTGGGGGAGAACGGCCGCGACCTGTTCGTCTCCTCGATCACCACCGAGCAGGAACCGTCCCCCGCGATCCTCAGCAGCAAGGGGGCCAAGCCGGACGACCGGCTCTCCGCACCGAGCTGGGACGGCCGCCGGGGCGACCTGTGGGTCGCCGACCGCGACCGCTCCGCGCCCCGGCTGTGGATGGTGCCCGACGGCACCGGCCACCCCGTCCGGGTCAATGCGCCGTGGCTGACGCCGGACGTCAGGATCGACTCGCTGAAGGTCTCCGCGGACGGTGTCCGGATCGCGCTGGTCGTCACCCAGGACGGCCGTACGACCCTGCAGATCGGCCGGGTCCAGCGGGAGACCACCGAGACGGACCCGGTCGTCTCCGTCCTCGACCTCCAGCCCGCCGCGCCCCGGATGGAGTCCGTCACGGCCGTCTCCTGGGCCGGGCCGAGCAGGCTCGTCGTGGTCGGCAGGGAGGCGGGCGGCGTCCAGCAGATCCGCTACCTCCAGACGGACGGCTCGACCTCCGCGACCTCGGTGCTCCCCGGCCTCAACGGGGTCACGTCGGTGGCCGCCCCGCACGGCGACACCACACCGCTCGTCGCCTACTCCGGCAACGACGGCATCGTCCGGCTCGCGCCCGGGATGAACTGGCAGCCGGTGGTCAAGACGGGCCGGTCACCGATCTACCCGGGATGATCCGTCTGGGGCGTCTGGGGCGTCTGGGGCGTCTGGGGCGTCTGGGGCGTCTGGGGCGTCTGGGGCGGCCGGGGCGGCCGGGGACGCCAGCAATCCCAGCAATCCCAGTGACCCCAGTGACGAACCGGGTGGCAGGGTCTCCGAGATGTCCGGAATGACAGGGGCGGTGGCTCGTCCGGGCTGCCCCGGTGCGCCTCGCCCGGCCCGGACCGTCCGTACCTGACGTACTTCGGCGGCCGGTCCGGGGGTTTTCCACAGGGGTGGTCCGGGAGTCGGCGAGGGCGCAGAGTGGAGCCATGCGGGGGTGGTGGCACGAGATCGCCGGCCTGGTGCTGCCGGTCGCCTGCGCGGGCTGCGGTCTGCCGAGGACGGAGCTGTGCCCGGTGTGCGCGGACGGGCTGGCGGGGGGCGGGGAGGGACCGCGCCGGGTGCGCCCCTCGCCCGAGCCCGCCGGGCTGCCGGTGGTGCACGCCGCCGTGCCCTACGCCGGGGCCGTACGGGACGTGCTCCTGGCCCACAAGGAACGCGGGGCGCTCGCGCTCGCCGGACCGCTGGGCGGGGCGCTGGCCGGGGCCGTGGAGACCGCCGCCGGGCCCGTGGAGCGCCTCGGACCGGGTCCGCTGCTCCTGGTGCCGGTGCCGTCCTCGCGGCGCTCGGTACGGGCGCGTGGCCACGATCCGACGCGACGGATCGCGCGGGCCGCGGCGGCGCGGCTGCGGCGGTCGGGGCGTGCGGCGCGGATGGTGCCGGTGCTGCGGCAGCGCCGGTCCGTGGCGGACCAGGCGGGTTTGGGGGCGCGCGGACGGCTGGCCAACCTCTCCGGGGCGCTGGAGGTCGTGCCCGGCGGCGGAAGGCTCCTGGCGGCCGGAAAGGTGGTCCTCGTGGACGACCTGATGACCACGGGGGCGTCGCTCGCGGAGGCGGCCCGCGCACTCGGAGCCGTACACCTTCCGTTCATTTCCGGCGGAATACCGGGAGGCTCCGCGGATGGTTTCACGCAGCACGGATTCGAACAGCGGGTCGCGGCCGTGATCGCATCCTCTCCCGCTTCGTTCGAATTAAACCGGAACTCTCCGGGAACTTGGATCGTTGCAGGTGGTGAGAGGTGAGAGCACCCGAACGGAGGTATGTCGCGGTAGCGGGTGCCGACACCCGTCCGAAGGGGCTATGTTCGGTTGTGAGGAATGGCGAAAGCCATCGCTCGCCGAAAACATGGTTGCGCCTACAGGACAGGAGTTCAGGGCGAATTAACCTCATGTCGACGGGGTGGGGATCTTGATCTTGTCGGCTGGGGAGGAGGAGGTGAAAACGCCGAGTCCGAAGCTCCGGTAATCCACCGGAGCATCTGGTGCAAAGGGAGATGCCCGGCGGCCAAGGAGCCGGTCCGGGCGATCCGGGAACGGAGTTCTGCGTGGACATCGTCGTCAAGGGCCGCAAGACCGAGGTGCCCGAGCGGTTCCGCAAGCACGTGGCCGAGAAGCTGAAGCTGGAGAAGATCCAGAAGCTCGACGGCAAGGTGATCAGCCTCGACGTCGAGGTGTCCAAGGAGCTGAATCCGCGGCAGGCCGACAGGTCGGACCGCGTGGAGATCACCCTCCACTCCCGAGGCCCGGTGATCCGGGCGGAAGCCGCGGCAGGCGACCCGTACGCAGCGCTCGACCTCGCCAGCGACAAGCTGGAGGCGCGTCTGCGGAAGCAGCACGACAAGCGCTACACCCGCCGTGGGAACGGCAGGCTTTCGGCGGCGGAGGTCGGGGACGTGGTGCCCGGCGCCGCCCAGCTCAACGGCGACGGTCAGCTGGTCGCCGACGAGACCGACAAGGTGCCCACCACGATGATGGGCTCGATCGAGGTGCAGGGCGAAGGCCCGCTGGTGGTCCGCGAGAAGACCCACGCGGCGGCGCCGATGACGCTCGACCAGGCGCTCTACGAGATGGAACTGGTCGGGCACGACTTCTACCTCTTCGTCGACTCTGACACGAAGCAGCCGAGCGTGGTCTACCGGCGGCACGCGTACGACTACGGCGTCATCCATCTGGAGAGCGACCCGCTCGCCGAGGGCGGCGGCGCCGGTGGTGCGCTCGGCGGCTGACCGGCCGCCGCCCGTACCCCTCGCACAGGTGTCCCCGGAAGCGCTTTCCGCGCCGCCGGGGACACCCCCGCGCGCGCGGGAAGCCTCCGCCGCCGCCGGGGCATGAAATCATGTCGTGCACGCCAACCGATGCTCACCGAGCACCGGTTGGAGGACCGGATACGAATTCAGGCCACGGCCTTCAGGGGGAGGAACGATGGCGGACAGCTTCGGGCCGGTGCTCAGCGGGCGCGAGCACGGCGGGGCGGTCCCGGAGGGATCGGAACCGGACAGCGGCACCTTCCGCAAGGAGCCGATCCGGGTCCTCGTCGTGGACGACCACGCCCTCTTCCGCCGGGGACTCGAGATCGTTCTCGCCCAGGAGGAGGACATCCAGGTCGTGGGCGAGGCCGGGGACGGGGCCGAGGCCGTCGACAAGGCGGCCGACCTGCTCCCCGACATCGTCCTGATGGACGTACGGATGCCCCGGCGCGGCGGCATCGAGGCGTGCACCTCCATCAAGGAGGTGGCCCCCAGCGCGAAGATCATCATGTTGACGATCAGCGACGAGGAGGCCGACCTCTACGACGCCATCAAGGCGGGCGCCACCGGCTATCTCCTCAAGGAGATCTCCACCGACGAGGTCGCCACCGCGATCCGCGCGGTCGCGGACGGCCAGTCGCAGATCAGCCCCTCGATGGCGTCGAAACTCCTCACCGAGTTCAAGTCGATGATCCAGCGCACCGACGAACGCAGGCTCGTACCCGCGCCCCGGCTCACCGACCGCGAGCTGGAGGTCCTCAAACTGGTGGCGACCGGAATGAACAACCGGGACATCGCCAAACAACTGTTCATCTCCGAGAACACCGTGAAGAACCACGTCCGGAACATCCTGGAGAAGCTCCAGCTGCACTCCCGGATGGAAGCCGTGGTCTACGCGATGCGGGAGAAGATCCTGGAGATCCGATAGGGACCTCCCCCGCCCTTTTGGGGAGATCCCGGCCCCTTCGGCCGGGCCCGTGGCGCCTCCCGCCCGGTACGGCCTCCCTGACAAGGCTCGTGGGGCTCCTCGCGAGCCTTTCCGCACCCCCACGGCCCCCACCAGTCCCACGTCCTCAAGCGGCCCCAGGAGCCCCTTCCGCTCCCCGGGCCCTCCGGACGGCCCCGCGCCCCGTCGTCAGCCCAGGGCGCGGATCAGCTCCGGCACCAGTTCCGGGTGGCTCACCCGGTCCGGGACCACCGAGACCGCGTCGCAGTCCACCCACTCCGCCGCCTCGCGCAGCGCCCGCGCCACCGCGGGCACCGCCTTCGGGTCGTCGAGCGTCACCTGCCGGGCGACCAGCGTCCGGCCCTCCCGCGCCGGGTCCACCCGGCCCACCAGACGGCCCCCGGCCAGCACCGGCATCGCGAAGTAGCCGTGGACCCGCTTCTGCTTCGGCACGTACGCCTCCAGGCGGTGCGCGAAGCCGAAGATCCGCTCCGTGCGGGCCCGCTCCCAGATCAGCGAGTCGAACGGCGAGAGCAGCGTCGTACGGTGCCGTCCGCGCGGCTCCGAGGCCAGCGCCGCCGGGTCCGCCCAGGCGGGCTTGGACCAGCCCGCCACCGTCACCGGCACGAGCCCCGCCGCCTCGACCACCGCGTCGAACTGCTCGCCCTTCAGCCGGTGGTAGTCGGCGATGTCCGCGCGGGTGCCCACGCCCAGCGCCTCGCCCGCCTGCCGCACCAGCCGCCGCACGCACTCGGTGTCGTCCAGGTCGTCATGGAGCAGCGCCCCCGGGACGGCCCGCTCCGCCAGGTCGTACACCCGCTTCCAGCCGCGCCGCTCGACCACGACCACCTCGCCGTAGGTCAGCGCCCGCTCGACGGCGATCTTCGTGTCGGACCAGTCCCACCACTCGCCCTTGTTCTTCGCACCGCCCAGCTCGGACGCCGTGCGCGGCCCCTCGGCCCGCAACTGGTCGATGACCTTGTCGTACGCCCCCGGCGACAACTGGTGGCCCCAGTGCGGGCGGTCGCGGTAGGCGCGCCTGCGGAAGGCGAAGTGAGGCCACTCCTCGACGGGCAGGACACAGGCGGCGTGCGACCAGTACTCGAAGGCGCGGCTGCCGCTCCAGTAGGCGTCCTCGACCGTCCTGCGGCCGACGGCGCCCAGCCGCGCGTACGGGATCAGCTCGTGCGAGCGGGCGAGCACCGAGATCGTGTCGAGCTGGACCTGGCCGAGCGCGCGCAGCACCCCGCGCACCCCGGCGCGGCGGTCGGGCGCCCCCAGGAAGCCCTGGGCGCGCAGCGCGATGCGGCGGGCTTCGTCGGCGGACAGTTCGGCGGCGGGGCGCGGCGCAGTCGTCATGGACCGCACCCTAGGCCCCGGCACTGACAGCCGGGCCTCCGGTCCCGGGCCCCGTACCCCCTCGTCAGGGGGTGGACGGCCGCTCCTGGGCCGGGAGGTGGGGCAGGGGGCTGGGAAGGCCGAAGTCGGAGGGGAGGAGGGCGGCGACCCAGCCGTCCCGGAGCGTGCCCCGGGAGGCGAGCCCGGCGCGCTGGACGCCCTCGACGACGAAGCCGACGCGCTCGGCCACCGCGCGCGAGCCGGTGTTGCCGACCTCGGCGCGCCACACCAGCCGGACGCAGCCGAGCTGGGTGAAGGCCCAGTGGGCGAGGGCGCGGACGGTCTCCGTCATGTACCCGGCGCCGCGGTGCTCACGGGCCAGCCAGTAGCCGACCTCCCAGACGCCCCCGCCGCGGCTGCCCAGCGAGACGGCGGCCAGCAGCGGGCCCCCGGCCAGGGGTTCCACCGCGAAGGTGTACTCGGTGTCCTCCCGCCAGCCGTCCGGCACCAGGCGCTGGAGGAACAGTTCGGCGTCCTGCCGGGTGTACGGCGAGGGGACGACGGTCCAGCGCAGGATGTCCGGGTCCTGGCAGATGGCGTGCACCGCGTCGGCGTCCTCCGGGACGAAGTTCCGGAGCCGGAGACGGTCGGTGGTGAGGGTGATCGGGTCCATGCCGGGATTGTGGTGACCCGGGACACCGGAAGCGAACACTTTTCGGGTGGGGCGGCACCTTCCGCCCACCTCGTGCGTTCTCTTTCCGGGCGGACGTACGGGCTGCGGCACTGTGGGCCTCCCTCAGCGAGGGCGGTCTCGCTTACGATGGCCGTTGCGGTGGGGACCACCTGCCGTGCCCGCGCTCGCGTCCATGACAAGACCCAGTGCCAGGCCCGACCGGCAAGGAGACCAGCCTCAGTGTCCGTCTTCAACAAGCTCATGCGTGCAGGCGAAGGAAAGATCCTGCGCAAACTGCACCGCATCGCGGACCAGGTCAACTCCATCGAAGAGGACTTCGTCAACCTCTCCGACGCCGAGTTGCGGGCGCTCACCGATGAGTACAAGCAGCGGTACGCCGACGGCGAGAGCCTCGACGACCTGCTTCCCGAGGCCTTCGCGACCGTGCGCGAGGCAGCGAAGCGTGTGCTCGGTCAGCGCCACTACGACGTCCAGCTGATGGGCGGCGCCGCCCTGCACCTCGGCTATGTCGCCGAGATGAAGACCGGTGAGGGCAAGACCCTCGTCGGCACCCTTCCCGCGTACCTCAACGCGCTCTCCGGCAAGGGCGTGCACCTGATCACGGTCAACGACTACCTGGCCGAGCGCGACTCCGAGCTGATGGGCCGGGTGCACCGCTTCCTGGGCCTGACGATCGGCTGCATCCTCTCCAACATGACGCCGGCCCAGCGCCGCGAGCAGTACGGCTGCGACATCACGTACGGCACGAACAACGAGTTCGGCTTCGACTACCTGCGCGACAACATGGCGTGGTCCCAGGACGAGCTCGTCCAGCGCGGCCACAACTTCGCCTGTGTCGACGAGGTCGACTCCATCCTCGTCGACGAGGCCCGTACGCCGCTGATCATCTCCGGTCCGGCCGACCAGGCGACGAAGTGGTACGGCGACTTCGCCAAGCTCGTCACCCGTCTCTCCAAGGGCGAGCCGGGCAACCAGCTCAAGGGCATCGAGGAGACCGGCGACTACGAGGTCGACGAGAAGAAGCGGACCGTCGCCATCCACGAGGCCGGTGTCGCCAAGGTCGAGGACTGGCTGGGCATCGACAACCTCTACGAGTCGGTGAACACCCCGCTCGTCGGTTACCTGAACAACGCCATCAAGGCGAAGGAACTGTTCAAGAAGGACAAGGACTACGTCGTCATGGACGGCGAAGTCATGATCGTCGATGAGCACACCGGCCGTATCCTCGCCGGTCGCCGCTACAACGAGGGTATGCACCAGGCGATCGAGGCGAAGGAAGGGGTGGCGATCAAGGACGAGAACCAGACCCTCGCCACGATCACCCTCCAGAACTTCTTCCTGCTGTACTCGAAGCTCTCCGGCATGACCGGTACGGCGATGACCGAGGCGGCCGAGTTCCACCAGATCTACAAGCTGGGCGTCGTCCCGATCCCCACGAACAGGCCGATGATCCGCAAGGACCAGTCCGACCTGATCTACCGGACCGAGGTCGCCAAGTTCGCCGCCGTCGTCGACGACATCGCGGAGAAGCACGACAAGGGGCAGCCGATCCTGGTCGGCACGACCTCCGTCGAGAAGTCCGAGTACCTCTCGCAGCAGCTCTCCAAGCGCGGTGTGCAGCACGAGGTGCTCAACGCCAAGCACCACGACCGCGAGGCGAGCATCGTCGCCCAGGCCGGTCGCCGCGGCGCCGTCACCGTCGCCACGAACATGGCGGGCCGCGGTACGGACATCAAGCTCGGCGGCAACCCGGACGACCTCGCCGAGGCCGAGCTGCGCCAGGCGGGTCTGGACCCGGTCGAGCACGTCGAGGAGTGGGCCGCGGCCCTGCCCGGCGCCCTGGAGCGTGCCGTCAAGGCCGTGAAGACGGAGTTCGAGGAGGTCAAGGACCTCGGCGGGCTGTACGTGCTGGGCACCGAGCGCCACGAGTCCCGCCGCATCGACAACCAGCTGCGCGGTCGTTCCGGCCGTCAGGGCGACCCCGGCGAGTCCCGCTTCTACCTCTCGCTCGGCGACGACCTGATGCGCCTGTTCAAGGCGCAGATGGTCGAGCGCGTGATGGCCATGGCCAACGTGCCGGACGACGTGCCGATCGAGAACAAGATGGTCACCCGGGCCATCGCCTCCGCCCAGTCGCAGGTCGAGACGCAGAACTTCGAGACCCGCAAGAACGTCCTGAAGTACGACGACGTGCTCAACCGGCAGCGCCAGGTCATCTACGGCGAGCGCCGCCGCGTCCTGGAGGGCGAGGACCTGCACGAGCAGGTGCAGCACTTCATGGACGACACGATCGACGACTACATCCGCCAGGAGACCGCCGAGGGCTTCGCGGAGGAGTGGGACCTCGACCGTCTGTGGACCGCGTTCAAGCAGCTCTACCCGGTGAAGGTCACCGTGGAGGAGCTGGAGGACACGGCCGGGGACCGGGCGGGCATCACCGCCGAGTTCATCGCCGAGTCGATCAAGAACGACATCCACGAGCAGTACCAGACGCGCGAGACGCAGCTCGGCTCGGAGATCATGCGCGAGCTGGAGCGGCGCGTGGTCCTGTCCGTCCTGGACCGCAAGTGGCGCGAGCACCTCTACGAGATGGACTACCTCCAGGAGGGCATCGGTCTGCGCGCCATGGCGCAGAAGGACCCGCTGGTCGAGTACCAGCGCGAGGGCTTCGACATGTTCACCGCCATGATGGAGGGCATCAAGGAGGAGTCCGTCGGCTACCTGTTCAACCTGGAGGTCCAGGTCGAGCAGCAGGTCGAGGAGGTCCCGGTGCAGGCCAGCTCTCCCTCGCTCGACAAGCAGGACGCGGTGCCCGCCGGGCGTCCGGAGATCCGCGCCAAGGGCCTCGACGCCCCGCAGCGGCCCGACCGGCTCCACTTCTCCGCGCCGAGCGTGGACGGTGACGGCGGTGTCGTCGAGGGCGACTTCGCCTCCGACGACGCGGACGGCGGCGACGGGATGACCCGTGCCGAGCGCCGCAAGGCCCAGAAGAACGCGGGCGGCGGGCGTCGCCGCAAGAAGTGAGGCCGGGACCGCCGAGGTCCTGAGCCGATGACGGAAGGGGTCGGTCGCCCGATGGGCGTCCGGCCCCTTTCCGTCGTGCCGGGCGGTCCGGTCCCTTTCTGTGGTGCCGGGCGGCCGGTCCCTTTCTGTGGTGCCGGGCGTCCGCTCGCTTCCGTGGTGCCGGGCGGTCCTGCCCCTTCCGTCACGTCGGGCGGTCCCGTCCCTTCCGTCACGTCGGGCGTCCGGTCCCCTCCGTCATGCCGGGCGGTCCGCCGTCCCGAGTCCGTCGAGCTCCACGGCGGCGCAGCGCCAGCGGCGGTCCGCCCCCCGTTCCAGACGGAAGGCCATGGCCCGCAGACGCGGTCCCGTGGCGATCGTCGCGAAGGCTTCGAGGACGGTCCTGCCGTCGTGCGCCTGCGCCGAGCAGCGGCGCAGCACCGGGCGGGGACCGAGCGAGCGCAGCGGGGTGCGCGGGGCGATCCGGACGAGCTGCTCGTACGCCTCTCCGACGGTGTGGCCGAGCATCCAGTGGACCGGGCGCTCCCCGCTGAGGACGGCGAGCAGGCGCTCGGCGAAGACGGTGTGCGGGGGGAGGGCGCGGGGTGCCGGGGCGGTGCGGGGGCGCGGGACGGTGGGGCGGGGGTGGATGCCGGTGTGGCCGCGCGGGCGGGTGCCGGCCGGTCCGCCGGGGGCGCTGCGGGGGCGTGGCGTGCGGGGGCGGGTGGCCGCCGTGGCGGGGTGCGGCCGGGCGGCGGGTACGGGGGCCGGGTGCGGCGCGGGGGCGCCGGAGGGGGCGTGCCCGGGTGCGGCGGGCGGTGCGGCGGTGAGCGTGCTGGTCATGAGGGCCCCCTGTCAGTGCGTAACCGGCTGGTACCAGTCGGTAACTTTCCTTGGGGATCTTGTACGGGTGGGGCCGGAGCCCCCGCAAGGAGCGGCCCGCGCCGAAGGTGTCCGAAAACGGAATCACCTATCCGGGTGAAGGCCCGAAAATTCGGGTCACCGGGGTCCCCGGAGGTCCGCCGCGGGGGTGGACGCGGGCCCGCTCCGGCCGGAATCCCCGAAGGGGGACTCCGCACGTATCCTGAGGCTCTCCGACCACGGATGCGTCTACGAAAGCGGCCAGTCATGCGCGTGTACGTCCCCCTGACCCTCCCCGGTCTCGCACAGGCGCACGAGGCGGGCGAGCTGGGCCCCGGCCCGCTGACCGCCTACGCCGTCACCCCCGCCCTGCGCGAGTGGTACGTCTCCGACGACATCGAGGAGCTGGAGTACGCGGCGCTCAACCGGGCCGCCGCCGCCTCCCTGCGCCTCCTCGCCGGGGCCCCGGGGGCGCCCCGGCGCCGGATCGTCGTCGCCGTGGACGTCGCCGACCGCGACGCGGCCACGGACCCCGGCCCGGGGCTCGACGCCGCTTCCGTCGGCGAGGTCCGGATCGCCGGGCCCGTACCGCTCGCCAAGGCCGCCGCCGTGCACGCGGACGCGGACGACGCCGAGGCCGACGTCACGGCCGCCGCCGCCGCGCTCGGGGCGGCGGACCAGGGAGACGACGACGCGCGGTTCGTCGTGGACGGCGCCGAGGACCACGAGCTGCTCTGGTTCGGCGTCCAGGAGATTCCCGCGCTCCTGGGCTGATTCCCGGCCCGGCACGTGACTGTCCGAGTCGCCGGGTACGGTCCTCTCCATGGGGAAGCACGACGGCTTGCGGGGCAAGCACCTGGTCTGGGACTGGAACGGCACGCTGCTCGACGACATCGGCGCGGTCATCGGGGCGACCAACGCCGCCTTCGCCGAGCTGGGACTCGAACAGATCACTCTGGAGCGGTACCGCGAGCTGTACACGGTGCCGGTGCCCAAGTTCTACGAGCGGCTCATGGGGCGGCTGCCCACGGACGCCGAGTGGAGCGTCATGGACGGCGCCTTCCACCGGCACTACTGGGCGCGGGCCGAGGGCTGCGGGCTGACCTCCGGCGCCGCCGAGCTGCTCGCGGTCCGGCAGGAGTCCGGGTTCACCCAGTCGCTGCTCTCGCTCGCGCCGCACGCCGAGCTGATACCGCTGGTGCGGCGGCACGGGATAGCCGAGCGGTTCGTCCGGATGGACGGCCGGGCCGACGCCTCGACGGACGGGAAGTCCGCGCACATGGTGCGGCACCTGGCGGCGCTGGGCGGCGTCCGGGCGGACCGGGTGGTCGTCATCGGGGACGCGGCCGACGACGCGCTGGCGGCGGCCCACGTGGGTGCCAAGGCGGTGCTCTACACCGGGGGCTCGCACAGCAGGGCGTCCCTGGAGCGGGTGGGCGTCCCCGTGGTCGACTCGCTCGCGGAGGCGGTGGCGGTCGCGGAGGAGCTGGCCTAGCGGGTCCGGGCGACGCGGGGTCCGGGCGATGCCGGGGCCGGTGGTGCGGGGCCGGTGACGCCGGGCCCTGGCGGTGCTGGGCCCGCGGTGTTGCGGGGCCCGGTGACGCCGGGGTCTCGGCCGTAGGGGCGGGTCAGGGGCTGCCCGGCGGGTGCGGCGGTGCCGAGAGCCCTGACCGCTGCTGGGCTCCTGACCCCGCCCGGCTCCTGACCCCGCCGGGCCCTGTCCCTGCCGGGTCCCTGACCGTGCTGGGTCTCTGACACCGTCGGGTGCCTGTCTCCGTCGGGTCCCTGATCGTGCTGGGCCGCTGACACCTCCGTGACCGGCACCGGCCGGACCCTGACGCCGCCCGGCGCCGCACCGCCCCGGCCCCGGTCGTCGGGGGCCGGGCGGTGCGGTCGTGGGGGTCAGCCCTTGGCGCGGAGCACCTTCAGGAACTCGCGCATCCACACCGGGTGGTCCGGCCACGCGCGGGAGGAGACCAGCAGGCCGTCCACCACGGCCTCGCTGTCCTCGAAGGACGCCCCGGCCGCCCGCATGTCCAGCTCCAGCGCGGGGTACGCCGTGACGCGGCGGCCCTCCAGGCTGCCCGTCGCCGCCGTCAGGAGCGGTCCGTGACAGATCTGCGCCACCGGCTTGTCGGCGTCGAAGAACGCCTTGAGGATCTCGCGCAGCTCCGGATCGTTGCGCAGGTACTCCGGCGCCCGGCCGCCCGGGATCACCACGGCCGCGTACGCGCCCGGGTCCACCTCGGAGAACGCCAGATCGGCCGGCCAGGTGTAGCCCGGCTTCTCCGTGTACGTGTCGAAACCGGGCTCGAAGTCATGGACGACGAAGCGGAGCGTCTTGCGCGCCGGGGCCGCGATGTCCACCTCGTACCCCTCTTCGAGGAGCCGCTGGTACGGGTACAACACCTCCAGCGACTCCGCCGCGTCCCCGGTCACGATCAGGATCTTCGCCATGGCTCTCCCAGATCACAGATTTCGGTCTGCCGTGCTGCGCCCATGCTCGCGCACATGCCGCCCCCGGCGGGGCTCTTTGCCAAGAGGACATGTGTCGCTGTCCAGAACGTCAAACTTCCCCCTCATCTTTTGTACACATGCGGCTCATGACGGTTCGGGGGTCGGGGGCGATAGGCTTTTGCCGTGATCAGCGCGATACGCCGTGGGGGCAGTGAAGCCCCCGGCCGCCGCCCGACCCGCCACGGCGGCCGGGCCCACCGTGCGTTCGCCGATCCCTTCCGTCCGGGCGTGCCGCTCTCCGTGGCCGATAACGACCCGGGCATCTCTCATCCGGGCATACCGTCGACATCGACCGGAATCACCGCGTCGTGGCGTTGTGCCCTTTCTTCCACCGACGTCACGCAACGGCGCGCGACAGGAGTCAGAGGACATGCAGACCAAGCTGGACGAAGCCAAGGCCGAGCTGCTCGAAAGGGCCGCCCGGGTAGCTGAGCACAGCCCGGTCGGGGGGCGACTCCCGACGGGCACCGAGGGCGCCGGGGAGCGTCCGGACCGGGACACGGTGCTCGAGTACCTCCAGCGCTACTACCTGCACACCGCTCCGGAGGACCTCGGCGACCGGGACCCGGTCGACGTGTTCGGTGCCGCGCTCTCCCACTACCGCCTCGCGGAGAACCGTCCGCAGGGCACCGCGAACGTGCGCGTCCACACCCCGACGGTGGAGGAGAACGGCTGGACGAGCAGCCACTCCGTCGTCGAGGTCGTCACCGACGACATGCCCTTCCTCGTCGACTCCGTCACCAACGAGCTGTCCCGCCAGGGCCGCGGCATCCACGTCGTGATCCACCCGCAGGTCCTCGTCCGCCGTGACGTCACCGGGCGCCTCATCGAGGTCCTCTCGGCCCAGATCCACGGCGAGCTGCCGCACGACGCGCTCACCGAGTCCTGGATCCACGTCGAGATCGACCGCGAGACCGACCGCGCCGACCTCAAGCAGATCACCGCCGACCTGCTGCGCGTCCTGTCCGACGTCCGCGAGACGGTCGAGGACTGGGAGAAGATGCGCGAGGCCGCCCTGCGGATCGCCGACGGCCTCCCGGCCGAGCCCACCGCGTCCGACCTGCGCCCCACCGAGGTGGAGGAGGCCCAGGAACTGCTGCGCTGGCTCGCCGACGACCACTTCACCTTCCTCGGTTTCCGCGAGTACGAGCTGGTCAACGGTGACGCCCTGTCCGCCGTGCCCGGCACCGGCCTCGGCATCCTGCGCTCCGACCCGCAGCACACCGGCGACGAGGGCCACCACGCCCACCCCGTCTCGCCCTCCTTCAGCCGGCTGCCCGAGGACGTCCGGGCCAAGGCCCGCGAGCACAAGCTGCTGATCCTGACGAAGGCCAACAGCCGCGCGACCGTGCACCGCCCCTCGTACCTCGACTACATCGGCGTGAAGAAGTTCGACGCCGACGGCAACGTCATCGGCGAGCGCCGTTTCCTCGGACTGTTCTCCTCGGCCGCCTACACCGAGTCCGTCCGCCGGGTCCCGGTCGTCAAGCGCAAGGTCAAGGAGGTCCTCGCGGGCGCGGGCTTCTCGCCCAACAGCCACGACGGCCGCGACCTGCTCCAGATCCTGGAGACCTACCCGCGCGACGAGCTGTTCCAGACCCCGGTCGACCAGCTCCAGGCCATCGTCACCAGCGTCCTGTACCTCCAGGAGCGCCGCCGCCTCCGGCTCTACCTGCGCCAGGACGAGTACGGCCGCTACTACTCGGCCCTCGTCTACCTGCCGCGCGACCGCTACACCACCCGCGTCCGGCTGCGGATCATCGACATCCTGAAGGAGGAGCTCGGCGGCGCCAGCGTCGACTTCACCGCCTGGAACACCGAGTCGATCCTCTCCCGGCTGCACTTCGTCGTCCGCGTCGAGCCCGGCACCGAGCTGGCGAAGCTCACCGACGCCGACGTCGACCGCGTCGAGGCCCGGCTCGTCGACGCGGCCCGCTCCTGGGCCGACGGCTTCGCCGAGGCGCTGAACGCCGAGTGCGGCGAGGAGCGCGCCGCCGAGCTGCTGCGCCGCTACGGCAACGCCATCCCCGAGGGCTACAAGGCCGACCACTCGCCCCGCGCGGCCGTCGCCGACCTGCTCCACCTGGAGGCCCTGGCCCGCACCGAGGGCAAGGACTTCGCGCTCTCGCTGTACGAGCCGGTCGGCGCGGGCCCCGGCGAGCGCCGCTTCAAGATCTACAAGACGGGCGAGCCGATCTCCCTGTCCGCCGTGCTCCCGGTGCTCAACCGGCTCGGCGTCGAGGTCACCGACGAGCGCCCCTACGAGCTGCGCCGCACCGACCGCACCCACGCCTGGATCTACGACTTCGGTCTGCGGATGCCCGCCACGACCGGCAACGGCGACTACCTCGGCGACGACGCACGCGAGCGCTTCCAGGAGGCCTTCGCCGCCACCTGGACCGGCAGGGCCGAGGACGACAACTTCAACTCGCTCGTCCTGTCCGCCGGGCTCACCTGGCGCGAGGCGATGGTGCTGCGCGCCTACGCCAAGTACCTGCGCCAGGCCGGTTCGACGTTCAGCCAGGACTACATGGAGGACACCCTCCGCAACAACGTCCACACCACCCGGCTGCTCGTCTCCCTCTTCGAGGCCCGGATGGCGCCGGAGCGCCAGCGCGCCGGGACCGAGCTGACCGACGGCATCCTGGAGGAGCTGGACGGCGCCCTCGACCAGGTCGCGAGCCTGGACGAGGACCGCATCCTGCGGTCCTTCCTGACCGTCGTCAAGGCCACGCTGCGGACGAACTTCTTCCAGAAGGACGCCCAGGGGGAGCCGCACTCCTACGTGTCGATGAAGTTCGACCCGCAGGCCATCCCCGACCTCCCCGCGCCCCGCCCGGCCTTCGAGATCTGGGTGTACTCCCCGCGCGTCGAGGGCGTCCACCTGCGCTTCGGCAAGGTCGCCCGGGGCGGCCTGCGCTGGTCCGACCGGCGCGAGGACTTCCGTACCGAGATCCTCGGCCTGGTCAAGGCGCAGATGGTGAAGAACACCGTCATCGTGCCGGTCGGCGCCAAGGGCGGCTTCGTCGCCAAGCAGCTCCCGGACCCGTCCGTGGACCGGGACGCCTGGCTGGCCGAGGGCATCGCCTCGTACAAGACCTTCATCTCGGCGCTGCTCGACATCACCGACAACCTGGTCGCGGGCGAGGTCGTGCCGCCCCTCGACGTGGTCCGCCACGACGAGGACGACACCTACCTGGTGGTCGCCGCCGACAAGGGCACCGCGACCTTCTCCGACATCGCCAACGGGGTCGCGGAGTCGTACGGCTTCTGGCTCGGTGACGCCTTCGCCTCCGGCGGCTCCGCCGGATACGACCACAAGGGCATGGGCATCACCGCCCGCGGCGCCTGGGAGTCCGTCAAGCGGCACTTCCGCGAGCTGGGCCACGACACCCAGAGCGAGGACTTCACCGTCGTCGGCGTCGGTGACATGTCCGGTGACGTCTTCGGCAACGGAATGCTGCTCTCCGAGCGCATCCGGCTGGTCGCCGCCTTCGACCACCGGCACATCTTCCTCGACCCCACCCCGGACGCGGCCGTCTCCTACGCCGAGCGCCGCCGCCTCTTCGAGCTGCCCCGCTCGTCCTGGGCCGACTACGACTCCTCGCTGCTCTCCGCCGGTGGCGGCATCCACCCCCGCAGCGCCAAGTCGATCCCGGTCAACGCGCAGGTCAGGGCCGCCCTCGGCATCGAGGCCGGGATCACCAAGATGACTCCGGCCGAGCTGATGAAGGCCGTGCTCCAGGCCCCCGTCGACCTGCTGTGGAACGGCGGAATCGGCACCTACGTGAAGTCCTCGGCCGAGACCGACGCCGACGTCGGCGACAAGGCCAACGACGCCATCCGCGTCGACGGCCAGGACGTCCGGGCCAAGGTCGTCGGCGAGGGCGGCAACCTCGGCGCGACCCAGCTGGGCCGCATCGAGTTCGCCCGCTCCGGCGGCCCCCGGGGCGACGGCGGCAAGATCAACACCGATGCCATCGACAACAGCGCGGGCGTCGACACCTCCGACCACGAGGTCAACATCAAGATCCTGCTCAACGGGCTCGTCGCCGAGGGCGACATGACCGTCAAGCAGCGCAACAAGATCCTCGCGGAGATGACCGACGAGGTCGGCGCGCTCGTACTGCGCAACAACTACGCGCAGAACACGGCCCTGGCCAACGCCGTCGCCCAGTCGCCGTCCCTGCTCCACGCCCACCAGCGGTTCATGCGCCGCCTGGGCCGCGACGGGGCCCTCGACCGCTCCCTGGAGTTCCTGCCCAACGACCGGCAGATCCGCGAGCTGCTCAACAACGGCCGCGGTCTGAGCCAGCCGGAGCTGGCCGTCCTCCTCGCCTACACCAAGATCACGGTGGCCGACGAGCTGATCGGCACGGAGCTGCCGGACGACCCGTACCTGCGCGGACTGCTGCACGCGTACTTCCCGACGCTGCTGCGCGAGAAGTTCCCCGAGGCGGTCGACGGCCACGCGCTGCGCCGCGAGATCATCACCACGGTCCTGGTCAACGACACCGTCAACTCCGGCGGCTCGACCTTCCTGCACCGGCTCCGCGAGGAGACCGGCGCGTCGATCGAGGAGATCGTCCGGGCGCAGACCGCGGCCCGGGTGGTCTTCCGGCTCGGCCAGGTCTGGGACGCCGTCGAGGCGCTCGACAACCAGGTCCCGGCCGAGGTCCAGACCCGGATGCGGCTGCACTCGCGGCGGCTCGTCGAGCGCGGCACGCGCTGGCTGCTCAACAACCGGCCGCAGCCGCTCCAGCTCACCGAGACCATCGAGTTCTTCTCCGAGCGGGTCGAGGAGGTCCGGGCGCAGCTGCCCGGTCTGCTGCGCGGCGCCGACCTGGAGTGGTACGAGTCGATCCGGGACGAGCTGATCGGGGCGGGCGTGCCGGAGGAGCTGGCCCAGCGGGTCGCGGGCTTCTCCTCGGCGTTCCCGGTGCTCGACGTCGTGGCGATCGCGGACCGGATGGGCAAGGAGCCGTCGGCGGTGGCCGAGGTCTACTTCGATCTGGGCGACCGGCTGCGGATCACCGATCTGATGGACCGGATCATCGAGCTGCCGCGCAGCGACCGGTGGCAGTCGATGGCCCGCGCCTCGATCCGCGAGGACCTGTTCGCGGCGCACGCGGCGCTGACGGCGGACGTCCTGACGGTGGGCAACGGCACGACCAGCCCCGAGGAGCGGTTCAAGGGCTGGGAGGAGCGGAACACGGCGATCCTGGGCCGCGCGCGGACGACCCTGGAGGAGATCCAGGGCTCGGACACCTTCGACCTGGCGAACCTGTCGGTGGCGATGCGGACCATGCGCACGCTGCTCCGGACGCACAGCTAGTCGTACCGTCCCCGGACCTGGTTTCCCGGTCCGGGGGACGTGGAGGGCCCCGCCGGATCTCCGGCGGGGCCCTTCCGCGTCCCCCGGTCGCCCCGGGTGTTCCCGGGTCGCCCTAGGCGGTCTCCGTGGGCGGTCCCGGGACCGTCGAGGTCCACAGGCGGTGGGCGGCGAGCAGGGCGGCGGCGAGCAGCAGACCGTTGCGGAGCACCATGACGGCCAGGCCCCTGGGGGTGCCGGCGAGGACCTCGTCGTACAGGACGGGGTACGCGAGCGAGCTGAGCGCCGCCGCCGGGAGCAGCAGCAGCGCGACCGGGCGCATCACGGTGGCGCGGGAGGTCAGACAGACGGCGGCGAGTCCGAGCAGCCAGATCAGGTACTGGGGGCTGATGACCCGGCTGGTGGCGGTGAGGAGCAGGACGGCGGCGAGGGCCGCGTCGAAGGGGGTGGCGGTGGTCCAGCGGTGGGCCCGGACGCGCCAGAGCAGCAGCCAGCCGAAGGTGATGACGGTGAGCAGCAGGGCGAGGTGGCCGAGGCTGGAGACGTACGGGCCGACGTACTCGAAGGCGCCGTAGCGGTACTCGACCCGGCCGGGCCAGACGCCGGTGGCGCGGGCGAGCGCGAGGGCGGTGCCGCCGAGCGATTCGATCTGGACGCCCCGGTCGCCCTGGCGGCGCAGGAAGCCGAGCGAGTCGGAGAAGAACAGGGCGAGGGTGGCGAGGAGCGCGAGGGCGGCGACGGCGGCGGCGGTCCAGGCTTCGCGGGTGGTACGGCCCCGGGGGGTGCCGATGAGGGCGAGAACCGGCCAGACCTTGACCATGGCGCCGATTCCGGCGAGCGCCCCGCCGAGCTGGTGGGCGGCGGTCGGGCGGGCGCTGAGGGCGAGCAGGGCGAGGACCGCGAGGGCGGTGGTCTGGACGTCGTACCGGGCGAGCGGCAGATGCAGGAGGAGCGGCAGTCCGCAGGCCCAGTACCAGGCGCCGTGGGTGAGCCGGGAGCTGTCGGCGCGGGCGAGGGCGAGGGTGACGACCGCGTCGGCGACGAGGGTGAGGGCGACGAACGCCTGGAAGTACGTCAGCCAGGGCAGGAGGCCCGGGGACATGATCACGACTCCGGCGCCGGGCGGGTACTGCCAGGTGACGTCGCCGGGCGGGAAGGTGCCCTGGGCGAACTGGCCGTACCAGTGGCGGTAGAGGTCCACCTCGCGGCCGACCCCGCCGATGCCGAGGTTGTCGCGCAGGAGCAGCAGGACCATGCCCGCGCGGGTCAGCAGCCAGAGGACGGCGAGGGCGAGCCGGGGGCCGAGGCCGACCGTGACGAAGGTGGCGGAGGTGAAGGTGTCCGAGTCGAAGGGGGACGCGGTGAGGGAGGGGGGCGGGGGCGCGGACGGCCGGGGCGGAGGGGGGTGATCGTTCGTCATCCCTCCGCACTTTAGACCTCTATGTACCATTTGCCCGGAGTCTTGGCCGTGAGGGCGGCTCCGGTCGTGGGTCCGGTCGCGGCTCGGCCGTGAGTCCGCTCGGGGTCCCGCTCGTGGGTCCGGCCGTCGCTCCGGCTGCGGGCCCGGTCACGGCCCTGACGGCGGCTCCGGTCCTGGCTCCGGTCCCGGTCCCGCTCGTGGTCCTGGCCCCGGCCCGACCTCGACGGTGATCCCGGCCCGGCCCCGGCCTAGGTCCCGGTCCCGGCCTAGGTCCCGGTCCCGGTACCGGGCGCGGGTGTGGCTCCCGTCGCGGTGAACTCCTCGTACGCCGCCATCACCTCCTTCGCCGGGCCGTCCATCCGCAGCGTGCCCGCCTCCAGCCACAGGGCCCGCTCGCAGGTCTCCGTGATGGTCGAGTTCGAGTGGCTGACCAGGAAGACCGTGCCCGCCGCCGCCCGCAGTTCGTCGATCCGCGCCTGGCTGCGGCGCCGGAAGCGCGCGTCGCCGGTCGACAGCGCCTCGTCGATGAGCAGGACGTCATGGCTCTTCGCGGCGGCGATCGAGAAGCGCAGCCGGGCGCCCATCCCGGAGGAGTAGGTCCGCATCGGGCGGGAGATGGCGTCGTCCTTCTCGTTGATGCCGGAGAAGTCCACGATCTCGTCGTACCGCTCCCGGACCTCCCCGCGGCTCATGCCCATCGCCAGACCGCCCAGGATCACGTTCCGCTCGCCGGTCAGATCGTTCATCAGGGCCGCGTTGACGCCGAGCAGCGAGGGCTGCCCATGGGTGTAGACCCGGCCCCGCTCGACGGGCTGGAGACCCGCGATCGCCTTCAGGAGGGTGGATTTCCCCGATCCGTTCGAACCGATCAGGCCGATCGCCTCGCCCCGGTACGCGACGAAGCCGACGCCCCGCACCGCGTGCACCCGGCGTCCGGCCGGAGCCGTGCCGCCGCGCCGCAGGACGCGCGCCAGCGCCGCCGTCGCGGCGCCCCGGCCGCCCGTGGGGACGCCGTTGACGGTGTACGTGACATGGACGCCGTCGACCACCACGGTCGGGGTCCGCTCGTTCTCATCCACGGCCGTACGTCTCCTCCGCCTTCCAGAACCACACGAAACCGCCGACGAAGGCCAGCAGGGCCCAGCCCACGGCGAGCGCCCAGACGTGCGGCGGGAGCTGCGCCGAGGTGTGGCTCCCGATCAGCGCGAAGCGCATGAGGTCGATGTAGACCGCCGCCGGGTTGCACTGGAGCGCCAGGACCACCGCCTCGGGGAACCGCCCGCCGCTCGCCAGGTTCTGGATCGACCACATGGCGCCGGAGGCGTACATCCAGGTGCGCAGCACGAACGGCATCAGCTGACTGATGTCCGGGGTGCGGGCCGCGAGCCGGGCGAGGACGAGCGCCGCGCCGGTGTTGAACAGGGCCTGGCACAGCAGCGCGGGGACGGCGAGCAGCCAGCTCCAGGCGGGGAACTCGCCGAGGACGCACAGGATCGCGGCCAGCGCGGCGAGCGAGAGCAGCAACTGCTGGAGCTGCTGGAGCGCGAGCGAGATCGGCAGGCTCGCGCGCGGGAAGTGCAGGGCGCGGACCAGGCCCAGGTTGCCGCTGATGGCCCGGGTCCCGGCCAGGACCGTGTCGGAGGTGAACGTCCACACGAAGACGCCGGTGAGCAGGAACGGCACGTAGTCGGGGACGCCGTGCTTCGCGTTCAGCAGGACGCCGAAGATCATGTAGTAGACGGCCGCGTTGAGCAGCGGGGTCATGAGCTGCCAGACCTGGCCGAGCCGCGCCTCGCTGTAGCGGGCGGTCAGCCGGGCGGTCGCGAAGGCGGCGATGAAGTCACGGCGGGACCAGAGCTGCCGGGCGTACGCGGGCAGCGAGGGCCGGGCGCCGCTGACGGTCAGTCCGTGGCGCAGGGCCAGGGCCCGGAGGTCCTCGGGGGCGTCCTGGCGCGGGGGTGACGGTGGCGGGGCGAGGGTGATGGTCACGGGCGGGCGCTTTCGACGAAGGGTGCGGGGCATTCGTCGGCGATGGAACGGGTCCGTATCGTCGCTACGGCGAGATTAGGGCTCGTCACGTCGGAACGCAACCGTATCGTCGTCACCTGGCCGGGATCTTGCCGTTCGTTAGGATGCGGTTCATGACCGATCCGACCCCCCGCCGCGCTCCCGCCGGGGCCGCCGTGCTCCGCGAGGACGTGACCGAGGCCATCCGCGCCGCCGTCTTCGAGGAACTCGCGGCCGTGGGCTTCGCACGGATGTCCATCGAGGGCATCGCGCGCCGCGCCGGAGTCGGCAAGACCGCCGTCTACCGGCGCTGGAAGTCCAAGCTCGCCCTGGTCCTCGACCTCGTCGGCGCCTTCGCCGCGCAGGGCCTGCCCGCCCCCGCCACCGGCTCCCTCGACGGGGACGTCCGGGCCCTCCTCGAAGTCGCCTCGCACGCCCTGCGCCACCCCGTCGCCTCGCAGGTCGTCCCCGATCTGCTCGTCGAGGCCGCCCGGCACCCCGAGATCGCCGAGACCGTCACCGCGACCCTCCTCGACGGGCCCCGGGGCGTCGTCACCCAGATCGTCCGCGAGGCCGTCGCCCGGGGCGAACTCCCCGAGGGCACCGACCCCGGGCGCGCCCTCGACCTGATCGTCGGCCCGCTCTACTGGCGCCTCGTCGTCGTCCGTACGCCACTGCCGCCGGGATACGTGGAGGACCTGACGCGCTCGGCGGTCGCGGCGCTCCGGGGCTGACGGGACCCGGGGCGGGCCCGGGGCGGTCGGTACGGAGCCCCCGACGGCGGGACCGCCGGACGGGCCCGGCCGGGTGGGGCGTGCCCGGCGGCCGATGACCAGGTGCGGAGCCGCCGACGCGGTGAACGGGTGATCGTCTCGTGGGCGAGCGGCCGGGCGCGGTCCCCGGCGGCCGACCGGGGTACGGGACGGTCAGCCGTCAGCCGTCAGCCGGGCCCGATCAGGAGGGCGCGACGGCCATGGCGGCGGAACGGGCCCCGGCAGCGGGCGGAACGGCACCGCGCGAGGACCGGGAGCCGTCCCGGCGCCCGAGGGCGTGCGGTTCCTGAGGGCGTACGGGTGGCCCCCGCCCGCCGCACCTGACTTCGCCGAGGACGCGCGGAGGAGCGGAGGACGCGCGGAGGGCCCGTCCGGTCCGGCGCGTTCGTGGGCCGTCAGGTGCTGGAGGGCGTACCGAGGAACCCGCCCCCGGACCGTGGGCCCGATCCGGGGGCCGGTCCACCGAGGGCGGGCGCCCCGGGCCGCGCTACGCGTGCGTGGCCGGGGTGAGCGGCGGCACCGGGGTCGCCTCCACCGAGCGGGCGGCCCGGTCGAGGGCGCTCGCCAGCAGGGCCAGGTCCGTCGGGCCGTTGCCCAGTTCCCGCACCGGGCGGCGGGTCGGCGGATCGCCCATCCGCTCCCACTCCAGCGGGACCACCGTCGGCCGGAGCGTCGCCGTCCGGGGGATGCGGCCCGTCACCCGGCCCGCCTGGAACGGGGTCACCCGGCCGTCCGGATGGCCCAGCCGTCCGCGCCCCGCGGCCGGTACGTCGGGTCCCGAGGTGGCCGGGGGCGCGTCGAGCACGATCCGCAGCCGGGCCCCGTGGGCCAGCTCGGTGTCGGCGGTCCTGTCCGGCCGGGCCGAGGTCGCGACCAGGTGCACACCGAGCCGCTCCCCGTTCCGCGCGACGGCTTCGAGGGCCCGTACGACGGAACCCGCGGCGGGCCGCCCGGGGGCGCCGAGCGCGGGCGCGACGAGCGCGTCGAAGTCGTCGACGAGGACGACCAGCCGGGGCAGATGCCCGGACGAGCCCCTGACGGCACCCGTCTCGCCGACGGCGGGCGCGGGAATCCGCGCCCCTTCCCCGGCACGGGAACCCCGGCCGCCCGGGTACCCGCCGTCCGAGGTCCGGGAGCCGTACCCGCCGAGGTCGCCCTCGCCCGTACGGGAGACGCGTCCGCTCCCGTACCCGCCGAGATCGCCGCCGCGGTCGCCCTCTCCCGGGCGGGAGACGCGCCCGCTCCCGGGGCCGCCCAGGTCGGCGGCGCCGGGGCGGGAGATCCGCCCGCCCGGCTGTCCGCCGGGTTCGCCGTCGCCGGTGCGGAGCGTCCGGCTGCTCGGGCGGTCGTCCAGGAGGCCGCCGTCCCGGCGGGGCAGCCGTCCGCTCGGCGTGTCGGAGAGGAAGGCATCACCGCCCGACCGCGCCCGCCCCCCGGACCGCTCGTCGGCTCCCCGGCCCCACGAGCCCTGCCCGTCGAGGCCCCCGGTGCCGGGGTGAGGAATCCTTCCGCCGGTACGGCCACCGAGGTCCTCCGCACCCGTACGGGCGGCGGGGTCGCCCGCTCCGGCGCGGCCGGTGTGCCCGCCCCCGCGTTCGCCGTCCCCGCCGTGGAGGATCCGCCCGCTCGGCTGCCCGCCGAGGTCGCCCGAGCCCGAGCCCGCGCGCGGGGCGCGCCGGTCGCCGGACTCGCCGGAACCGGGGTGGGGGAGACGCCCGCTCGCCCGGCCACCGAGGTCGCCCGCGCGGGAGCCGGGCCCGTCGGCGGCGTCGCCGTCGCCCGTACGGGGAATCCGTCCGCCGGGCCGTTCGCCCGGCTCGTCGTCGTTCGTGCGCAGGGTGCGGCTGCTGGGGCGTCCGCGCGGATCGTCCGCGCCGGAGGAGTACGTGGTCCGGCCGCCGGGGCGCCCGCCAGGCTCCTCCGCCGGGTACGGCGCCCGCCCGCTCGCCCGGCTCTCGACGTCCCCTCCGTACGTGCCCCGGACCTCGCGCCCGCTCCGGGTGCCCGGCGGCGAGCCGGTCGTGCCGTCCCCCGTCCGGAGCGTCCGTCCGGTGGTCCTGCTGTCGAGGTCGCCGGGGTACGCCGTCCGGCCGCTCGCGCGGGGAGCGAGGTCCTCGCCCTCCGTGAGCCGGACGGTCGCGCGCGCGCCCTGCGGGAGCGACTCCGCCGCGCTCGGGCTGCGCTGGCCGATCAGCCGGTCGCCCGCGCCGGACGCCGACGCGGTGCGCGGGCCCCTGCGGTCGGCGAAGTGCCCGTCGCCGAGGATCTCCGCGCGCCGCTTCAGCTCCGCGCCCAGCGCCTGCGCGAACTCCCGCATCCGCACGGGGTCCGAGGCGACCAGGTGCTCGGTGACGTGCGGCAGCTCCGTACAGACCGCGAGTCCCTCACCGCGCTCGCCGCCCGCCCCGTCCACCAGGAGCAGCCCGATCCGGTCGGGGCGGCCACCGGCCGCGAGGGAGGCGGCGACCGAGCGGAGCAGCTCCGTGCGCCCGCTGCCCGCGGGGCCCTCGATCAGCAGGTGCGGGCCCTCCTTGGTGAGGTCCACGGCGAGCGGTCCGCGGGGGCCCGTGCCCAGGACGGCGGTGCCGTCCCCGGCGGAGGCCCAGCGGGCCATCAGGGAGGCGGGGGTGGCGCGGCCGAGCCCCAGTTCGTCGAGGAGCCGGGACGAGGGGGGCAGCGCGGCGGCGCGGGCGCCGGGCACCGCCGCCGCGTCCGTGCGCAGCGGGGCCAGGGCGCGGCCGAACCGGTCGGCCCAGGCGACGGAGACCGCGTCCACCACTCCCACCGTGCCGTGGCCCGCGGCCCGTCCGCCCGCCGTCCTGAGCAGGCGCAGCGCGGTGGCGACATCACCGCTGAGGAGCACGGCGGCCCCGCACTCGCGGAACGCGAACGAGCCGGCGCAGGCCGACTCGTAGGTGGCGGCCACCGGGGAGGCGGGGGAGGCGGCGGGGGCCTCGGCCAGACAGAGGAGGTGGATGCCCGCGGCGGCTCCGGCACCGGCGAGCCGGGCGACGGTCTCGCGCAGGGCCGCGGAGCCGGGGTCGCCGTCCACGACCACCACCGTGACCGGGCCTTCGTGGCGGGCCGCGGCCTCGGCGACGGCGGCGCGGTCGGCACTGGGCCAGCCGGGGCCGAGCGGGCCGTCGTCGAGCCGCCGGGTCAGCTCCGCCGTACGGGCCTGGGCCTGCTCGCGGTCGTACGCGAGGAGCAGCCGGGCGTCCTGGCCGTGGGCGGGCCGGACGTGCGGGAGCCAGCCGAGCCAGCCCCAGGCCCGGCGCCGCTCGTCCAGCGAGCGGTTGCGGTCGGCGCTGATCAGCACGATCTCCAGATCGGCCGGGGAGTGCAGGGCGGCGAGCTGGGCCACGACGGAGCGGGCGAGTCCGGCGAGCCGGTCGGCGGGACCCGCCAGACCGAGGGAACCGGCCTCGCGCAGCCCCACGGTGACGGGTACGCCGGAGAGTTCGGCGCGGTCGGCGGTGCCGAGCCGGACCACGAGCGCCTCGGGGTGGTGCGGGGCCCGCTCCCAGAGCCGGGGGCCGGGGCCGAGGGCGGTCAGCAGCACGGTGGCCGGGTCGGGCCAGGTGTCGGCCACCGGCGCGGGCGCGGCGGCCTTCGCGGCGGGCACCGGCCGGGCGCCGGTGCGGGTGTCGGGCGCGGCCCGGGGGCCGTCGGCGGGCGCCGGGAGGTCCTCGCGGCCACCGGTGAGGCGCCGGGCCCAGGCGCCGAGGCCGCGCCTGCCGCCGCCCCGGGCGGGGGCGGGCGGAGCGGCGGGCGTCGCGGGGCGGGTCCGCCGGGTCCCGCCGTGCTCCCCGTCGTCGTGGTCGTCGTGGTCGTCGTGGTCGTGGTGGTCGTCGTGTCCCGAGGTGTCGCCGGGGCCGTCGTGGGGGGTTCCCTCGCGCGCGTGCCCGCGCGCGTCCTCTCCGTACGGAGTGTCGTACGGGGTGCCGTACGGGCCGTCGTGGCGGGAGCCGTCCACCGGGCCGCCGGTCGGGGCGCCGCCCGCGCCGCCGTGGGTGGTGTCGTCCACCGGGCCGCCGTGGGCGGACCCGGGCCCGCCCGGGTGGCCGGGCCGGTCGGCGCCGGACGGATCGTGGCCGGACCGGTCGGCGGGTCCGAGGGCGATCCGCAGATGTCCCTCGCCGTCCGGGGCCGTCGTCCGCGCGTCCGTGCCGACGGGGTCGTCGCCGGGGCCGCTCAGCCGGAGGGCGGACTCGCCGAGCCGGAGCAGGGCGCCGGGGCGGAAGCGGACCGGGCGCTCGCCGACCGGGACGCCGTCGAGGGTCGTGCCGTTCGTCGAGCCCCGGTCGGCGACCGTGACGGCGCCGTCCTCGCCGACGGTGACCATGCAGTGCGCGCGGGAGACGTCCGGGTCGTCGAGCGGTACGTCCGCCTCGACGGAACGGCCGATTCTGATCGGTCCGCCGTGCAGCAGGTGCACTCCGCCCGCGTCCGGGCCCGCCACCACGTGCAGCCGGGCGGACGCGGGCTCGCCGACGCGCTCGTCGGGCCCGGGGACCTGGAGGGAGAGGACCGCGCCGTCCACGAGCGGGGGTTCGCCGAGCACACAGCGCCGGTTGTCGAGCCGCTCGGCTCCGGCGTGGAGGACGGTCGTGCCCGAGGCGGAGGTCTCGGGGCCCGTGACGGCGGCGGCGAGCTGGGAGGCCACGGCCGCGAGCGCCGTACCGGCGGGGGCCGTGACGAGCACGTCGCAGGTGCGCCCCGCGCCATGGCCGGCGTACGGCGCGAGGACGGTCAGCCGGATCTGCATCGCCGTCAGCGGTCCCTTCTGCGCGCGATGCCGGCAGGGGAACCGCCCTGTCTCTCCCCCCACCCGGCACGGGCGCGTCGCCCGGTACAGGTCGGCACGGCGCGGGGCTCCCGACCCCCTAGGTACGACGTGCTGGAGGCATCCTCGCACCTGCCGCCGACAACCCGCCCCCGGGTCGGCCAGAAGTGATCTTGAATGGTCGCCCAAGGACGTAAAAGTGCCTGATTGAACATGCCTTCGGAACGTGCCTGGCAACCCTCCCGGTCCACAGAGCGTCTTCTTCCGGACAGCAGCGCTCCGGCACGGCCTCCGGAACCGGCCTGTGGACGACCGGCCGGTTGTCGGTCGGTCGGCACTAAAGTGGGTCGGACACCCGGACGGGTCACCACAGGGAACAGGGACCCCGGGAACACCTCCGGCACACCCCGGGACCACGATCAGCAGGGAGCGCGTGACGTGCGGCCTATCGGCAGCAAGTACCTGCTCGAGGAGCCGCTCGGCCGCGGCGCCACGGGCACCGTCTGGCGAGCCCGCCAGCGGGAGACGGCGGGCGCCGAGGCGGCCGTGCCCGGCCAGCCCGGCGAGACCGTCGCGATCAAGGTCCTCAAGGAGGAGCTGGCCAACGACGCGGACATCGTGATGCGCTTCCTGCGCGAGCGGTCCGTGCTGCTCCGGCTCACCCACCCGAACATCGTGCGCACCCGCGACCTGGTCGTCGAGGGAGATGTCCTCGCCCTCGTCATGGACCTCGTCGAAGGCCCCGACCTGCACCGGTACATCCGGGAGAGCGGCCCGCTCACCCCGGTCGCCGCCGCGCTCCTGACCGCCCAGATCGCCGACGCGCTCGCCGCCAGCCACGCCGACGGAGTGGTCCACCGCGACCTCAAGCCGGCCAACGTGCTGCTCGCCGAGCAGGGCGGCCAGATGCACCCGATGCTCACCGACTTCGGCATCGCGCGCCTCGCCGACTCCCCGGGTCTCACCCGCACCCATGAATTCGTCGGCACGCCCGCGTACGTGGCGCCCGAGTCCGCCGAGGGCCGCCCGCAGACCTCCGCCGTCGACATCTACGGCGCGGGAATCCTGCTGTACGAGCTGGTCACCGGCCGTCCCCCGTTCGCGGGCGGCACCGCGCTCGAAGTCCTGCACCGGCACCTCAGCGAGGAGCCCCGCCGCCCCTCGACCGTGCCGGGACCGCTCTGGACGGTCATCGAGCGCTGCCTCAGCAAGGACCCCGACCGGCGGCCGAGCGCCGTGAACCTCGCCCGCGGGCTGCGCGCGGTCGCCGCGGGCATCGGCGTGCACGCCACCCCCGCCCAGATCGAGGCGGCCGAAGGCGTCGGCGCCCTGCTCGCCCCGGACCCGGCGCCCGCGCCCGTACCGGAGACCCCCGGCGCCGCCGACCCCACCCAGGTGCTGCCCAGCGGCGCCGGGGCACCCCCGCTCTTCGACCCCGCCGGCGCGACCAGCGTCATGCCGACCGGCGGCCCGGGGGGCGGCGCCGACCCGACCGCCGTCATGCCGCCCGTACCGCCCGGCCCGCCCCAGACGGGACAGGGCGGACCCGAGGACCCGCACCCCTGGCAGAGCCAGCTCCGCGCGGTCCGCGACCGCAACGAGCAGACGCAGGTCCAGTACCTGGACCCGAGCGAGGACCCGCTGCGCCGTCGGCCCCAGCGCCAGCCGGGGCCCCCGCAGTCCGGCGCGTACGGCCAGCAGCACGGTCAGCAGCCGCAGCCCGGCTCATACGGCCAGCAGCCGCCGCAGGGGCAGCAGGGCCAGCAGCACGGTCAGCAGCACGGACAGCACGGTCCGCCGCCGGGACAGCCGCCCTATCAGCAGCAGCGGCCCCCGCAGCGCCCCGCGCCCCAGCAGTACCCGCCCCAGCCTCCGCCCCAGCAGTACGCCCCGCCGCCCCCGCCCCAGCAGTACGCGCCGCCCCCGCCCCCGCAGCAGTACACCCCGCCGCAGCCGCCGCCCCAGGCGCCCGCGCCCCGCGAACCGCGCCCGCCGCGCCAGCGCGGCGCGAACCCGGTGCGCATTCCCGGCCTCGGCTGCCTCAAGGGCTGTCTGATCATGATCGTCCTGTTCGTGGTCGCGGGCTGGCTCATCTGGGAACTGACCCCCCTCCAGGACTGGGTCGCCCAGGGCAAGGGCTACTGGGAGGCCATCGGGGACGGCATCACCTCCGTCACCGACTGGATCTCCAGCCTCGGCGACAGCACCGGCTCGACGGGCACTACCGGCGGTACGGGACAGTAAGGCTGCCGATTTGTCGACTTCCGAAGGGTGATTTCCCTTCGGAAGTCGAGACGGGCGGCCGGGGACGCGTACGTTTGGCGTGAACCGCAGCCGCTGAGGGAGCAGTCTTGGCACGGAACATCGGCAGTCGCTACACCACCCACCAGATCCTCGGGCGGGGCAGCGCCGGAACGGTGTGGCTCGGCGAGGGTCCCGAGGGACCCGTCGCCGTCAAACTCCTGCGCGAGGACCTGGCGTCCGACCAGGAACTCGTCGGACGCTTCGTCCAGGAGCGCAACGCCCTGCTCGGCCTCGACCACCCCCGCGTGGTCAAGGTCCGTGACCTCGTCGTCGACGGCAACGACCTCGCCCTCGTCATGGACCTGGTCCGCGGCACCGACCTGCGCACCCGCCTCGACCGGGAACGGCGGCTCGCCCCCGAGGCGGCCGTCGCCATCGTCGCCGACGTCGCCGACGCCCTCGCCGCCGCGCACGCCGCCGGGGTCGTCCACCGGGACGTCAAGCCCGAGAACATCCTGCTCGACATGGAGGGCCCGCTCGGCCCCGGCGGCGCCCACCCCGCCCTCCTCACCGACTTCGGCGTCGCCAAGCTCATCGACACCCCCGGCCGCACCAAGGCCACCCGGATCATCGGTACCCCCGACTACCTCGCCCCCGAGATCGTCGAGGGCCTCCCGCCGCGCGCCGCCGTCGACATCTACGCCCTGGCGACCGTCCTGTACGAGCTGCTCGCGGGCTTCACCCCGTTCGGCGGCGGCCACCCCGGCGCCGTCCTGCGCCGCCACGTCACCGAGACCGTCGTCCCGCTGCCCGGCATCCCCGAGGAGCTGTGGCAGCTGGTCGTGCAGTGCCTGGCGAAGGCCCCCGCCTCCCGGCTGCGCGCCTCCGAGCTGGCCGCCCGCCTCAAGGACGTCCTGCCGACGCTCAAGGGCATCCCGCCGCTCGACGTGGACGAGCCCGGCGCCGAGACCGCCCCGGAGCCGTACGACGAGGAGGCCTACGCGACCGCCACGGCCCCCGGCGAACCCGCGCCCCGGCGCGCCGCCGTCCCGCTCGTCCCCGGCGCCTCCGCCGACTCCCACCGCGACACCCACACCTCCATGCGGGTCCCCGCCCCCGACGAACTGTCCGGCGGCCCCCTCGGCACCGCCCGCGCGCCCCGCTCCGCCGGGGCCCGGCGTCCCGGCTCGGCCCGCCACAAGGCGGGTGTGGTCCGCAAGCGCCGGATCACCCTCGCCGTCGCCGCCGTCGTGGTCGCCGGAGCCCTCGGCGTCGGCGGCTACCTGGCGGCCTCCGGGGACACCGAGACCCCGCCGCGGGACAGCAAGCAGTCCTCCCTGCCGTAGCGGCCGGTCCCGCCGGGGCCCCGCCGATCGCGCCGGGCCGCTCCGCGGGCGCCCCGCCGGGCCCGGCGGCCGAGGGTTCGGCTCCGGTCCCGGAGCCGTTACGCTGGGCGTGTGGCAGTCGTCGATGTATCCGAAGAGCTGAAGTCCCTCTCCTCGACCATGGGGTCGATCGAGGCCGTCCTGGACCTCGAGAAGCTGAGGGCCGACATCGCCGTGCTCGAAGAGCAGGCCGCGGCACCGTCCCTGTGGGACGACCCGGACGCGGCACAGAAGATCACGAGCAGGCTTTCGCACCTCCAGGCCGAGGTCCGCAAGGCCGAGACCCTGCGCGGGCGCATCGACGACCTCGCGGTGCTCTTCGAGCTCGCCGAGGAGATGGACGACCCGGACACCCTCGCCGAGGCCGAGACGGAGCTGACCTCCGTCCGCAAGGCCCTCGACGAGATGGAGGTCCGCACCCTCCTCTCCGGCGAGTACGACGAGCGCGAGGCCCTGGTCAACATCCGCGCCGAGGCCGGTGGCGTGGACGCCTCCGACTTCGCCGAGCGGCTCCAGCGCATGTACCTGCGCTGGGCGGAGCGCCACGGCTACCCGACGGAGATCTACGAGACCTCGTACGCGGAGGAGGCCGGCATCAAGTCGACCACCTTCGTGGTCAAGGCCCCGTACGCCTACGGCACGCTCTCCGTCGAGCAGGGCACCCACCGTCTGGTCCGCATCTCGCCCTTCGACAACCAGGGGCGCCGCCAGACCTCCTTCGCGGGCGTCGAGATCCTCCCGGTCGTCGAGTCCTCCGACCACGTCGAGATCGACGAGTCCGAGCTGCGCGTCGACGTCTACCGCGCGTCCGGCCCCGGCGGCCAGGGCGTCAACACGACCGACTCGGCCGTGCGCATCACGCACCTTCCGACCGGCATCGTCGTCTCCTGCCAGAACGAGCGCTCGCAGATCCAGAACAAGGCCAGCGCCATGAACGTCCTCCAGGCCAAGCTCCTCGAGCGGCAGCGCCAGGAGGAGCGGGCCAGGATGGACGCCCTGAAGGACACCGGCAGCTCCTGGGGCAACCAGATGCGCTCGTACGTCCTCCACCCGTACCAGATGGTCAAGGACCTGCGGACCGAGTTCGAGGTCGGCAACCCGCAGGCCGTCCTGGACGGCGAGATCGACGGCTTCCTGGAGGCGGGCATCCGCTGGCGCAAGCAGCAGGAGAAGTAACCCGCGCGGTACTCCGCGTCCGGCCCCGCACCTTCCGGTGCGGGGCCGGTGCCGTTCCCGCACCGCCGGGGGATTCGCTCCCGCAAGCGGAATCGAGGCGAACGGGACGCTTTGTCGACAAGACAACTGGCCCCGCGCACCCCGTAGTTCAGGGTTTACATCACAGTTGCATCGTCGCATGTGGGTCAGCCGGTCATCTTTCGGGCATCGCACGCGCAACGACCTTGACGCCTCATCGGAAACTCGGAAAGGTGACCTACCGGTATGCGCACTTCCGGGGCGCGTGCGCACGGGGGCCCGGTCCAGCAGTGAGCCGCCCCTGTCCCGCGTCCCGAGCGCTGCCCCATGACGAGATGAGCTACTGGGGGTAGCAGCCAGATGACCAAGCAGATGCGAGTCCGTATCGCACGCATCGCCGCCGGTGCGGTGATCGCGGCCGGTGCGTCGCTCACCGCGGCGGGCGCCGCACAGGCCGTGGGTATCTTCAGCGAGGGCGAGACCCCGACCCCGACGGACACCTGTATGCCCGGCGGTGCCGGGTGCGAGACGACTCCGCCGCCCACCACCGAGCCGCCCACCACGCCGCCGCCGACCACCGAGCCGCCGACGACTCCGCCGCCCACCACCGAGCCCCCGACCACGCCGCCGCCGACCACCGAGCCGCCGACGACTCCGCCGCCCACCACCGAGCCCCCGACGGAGCCGCCCACCACGCCTCCGACGGAGCCCCCGACGGAGCCCCCGACCACGCCCCCCACCACGAACCCGCCGGTCACCACGCCGCCGACCGAGCCGGGCCCCGGGGAGACCACCGAGCCCGGTCCCGGCAGCACCGGCACCCCCACCACCCCGGACGACGGCGGTGAGCCCGGCACCTGCACCGTCGACCTCGACGGCGCCGAGTGCGTCGACGGCGGCAACAGCAACGTCGACACCGACGGTGCCGGCTCGCAGCCCGTGCAGCAGGGCCAGGCGAAGGAGGAGCTCGCCGAGACCGGCGCGGCCGAGACCTCGTTCCTGGTCATCGGTGCCGCGACCATGATCGCCGGAGGCATCGGCTTCCGTATGCTGCCGCGCCTCGTCGGCGGCGGTCGCGCCGCCGTCTGACCGTCCGCGTGATCCGCGTCCCGCGCGGCCGGACGGTCCCTGCGGTCCGCCCGCGCGGAGCCGGACCGTCCGGGTGATCCGCGCCCGCGCACGAGGAAGGGCCGGGGAGGAATCCCCGGCCCTTCGTCGTCTCTCCGGCTCGTGCGGGCGTCGCGCGTCGGCGTCCGGCCCGACCGGCGGGCTCCCTAGACCGTGCGCACCGCGGCCAGCAGCGCGATCGCGGCCAGCAGGGCGACCGCCAGCGCCAGCAGCATCGCGGGCGAGGGGCCCTGGGGGGTCAGCCGCTCCCGGTTGGCACGGCAGACGGGGCAGCGGCCCTCGGTGACCGGGGCCGCGCAGTTGGCGCACACCAGTCGGTCGTAGGTCATACGCTCTCCTCCTCCCGCACTGGACTACACGGGGAACAACGCCCGGAGGGGTCCGGACGTTCCCCCTACCACTGTGCCAGCTCGTCGGCGTTCCGGCGCGCCCCACCGGATCGTCCCGGTCGTACCCCATGGGGCGAAAAGGATAAACGGCGCAAGCCCGGAGCGCGACTGCGCGGGCCTTCCCCGTTCGCGTAAGGTCACGCACACCTACTCCCGGCCGACCGTGGTGCATTCGTGATCCGATTCGACAATGTCTCCAAGTCCTATCCGAAGCAGAACCGCCCCGCGCTCCGGGATGTCTCCCTGGAGATCGAGAAGGGGGAGTTCGTCTTCCTCGTCGGTTCCTCCGGCTCCGGAAAGTCGACTTTCCTCCGGCTGCTCCTGCGTGAGGAGCGCGCGAGCCAAGGCCAGGTGCACGTCCTCGGCAAGGACCTGGCCCGGCTGTCCAACTGGAAAGTGCCGCACATGCGGCGCCAGCTCGGCACCGTCTTCCAGGACTTCCGCCTGCTGCCGAACAAGACCGTCGCCCAGAACGTGGCCTTCGCCCAGGAGGTCATCGGCAAGCCGCGCGGCGAGATCCGCAAGGGCGTGCCGCAGGTGCTCGACCTGGTCGGTCTCGGCGGCAAGGAGGACCGGATGCCGGGCGAGCTGTCCGGCGGTGAGCAGCAGCGCGTCGCCATCGCCCGCGCCTTCGTCAACCGCCCGATGCTGCTGATCGCCGACGAGCCCACCGGCAACCTCGACCCGCAGACCTCCGTCGGCATCATGAAGCTGCTCGACCGCATCAACAGGACAGGGACCACCGTCGTCATGGCGACCCACGACCAGAACATCGTCGACCAGATGCGCAAGCGCGTCATCGAACTGGAGAAGGGCCGGCTCGTCCGCGACCAGGCCCGAGGCGTCTACGGGTACCAGCACTGAGCAGGTAGGGGACAGATCACCATGCGCGCTCAGTTCGTGCTCTCCGAGATCGGCGTCGGTCTCCGGCGCAATCTCACGATGACCTTCGCCGTCATCGTCTCCGTGGCCCTCTCGCTCGCCCTGTTCGGCGGTGCGCTGCTCATGCGCGAGCAGGTCAGCACGATGAAGGACTACTGGTACGACAAGGTCAACGTCTCCATCTTCCTCTGCAACAAGGCCGACGCGGCCTCGGCGGCCAAGTGCGCCAAGGGCGCGGTCACCGCACAGCAGAAGGAGCAGATCGAGGCCGACCTGAAGAAGATGGACATCGTCGAGACCGTCCAGCACGAGACGGCCGACCAGGCGTTCAAGCACTACAAGGCGCAGTACGGCGACACCGCCATCGCCTCCGTGGTGACGCCGGACCAGATGCAGGAGTCCTTCCGGGTCAAGCTGGAGGACCCGGAGAAGTACAAGGTGGTCGCCACCGCCTTCGCGGGCCGGGACGGCGTCGAGTCCGTCCAGGACCAGCGGAACATCCTGCAGAACCTCTTCGACCTGATGAACGGCATGAACATCGCCGCTCTCTGCGTCATGGGCCTGATGCTGGTCATCGCGCTGATGCTGATCGTCAACACGGTGCGGGTCTCGGCCTTCAGCCGCCGCCGGGAGACCGGCATCATGCGGCTCGTCGGCGCGTCCAGCTTCTACATCCAGATGCCGTTCATCATGGAGGCGGCCTTCGCCGGACTCCTGGGCGGCGCGGTCGCCTGTGTGCTGCTCCTCGTCGGCCGGTACTTCCTCATCGACCACGGCATCGCGCTCGCCGACAAGATGCAGCTGGTCAACTTCATCGGCTGGGACGCGGTCCTCGCCAAGCTGCCCCTGGTCATCGCCATCGGCCTGCTGATGCCGGCGGTGGCGGCCTTCATCGCGCTGCGCAAGTACCTGAAGGTGTGACGGGACGCCGTCGACGGCGAGAGGCGCCATGGGGGCAAAGCCCCTGCGGCGCCTTTCGCTTGTCTAGAGTGGGCGTCGTGTCGGGTGGTCGCGGCCTTCTCTGTATCCGGCCCCGCGGAGTGGTCCGTGGGGCCGTTCTGACGTTGGTGTTCACCGGTGTCCTCGCGACCGCCGCCGCCACCGGTGCGCTGCCCCGGGAGCGGGGCGGCGCGGGGGCCGTGCGGGCGGGGGAGGACGCCGGGAGGGGCGCGACCGTCGACAGTGCCGCGCTGAGCCGGGCCGCCGCCGCCGCGATGGCCGACGGGAAGTCGGGCAAGAAGGCCGCCGAGGAGTTCGTGAGCCGCAGCGGTGACCGCTGGGGCGCGGTGTACGACAAACGGGAGTACGCCGAGTTCGAGCAGGCCCTCGACGGTGCCTACACCGGGGTGGGGCTCTCCGCCGGGCGGGCCGCCGGGGGCAGGGTCGGGGTGACCCGGGTACGGGCCGACGGGCCGGCCGAGCGGGCCGGGCTCCGGGCGGGGGACCGGATCGTCTCGGTGGACGGGCGCCCGGTCGACGGGCTCTCGGTCTCGGAGGTCGTGTCCCTGCTGCGCGGCGAGGGGGTGGCCGGTTCGCCGGTGGTGCTCCGGGTCGAGCGCGGCCGGGCCGGGTGGACGCAGACGCTGCGCCGGGCCCGGCTGGCGACGGACCCGGTCACGGTGAGCAGGCTCGACGACGGGACCCTGCTGATCCGGGTCTCGGCCTTCACCAAGGGCGCCGGTACGCGCGTGCGGGACGCGGTCCGGGCGGCCCCGGCGGGCGCGGGCGTCCTCCTGGACCTGCGGGGCAACGCGGGCGGTCTGGTGTCGGAGGCGGCGGTGGCGGCCTCGGCGTTCCTCGACGGGGGCCTGGTGGCCACGTACGACGTGGAGGGCGAGCAGCGGGCGGTGTACGCGGAGGGCGGCGGCGACACCACCCGGCCCCTGGTGGCGCTGATCGACGGCGGCACGATGAGCGCGGCGGAGCTGCTGACCGGGGCGCTCCAGGACCGGGGCCGGGCGGTGACGGTGGGTTCCCGGACCTTCGGCAAGGGCTCGGTGCAGATGCCGAGCGCGCTGCCGGACGGTTCGGTCGCCGAACTGACCGTCGGCCACTACCGCACGCCCGCCGGTCACGTGGTGGACGGGCGGGGCATCGTGCCGGACCTGGCGGCGGGGGAGCGGGCCGAGGAACGGGCCCGGACGGTATTGAGTGGCCTCGGAGGGGGCTCGTAGTGCGAAAATGACCGCACTATGGCCAAGGGACTCGTGAACGTGCAGGGCAAACCTGCGAAGAATCAGGACAAGGCGCCCGAGCGCAAGATGATCGCGCAGAACAAGAAGGCGCGCCACGACTATCACATCATCACGACCTACGAGTGCGGTCTGGTGCTCATGGGCACCGAGGTGAAGTCGCTGCGGATGGGTCGTGCCTCGCTGGCCGACGGCTTCGTGCAGATCGACAACCACGAGGCGTGGCTGCACAACATCCATGTGCCCGAGTACACCCAGGGCAGCTGGACCAACCACTCGGCGAAGCGGAAGCGGAAGCTGCTGCTGCACCGGGAGGAGATCGACAAGCTGGAGTCGAAGGCGCAGGAGACCGGTCACACGATCGTGCCCCTCGCCCTGTACTTCGTGAACGGGCGGGTCAAGGTCGAGATCGCGCTCGCCAAGGGCAAGAAGGAGTACGACAAGCGCCAGACGCTCCGGGAGAAGCAGGACACCCGTGAGACCAGCCGGGCCATCGCGGCGGCGAAGCGCAGGCAGCGCGCGGCGAAGGCGGGCTAGCCGCCCGGTCGCGCGTAATGTGCTGGCGGCGGCGCCCGTCGGTCACGTACGATGGGCATCGCACCTCACAGCGGGTGCGACCTTTGAAAAAACAACATGGGGATGATCGGTTTCGACAGCGGATGTCGAGCCAGAGGAAGCGTGTCGAGGAAGCGGCAATGATCTCGTTAACCATGTGTCGCAACCAATAATCGCCAACTCCAAGAGCGATAACTCCCGCTTCGCCCTCGCTGCCTAATTTTAGGTAACGACAAGAAGCCTCTGTGAGGAGCGTCAGCCCGGGGGTGGTCCCGACCCGGATCCTGGCGTAATCAAGGGATCTAAACCTCTCACTCCGGTCACGGGGGTGAGGGGGAAATCAAACAGTGACTGAGCCCGTCGGAGACTTGTCCGCGTGATCTCCGGGGCTGAGAAACTCGTAGCGGACTGCGCACGGAGAAGCTCTGGTTCCGCACCGTTGGACGCGGGTTCGATTCCCGCCATCTCCACCGAGAGCCCGAGGGGGCCCGCCCTCTCGGACACCTCACCCCATGTGGGCGAAGGCCCGGCAGTCGTCAGACCGCCGGGCCTTCGTCATGTCCGGACCCGGCCGCCGACCCCCGTCGCCGCGCACAGCGTGAGCGCGAGGGCCGCCGCCGTGGCCGGGACCAGGAAGCCGAAGGAGGCGAAGGGCGCGTGGTCGGCGGCCCAGCCGCCGGTGGCGGAACCGACCGCGATCCCGCCGAGCAGGGCGGTCACAGCCAGCGTCATCCCCTCGTTGAGCCGGGACGGCGGGGTCATCCGCTGCACCAGACCCATCCCCGTCACCATCGTCGGCGCGGTCGCCATGCCCGCGACCAGCAGCCCGGCGGCGAGCGCGAGCAGGGAACCGGTCGAGGCCGCGAGGAACGGGACCGTCATCAGGACGCTCATCGCGGCCAGACAGGTGCGGAGCCGCGCGGTGCGCCGGGCCCGGCCGTAGAACAGCCCCGCCGCGCAGGAACCCGCCGCCTGGAGCGCCAGTACGGGCCCGGCGACGGGACCGTCGACGAACGCGAGGGCCCCCACCTCCATCGACCCGAAGACCGCCCCGGTGGCGAGGAACACCGCGAGCAGCGGGACCATGCCGGGCAGCCGCAGCGGGGAGCCGGTGGCCGTGCGCGGGGCGACCGGCGGCTCCGTGGAGCGCTGCGCGGCGAAGACCAGCACCCCGCCGAGGAAGAGCACGGCGCCGGTGAGGGTGCCCGCCTCCGGGAAGAGCGCCGAGCAGAGGAACGCGGCGACCACCGGGCCGAGCATGTAGCAGAGCTCGTCCGCCGCCTGCTCGAAGGCGTTCGCCGTGTGCAGCTCGTCCGGCCGGTCGCGCAGCAGGTGCGCCCAGCGGGCCCGGGACATGCCGCCGGTGTTGGGGGCGGTGGCGGTGAGCGCGGCGGTGGCGAACAGGGTCCAGACCGGGGCCCTCCCGTGGACGCAGAGCACCAGCACCAGATGCCCGAGGACCGCGTACACCGTGGCGGGGACGGCGATCCTGGACTGGCCGTACCGGTCGACGAGCCGGGCGATCCAGGGGGCCAGGACCGCCCCGGAGGCCATGCCGGTGGCCGTCACGGCGCCCGCGAGCGCGTACGAGTCGTGCGCCGCCGCGATCATGATCACGGCGCTGACCCCGAACATGCCCACGGGCAGCCGGGCGATCAGATTGCCCGTGGTGAAGGCCCGGGTGCCGGGCAGGGAGAAGAGCCGGAGGTAGGGGCTGCGGGGGAGGGCGGCCGGGGTGCCGTCCTCGGGAGCGGGGCGGCGGCCACCCGGGGGCCGGTGGCCGCCGTCCGGGGCCGGGCGGTCGGTCCCGGGGCCCCGGCCCCGGCCCCGGCCCCGGCCCCGGCCCCGGCCCCGGCCGGGGGCCGTGGTCGGGGCGGGCCGGTCGGCGGGTTCGCCCGGTGCGCGGTAGCGGGGGGCGAGGGCCGGGCCCGCCGGGGTCAGGATGAGGTCCGGTTGCGGCATGGCCCCAGGCTCCTGGGCCCGGCCCCGGCGGGTCCAACACCTGTTCGGTCGCCATTCACGCATCTGTGTTGTTGAATGCGGCGGTGACCCTCTCGCCCCCGTCCGCCGCCCCGCGCGACATCGACCCCCGGCTGCTCCGCGCCTTCACCGCCGTCGCCGGGGAACTGCACTTCACCCGCGCCGCCGCCCGGCTCTACGTCGCCCAGCAGGCCCTCAGCCGGGACATCCGGCGCCTGGAGGGCGAGCTCGGCACCGAACTGTTCGTACGGACCACCCGGCAGGTCACCCTCAGCGCCGACGGCGAGCGGCTCCTCCCGTACGCCCGCCGGGTCCTCGCCGCCCACGAGGAGCTGACCGAGGCCTTCCGGGCCGCGCCCCGGCCCCTCCTCGTGGACCTCAACAGTCCTGGCCTCGCCCAGGAGAGCGTCCTCGCGCGGGCGCGGGAGCTCGTCCCGGACCACGAGCTGATGGCCCGCTACGAGAGCGGACTCACCGGAGCCGTACGGGAGATCCTCGCCGGGCGCCTCGACGCGTCCTTCGGCCGGTACGGAGGGCTCGACCCCGCGCTCAGGGTCCGGCTCGGCGTCCGGTTCATGCGGTACGAGCGGATGGCGGTGATCCTGCCCGAGGACCATCCGCTGGCCGCCCTGCCCGAGGTGCCGCTCGGCTCGCTCGCCGGGGAACGGATCTACGCGGGCGCCGGGAACGACCGCACGCCCGAGTGGACCGACCTGGCCGTCCGGCTCTTCGCCGGGCGCGGCATCGAGGTCGCCCCGCCCGCGCCGCTCGCGGTCGGCAAGGAGGAGTTCCGGCGGATCATGGCCAAGCACCGGCACCCGGTGCTCGCCGTCGTCGGCTTCCCGCCGATGCCCGACTGTGTGCTGCGGCCCCTGGTCGACCCCGTACCGCTGTCACCGGTGAGCCTGGTGTGGCGCAAGGGAGTGCGGCACCCGGGTCTCGACGCGCTGCGGACCGCCACCGTCGAGGTCGGCACCCGCGAGGGCTGGCGGTCCCGCCCGGCGGACTCCTGGCTCCCACCCGACGAACCGGGCCTGCCGCCCGCCTGACGGGGGCCGGTCCGGCCTGGTCCGCCGGGTCCGGGATCCGCCGGATCCCGATCCGGACCTGTCCGATCCGGACCTGTCCGATCCGGACCTGTCCGATCCGGGGCGGTCCGGCCCGGGGCCCCCGCCGTCGTGCGGCTGGTCGTGCGGCCTGCGTGCGATCTGCGTGCGGTCTGCCCGGTGTCGGCTCCCGGCCGGTGGCCAGGTCCGCCGCCCGTCCGATCCAGGCCCGGATCGATGTGCGGTCCGCCCGGTCCCGGCTTCCCGGTCGGGGAACCGGGCCTTGGCGGCGGCTTGGTCCCGGGGCGGGTCTGGTCCGGGCCGGTCCGGCGTCGGGGGCTCGTCCGGTCCGGGAGCGGTGCGGCCTGGGAGCGGTCCGGTCCGGGAGCTGTCCGGTCCGGGGCTCGGGTGTCGTGTCCGCCCGGGCGTTTCCGGTTTTCGGGTCGGCGGGGTGGGGTCGCCGTCCGTGCGGGCCGGGGCCGCCTTCTCGGGGCCGTCTCGTCCGGGGTTCGGACGGGGGCCCGGACGGTTCCGGCTCGTCGGCGGGTTCTTCCCGGCGGGCGTATACCTTCGGCGTTCCGCCGCCGACGCCCCCATCCGTTCCCGTCGCCCGCCCGGGGCCGTACCGGATCCGCTTCGGGTGGGTGCCCGGTGCGGACCGTAACGGGCAGGAAATACCGGCGAACCCGGCCCGTCACGCGGCGCCGTCAGGCTCGGTCCCCATGGACGAGCACCCCCACGGCACCCTCGCCGGTTTCACGGTCGGCGTCACCTCGGTGCGCCGCGCGGACGGCCTCGACGCGCTGCTGCGCGGCCGGGGCGCCGCCGTCGTCCACGGCCCGGCCCTGCGGATCGTGGCCCCCGCCGACGACCCCGCGCTCCGCTCCGCCACCGAGGAACTCCTCGGCCGCGCACCGGACATCGTCGTCGCCACCACCGCCCCCGGCTTCCGGGACTGGATCGAGGCGGCCCACGGCTGGGGGCACGGCGGGGAACTCCTCGGCGTCCTGCGGGGCGCCGAACTCCTCGCCCTGGACCCCGGGGTCCTGGACGCCGTCCGGGCCGCCGGGCTCACCGGGAGCGGGGCGCCCGGCTCCCCGGCCGGACTGCTCGACCGGCTCCTCGGCCAGGGGGTGGCGGGCCGCCGCGTCCTGGTCCAGTCGCACGGGGAGCCCCCGCCCGGCCTCATCGCGGCACTGACCGCCGCCGGGGCGGAGGCCCTCGGCGTCACCGTCCACCGCTGGACGCCCCCGGAGGACACCGGGCCGCTCGACCGGCTCCTCGACGCGGTCCTCGCCGGAACCCTCGACGCCGTCACCTTCACCCGCGCCCCCGCCGCCGCCTCGCTGCTCGCCCGCGCCGGGGCCCGGGGCGACCGGGACGCGCTCGTCGCCGCCCTGCGCCGGGACGTCCTCGCGTTCTGCGCCGGGCCGCTGACCGCCCTGCCGCTCCGGGCCGAGGGCATCGGCACCCACCAGCCGGAATCCTCCCGGTCCGGCCCGCTCGTCGAGCTGCTCTGCCGCGAACTGCCCGCCCGCGCCCGGGTCCTCCCGGTGGCCGGGCACCGGCTGGAGGTGCGGGGCCACGCCGTCCTCGTCGACGGCGCCCCCCGGCCCGTACCGCCCGCCGGGATGGCCCTCCTGAGGCTGCTGGTCCGCCGCCCCGGCTGGGTGGTGCCCCGGGCGGAGCTGCTGCGCGCGCTGCCCGGCGCGGGCCGCGACGAGCACGCCGTGGAGACCGCGATGGCCCGGCTCCGGGCCGCCCTCGGCACCCCGGAACTGATCCGGACCGTGGTCAAACGCGGCTACCGGCTGTCCGTGGACCCGGCGGCCCCCACCGAGGGGTGAGGACGCCGGTTCCGGTTGCGTACGGTCCCGGGCCGGGCCTCCCGTAGGGGACCCGGTCCCGTCTCCCGTACGGGGTGGTCCTGAAGCCGGTGGGGATGGTCCCAGGGCCAGTGAGGGACGGCTCCGGAGCCGGTGAGGGACGGGCTCCGAGCCCGTAGGGGACGGCCTCCGAACCCGTAAGGGGCGGTCAGGCTTCCCATGGGGCTCCGGCTCCGGTCCCGGGCGGGTCCGTTCCCGCTTTTCCTTACGGACCCGGGTCGGCCTCTCCCGTACCGGTGGCCCCTACGGGCCGGTCCCGGAACCCGTAGGGGACCAACCGGCTCCCCTGGGGACACCGTCCCGTCCCGCCCCCGTACCCCGACATCCGTTCGAGTGCGCGGTACCGTACCCGGATGATCACCGAAGGTCTCCGCATCCGGCCCGCCGTTCCCGAGGACGCGGGCCCGCTCGCCGTCGCGCTGCTGCGCAACCGGGCGTACCTGAAGAACACGGAGCCGTACCGCACCGAGGACTACTACACCCCCGAGGCGCAGGCCGAGCGCCTCGCCGACGGCGGGGTGCGGTGGTTCGCCGTGCGCGGCGAGCGCGTCGTCGGCCAGGCGACCCTCTCCGGGATCGTCCTCGGCCCCCTCCGCAGCGCCTCCCTCGGCTACTGGGTCGACGAGGAGCACACCGGGCTCGGCCTGGCCGCCGCGCTCACCGAGGAGGCCTGCCGGGGTGCCCGCGAGGAACTGGGCCTGCACCGGATCCAGGCCGGTACCCTCCTCGACAACCACGCCTCCCAACGGGTCCTCGCCAAATGCGGTTTCGAACGGATCGGGACCGCGCCCCGCCTCCTGCACATCGACGGCGCCTGGCGCGACCACCACCTCTTCCAGCGCATCCTCCACGACGACCCGCCGCCCGGAGTTCCGGCGGGCCGGGCCCCGTCAGGTGATCCCGCCTGACACGGAGCCTTCCGGTGGCGTACGCTCGACGGCTGCCCAGTGCACGTCAGAAGGGGGCCTTAGGTGGCCGCGCAGGAAGCCGTGGACACGGTCGGAGACCGTGAGATCGGTGTCGAGCAGGAACATCTGGATCACGTCTACCGCCGGCTGGAGGAGAAGATCCACGAGGCGGAGTTCCTGATGAACGACGCCGCCCAGCGAGGGCAGGTCGGCACGCCCGGCGCCCTCGCCGAGCGGGACGCCCAGGTCTTCCGGGCCGGCATCCATCTCAACCGTCTCAACAACGAGTTCGAGGACTTCCTCTTCGGCCGGATCGACCTGTTGTACGGCAAGGACGGCAAGAAGGGCCCCGACGGCGCCTACACCTCGGTGGAGCCCGCCGAGGACGCCGTACACCCCGACAACACGGCCGAGATCGGAGAGACCCTCCACATCGGCCGCATCGGAGTCCTCGACTCCGACTACGCGCCGCTGGTCATCGACTGGCGCGCGCCCGCCGCCGCGCCCTTCTACCGGTCCACCCCGGTCGATCCCGGCCGGGTCGTGCGCCGCCGGGTCATCCGCTCCAAGGGCCGCCGGGTCCTCGGCGTCGAGGACGACCTGATGCGCCCCGAACTGCGGGCCACCCTCGACGGGCGCGAGCTGCCGGTCATCGGCGACGGCGCCCTGATGGCCGCCCTCGGCCAGGCCCGCAGCCACACCATGCGGGACATCGTCTCCTCGATCCAGGCCGAGCAGGACCTGGTCATCCGGGCCCCCGCCGCCTCCGTCACGTACGTCGAGGGCGGTCCCGGCACCGGCAAGACCGCCGTCGCCCTGCACCGGGCCGCCTATCTGCTCTACCAGGACCGGCGGCGGTACGCGGGCGGCATCCTGATCGTCTCCCCGACCCCGCTGCTCGTCTCGTACACCGAGGGCGTCCTGCCCTCCCTCGGCGAGGAGGGGCAGGTCGCCATCCGCGCGGTCGGCTCGCTCGTCGACGGGGCCGAGGCCACCGCCTACGACGATCCGGCCGTCGCCCGGATCAAGGGCTCCTCCCGGATGCTCGCCGTCCTGCGCAAGGCCGCGCGCGGCGCCCTGGAGACCCCGCCGCCCCGGGCCCAGCCCGAGCTGGGCGAGGACGAGCCCGTCAGCACCGGCACCCCCACCCGGCTGCGGGTGGTCGCCTTCGGCCGCCGCCTGGAGCTGGAGGCCGACGACCTGCGGCGCATCCGCCACAACGTCCTCGGCGGCACCGCCCCCGTCAACCTGCTCCGCCCGCGCGCCCGCCGCCTCCTCCTCGACGCCCTGTACGCCAGGTCGGGGGCGGTCGGACGGCACAGCGACCCCGAACTCGCCGCCGAGCTGCGCTCCTCCTTCGACGAGGACGTCTCCACCGAGGACTCCTTCCTCTCCTTCCTCGACGCCTGGTGGCCGGAGCTGACCCCGCGCGGGGTCCTCGGCGCGATGGCCGACGAGCGGCGGCTCGGCCGCTGGGCCCGCCGGATCCTCAACCCCGGCGAGGTGCGGCGGCTGGCCCGCTCGCTGCGCCGCCGGGCGCTGTCCGTCCACGACGTGGCCCTCCTCGACGAGCTGGGCACCCTGCTGGGCGCCCCGGCCCGGCCGAGGAAGCGCCGGGAGTACGACCCGCTGGACCAGCTCACCGGTCTGGAGGAGCTGATGCCGGTGCGGGAGGAGACGCAGTGGGAGCGGGCCGAGCGGCTCGCGGCCGAGCGCACCGAGTACGCGCACGTGATCGTCGACGAGGCGCAGGACCTCACGCCGATGCAGTGGCGGATGGTCGGCAGACGCGGTCGGCACGCCACCTGGACGGTCGTCGGCGACCCGGCGCAGTCCTCCTGGTCGGACCCGGACGAGGCGGCCTCGGCCCGCGACGAGGCCCTCGGCTCCCGGCCGCGCCGCCGTTTCGAGCTGACCGTGAACTACCGGAACCCGGCGGAGATCGCCGAGCTGGCCGCGAAGGTCCTCGCCCTGGCGATGCCGGGCAAGGAGTCGCCGCGCGCGGTCCGCTCGACGGGCGTCGAGCCCCGGTTCGTGGCGGTGCCGGAGGGACCCGGGAAGCCGGACCTGGCCGAAATCGTTCGGTCCGAGGCGCGACTGCTGCTGGAGCGGGTCGAGGGCACGGTCGGTGTCGTCGTCGCCATGCGGCGCCGCGAGGAGGCGGCCCGCTGGCTCGCCGAGCTGGGCGACCGTGTGGTGGCGCTGGGCTCGCTGGAGGCGAAGGGGCTGGAGTACGACGCCACGGTGGTCGTCTCGCCCGCCGAGATCGCCGACGAGTCCCCGGCCGGTCTGCGGGTGCTCTACGTGGCCCTGACCCGGGCGACGCAGCAGCTCACGGTGGTCGCGGCGGCCGGGGACATGCCGGACGCGGCGGGAGTGCCGGATCTGCTGAGGGACTGACGAGGGCCCTAGCAGGAATCCGGGCCGCCCGGCGGCTACAGGATTGATTTCCGGTCAACCTGTGGCGCTGGAATCGCCGGGCGGGGTGGTTTGTTAGCCTTGTCGTGGCACCGGCTCGATCCAAGCCCCCGGGCCCAACCTTCGTCCCTCAGAGGGACCACTTGCCGCGAGGCGAGCATGGCGGGTCGGTGCCACTTAGTGCGTAGCTACGAAGTCGAGGTCCCCGTCACCACCTGGTGGCGGGGACCTCTTCTGTTTCCCGAGGCTCTCTCGTATGGTGGAAAGTAGTTTCCGAAAACAAAATGACCGCATTACCTGCTACCGGCAGGTAGGTGCGACCATCGGAGGGCGCAGCCGGGCAACCAGCCGGGGCGGCGTAGCAACGAAGCTCAGGAAAAGCAGAGGAAGTCGGCCATGGCAACGGCGCCCAGCGTCTCGTACTCGATGACGGTCCGGCTGGAGGTTCCCGCGAGCGGGACCGCGGTCTCCCAGCTCACCACGGCGGTGGAGTCGTCCGGCGGTTCCGTCACCGGCCTCGACGTGACCGCTTCCGGACACGAGAAGCTCCGCATCGACGTCACCATCGCCGCGACCTCCACGGCCCACGCCGATCTGATCGTGCAGCAGCTGCGGGGCATCGAGGGCGTCGTCCTCGGCAAGGTCTCCGACCGTACGTTCCTGATGCACCTCGGCGGCAAGATCGAGATGGCGTCGAAGCACCCCATCCGCAACCGTGACGACCTGTCCATGATCTACACCCCGGGCGTGGCCCGGGTGTGCATGGCCATCGCCGAGAACCCCGAGGACGCCCGCCGCCTCACCATCAAGCGCAACTCCGTCGCGGTCGTCACCGACGGCTCCGCCGTCCTCGGCCTCGGCAACATCGGCCCGATGGCCTCCCTGCCCGTCATGGAGGGCAAGGCGGCCCTCTTCAAGCGCTTCGCGGGCATCGACGCCTGGCCGATCTGCCTCGACACGCAGGACACCGACGAGATCGTCGCCATCGTCAAGGCCATCGCCCCCGGCTTCGCGGGCATCAACCTGGAGGACATCTCGGCGCCCCGCTGCTTCGAGATCGAGGCCCGGCTGCGCGAGGCCCTCGACATCCCGGTCTTCCACGACGACCAGCACGGCACCGCCATCGTCGTCCTCGCCGCCCTCACCAACGCGCTCCGCGTGGTCGACAAGGGCATCGGCGACGTACGGGTCGTCATGTCCGGCGCGGGCGCCGCCGGTACGGCCATCCTGAAGCTGCTCCTGGCCGCGGGCGTCAAGCACGCGGTGGTCGCCGACATCCACGGCGTGGTGCACGCGGGCCGCGAGGACCTGGTGGACGCCCCGGCCGACTCGCCGCTGCGCTGGATCGCCGACAACACCAACCCGGAGGGCGTCACCGGCACCCTCAAGCAGGCCGTGGTCGGCGCCGACGTCTTCATCGGCGTCTCCGCCCCGAACCTGCTCGACGAGACCGACGTCGCCGCGATGGCGGAGGGCGCGATCGTCTTCGCGCTCGCGAACCCGGACCCGGAGGTCGACCCGGCCGCCGCCCGCCAGACGGCCGCCGTCGTCGCCACCGGCCGCTCCGACTTCCCCAACCAGATCAACAACGTGCTGGTCTTCCCGGGTGTCTTCCGGGGTCTGCTCGACGCCCAGTCCCGCACCGTCAACACGGAGATGATGCTGGCCGCCGCCACGGCGCTGGCCGGTGTCGTCACCGAGGGCGAGCTGAACCCGAACTACATCATCCCGTCGGTCTTCAACGACAAGGTCGCGGGCGCGGTCGCCGGAGCGGTCCGCAAGGCGGCGAAGGCCGCGGCCGAGGCTCCCGCGGCCGAAGACCGCTGACGGCGCGTCGCGATTCGCGGAGCCGTAAACCCGCCTTTAGGGTGGCTTTTCGGCTCCGCGTCGTGTGCGCGTGGTCGACAGCACGTCACCACCACGGGGCTCTGGCGCTTTTCGTGTGACCCCCGGGGGTGCCGGATTGGCGTTCCCGCCGCTGGTGGGGGCAGGATGCGTGTTTGGGCGCGAGGGTCCGGCATCGGACCCGGGTCCGGGGACTGTCCGAAGGCCCTGGCAGCATCGGCATCGCCGAACCACCTCACGCGGCTTCCGCCGCGTGGCACGCCTCACAGGCAAGAAGAACACGGGAGTAAGAACATGAACCGCAGTGAGCTGGTGGCCGCCCTGGCCGACCGTGCCGAGGTGACCCGCAAGGACGCCGACGCCGTGCTGGCCGCTCTCGCCGAGACCGTCGGCGAGATCGTCGCCAAGGGCGACGAGAAGGTCACCATCCCCGGCTTCCTGACCTTCGAGCGCACCCACCGTGCCGCTCGCACCGCTCGCAACCCGCAGACCGGCGACCCGATCAACATCCCGGCCGGCTACAGCGTGAAGGTCTCCGCGGGCTCGAAGCTCAAGGAAGCCGCCAAGGGCAAGTAAGGCAGTCCAGAGGCGACGGAAGGGCGGCCACCCTGTCAGGGGGTGGCCGCCCTTCCGTATGCCCGTCAGGGGCCGTCTGCGGGCCCGGGAGGCGTCCCGCGGGGCCGCCCGCCCCGGGCCGGGCCGGTCGGACCCGGCCGGAAACGCGTCCGGTCCGGCCCGGCGGGACGGTGTGCGTCCCACCGGGCCGGACCGGAGGTGTGGGCGGCCTCCCGGCGCGAGGCGCGCCGGGCGGGGACCCGGCTAGACCAGCGCGCTGCCCGGCAGCTCGACCTTGGCGCCCAGCTCGACGAGCTTCTCCATGAAGTTCTCGTAGCCCCGGTTGATCAGCTCGATGCCGTGCACCCGGGAGGTGCCCTGCGCCGCGAGCGCCGCGATCAGGTACGAGAAGCCGCCGCGCAGGTCCGGGATGACCAGGTCGGCGCCCTGGAGCTTCGTCGGGCCGGACACGACCGCCGAGTGCAGGAAGTTGCGCTGCCCGAAGCGGCAGTCGGAGCCGCCCAGGCATTCGGCGTACAGCTGGATGTGCGCGCCCATCTGGTTGAGCGCGGAGGTGAAGCCGAGCCGCGACTCGTACACCGTCTCGTGGACGATGGAGAGGCCGGACGCCTGCGTCAGGGCCACGACCAGCGGCTGCTGCCAGTCCGTCTGGAAGCCGGGGTGCACGTCGGTCTCCAGGGCGATCGCGTTGAGCGAGCCGCCCGGGTGCCAGAAGCGGATGCCCTCGTCGTCGATCTCGAAGGCGCCGCCGACCCGCCGGTAGGTGTTGAGGAAGGTCATCATCGAGCGCTGCTGGGCGCCGCGCACGTAGATGTCACCCTCGGTGGCCAGCGCCGCCGACGCCCAGGAGGCCGCCTCCAGGCGGTCCGGGAGCGCCCGGTGGGTGTAGCCGTCGAGCCGGTCCACACCGGTGATCCGGATGGTCCGGTCGGTGTCCATGGAGATGATCGCGCCCATCTTCTGCAGCACGCAGATGAGGTCCTCGATCTCGGGCTCCACGGCGGCGTTCGACAGCTCGGTGACGCCCTCGGCGAGCACGGCCGTCAGCAGCACCTGCTCGGTCGAGCCGACCGAGGGGTACGGCAGCCGGATCTTGCAGCCGCGAAGGCGCTGCGGGGCCTCCAGGTACTGGCCGCCCTCGCGCTTCTCGATGGTCGCGCCGAACTGGCGGAGCACGTCGAAGTGGAAGTCGATGGGACGGCCGCCGATGTCGCAGCCGCCCAGACCCGGGATGAAGGCGTGGCCGAGGCGGTGCAGCAGCGGGCCGCAGAAGAGGATCGGGATGCGGGACGAACCGGCGTGGGCGTCGATGTCGGCGACGTTCGCGGACTCGACGTGCGTCGGGTCGAGGACGAGCTCGCCGGGCTCCTCGCCCGGACGGACCGTCACTCCGTGCAGCTGGAGCAGCCCGCGCACGACGCGGACGTCACGGATGTCGGGCACGTTGCGCAGGCGGCTGGGGCCGCTGCCGAGCAGGGCGGCGACCATCGCCTTGGGCACGAGGTTCTTCGCGCCGCGGACGCGGATCTCACCCTCCAGCGGGGTTCCGCCGTGGACAAGCAGGACATCGTCTGTGCCGGTCATGAATCTCGCGTTCCGGAGTGGGGTCGGTCGGGTGGCCAGTGAAAAGGGTAAGGGTCCCGGGGACCCCGATCGGGTGCCCCGGGGGGCCTGGCAGATGTAATGAATTCGGCACAACACCCTCCGCTTCCGTGATCTTGCGGAGGGTGACCGTCCGCTTGGTCCGGGCCGTCCTTCCGGGCGGACCGCGCCGTCCCCTCTGATCTGCGGCGCCGCTCACCCGCCGGACGCCGGGCCCGCCCTTCGGGCCGGACGGGCCCCGCGCGCGCCGAAGATGCGGGATCATGTGTCGCATGACCGAGGTGTCCTCGCTCACAGGCCGGCTGCTCGTCGCCACCCCCGCCCTCGCGGACCCGAATTTCGACCGCGCGGTGGTGCTGTTGCTCGACCACGACGACGAGGGCTCGCTCGGCGTGGCCCTCAACCGGCCCACCCCGGTGACCGTCGGCGACGTCCTCGCCCCCTGGGCCGGACTCGCCGGTGAACCCGGCGTCGTCTTCCAGGGGGGTCCCGTCGCCCTCGACGCGGCGCTCGGCCTCGCCGTGATCCCCGGCGACGAGGGGCCCCTGGGCTGGCGGCGGGTGTTCGGGGCGATCGGTCTGGTCGACCTGGAGACCCCGCCCGAACTCCTCGGTCCCGCCCTCGGCTCGCTGCGGATCTTCGCCGGGTACGCGGGCTGGGGCCCCGGCCAGCTGGAGGCGGAGCTGGCCGACGGTGCCTGGTACGTGGTCGAGTCGGAGCCCGGGGACGTCTCCTCGCCCCGCCCCGAGACGCTCTGGCGGCAGGTGCTGCGGCGCCAGCGCGGGGAACTGGCGATGATCGCCACGTACCCCGACGACCCGTCACTCAACTGAGGCCCCGGCTTTCAGTACCCTTGGCGCTTATGAGCACTCTCGAGCCCGAGCGCGGGGCAGGTACGGGAACCCTCGTCGAGCCTACGCCGCAGGTGTCCCACGGTGACGGCGACCACGAGCGCTACGCCCATTACGTCCAGAAGGACAAGATCATGGCGAGCGCCCTCGACGGCACGCCCGTCGTGGCGCTGTGCGGGAAGGTCTGGGTACCGGGGCGCGACCCCAAGAAGTACCCGGTCTGCCCCATGTGCAAGGAGATCTACGACTCCATGGGCGCGGGCGGCGGCGACAAGGACAAGGGCAAGGGCGGCAAGGACAAGTAGCGGCGGTCCTTCCCCTCTGGCACGTCGGGACGGCCCCCGGCGCGCGCACTCCGGTGCGTGCGCCGGGGGCCGTTCCGCGTCTTCGGGGGCTTCCGGGGCCTCCGGAGCTTTCCGGGGGCTTTCCGGAGCCGGTTCCGTATTCTCCGGGCCGCCCCGCGCCTTCCGGGGCCCTCCGGAGCCGGTTGCGGGCCTTCCGGTTCTCCCTGGCGGTCTCCTCGGTGGTCTCCCCGGCGGTCGTCCCGGGATGCCGGGTGGGTCCGTGCGGCGGGCGGTGGGGCGTTTCCGCCCTTACCGGGTCCTTCCGGGTGTTGCGCAGGATGCTTTCGCCGGTCACGGAGTGGTTGAGGTGGTCGAGACCTCTTGTCGGGCCGCCTGAGGCGCGCCTAACCTCACGCGTGTTGTGCAGAACGAAACGCACATTGCACATGCTGCAACGCACGCCTTCGGAGGGGATCCGTCATGAAGCTTCCTGCCCGCGTCACCGCCCCGGCCGCCGCACTCCTGCTGGCCGGTCTCACCGCCACCGCCTGCGCACCGGGGACCTCCGACGGCAAGGCCACGACGGACGAGAAGACCGGCACCCTCCGCGTCTGGCTCTTCCAGGAGGTGAGCAACAAGCCCAAGGAGCAGGTCGTCCAGCAGGCCGTCGCCACCTTCGAGAAGCAGCACCAGGGCGCCAAGGTCGAGGTCGAGTACATCCCCGTCGAGACCCGCGCCCAGCGCGTCAAGGCCGCCTTCAACGACCCCAAGTCGGCGCCCGACCTCATCGAGTACGGCAACACCGACACCGCCGGATACGTCAAGGACGGCGGACTCGCCGACATCACCACCGAGTTCGGCGCGTGGGACCAGGCCAAGGACACCGACCCCACCGCGAAGCAGTCCGTCACCGTCGGCGGCAAGATCTACGGCGCCCCGCTCTTCGTCGGCGTCCGCGCCCTCTACTACCGCACCGACGTCTTCAAGGAGCTCGGCCTCACCGCCCCCAAGAGCCAGGCCGAACTCGTCAGCACCGCCAAGAAGATCCGCAAGGCCAAGCCCGAGCTGTACGGCATCGCCGTCGGCGGCGCCTACACCTACGGCGCGATGCCCTTCGTCTGGGCCGCGGGCGGCGAACTCGCCACCGCGAACGGCGACTCCTACAAGGCGGCCGTCAACAGCGAGGCCGCCGTCAAGGGCATCACCACGTACACCTCGCTCTTCGGCGACGACAACTGCCCCGCCGCCAAGTGCGCCCAGATGGGCGGCAACGCCACCGTCACCGCCTTCGCCTCCGGCAAGGCGGGCATGGCCATCGGCGGCGACTTCAGCCACGCCGCCGTCGAGGCGGGCACCGTCAAGGGCAAGTACGCCGTCGTCCCGCTGCCCGGCACCACCCCCGGCTCCATCGCCCCCGCCTTCGCGGGCGGCAACAACATCGGCGTCCTCAAGAGCACCTCGCACCGCAGCCTCGCCGTCGACCTCCTCAAGTCCCTCACCGGCAAGGAGAGCCAGGCCCGCCTCTTCGACGCCATGGGCTTCCTCCCCACCTACACCGACGTCCGGGCCGCCGCCGCCCAGCGTCAGCCCTTCGTGAAGCCCTTCATCGACACCCTCGGCGCGGGCACCAGGTTCGTCCCCGCGTCCGCCGGATGGGGCCAGATCGACGCCGGTCTCGTCCTGCCCACGATGTTCCAGGAGGTCGTCAGCGGCCGTAAGGACGTCAAGGCCGCGGCCGACGACGCGGCGAAGAAGATGGACACCGCCTTCGCTCCGGCGGGCTGAGACGCATGACGACCCAGCTCACCGAGAAGCGGGCCGGCACCGGCCCCCGCCCCGCCCCCCGCGGCGGGGCGCGGGCCCCCCGCGCCCCGCGCCGCCACAGCGCCTGGACCCCCTGGCTCTACCTCCTGCCCGCCCTCGTCGTCATCGGCGGACTCCTCGTCTACCCCGTCTACCAGCTCGGCCTGATCTCCTTCCTGGAGTACACCCAGGCCCAGGTCAGCGGCGGCGAACCCACCACCTTCAAGGGCTTCGGCAACTACACCGCCCTCTTCGGCGACCCCCAGTTCTGGCAGGTCCTCCTCGCCACCGTCGTCTTCGCCGCCGCCTGCGTCGTCACCACCCTGGCCGTCGGCTGCGCCCTCGCCGTCCTCCTCACCCGGGTCCGCGCCCTGCCCCGGCTCGTCCTGATGATGGCCGCGCTCGGCGCCTGGGCCACGCCCGCGGTCACCGGCTCCACCGTCTGGGTCTTCCTCTTCGACCCCGACTTCGGCCCCGTCAACAAGCTCCTCGGGCTCGGCGACTTCTCCTGGACGTACGGGCGCTACAGCGCCTTCGCGCTCGTCCTCATGGAGGTCGTCTGGTGCTCGTTCCCGTTCGTGATGGTCACCGTCTACGCGGGCATCCGGGCCATCCCGTCCGAGGTCCTGGAGGCCGCCTCCCTCGACGGCGCCTCCCAGTGGCGGATCTGGCGTGCGGTCATGGCACCGATGCTCCGGCCCATCCTGGTCGTCGTCACCATCCAGTCGATCATCTGGGACTTCAAGGTCTTCACCCAGATCTACGTGATGACGAACGGCGGCGGCATCGCCGGTCAGAACCTCGTCCTCAACGTGTACGCCTACCAGAAGGCCTTCGCCTCGTCCCAGTACAGCCTGGGCTCGGCGATCGGCGTCGTCATGCTGCTGATCCTGCTGGCCGTGACGCTCGTCTACCTGCGCCTGCTGCGACGTCAGGGAGAAGAACTGTGAGCGCGTTCCGCATCCGGCGGCCCGGCAGGCTCGCCGCCGAGGCCGTCACCCTCCTCGTCGCCGCCGCCGTCGCCTTCCCGCTGTACTGGATGGTCCTCTCCGCCTTCAAACCGGCCGGAGAGATCCAGTCCACCAACCCCCGGCCGTGGACCCTCTCGCCGTCCCTCGACTCCTTCCGGCGGGTCTTCGAACAGCAGGAGTTCGGCCGCTACTTCCTCAACTCGCTGATCGTCGCGAGCACCGTCGTCCTCGCCTCCGCGCTCATCGCCTTCCTGGCGGCGACCGCCGTCACCCGCTTCCGCTTCAAGTTCCGCACCACCCTCCTGATCATGTTCCTGGTCGCCCAGATGGTGCCGGTGGAGGCCCTCACCATCCCGCTGTTCTTCCTCATGCGGGACGCCGGGCAGCTCAACACCCTCGGCTCGCTGATCCTGCCGCACATCGCCTTCTCGCTGCCCTTCGCGATCTGGATGCTGCGCGGCTTCGTCAAGGCCGTCCCCGAGGCCCTGGAGGAACAGGCCCAGATCGACGGCGCCAGCCGCACCCGCTTCCTCTGGCAGATCCTCTTCCCGCTGGTCTTCCCCGGCCTCGTCGCCACCAGCGTCTTCTCGTTCATCTCCACCTGGAACGACTTCCTCTTCGCGAAGTCGTTCATCATCAGCGACACCTCGCAGTCGACCCTCCCCATGGCCCTCCTCGTCTTCTTCAAGCCCGACGAGAACGACTGGGGAGGCATCATGGCCGGTTCGACCGTGATGACCGTCCCGGTGCTCGTCTTCTTCGTACTCGTACAGCGCCGTCTGGTCTCCGGACTCGGCGGCGCGGTGAAGGACTGACGCGATGACCGACCCGGCCCTGATCCCCGCCCCCCGTACCGTCGAGCACCCGGCCGACGGCCCCCGGCACCTCACCCTCGACGCCCGCACCACGCTCGACGCGGGCCCCGGCACCGAGTCCACCGCCCGCTGGCTGCGGACCGTCCTCGGCGCCGCCACCGGACTGCCCCTCCCCGACGGCGCCGGACCCGGCGCCGTCCGCCTCCGGATCAGCCCGGACGTGGCACGGACGGACGGCCCCGAGGGCTACCGCCTCACCACCGGCGGCCCCGGAGCCGCCGCCGTCATCGAGGGCGGCGGCCCCGCCGGAGTGTTCTGGGGCGCCCAGACCCTCCGCCAGCTCCTCGGCCCGGAGGCGTACCGCGCCGCCCCCGTCGGCGGCGGCGCCCGCGAACTCCCGTGCGTGACCGTCGAGGACCGCCCCCGCTTCGGCTGGCGCGGCCTCATGCTCGACGTCTCCCGGCACTTCACCCCCAAGGACGGGGTCCTGCGCTACCTCGACCTCCTCGCCGCCCACAAGCTCAACGTCTTCCACTTCCACCTCACCGACGACCAGGGCTGGCGCATCGAGATCAAGCGCCACCCCCGGCTCACCGAGGTCGGCTCCTGGCGCGCCCGCAGCAAGTGGGGCCACCGCGCCTCGCCGCTCTGGGACGACACCCCGCACGGCGGCTTCTACACCCAGGACGACATCCGCGAGATCGTCGCCTACGCCGCCGAACGGCACATCACCGTCGTCCCCGAGATCGACATCCCCGGCCACTCCCAGGCGGCCATCGCCGCCTACCCCGAACTCGGCAACACCGACGTCGTCGACACCGCCGCCCTCACCGTCTGGGACACCTGGGGCGTCAACCCCAACGTCCTCGCCCCCACCGAAGCCGTCCTGCGCTTCTACGAGGGCGTCTTCGAAGAGGTCCTCGACCTCTTCCCGGCGGCCACCTCGCCCTTCGTCCACGTCGGCGGCGACGAGTGCCCCAAGGACCAGTGGAAGGCCTCCCCGGCCGCCCAGGACCGCATCCGCGAACTCGGCCTCGCCGACGAGAACGAGCTCCAGTCCTGGTTCATCCGGCACTTCGACCGCTGGCTCACCGCCCGTGGCCGCCGCCTCATCGGCTGGGACGAGATCCTGGAGGGCGGCCTCGCCGAGGGCGCCGCCGTCTCCTCCTGGCGCGGCTACGGCGGCGGCGTCGCCGCCGCGAACGCCGGACACGACGTCGTCATGTGCCCCGAACAGCACGTCTACCTCGACTACCGGCAGGCCCCCGGCGACGAGGAGCCCGTACCCATCGCGTACGTCCGCACCCTGGAGGACGTCTACCGCTTCGAGCCCGTCCCGCCGGGCCTCTCCCCGGAGGCCGCGGCCCACATCCTGGGAACCCAGGCCAACGTGTGGACCGAGGTCATGGAGAACCGCTCCCGCGTCGACTACCAGGTCTTCCCGCGCCTCGCCGCCTTCGCCGAGGTCGCCTGGTCCGAACTGCCCGCCCCCGAAGCCCGCGACTACCCCGCCTTCGAAGGCCGCATGACCACCCACTACCGCCGCCTGGACGCCCTCGGCGTGGACTACCGCCCGCCCGCCGGACCGTACGCCCGTCAACAGCGCCCCGGCATCATCGGCCGCCCCCGGGAAGGGACGCCCCCGAACGTGTGAGACACCCGGCGGTCCCCGTCACCCAAGAGCGGCGAACCGGAAGTTACCGTCCCTCCCCGGGGCGTCCCGGACGGAACAGTCCTTCGCGGACCCTCGCGCCGGACCGCTCCCAAGATGTGCCAGAGTTGCCACGTCCGGCCTGTGAGCACGTACGGTACGCCCACACGCAGGCGCGACGGCCGGGCACATTCGGGGACCACCGGGACACCGGGAAGGGGCAGCGGGTTGACCACGCACGCACCACAGACGGCGCAGTCCGTGACGCTGCCCGCCTCGCTCGACGAGGCCGTGGCGGCGCTCACGGCGATGCCGGCCGCCGTCCCCGTCGCCGGTGGCACCGACCTGATGGCCGCCGTCAACAAGGGTCAGCTCCGCCCCGCCGGACTCGTCGGCCTCAGCCGCATCAACGAGATCCGCGGCTGGCAGTACCAGGACGGCCACGCCCTCCTCGGCGCGGGCCTCACCCACGCCCGCATGGGCCGCCCCGACTTCGCCGCCCTCATCCCCGCCCTCGCCGCCGCCGCCCGCGCCGCGGGACCGCCCCAGATCCGCAACGCGGGCACCCTCGGCGGCAACGTCGTCACCGCCGCGCCCACCGGCGACTCGCTGCCCGTCCTCGCCGCCCTGGAGGCCGACCTCGTCGTCCTCGGGCCGCTCGGCAGCCGCGAGATCCCCGTCTCCCACCTGCTCGCGGGCCGCGACCTGCTCGCCCCCGGCGAACTCGTCGCCTTCGTCCGCGTCCCGCTGCTCCACGCCCCTCAGGTCTTCGTCAAGGCCACCGGCCGCACCGGCCCGGCCCGCGCCACCGCGTCCGTCGCCGTCGTCCTCGACCCGGCCCGGCGCGGTGTCCGCTGCGCGGTCGGCGCCGTCGCCCCGATGCCGCTGCGCCCGCTGGAGGCCGAGCGCTGGATCGCCTCGCTCGTGGACTGGGACAACGACCGGGGTCTGGCCCCCGAGGCGCTGGCGGCGTTCGGCGAGTACGTCGCCGCCGCCTGCATCCCTGACCCGCCGGGCGACGAGGCGTTGCCCCCGGCCGTACTGCACCTGCGGCGCACGGTCGCCGCACTCGCCCGACGGGCACTGGGGAGGGCACTGTCGTGAGCAACGAACAGCAGGGGAACCAGGGCGGGAGCCCCGGCGGCTGGGAGCCGATCCCGCAGAGCGAGGGGTACGACGGCGACGCGACGGCCTTCGTCCAGCTCCCGCCGGACTTCATGCTGGAGGGCGTCCCGCTGGAGGCCCCCGGCCACGGCTACGTACCGCCGATGATCACCCCGCTCCAGCCGCTCGCCCCGATGACCCCGGACGGCCCGGCGGCCACCGGCGGCTGGCCGGCCCACGTCCCGGCACCGGCGGAGCAGCCCCCCTACCAGGAGCAGGTCCCGTACTTCGACGCCTCCGCGTACGGGCGGTACGCCGAGCGGACGGCCCCCTACCCGGCGCCGTCCGGCCAGGGCGACCCGCACGCCACGGCGGAGTGGCACTTCCCGGAGACGACGGCCCCCGACCCGGGCGCCACCGGCCAGTGGACGGTGCCGGACGCGCCGCGACCGGACGAGGAGCCGGGCGGCTTCGCCGCGTCGGCCGTCCGCCCCTACGCCGAGGCCCCCGCGACCCTGCCGGGCGGCGCCCCGGCGCCGTGGGCGCTGCAGGAGGAACCGGCGCCCGCCCGCCCCGGCGACGCCGGAGCCTCACCGGCGGCGGAGCACACGCGGACGGCGGAGCGGCCCGTCCCAGGACAGGGGCCGGAGCACGGGCCCGAGCACGGGCCCGAGCGGGATTCCGGCGCGGCCCGGACCTCCGGCGCGGCCCACGGGACCGGGCACGCGGCCCAGCAGGGCACGGCGCCGGTACAGGAGCGCCCGCCGGTGCCGGGCGACGGGCCGACGCACGGCTCCGTCCCCCCGCGGGGGCAGGCCCCGGAGCACGGTTCCGGCGGGGCGCACGGTCCCGGTGAGGCTCACGGTCCGGGCGAGGTCCACGAGGCTGCCGGTCCGGTCCGGGGGAGCGACCCCGGCCACACGGCCGATGCCCTCCACACGGCCGACGCCCTCCACGGGGCCGGTGAGGTGCACGAGTTGGGCGAGACCCACGCGGTCGAGCCCGTACACGCGTCCGGCGAGACCCACGGGGCCGACGAGCCCGGGGAGGCCGGTCACGCGCACGGGGCCGGGGACGTCCACGGGCCCGGGGACATTCATGGGCCAGGCGGGAGCGCCGGAGCGGGTGAGCCGCACGGGTCCTCCGAGGTCCACGGGTCCGCCCACCTGCACGGACCGTCCGACCTGCACGGCCCGTCCGACCTCCACGGCCCGTCCGACCCTCACGGGCCGTTCGGCTCCCACGCGCCCGCCGTACCCCACGGGCCCTCCGCGGCCCACCCGTCCGACCCCGTCCCCGGTCCCGGTCCCGACTCCGGCCAGGACTCCCCGTCCGGGCCCGGCTCCGGGCGGGCGGCCGAGCACGGGGAGGAGCACGCGGGTGACTCCATGGGCGACTCCGTGGGCGACCTGGGCGACCACGGAGCGGGTGGTTCCGTGGGGCAGCACGCGGGCGGGCGGCAGCCCGAGCCCGACCGTCCCTCCGAGCCCGCCCCTCCGTCGTCCGAGCCCGCCCGTCCGCAGGTCCCCGGGCAGGCGACCGGTCCCGGGGAGGTGACCGGTCCCGTCGTCCCCGAGCCCGGGACCGACCCCGTCCCCGTGCCCGAACCCGCCGCGGGGCCCTTCGCGTCCACCGACAGCGACGAGCACCCCCACACCTCGTACACCCTGCGGGTCAACGGCACCGACCGGCCCGTCACCGGGTCCTGGATCGGCGAGTCCCTGCTCTACGTGCTGCGCGAGCGGCTCGGCCTCGCGGGCGCCAAGGACGGCTGCTCACAGGGCGAGTGCGGCGCGTGCAACGTGCAGGTCGACGGCCGTCTCGTCGCCTCCTGCCTGGTCCCGGCGGCCACCGCGGCGGGCAGCGAGGTCCGGACCGTCGAGGGCCTCGCGTCCGACGGCGAACCCTCGGACGTGCAGCGGGCGATGGCCAAGTGCGGCTCCGTGCAGTGCGGCTTCTGCATCCCCGGCATGTGCATGACCGTGCACGACCTCCTGGAGGGCAACCACGCCCCCACCGAACTGGAGGCGCGCCAGGCCCTCGCGGGCAACCTGTGCCGCTGCTCCGGCTACCAGAACGTGCTCGCGGCCGTACAGGAGGTCGTCGCCGGACGCGAGGCGGCCACCGCCGCCGCGCACGAGCCCGCCGACGGACCCCGGATCCCGCACCAGATTCCCCCCACGCACGACGGAGGCATGGCGTGAGCAGCGACGCGACCACCGCCATTCCCACGCTCCCCGACCTCTCGGGCGCCCCGGCCGGGGAACCCGCCGCGCACGGACTCGGGATCTCGCTCCCGCAGGCCGAGGCCCGCGCGAAGACCGAGGGCACCTTCCCGTACGCCTCCGACCTGTGGGCCGAGGGCCTGCTCTGGGCGGCGATCCTGCGCTCCCCGCACCCGCACGCGCGCGTGCTGTCGGTCGACACCAGCGCCGCCGCCGCGATGCCGGGCGTCCGCGCCGTGGTGACCGCCGCCGACGTGCCGGGCGCCGCGACCTACGGCCGCCGGGTCGCCGACCGGCCCGTCTTCGCCTCCGACCTGGTCCGCCACCACGGCGAGGCGCTCGCCGCCGTCGCCGCCGACCACCCGGACACGGCCCGGCTCGCCGCCGCCGCGATCACCGTCGAGTACGAGGTCCTCGAACCGGTGACCGACCCGGAGAAGGCCTTCGCCGCCGAACCCCTGCACCCCGACGGGAACCTGATCCGGCACATCCCGCTGCGCTTCGGCGACCCGACGGCGGTCGGCGAGGTCGTCGTCGAGGGCCTGTACCGGATCGGCCGCCAGGACCCGGCGCCCATCGGAGCCGAGGCCGGTCTCGCCGTGCCCCGGCCCGACGGAGGCGTCGAGCTGTACACCGCCTCCACCGACCCGCACACCGACCGCGACCTGGCCGCCGCCTGCTTCGGACTGCCGCCGGAGCAGGTCAAACTGGTCGTCACCGGCGTCCCCGGCGCCACCGGCGACCGCGAGGATCCCGGCTTCCAGATCCCGCTGGGCCTGCTCGCGCTGCGCACCGGCTGCCCGGTGAAGCTCACGGCCACCCGCGAGGAGTCCTTCCTCGGCCACGCCCACCGCCACCCCACCCTGCTGCGCTACCGGCACCACGCCGACGCGGAGGGACGCCTGGTGAAGGTCGAGGCGCAGATCCTCCTCGACGCGGGTGCCTACGCGGACTCCTCGTCCGAGTCCCTCGCGGCGGCGGTCGCCTTCGCCTGCGGCCCGTACGTCGTCCCGCACGCCTTCGTCGAGGGCTGGGCGGTCCGTACGAACAACCCGCCGTCCGGCCACGTGCGGGGCGAGGGCGCGATGCAGGTGTGCGCGGCCTACGAGGCGCAGATGGACCGGCTGGCCGCGAAACTGGGCGTCGACCCGGCCGAGCTGCGGATGCGGAACGTCATGGCGACCGGCGACATCCTGCCCACCGGACAGACCGTGACCTGCCCGGCCCCGGTGGCGGAACTCCTCTCCGCCGTACGGGAATTCCCGCTGCCGCCGCTCCCCAAGGACACCCCGGAGGGCGACTGGCTGCTGCCCGGCGGCCCGGAGGGCGCGGGCGAGCCCGGCGCGGTCCGGCGGGGCGTGGGATACGCGCTCGGCATGGTCCACATGCTGGGCGCGGAGGGCACCGACGAGGTCTCGACGGCGACCGTACGGGTCCACGAGGGCGCGGCCACCGTCATCTGCTCGGCGGTCGACACCGGTTCGGGCTTCTCGACGCTCGCCCGGCAGATCGTGCAGGACACCCTCGGCATCGAGGAGGTCCACGTGGCACCCGTGGACACGGACCAGCCCCCGGCGGGACCGTCGGCGCACGGCCGTCACACCTGGGTGTCGGGCGGGGCGGTCGAGCGGGCCGCGAAGATGGTGCGGACCCAGCTCCTCCAGCCGCTGGCCCACCAGTTCGGCATGTCCACGGAGCTGCTCCAGATCAACGACGGCAAGATCACCTCGTACGACGGGGTCCTCTCCACGACGGTCACGGAGGCGCTGGACGGCAAGGAGCTGTGGGCGACCGCCCAGTGCCGCCCCCATCCGACCGAGCCGCTGGACGAGGCGGGCCAGGGCGACGCGTTCGTGGGCCTCGCGTTCTGCGCGATCCGCGCCGTGGTCGACGTGGACATCGAGCTGGGGTCGGTACGGGTCGTGGAGATGGCCGTCGCCCAGGACGTCGGCCGGGTCCTCAACCCGGCCCAGCTGGCCGCCCGGATCGAGGCGGGCGTCACCCAGGGCGTCGGCGCGGCCCTCACGGAGAACCTCCGTACGGCCCGGGGTCTGGTCCGCCACCCCGACTTCACGGGCTACGCACTCCCGACATCCCTGGACGCCCCGGACATTCGCATCGTGAAACTGGTCGAGGAGCGGGACGTCGTCGCGCCCTTCGGCGCGAAGGCGGCGAGCGCGGTCCCGGTCGTCACCTCACCCGCCGCAGTGGCCTCAGCCGTGCGCGCGGCGACGGGACGCCCGGTCAACCGCCTCCCGATCAGGCCCCAGGCCGCCGTCGCCGTGTCCCCTTCGTGACCGTGCGATGCCGGTTGCTTGTGCAACCGGGAGGTGCGGACTGTCGTCGTTCCTGGCTACAGTGAACTTCTAGACCCGACAGGAGGGCGTCCCGGCTGTCCCGGACGCCCTGCCATGGCGGTTCACGGGGGAGGAACGCGGGCATGAGGCCCTATGAGGCTGGAATGTACGGCATGAGCAGGGAAGCCGTGCTCTACAACTCGGAGTCCATGACCGAGTTCAAGGCGAGCATCGACGGTCTGATCACCAAGCTCACCTCTTCGGAGGCCGACAAGGGCAAGATGAAGTCGGACCCGGTGGTGCGCGCCCAGTTCGGCGGCGGCGGCGCCGCCTGGTCCGAGGCCGCCGGCGTGTACGACGCGTACAACGCGGTGCTCAAGCAGCTGGTCGAACTCTCCGGTCTGCTGCGCGACTGCCTGGAGGGCCTCGGCATCGCGGTCGTCGCGTCCAAGGACGGCTTAGAGCAGCTGGACGAGGACACCCGGTACAAGATGCTCCAGATCCACCAGCGGACCGAGGACGCCAAGCGCCAGGCCGATGTCGAGGCCGGGCGGGTGCCCGTCAGCACGGGCAGCGGGGCGACCGAAGGCGGCGGCACCTTCAAGTAGCGCGCCGGGGACGGGAAACAGAAGGACACACGGGGGAAGAGGCGAAGGATGAGGCCTGCAGAGGGTGGCGGAGGCGGGGGCACCGACTTCCGTTCGATGTCCCACCAGCAGATGCTGGCATGGCTGGACGAGGCCAGCTCGTTCTCCGTGGGGAACGCGGCGGGCCGCCTGAAAGAGGCGTCCGAGGAGATGCACCGCATCGCCGCGCAGCTCAAGAACCGCACCGGCCGGGTCGAATGGGAGGGCGAGGCGGAGAAGGCGTTCAACACGTGGGCCGAGAGCGTCGTCAGCTCCACCCACTCCCTGGGCACCTACGGCTCCGACGCGGCCACCTGGATGGACCACGCGGCCCAGGCCATCGCCACCGCGCAGAGCGCCACGCCCCGTTACACCTCGCACGCCGCCGCCAAGGAGAACCTGGCGGCGGCGATCAAGTACCGCAACGACCCGGACGCGTCGACCGTCGCGAACAACGCCAAGAAGTCGATGGCCGCGAGCGAGGACCTCAAGGACATCGAGGCCAAGGAGCGCGCCAACCAGCAGGAGGCCGCCGCCGAACTGGAGAAGCTCTCCGGCGCGTACACCTGGTCCACGTACAACATGAAGGGCCTGGAACCGCCGACGTTTCCGCCGCCGCCGGGGGATTTCGTACCCGAGTACGTCGGTGGCATCAATGAGAACGGCACCTACGTCGGCCCCCCGGTCCGGGGCAGGCGGGGTGGTGGCAAGGACTCCACCACGGTGACCTACACGAGCACGGACGACCAGCCGGACGGCTCCCACGGGACCACCGGGACGAACGTCGTTCTGCCGTCGCAGGACACCACCGGGCCGACCCGGGTCGTCCGGCCCGAGGTCCGGCCCGACGTCCCCGTGGACCTGGGCATCGACAACGTGGACACCCTGCCGAACCCGACCACCACCGGCCCCGGCCCGACGCAGGCCGGACAGCCCCCGCTCACCAAGCCGGACGGCGGTACGCCTCCGCTCGTGCCCACCGGCATCCCTCCGCTCGGTGTGAAGGGCGTTCCCGGCCCGCCGGGTCCCACCGCTCCGGTCACGGGCGGCTCCGGCTCGCGCGGCCCGCTCACCACCAACCCGGTCACCGGTGGCCCGCGCGGACTCGGTCCGCTCGGGGGCGGCCCCCGCGAGGGCATCAGCGGCGGACGCGCCGTCCCCCAGACCACCGGCCGTCCCGCCACCGGCATTCCGCGCGGCACCGTCATCGGCGGCGAGCCGACCGGGCGCGGCGGCACGGGCGCGGGCATGGGACGTGGTCCCATGGGCGCTCCCGGCATGGGCGGTCCGATGGGCGGCGCGGGCACGGGCCAGAGCGGCATCAGCGGGGGACGCAGGCTCGCCGGGGAGACCGGCGGGGTCGTCGGCGGCAAGGCGCAGCGCGCCGGAGCGGTCGGCGGCACCGGACGTCCCTTCACGCCCGGCGGGTCCGGTCTCGTGCGCGGGAGCCAGGCGAAGCCCGACGAGCGCGAGGAGCGGAACGGAGAGCGTCCCGACTACCTGGTCGAGGACGAGGAGACCTGGCAGCAGGGCCGCCGCGTGGCGCCGCCCGTCATCGACTGATCAGCGCGAGGAAGCGGAAGCAGATGCCTACCAGCAGTGTTCGGCGGAGTCGTGCCCGGGTCACCGCCTCGGCCGCCTTGGGGATGCTGCTGGTCGGCATCGCCTCCGTCCCCGCCCACGCGGCCCGGGAACGGCAGTGGCAGCTGGACGCCATGGGCGCCGAGGAGATCTGGCAGCTCAGCACGGGCAAGGGCGTCACCGTCGCCGTCATCGACTCCGGCGTGGACAAGGACAACCCCGATCTCAGAGGGCAGGTCCTCAAGGGCAAGGACTTCGCCACGGGCGAGCCGGGCGACGAGTTCACCGACTACAGCGGTCACGGCACGGGCATGGCGGGACTCATCGCCGGTACGGGCGAACGCGAGGGCGGCAGCGGCGCGTTCGGGCTGGCGCCCGGCGCCAAGATCCTTTCGGTCCGGGTGCCGGGCGGCGAGACGGGTGAGAGCAGCCAGACCGAGGCGAACGACGAGTTCAACAAGGTCATGCCCCCGGCGATTCGGTTCGCCGCGGACTCCGGTGCCAAGGTCATCAACATTTCGATGGCCGCCTACGCGGGTTCCCAGGAGCTCACCGACGCGGTGAAGTACGCCCTGGACAAGGGGGCCCTGGTCTTCGCCGGTGTCGGCAACAGGGCGGAGAAGGGCAACCAACCGGCCTACCCGGCCAGCACCCCCGGCGTCGTCGGCGTGGGTGCCGTGGACGACAAGGCGGCGCGCATCCCGATCTCCCAGCACGGCCCGCAGGTCGATCTCGTCGCCCCCGGCAAGGACACCGTCCACGCCTGCGGCGGGGGGACCGGGGTCTGCCGGACCACCGGTACCAGTGACGCCACCGCCCTGGCCTCCGCCGCCGCCGCGCTGCTCTGGGCGAAGCATCCGGACTGGACCAACAACCAGGTTCTGAAGGTCATGCTGAACACGGTCGCCAAGCCCCTTGAGGGCGAGGCGCGCAGTGACTTCGTCGGTTACGGTGCCATCCGGCCGCTGCGGACGCTGAAGACGCCCGGCGACCCCGGGCCCGCCGACGTCCGGCCCATCGACGACCTCGCCGAGACCGCGACCCCCGGGCCGTCCGCCTCCGCCTCCGCACCGGGCGCACCGGCTCCCTCGGACACCTCCCCGGCGCCCGCCCCGCAGGCAGCCGCCGCCGACGCCGGGGGCGGCGGCACCGGACTCTGGATCGGCCTCGGCATCGCCGCCGCCGTCCTGCTCGCCGGGGCCGTCGCCGTGCCCGTACTCCGCTCGCGGCGCGGCTGAGCGACGCGGGGCAGGCACCCGGCCGGGGCCGGACCGGGGGCCGGACCGGGCGGGATCGGCCCAGGTCACGATCCCGGTCCCGATCCCGGCCCGCCCGGATCAGACCCCGTACACCGGCATCGCCGTGATCCGCCCGCCGCGTGCGAGGAACACGCGGTGGGCGGCGCTCGCCATCCGGTAGGGGCCCTCGCGCCGCATCCGTACGGTGAACAGGGCCTTGTGCGTGGTCTTGTGGACCACGCGGACGGTGCTGTCGTCCCCCTCGGGCAGCCAGACCGTCGCGCCCTCCACCACCGGCGCGGTGATGCCGCCCCGGACGTCCATGACCTCCATCCACTCCTGACCCGGGATGTCGATGCCGGTCAGGGTGCGGTAGCGGTGCGCCTGGTAGCCGTCGACGGCCACGACGGAGTCGCCGTCGGCGGCCGGACCGCCCCAGCCCGGTCCCTCGCCGGCCGGGTCGCCGGAGTCCTCCTTCCACAGGAGCTCGCCCCGGTCGAGCCGCCGGGCCATCAGCAGGGGGCCGCCCAGGTACACGGTGCCGCCGCCGATCGACGGTGCCTGGCCGTGGGTGCCCTGGCCCTCGACCGTCCAGACCGTCCTGCCCGTCGCCGTGTCGAGGGCCTCCACCCGCCCGTCCCCGCCGTGCACGACCAGCCGCCCACGGCCCACGGCGGCCTTCGCCGGGCCGTTCGGGGAGCGCGGCGACGGCATGGGGCGGGTCCAGGCGGTGGTGAGCGTCCAGGCGTCGACCGCCCGCAGTTCGTCGTCCTCGGTCACCAGGTAGACCCGGGTGCCGTCGGCGGCGAGGACGTCGACGACACCGTCACCGGTCCGCCAGACGGGGGCGCCGGAGGCGGCGGCGTACGCGTGCAGGGCGCCCTCCTTCCCGACGCCGACGACCAGCCGGTCCGCGACCGTGACGAGACCGGTGCCGGTGGCCACGTCCGGGGCCCGCCACCGCTCCGCGCCGTCCGTGACGGAGAGGGCGAGCAGCCCGCCCGTCCTCGCCCGCACGACCAGCACGTCCCGGACGGGCAGCGGGAGTCCGCCGTCCGGCGCGGCGACGTCGAGGGGGCCCCACAGGGGCTTCGGGACCTCGCCCGGCGCGGTGTCCACCGCCGAGAGGAACGCGGCCTCCGGGACCGCCGCCGCCGGTGGCACGTCGAACGCCGGAGGCTTCCCCTCCCGGCCCAGCCACCACCAGGCGCCCGTCCCGCCGCCCGCGCCCAGGACCGCCACGCCCGCCGCCCCGGTGAGGAAGCGGCGCCGGGACGGACCGGAGGACGGACCGGAGGGCGGCGCGGAGGCGTCCGGCGGCGCCACCAGCCGTCGTACGGCGGTCTCCCGCCGGGCGATGTCCTCCGCGAGCGGCCCCTCGCGCCAGACCCGGGAGGCGCCCTTCGGCGGCGCGAACGCCTCCGCGATCCGCACCGGGTGCGGGCGCAGCGCCGGGTCCTTCGCCAGACACGGCCCGATCAGCTTCCGGAGTTCCGGCGGCACCCCGCTCAGGTCCGGGTCGCCGTGCACCACCTCGTACTGGACCGCCGCCACGTGCCCGCCGTCGAAGGCGCGGCGCCCGCTCGCCGCGTACGCGAGGACCGCGCCGAGCGAGAAGACGTCGGAGGCGGGACCGACGCGCCGCCCCAGGGCCTGCTCGGGGGCTCCGTACCCGGGGGTGACGGGGATCTGGCCGGTCGTCGTGAGGGTGAGGCCGTGTTCGGGGCGCGCGATGCCGAAGTCGATGACGCGCGGGCCCGTCGAGGTGAGCACGATGTTCGCGGGCTTGAGGTCGCGGTGGACCAGTCCGGCCGCGTGGACGTCCCGCAGGGCGAGGGCGAGCCGGGCGGCCAGCGCGCGGACCGTGGGCACGTCCATCGGGCCGTACGCGCGGACGGCCTCGTCGAGCGTCGGCCCGGCCAGGAACTCGGCGGCGATCCACGGCCGTCCGCCCTCGGTCTCCGCCCCGAGGACCCGTGCCACGCCCTCGCCGGTGACGGCCCGCGCCATGGCGGCCTCGCGGACGAAACGCAGGGCGAGGTGCTGGTCGTGGGCGAGTTCGGGACGGAGGACCTTGACGGCGGCGGGCCGCCCCCCGGCGTCCCGGCCGACGTACACCTTGCCCATGCCGCCCTCGCCGAGGACACCGAGCAGACGGTACGGGCCGAGCCGGAGGGGGTCGCCGGTGGCGAGGGGCTGTGGGGTCATGGGGACTTCCAGGTCGGGACGGACGGAGAAGAGCGGGCGGAGGAGAGCGGAGGGAGGAGCCCGGCGGAGGGACGGACAGAAGGGTGGACGGAAGGGTGTGCGGAAGGGTGTGCGGAGGGACGGACCCGGGGCGTATCGAGGGCGGCGGACGCGGGTCACGCGTACGGCAGTGCCACCACGGAGGTCGCTCCCGCGCCGACGATCCGCCGTCCCGGGGCGTCGACGACGTACCGGGTGGCGTCCGTCGGGAAGACCCACGCCGAGCGGCGCGTCCGCCGGTCCACCGCGCTCAGTCCGCCCCGGACCGGCGCGTACACGTACCGGGTGCCGACCACCGGGACCGTGAGCAGTCCCGGGGTGAGGGCACGGCCGCCGGGTTCCTCCCGCCAGCGTTCCGCGCCCCGGTCGGCGCCGACGACGACGAGGCCCCGGCCCGCCTCGTTCGCGTGGACGAGGCCGCCCGACACGGCGGGGAGCCCGAAGGCGGAGCCCCGGCCGTACTCCCAGGCGACACCGCCGTCGGAGAGCCGCAGCGCGCGCAGCCGGTCGCCGCCGAGGTACAGGTGCCGGTCGTCGGCGGCGAGCTGGCCGGGCCGGTAGGACAGGGAATCGGGGAGCGGGAGGGTCCGCCGCCACAGCCGCCGCCCGGTGCGCAGGTCCCTCGCCTGGACGTCGAAGGAGGTCAGGTCGTCGCTGTTCTTGCCGAGGACCAGCCGGTCGCCGACGATCCGGCACAGCCAGGGGCGCACATTGCCCCACGCGTACGGCTGCCGCCAGACCTCCCGGCCGGTGCGCAGATCGACGGCGAGCAGGTGCCAGCCGGTCTCCCTCTCCCCGGGGTCCCTCACGTCCCTTTCGCCCCGCCGGGACGCCGCGTAGAGCACGCCCCCGGACGCGGTGAGGAGTTCCGTGCCGAACGGGGAGCCCTCGTACGCGTCGAGCACGATCGTCCGGGCCGCCTCCTCGCCGGTGCGGGCGGAGAGCGTGCGGACCACCAGGGCCGAGGTGCCGTCGGAGGGGTAGCCGGACGCGTAGAACAGGCCGCCGTCGGTGGTGATCTGCCGGGGGTCGCCCACCATCCGGTCCTCCCACAGCGCCCGCCCGTCCTTCGGGTCGAGGGCCCGGAACGACACCGTCTCCGCGACGCCCACGACACCCCCGGCGAGGAGCGGGGTGAGGCCTTCCTCGCGGTCCAGCGAGTCGCCCCGCCACAGGGCCGCGGGCGATCCGTCGGACGCGGTCGTCGCGGGGACCGCGGTGGGGCCGGTGGGGGCCGGTGCGCCGCCGGAGGAGTGCGGGATGTCCCGGGCCGCCATCCACGCCTTCAGGCCGACTCCGGCCCCGGCGACGCCGAGCAGGGTCGCGCCGCCGGTCAGGAGGAGGCGGCGGCGGGAGAGCGGGGGCGCCGCCGGTGCGGTCGCGGTGGCGACGGCGGGCGCGGGGGCCGGGAGGCGGTGCGGCGCGGGCAGCCAGACGTCGTGGGCGCGGCGGGCGATGTCGGCGAGCACCAGCGGCGGCAGGTGGTCGGCGAACTCGCCGTGGCCGTCGTGGAGCCGGTCGACCAGGACGGCGGTGGTGGGGCGGGCCGCCGGGTCCTTGGCGAGACAGGCCGTCAGGAGCGGCAGGAGGGATTCCGGTACGCCGGTGAGGTCGGGTTCGGCGTGCCGGACGCGGTACAGGAGGTCGGCGGGGGAGCCGGTGCCGAAGGGGCCGTGGCCGGTCGCGGCGAAGACGAGGACGCCCGCCAGCGCGAACACGTCTCCCGCGGGCGGGTGTTCCTGTCCGCCCGCCTGCTCGGGGGACATGAAGGCGGGCGTTCCGGCCGCCGCTCCGGTACGGGTGAGGTGGTCGTCGCCCGCCGCGCGGGCGATGCCGAAGTCGATGACCTTCGGGCCGTACGCGGTGACGAGGACGTTCGACGGCTTGAGGTCGCGGTGGACCACGTCCGAGGAGTGCAGCTGGGCGAGGGCTCCGGCGAGCGCGGCGCCGAGGGCGCGGACGGTCGGCTCGGGCAGGGGGCCGCCGAGCGCGACAGCGTCGTCCAGGGGCGGGCCGAGGACGTACTCGGTGGCCAGCCACGGGGTCCCGGCGAGCGGATCGGCGGCCACGACGGCCGCGCCGTGACGGGCGCCGATGATCCTGGCCGCGTCGGCTTCGAGCCGGAACCGGGCCCGGAACGCGGGGTCGGCGGCGAGCCGCGTGTGCACGGTCTTGAGCGCGACCGTACGGCCGCCGGGGGTGCGCGCCAGATAGACCGTGCCCATGCCGCCGGTGCCGAGGCGGGCGAGCAGACGGTACGAGGCGACGGCGACCGGGTCGTCGTGGGTCAGGGGCGACAGCATGGGAAGACGTCCGTCAGGTCCGGGAGCGGGGGATGGTCCATGGCCCCACCGGGGGAGGGGAGTTCGGTGGGGTGGGGGTGGTACGGCCCTGCTGGGGGCGGGAGTTAGGTGAGGTGAGGGTGGTGCGGCCTTACCGGGGGCGGGGGTTCCGTAAAGGAAGGGGCGCGCGGCCCATCAGAGGCAGAGGCCGGAGCCGGAGCGGGGGCCGGATCTGGGGCTGGGGCCGGGAGTTCGTCGGGGAGGGGAGCGAACGCCCTTTTCCTGTCCGGTGGTTCGGTGGAAGGAGGGTGCTCACGGTCCTGCCGGGACCGGGAGTTCCACCGCGAGGAGTTCCGCGGACTGGCGGGCCAGGGCCGCCACCACCCGGCCCGGCAGCCAGCCCGGGGCGAGCGGGGAACCGGCCGGGTCCAGCACGGTCCCGTGGGCGGTCGGCGGGGCGAGGGCGGAGACCAGGGCGGCGGCGGTGGGCCGGTCGGCCGGGTCGCGGGCCAGACAGGCGGAGATCACCGTCCGTAGCGCGGAGGGGAGTTCGTCCCGTTCGGGCACGGTGTGGCCGGTGGCGGCGTACGCGAGGACGACACCCAGCGCGAAGACGTCCCCCGGCGGGCGCGGGCGGCCCCCCGAGGACTGCTCGGGGGCGAGGGACCCCGGGTCGATGCCGGGCAGGCCGGTGCGCGGCTCGCCGTCGGCGGAGGCGGCCCGTACCGCCCCGTAGCAGGTCAGCCGGGGTCCGTCGGCGGTGAGGAGGACGGCGGCGGGGGAGACCCCGGCGTGGGTGAGGCCCTGGGCGTGCGCGGCGGCGAGGGCTTCGGCGAGAGGGGCGCCGAAGGCCCGGACGGTGGACTCGGGGAGCGGCCCGCCGTGCACGGCGAGGGCCACGGGCAGCGGCAGGGCGGGGACGTACGGGACGGCGTACCAAGGGGGTTCGCCGGGGGCGGCGGTCTCGGTGACGGGCGCGGTCCAGGGGCCGACGAGACGGCGGGCGGCGGTCGCCTCGGCGGCGAACCGGGCCGGGTCGGCGCCGGGCAGCGGGGCGCTGAGGAGTACGGTCCGCTCCCCGTCCGCCGTACGGGCGACGAACCGGCGGCAGGGCGGGGCGGGTCGGGGCGGATCGAGCCGGGTGATCAGCCGGTAGGGGCCGATGCGGCGGGTGGGATCGTGGGGGACGGGGACGGGGACGGGGACGTGAGGGGCGGGGACGGGAGGGGTGGGGACATGGAGGGCGGGGACGTGAGCGGGGCGGCCGGAGGCTCGCGGGCCGGGCTCGCGCGGGGGCGCGTGCTCCTGCCCCTCGTATCCCTGCCCCGTCCGCTCCACCGGCTCCACCGGCTGATCACCCGGCTCTGCCTGATCCGTCTGACCGGTCTGACCGGTCTGATCCATCTGATCCGTCTGATCTGCCTGTTCGGCGCGTGACCGCTCCACTGTTCCTTGTTCCCCGTTCCCCCGCCGTTCGTGCGCCCCGTGGCGACGGGGGCGGGCCGAGCCTACCGAGGAGGGGGGCGGCGGCCGTGCCCGGAGGGGGCGCCCGGAGGGGGGCGACGGCCCCGGGTCCGGGAAAAGTCCGGGCTGTCCGGGTTGCGAAGGTGAAGTGGGTGCGGGTACCGCGTGAAGATCTTCCGGACGGGGCGGAATCCGGGCCGACAGTGCTCGGACGGAGTGACCTCCGGCTACGATCGCGGTGCCTCCGCAGATGCCGAACTTGCGGGGGCGAAGCCCGAACGGGCGCGCGAGCACAGCGGTATCAGCGGGGGTGGAGCATGTCGTTCGAAGAGGAGTGGGCGTCCGTCCGGACCACGTCCACGGCCAACGTGACCATGCGGCTCAACCAGGTCCCTCCGGAGCCGGGCGGAAACGGCGGCGGGAACGCCGACCTCGGCGTCGACCAGGACAAGCTGGGGGCCATCGGCAGCGCCGCCCACGCACTGCACGGACGGCTCGCCAAGGACGGGAACCACGCCCGTACGAACACCACGGAGGCGGCGACGGGCATGTCCAGCCACGGCTTCCGCACCGGGTCCGCGATGGCGACCGTCCAGGAGACGTGGAGCTCGCAGCTGAACACGCTGCTCGACGCCTGCGCCAACATCTCCAACCACCTCGACTACAGCGCTGCCTCGCACGCGAAGGAAGAGGCGGACATCCAGGCGGCCCTCACGGCCTCCAGGATCAACGAGTACTTCAAGTAGGCGGGGGACCTGCTGTGCTGACCTTTGACAACGTGTACCAGGCGCCGCTGGACAAGATGAAGTCCGCCGCCGACGACTGGTCCACGATGAAGGGCAAGCTCGACAAGCTCGCCGAGGACGCCCGTACGACCATGGCGGCGAAGGCCAGGGACGACTACTGGCGCGGGGTGAACGCCGAGGTCACCAAGCCGTTCGTGGACAAGACGGCGAAGGAGTTCGACGACGCGTCGAAGGCCGCCGACGGCATCCACAAGGTCCTGCTCGACGGCTACAACGCCTTCAAGAAGGCGAAGGACGACCTCAAGACGATCGTCGAGACCGACGCCCCCGCCAAGCGCTTCAGGGTCACCTCCAGCGGGAAGGTCGAGGCCGTCGAACCGCTGTCGCAGACCAAGGACCAGGGGATGCGGCACGACCCCGACTTCCGGATGATGGTCAGCCAGGAGATCGCCGACATCGACGCGATGCAGCGGCGGATCGACGCGATCGTCGAGACCTGCGACGACGCCGACGAGTCCTGCTCCAACGCGCTCAAGGCCAACATCACCGGCGACAGGAACAACTTCAGCGCCCCGAAGTACGGCAGCCTCGACGCCGAGGAGGCGCAGCGCGCCGCCGACCTGGCCAAGAAGGGCCGGGACATCAGCCACGAGGAGCTGGTGCGGCTCAACGAGCTGCTCGGGGACAACAGCGGCTCGAAGGAGTTCTCCCGCACCTTCTACGACCACCTCGGCCCCAAGGGCGCCCTGGAGTTCTTCGGGCAGCTGTCCACGGACACGTACGAATACTCGAAGGTCGACAAGGAGCGCCTCGCCGACGTCCAGGCGCTCCAGAAGAACCTGGGCCTCAATCTGGCGACCGCCACGCAGGGCGGCGACGGGTGGACCGACAAGTGGTCCGCGGACATGCGGAAACTGGGCACCGAGCGCATCCCGCTGGCCAAGTACGACAACAACCCGGCGTACGGGTACCAGTTGCTCGGCGGCATCATGCGCTACGGCGACTACGACAAGAAGTTCCTGGTCCCGATCGCCGAACACGTCACCCAGCTCCACGCGAAGGACCCCTACCTCTTCGCCGACAGCAAGCCCCTGGGCGGCGGCTGGCTGAAGAACCAGTACAACCCCTCGGGCGTGAACGGCTCCGGCTTCGACCCGATGATCCCGATGCTGGAGGCCCTGGGCCACAGCCCGGAGGCGGCGAAGGACTTCTTCTCGAAGGACCCGACGTCGTACAACAAGGACGGGAGCGTCGGCGGGGACCTGAACCTGGGCAAGGACAAGAAGGGCGACCCGATCACGAACTACTTGGACGTCTTCGCGACGGACAAGTACGACTTCTTCCCTGACATCGACGGGCACCACCCGGACGACGCGAAGAAGTCCGCCGACTACATGCCCGACGCCCTCGGCCACGCCCTGGAGGCGGCGACGCTGGGCCACGCGTGGGACGACACCACGCCGGAGCTGAAGCGCGACGAGACCACGGCCGAGATCATGAAGCAGGTCGTGGAGAAGTACGGCGGCGACGCCGAACTGGTCAAGAAGTGGCAGTCCCCGCTGGCGGACAGTCTCGGCAACATGGGCGCCGGGTACATCGACGACCTCAACTGGGCCCTGGACAAGAACGTCACCGACAGCGTCCACGCTCCGACGAAGGACCAGTCGGCGCACCCCTCGTTCGGGCGACAGGCCGCCGTCGACTTCCTCAGCACCCTCGGGCAGCACCCCGACGCCTACGCCACGGTCTCCACGGCCGAGCGCCTCTACACCACCAGCGTCCTGGAGGCGCAGGTCGGCCCGGACGGCAAGATCGACGAGGGCCGGGCACGGGGAGCCGTGTACACGGGCGCGACCCTCCAGGGCCTGCTGGACGAGTCCCGTGGTGCCCAGGTCGAGGCCGAGGGCATCAAGAAGCACGAGGAGTACGAGAAGGCGCAGGCGGCCAAGGCGGGCTGGGTGGAGCTGGGCGCCACGGTCGGCATCGCCGCAGGTGTCGCCTTCCTGCCCGCGACCGCCGCCGTCGGCGCGGCGGCCGTCCTCGTGCCGCTGGCCGTCGACACCGGCTCCGGGGTCATGGAGCAGCTTGCCGGGCAGGTCATCGGCGACTGGTCGGACAAGTCCGTCGAGGACAACAAGGAGAAGATCGAGGACGACATCCACGACGACAAGAAGCTCATCTACACCCAGGGCCGTTTCAGTGCCGAATCTCCCATGGAGAGGTTCCTGCTGGAGCACCGCAGCCAGGTGAGCAGCGAATTCCGCCAGGACATGATCGAGTCCGTGGGCAGCGGCTATCTCGGCGGCAACGCCCACGCCAGGCAGACCGGCAACGCCCCCGAGACCGGCTGACCCCCGTACCCCTTCGCGAGGAATCCCGATGAGAAGAGTGTCCGCGTCCGTCTCGACCGTGCTGGCCCTCGGGCTGCTCCTCACCGCGTGCGGGGGCGGTGGGGAGCGGCAGGTCGCCGAGAGGTGCGACGGCACCCTGTCGCCCGAGGCGGTCACGGCGCTCGGGTCCTTGCTGGGCACCGAGGAGTTCCGCATGGGGGGCGTCGGTCTCGACCGGATCACCGAGGCGCTGATCGAGGACCAGGCGACCCTGGGCAGGGGGCCGGGCCAGCCCGATCTGTGCGAGGCGACCGCCGAGGGCGGCGCGCGGAGCGAGGTGAAGATCGACGCGGTCCTGTACGGTCCGGGCGACCTGTACGACGACGGCACCAAGTGGCAGGACCAGGGGCGCCACCTCTACGCGATGGGCCGTGAGGCGAGCGCGGACAACAAGGACGCGCACCTTTTCGTCGGGTGTTCCAGCCCCCGGCTGAAGGGCTCCGACAAGGAGCCCGCCCCGCTCCACGGGATGATCGAATTCGACGACCGGGGCAAGGGCGCGTACCCCCGGAACACTCCCGCCACCCGCGAGGCGTACCTCACCGTCCTGCATTCGGTGACGCTGGCGGTCGTGCGGAAGCTGGGCTGCGAGAACGACGCGGGGCTGCCCGAGAAGCCCGTGTTCGAGACGAAGAAGTGGCGCGGGGAGCGGTAGGGGCCGCTCCGTCGCCCCCCGGTCCGGTCCTCGGCCGTCCGCGTGGCCGGGGCGGGCGGCGGGACGCGGTCCGACGGGCCGATGCGGATCGGCTGGGTGAGCGGGACCGGTACGAGGGCGGCGGCGAGGACCGGGAGCGAGACTTGACCGCCCCGCGCCTGGAGCGGCCGGGCGGCAGGCCCGGGCGAGGCCCACGCCGCCGGGTCCGCGTCCGGCTCGATCGTTCATGGCCTGGCCGCGCGGCACGGGCCGCCGCGGCTCGGGGAGATCCCGTGGACGGGACCTGGTGGAGACCGTGATCGGAATCGAACCGACGTAACTCGCTTTGCAGGCGAGCCCCTCAACCACTCGGGCACACGGTCGTGCGGTGTTCTGGGTACGACCGTAGGGCGGGGACGGGAGGGGCTCAAGAGGGGCCCGGGGTGTGCCACGGGACTGACATGCCGCTGCCACACTCCGTTCATGGTCGTACGACCGACGACCGAGGGCGAACGGGACTCCTGACAGGCGCCATCACCGGAAACACCTCTTACTCTGGGGGAATGAGCGCCCTCGAACCCCGCGACGCCGCGGACCCCGGCACCGTCGTCGATCTCCCGCCGGACCCGGCACCCCGCGCGACCGCGGGGGACGCCGGGGGGTCCGTCCTCGACTCCGCCCACCGGGCGCTCAGCATCGGGATCGTCTCCGTCGTCCTGCTCATCGCCTTCGAGGCGACCGCCGTCGGCACGGCCATGCCCGTCGCCGCCCGCGAGCTGAACGGCGTGTCCGTCTACGCCTTCGCCTTCTCCGCGTACTTCACCACCAGCCTCTTCGCCATGGTCCTCGCCGGACAGTGGTCCGACCGGCGCGGGCCGCTCGCGCCCCTCGCCGCGGGCATCAGCGCCTTCGCCGCCGGACTGCTGCTCTCCGGCACCGCCGGGGCCATGTGGCTGTTCATCCTCGGCCGGGCCGTGCAGGGCCTCGGCGGCGGGCTCGTCATCGTCGCGCTGTACGTGATCGTCGGCCGGGCCTACGCGGAACACCTCCGGCCCGCGATCATGGCCGCCTTCGCCGCGAGCTGGGTCATACCCTCCGTCGTCGGCCCCCTCGCCTCCGGCACGGTCACCGAGCACCTCGGCTGGCGCTGGGTCTTCCTCGGCATCCCCGCCCTCGTCGTCTTCCCGCTGGCCCTCGCGCTCCCCGCGATCCGCCGCACCGCCTCGGGCCCCGCCGACCCGGCCGCGCCCGTCGCCGCCTGGGACCGGCGCCGCATCGGGCTGGCGCTCGCGATCTCGGCGGGCGCCGCGCTCCTCCAGTACGCGGGCCAGGAACTGCGCTGGCTCTCCCTCCTCCCGGCCGTCGCGGGCGTCGCGCTCCTGGTGCCCGCCGTCCGGGGCCTGCTCCCGCACGGCACCTACCGGGCGGCCCGCGGCCTGCCCTCGGTGGTCCTGCTGCGCGGCATCGCCGCCGGTGCCTTCATCGCGGCCGAGTCGTTCGTACCGCTGATGCTGGTCACCCAGCGGGGTCTGAGCCCCACCCTGGCCGGTCTCTCGCTCGCCATGGGCGGCCTCACCTGGGCGCTCGGCTCCTGGATCCAGGCCCGGCCGTGGACGGAGCCGTACCGGGAGCGGCTCGTCGTCCTCGGCATGGTCCTGGTCGCGCTCGCCATCGCCACGGCGCCGACCGTGCTGATCACGGCCGTGCCCGTCTGGGTCCTCGCGGTCGCCTGGGCGCTGGGCTGTCTCGGCATGGGCGCGGTGATCGCCTCGACGAGCGTGCTGCTCATGAAGCTGTCCGCGCCGGACGAGGTGGGCGCGAACTCCGCCGCGCTGCAGATCTCCGACGGCCTCTCCAACGTCCTGCTGCTCGCCGCGGGCGGCGCGGCCTTCGCGGCGCTCGGCGGCGGCGCGGTGGGCCACGCGGTCACGGCCGCGACGTCCACGGGCTCCCACCCGGGGGCCTTCACGGTGGTGTTCCTGCCGATGGCGGGCGTGGCGGCGGTGGGCGCCTGGGTGGCGACCCGGCTCCACGGCACGGAGCCCCGCGACTGACGTCCGGGGCCGGGCCGTAGGGCGGGCCGGGCCTGTGCGGCTGGCCGTACGGCTGGCCTGTACGGCGGGCCCGTACGGGGGGGGAAACGCGGTACCGCTCCGGCCCCACCGCTCGGTACCGTTCCGGCATGGCCTTGAACCCGCGCTTCCACGACGACCGGACCGAGGTGCCCGAGCCGCGCGCCGAGCAGGAGGGCGCGAGCACGGACGCCCTCGCCCCGCACGCCGTCGACGACCGTCTCGCGCGCACCGCCCGGGAGGCGATCGTGCGCGGGGCGGCCATGGAGCAGGCGGCCAAGTGGCACGAGCTGATGGAGCGGCTCAAGTGAGCGCCGTCCACCTGTCCGCAGAGGAGACCCTGATCGTCGCCGAGCACGCCGTGGACGACCAGGATGTCGTCGTGCGCGACGCCGGGCTGCTCGACTCGGCGGTGCACCGCCCGGCCGCCGCCATGTTCGGCGAGGAGGCGTATCCCGAGCTCCTCGACAAGGCCGCCGCGCTCCTCCAGTCCCTCGCGGTGAACCATCCCTTCCTCGACGGGAACAAGCGCACCGCCTGGCTGTCCTGCGTCACGTTCCTCGCCCTGCACGGCGTCCAGCTCCGCCCCGACATCGACACGGCGGAACGCCTGGTCATCGCCGTGGCGACCGGGGAGACCGACGAGGTGGGGGCCATCGCGGACGGTCTGCGGGAGCTGACCGGTCCCGGTCCGGTGACCTGACCGGTCCCGGCCCGGCGGCCTGATCCGGCCGACCCCCAGCCCGGCGGCCTGGCTGAGCCCTGCCCAGCCAGGCCCGGTGAGCCGATCGAGCCCCGTCCCGCCCGGCCCGGCCGGGCCGGGCCCGGTGAGCCGACCCGTTTCCACCGGGCCGGGGCCCGCCCCAGCCGACCCGCCCCGTCTCCGCGAGTCGATCTCCCCCGGAGTGAGGTGGGTCGCAGCGGGGCGGTACGCGGCCTGTTTCGTACGAGGTTCGGGGCGGGCCGCCGGTAAGGTGGCCCGGTTGTCATATCTGGACGAGCGTCGAACCCGGAGATCGTGACTACTACCACCACCACCTCCCATCACCTCTCTCCCGCCTTCCCCGGACGGGCCCCCTGGGGTACCGCCGGCAAGCTGCGTGCCTGGCAGCAGGGAGCCATGGAGAAGTACCTCCAGGAGCAGCCCCGTGACTTCCTCGCCGTCGCCACCCCCGGCGCGGGCAAGACGACCTTCGCGCTGACCCTCGCCTCGTGGCTGCTGCACCACCACGTCGTGCAGCAGATCACCGTGATCGCCCCCACCGAACACCTGAAGAAGCAGTGGGCCGCCGCCGCCGCGCGGATAGGCATCAAGCTGGACCCGGAGTACAGCGCCGGGCCGCTCAGCAAGGAGTACGACGGCGTCGCCCTCACCTACGCGGGTGTCGGCGTCCGCCCCATGCTCCACCGCAACCGCTGCGAGCAGCGCAAGACCCTCGTCATCCTCGACGAGATCCACCACGCCGGAGACTCCAAGTCCTGGGGCGAGGCGTGCCTGGAGGCCTTCGAGCCCGCCACCCGGCGGCTCGCCCTCACGGGCACCCCGTTCCGCTCCGACACCAACCCCATCCCCTTCGTCACCTACGCGGAGGGGAACGACGGCATCCGCAGGTCCTCGGCGGACTACACGTACGGCTACGGCAACGCCCTCGGCGACGGCGTCGTCCGCCCGGTCATCTTCCTCTCCTACAGCGGCAACATGCGCTGGCGGACCAAGGCGGGCGACGAGATCGCCGCCCGGCTCGGGGAGCCGATGACCAAGGACGCGGTCTCGCAGGCGTGGCGCACCGCGCTCGACGCCAAGGGCGACTGGATGCCGAACGTGCTGCGCGCCGCCGACCAGCGGCTCACCGAGGTCCGCAAGTCGATCCCGGACGCGGGCGGTCTCGTCATCGCCTCCGACCAGGACGCGGCCCGCTCGTACGCCAAGCTGATCCGCGAGATCACCGGTACGAAGCCCACCGTCGTCCTCTCCGACGACACCGGCGCTTCGAGCCGGATCGACGAGTTCAGCGAGGACGGCTCCCGCTGGATGGTCGCGGTCCGCATGGTGTCCGAGGGCGTCGACGTGCCCCGCCTCTCCGTGGGCGTGTACGCGACGACGATCTCGACCCCGCTGTTCTTCGCGCAGGCCGTCGGCCGTTTCGTGCGTTCGCGCAGGCGCGGCGAGACCGCCTCCGTGTTCCTGCCGACGATCCCCAGCCTCCTCGGTTTCGCCAACGAGATGGAGGTCGAGCGCGACCACGTCCTCGACAAGCCGAAGAAGGCGGGCGACGACGAGGACCCGTACGCCGAGTCCGAGAAGGAGATGGCGGAGGCCGAACGCCAGCAGGACGAGGACACCGGCGAACAGGACATGCTGCCCTTCGAGGCGCTGGAGTCCGACGCCGTCTTCGACCGCGTCCTCTACAACAGCGCCGAGTTCGGGATGCAGGCCCACCCCGGCAGCGCGGAGGAGCAGGACTACCTCGGCATCCCGGGCCTGCTCGAACCCGACCAGGTCCAGCTGCTGCTGCAGAAGCGGCAGGCCCGGCAGATCGCGCACAGCCGCAGGAAGCCGGACGAGGAGGCCGACCTCCTGGAACTCCCGGCCGAACGGCGGCCCGTGGTCTCCCACAAAGAGCTGCTCGAACTCCGCAAGCAGCTCAACACGATGGTCGGCGCGTACGTCCACCAGACCGGCAAGCCGCACGGGGTGATCCACACCGAGCTGCGCCGGGTCTGCGGCGGCCCGCCGAGCGCCGAGGCGACCGCCGGACAGCTCCGGGAACGGATCAAGAAGGTCCAGGAGTGGGCCACCCGGATGCGGTGACGCCCCTCCGCGCCCCGGCCCACCGGCCCACCGGGAGCGCCCCGGGCGACCGGAAGCCCCCCCGGCCCACCGGGGAGTCCCCAGAGAGTCCCCGGAGAGTCCCCGGGAGCCCCCGGCGAACACCCGGGCAGGAAAAAACGGCTGAGGCCCGTACGACGGCGTTCGTACGGGCCTCGGCCCGTCCCGCGCGGAGAGAACCGGCGGCGGGACCGCCTCGGAGACCGGCCCCCACGGTCGGCCTCCGGGCATCCTCCACGCTAGGGGCACGACACAGCCGGTCTTGTCCTCCAAGGTCCCGCGTACGACCGACGAAGGTCCTGAACCGTCCGTATCCGGTCGTCGGCGCCCGGATTCTGGACGAGGTCTTCCGCTCAGCGGAGCGGGTCGCTACTGTCCCGGCTCAAAAGCAATCGCCCCGTGGCAGCGCCGCCGCGGAGCGCAGCCGGTGTACCCCTTCCTGCCGGCGGCCTCTGACGTGTGTCGCCGACGGGACCGGCGACGCGGCCACCGTGAGAGATCCGCCGCCACTCACTCCGAAGGAGAGGGCGTCGTGACCGCGGAGACCTCCCAGACGCTCGACCGGGGACTCAGAGTCCTCAAACTGCTCGCCGACACCGACCACGGCCTGACCGTCACCGAGTTGTCCAACCGACTCGGTGTCAACCGGACCGTGGTCTACCGTCTGCTCGCCACCCTCGAACAGCACGCCCTCGTCCGCCGCGACCTCGGTGGACGTGCCCGCGTCGGCCTCGGTGTGCTGCGGCTCGGCCGCCAGGTCCACCCGCTGGTGCGGGAGGCGGCGCTGCCCGCGCTGCGCTCGCTCGCCGAGGACATAGGCGCGACCGCCCATCTGACGCTCGTCGACGGGGCGGAGGCGCTCGCGGTCGCGGTCGTCGAACCGACCTGGACCGACTACCACGTCGCCTACCGGGCCGGATTCCGTCACCCCCTCGACCGGGGCGCGGCGGGCCGGGCGATCCTGGCCGCCCGGCAGGGCGGTCTGACCGAACAGGGCTTCACCCTGACCCACGGCGAACTGGAGGCGGGCGCGAGCGGCGCCGCCGCCCCGCTGGTGGGCGTGACGGGCGTCGAGGGAAGCGTCGGCGTGGTGATGCTCGCGGACGCCGTACCGGAACGCGTCGGCCCCCGGGTGGTGGACGCGGCGCGCGAGGTCGCCGACGCGTTGCGCTAGAGGCACGCGACGACGTCACGGGGCCACCCCCACCCGGCCCCGTGACACGCGCACCCCGAGCCACACACCCGATCCACCTACACCCCGAGCCACGCGCACCCAGGACGCTGACCTCAGGGCCAGGGCAGGCCCTGGGGCGGCGCCCGCCCGTCACGCGGGGCCGCTTCCCCGGTCGGTACGCCCCCGGGTCCGGCCGCCCCCGCTCACTCGGCACGGGCCGCCCACCGGGTCCACGCCCGGAGACGGTCCGGCCCGGCGAGGCCCCCTCGCCGAGAGGCCCTGGCCGGGGCCCTTCCCGGCCGGGCCCCGCGCCCCGGCGGCGGGCCCGTACGGGCAGGGACTTCCCCTACGGGCAAGGGCCCCTACGGGCAGACGGGCCCCTCATGGGGTTCCCGCCCCGCGCGATTCCGGCCCCGGACCCGTCACCCTCCGCGCCCCAGTAGATTGGGTGCGTGTTCTCCAGCCTCTCGCGTCCCCGTGTCCTCGCGGTCTGCGCCGTGCCCGTCCTCGCGCTCTTCGCCGTCGTCGGACTCGCCCCGCTGCCGTACGCGATCGCACAGCCCGGCACCACCGCCGACGTGCTCGGCGAGAACAAGGGGAAGGAGATCATCACGATCACCGGCGCCCCGGTCCGGGAGACCCGGGGCCAGTTGCGGATGACGACGATCCTCGCGACCGGGCCGTCCGCGGACATCCGGTTCGCGGACGTGGCCGACGCCTGGTTCCGCACCGACCGGGCCGTCCTGCCGCGCGCGTCCGTCTACCCGCCGGGGAAGTCCGACGCCGAGATCGAGAAGCGGAACCTCGGGCAGATGAAGCAGTCGCAGGACGCGGCGGCCCTCGCCGCCCTCGGGTACCTGAAGGAGGACCCCGAGAAGGTGAAGGTGACCCTGAGCCTCGCCGATGTCGGCGGGCCCAGCGCCGGACTGCTGTTCTCCCTCGGCATCGTCGACAAGCTCGACGGCGACGGGGACGGCGGCGACCTCACCGGCGGCCGGACCGTCGCCGGTACGGGCACCATCGACCCGGACGGCACGGTCGGCGCCGTCGGCGGGGTCTCCCTCAAGACCCAGGCAGCCGCCCGGGACGGGGCCACCGTCTTCCTCGTGCCGAAGGCCGAGTGCGGCGACGCCCGCGCCGAGCGGCCGGAGGGCCTGCGGCTGGTGCCAGTCACCGCCCTCAGCGACGCGGTGGCGTCCCTCCGGGCCCTGGAACAGGGGCAGGAGTCGAAGGTCCCGTCCTGCTGACCGGCACCGTGCCGCCGCCGTGGGGCGGCCGTTCCGGCGACGGGTCCGACCGGGCTTCCGACCGGGCCTCTGGCCAGGCTTCCGGCCGTACGTCCATCCCCCGCCAGGCGGGGAAGACCAGCGGCGCCAGCGTGGTCAGGAAGTACAGCCCGCCGACCCCGAGCAGCGTCGTCGTCAGACCGATCCGCTCGACCAGCAGGCCCGCCGCCAGACCGCCCAGCGGGGTGGTGAGCAGGACACCCGCGGTGCTCGCGCCGACGACCCGGCTGCGCAGCCCGTCGGGGACCTGCTCGTACATCACCGTGGTCAGGATCGGGTTGAGGAAACCGACGCCGAAGCCCGACGCGGCGACCGTCACCAGGAGCGGCGCGGTGGTGTCGGTGAGCGCCGCCACCACGAACGGCGGGGCGCCGCCGACCAGGAAGCCCGCCGTGAACACCGCCCGGCGCGGCAGACGTTCGCCGACCGCCGCGTAGAGCAGTGCCCCGGCGAGGGCGCAGCCGCCGAAGACGGCGACGATCAGACCCTGCGCGGCGGGGCCGCCGAGCTGCTCCCGGGCGTGGACCGGCAGCAGGACCGAACTCCAGCTCTGGCCCAGGCCGTTGGTGACCATCACCATGATCATGATGCCGAACAGCAGCCGGTTGCCGAACAGATAGGCGTACCCCTCGCGCAGGTCGGCGCGGTAGCGGGCGGGGGAGAGCCGGGGGCCGTCCCGTACCGGCTCGGCCGCCGGGATCCCGCGCAGTCCCACCACGACCAGCAGCGCGGAGAGGGCGAAGGTGGCCGCGTCGAGGACCAGGACCGTGTCGGCGCCGAGGAAGGCGACGAGGAGCCCGGCGAGGGCCGCGCCGGTCATCCGGGCGCCGCGCGACACCGCGTCGTAGAGGCTGGCGACCCGGGGGAGCGAGGTCCCGGCGCGGGCGGCGAGGTCGGGCACGAGGACGTGCCGCGCGGTCTCGCCGGGTGCGTGGAACAGGCCGTTGACCGCCATCAGGGCGCACAGCATCCAGAACTCCAGGACGCCCGTGTGGTGCAGCAGCGGGATCGCGGCGAGCGCGAGCGCGCACACCAGGTCGGAGGTGACGCTGACGCGGCGGCGGCCGATCCGGTCGATGACCGGGCCGCCCGCGAGGGTGGCGAGCAGGACGGGCAGGGCCGCGCAGAAGGCGACGAACCCGGCCTTGCCGGGGCTCCCCGTGGTTTCGAGCGCGAACCACGGGACGCCGATGAGGGTGAGCGAATTGCCCGTGATGGAGACGGCGTTGGCGCCGAGGACGGTCAGCAGGGGAGCCCGGTCACCCTTCGCCGTACCGACCCCGCCCTTCCCCGTACGGGCCGAGTCCTTCGCCGTACCGGGTCCGTCCTTCGTCGTGCGGGCCCGGCTCCCGGTGGTGCCGGTCCGGTCCTCGGTCGGGTCCGCGTCGCTCTCCGTCGCGTCCGCCGGTTCTTCTCCGTGTCCCCCCGGAGCGCTCATGCTGCCAGGCGTATGGAGTGGGGGGTGGGGGTGGCCAGGCGCAGGCCCAGCGCGACCAGGGTCCAGCCGAGCCGGACGCGCAGGGCGGGCGCGGCGGCGGTGGCCGGGAGGGGGCCGGGGCGGCCGTGGCCGTCGGCGGTCTCCCGGTGCAGCTCGGCGGCGGTCAGGGTGTGCAGCTGGAAGTGGATGTCGGAGTGCATGGCTCCGTGGTTCCTTTCCTCGGTTCGCGTGCCGTGGGGTGCGGGTGCGGGTGCTGTGGGCGCGGGTGCCGTCGGGGCGCCCGCCGTCACTCCTCGTGCTGCGGGAACGCGTGCAGATGCATCCGTACGCGCGCGGCGCCGGGTGCTTCGGGGTCGGCGGCGACGCGGTACTGGTCGATCAACTCGTGCAGCTTCGCGCTCAGTTCGCGCAGCTGCTCGGGCGGCAGGTGCAGGGTGAAGTCGCTCATGTCGGCGGCGCCGTACCAGGACTCGTCCCAGTCGCGGCGGGTCGCGAACCAGGTCGCGAGCTCCTGGGTGTGGATGGTGGCGACCTCGTGCATGACGACGTCGAGCGCGCCCTGCACCTCGGGGTCGGGGTTCTTGTACAGCTCCTCGCCGAAGCTGGTCCCCTGGTGGGCCGGTTTCCACCAGCGCTCCCGGCCCTTGCCGCGCGTCGGGTCGTCCTCGACGAAGCCGTGGGCGGCGAGCTGGCGCAGGTGGTAGCTGGTGGCGCCGCTGGACTCGCCGAGCCGCTCCGCGAGTTGGGAGGCGGTGGCGGGGCCGTGGTGGCGCAGGCTGCGCAGCAGCTGGATGCGCAGGGGGTGGGCGATCCCGCGCAGGGAGCGGGGGTCGAGCGAGCGGCTGACGAATTCCTCGGGCTCGGGCATGGCCTCAGCGTAGAGTTGCAAAGAAGTAGTTGCAAGGAATTTTTGCAACTACTTCTTTGCAAGATTCTCTTTGCGTCTCCCGCCCGTGCGGGGCGTGCGGCCTGGGCGGCCTGGGCGGTCCGTACGGTCGGGTGCGGCCCGCGCCGTACGGACCGCCGCCCTCGCGGCGCCCCGCCGACCCCCGCCTCCTACTCCCGCGCCGCCTGCTCCACCAGCGGGATGATCCGCAGCGGCACCGGGTTCTCCATCACGATCGCCGTGGACGCCCGGACGATCCCCTCGAACGCCACCACCTTGTCGATCACCCGCTGGAGGTCCGCGTTGGAGCGGGCGACCAGTCGGCAGAGCATGTCGCCGTGGCCCGTGGTCGTGTGCAGCTCCAGCACCTCCGGGACCGTCGCCAGATGCTCCCGGACGTCCGCGCCCTGCCCCTGCTTGATCTCCAGGGTGGCGAACGCCGTCACCGGATAACCGAGCGCCGCCGGGTCCACCTGGGGCCCGAACCCCCTGATCACCCCGCTGGCCCGGAGCCGGTCGAGCCGCGCCTGCGCCGTACCTCGGGCCACTCCGAGGCGCCGGGACGCCTCCAGGACGCCGATGCGCGGCTCGCGCGCCAGGAGCACGATCAGCCTGCCGTCCAGATGATCGATCGCCACAGTGGTCTCCCCATGGTCAGGATGTACAAGTCGTCCGGCCATACTCGGCGTTCCCTGTACAGGATGACCAGGGGAACAGCAAACTCTTGCGCACCTTGCCGAGCGGCGGGACATTGCTCGTATGACTGAGACCATCGAGCACACCCCCTCCACGGCGCGGCAGGCCGATCCCTTCCCCGTGAAGGGAATGGACGCGGTCGTCTTCGCCGTCGGCAACGCCAAGCAGGCCGCCCACTACTACTCCACGGCCTTCGGCATGAAGCTCGTCGCCTACTCCGGACCGGAGAGCGGCAGCCGGGAGACCGCCAGCTACGTCCTCACCAACGGCTCCGCCCGTTTCGTGTTCACCTCCGTCATCAAGGTCTCCACCGACCACGGCCGCTTCCTCGCCGACCACGTCGCCGAGCACGGCGACGGCGTCGTCGACCTGGCGATCGAGGTGCCGGACGCGCGCGCCGCGTACGCCTACGCCGTCGAACACGGCGCCACCGGTCTGGTCGAGCCCCACGAGGTGAAGGACGAGCACGGCACCGTCGTCCTCGCCGCCATCGCCACCTACGGCACGACCCGCCACACCCTCGTGGAGCGCTCCGGCTACGACGGCCCGTACCTCCCGGGCTTCGTCACCGCCGCGCCGATCGTCGAGCCCCCGGCCAAGCGCCTCTTCCAGGCCATCGACCACTGCGTGGGCAACGTCGAGCTCGGCCGGATGAACGAGTGGGTCGGCTTCTACAACAAGGTCATGGGCTTCACGAACATGAAGGAGTTCGTGGGCGACGACATCGCGACCGAGTACTCGGCCCTGATGTCCAAGGTCGTCGCGGACGGCACCCTCAAGGTGAAGTTCCCGATCAACGAGCCCGCGATCGCGAAGAAGAAGTCGCAGATCGACGAGTACCTGGAGTTCTACGGCGGCGCGGGCGTCCAGCACATCGCCCTCGCCACCAACGACATCGTGGCCTCCGTGCGCGCGATGCGGGCCGCGGGCGTCACCTTCCTCGACACCCCCGACTCGTACTACGACACCCTCGGCGAGTGGGCCGGGGAGACCCGGGTGCCGGTCGAGACCCTGCGCGAGCTGAAGATCCTCGTGGACCGCGACGAGGACGGCTACCTGCTGCAGATCTTCACCAAGCCGGTGCAGGACCGCCCGACCGTCTTCTTCGAGATGATCGAGCGCCACGGCTCCATGGGCTTCGGCAAGGGCAACTTCAAGGCCCTGTTCGAGGCGATCGAGCGCGAGCAGGAGAAGCGCGGCAACCTGTAGTCCACGCCTGACACGGACGGGTCCCGGGGACACACCCCCGGGACCCGCCCCGCCATCCCGTCGCATCCCGTACGGGACGGCCGCCCCGGGTCCGTACGGGGCCCGTCCACCCGTGCGCGTCGGCCGCCCCGCCCTACCCCCGCCCGCCCGGCCTCTCGCCGGAGTCCGCGGACGGGCTCCCGGCGGGCTTCTCCGTCCGCTCCGGCTTCTCCGGCCGCTCCGTCCGCTCGGGCCGCTCCGGCTTCTCCGGCGCCCGTTCCACCGGCTTCTCCGACGCGGCTCCCGTGCCGCGGCCCGTGTCCCTTCCCGGGGCCGCCCCCGGCGACGCGGACGACGGCCGCCCGGCGCCCGAGGGCCTCCCCGGACGCGTCCCCGTGCCAGGGCCCGTCCCCGTACCCGCTGACGAGTCCGTACCGCGCGACCTCACCGGTTCCCTCGGGCGGAGTTCGCGGGGAAGTTCGTCGGAGGGCTCGCCCAGCTCCGCGAGCGCCTCCTCCGCCCTCGGGGCCAGCAGCGGCGAGAACCCGGGGTTGATCCGCAGCGCCTCCGCCAGATGGCGGCGGGCCTGTCCCTCCAGACCCAGGGCCCGCTCGATCTCCCCCCGGTGGTACGCGAACAGCGCGCTCCGCAACCCCTCCTCGGTGGCCAGCTTCGCGTACCCCAGGGCCTCCTTGGTCTGCCCCGACCGGAACAGCGCCCACGCCATCGCGTCCGTCGCCCGCAGCGAGCGGTGCCCGCGCGCCCACTCCGCCCGCATCCGCGCCGCCGCCGCCACCGGGTCGCCGTGGTCCGCTTCGAGCAGCACCAGCGACACCTCGGCCGACGGCGGAGCGCTCGTCCGCAGCCGTTCGTACAGGGCCCGCGCGTCCCCGTCGAGACCGAGCGCCTCGTGCAGCTCGCCCGCGTCGAGGAGGTACTCCGGCAGCGGCAGCCGGGCCAGCGCCGCCCGCCAGTCGCGCAGCGCCTCGTCCCCGCGCCCCAGCGCCGCCAGCGCCCGCCCCCGGCCCGCCAGCGCGGGGGCGTGGTCCGCCACGAGCCGCAGTGCCGCCCCGTACCGCTCCACCGCCTCCTCCGGCTCGCCCCGCTCCCACGCCAGATCGCCCAGCCGGACCAGCGCCGGGGCCTTCTCCGCGTCGGTCGTCGCGAGCGCCGCCGCGGCCAGCGCCGTCGCGTCGGCGTCCTCCCGCCAGCCCCGGTCGCGGTAGTTCTGCGCGGCGAGCCCGCGCACCATCGCGCCCGAGTGCAGCCCCTCCAGGCTCTCCACGGCCTTCCGGGCGGCCTTGTGGTCCCCGAGGCCGTTGTACGCGTCGAACAGGACCGGGTAGACGGGCCACCGCTTCGGGTCCGCCTTCCGGACCCGCTCGCCCCACTCCTTCGCCGCCCGCCAGTCGCCCCGCGCCCCCGCGAGCGCCCCGAGACCCAGCTGCGCGTCCAGATTGCCGCTCGTGGCGGGCCGTTCGGCCAGCGAGCGGCGCAGCGCCCGGTCGGCCCGCGGATAGTCCCGTACGTCCCCCAGCCGGGTGCCCCGTTCCGTGTACGCCGCGCCGAGCCGGGCCCAGGAGGAGTCGTCGTCGGGGTGCTCGCGCAGCCACTTCTCCCGGTCGGAGATCAGCGCGGCGAGGTCGGGGAGCGAGGCGGGGGCACCCGCGTGGGCCGCGATGGCCGCCCGCTCCGCCGGTCCCGGCGGGGGCGGCGGGTCCTGACCGAGGAGTTCGGGGACGTACAGCAGGGCCGTCGCCGCGAGCACCGCGCCCGCCCCGGCCACCAGGACCGTCCTCGACACGTTCTGGGTCTTCATGGCGCTCACTGTGAACCCGCCGCGGCTGTACGAAGAGCACACGATGCGCCCGCTCCGGCGGGTTCACACCGATGGCCCCGGGTGCCACGCTGGAGGCATGGACGATCTTCAGCAGGACGACCTCCGCTCGCGGCTCCACGAGCGCCTGCGCGCCGGGCTGCCCGGGGGAGCGGTGCTCACCGACCCGGACGTCATGGCCTCCTACTCCCGCGACATGGCGAGCTTCTGCGCCGCCGGAGCCCCGGCGGCCGTGGTGCTCCCGCGCACGGTCGAGCAGGTGCGGCACGTCATGCGCACCGCGACCGAGCTCCGGGTGCCCGTCGTCCCCCAAGGGGCCCGTACGGGCCTGTCCGGCGGCGCCAACGCCACCGAGGGCTGCATCGTGCTCTCCCTGGTCAGGATGGACCGCATCCTGGAGATCAGTCCGGTCGACCGGATCGCCGTCGTCGAGCCGGGCGTCGTCAACGCGGTCCTCTCACGGGCCGTCGCCGAGCACGGCCTGTACTACCCGCCGGACCCCTCCAGCTGGGAGACCTGCACCATCGGCGGGAACATCGGCACCGCCTCCGGCGGCCTGTGCTGCGTGAAGTACGGGGTGACCGCCGAGTACGTCCTCGGGCTCGACGTGGTGCTGGCCGACGGGCGGCTCCTGACCACCGGGCGGCGCACCGCCAAGGGGGTCGCGGGCTATGACCTGACCAGGCTCTTCGTCGGTTCGGAGGGCAGCCTCGGGATCGTCGTCGGGGCCGTGCTCGCGCTCCGCCCGCAGCCGCCCGCCCAGTTGGCGCTCGCCGCCGAGTTCCCCTCGGCCGCCGCCGCGTGCGAGGCCGTCTGCGCGATCATGGAGCGCGGTCACACCCCGTCGCTCCTCGAACTCATGGACGGCACCACGATCCGGGCGGTCAACGCGATGGCGCGGATGGGGCTGCCCGACAGCACGGAGGCGCTGCTCCTGTGCGCCTTCGACACCCCGGACCCGGCCGCCGATCTGGCCGCCGTCGGGGAGCTGTGCGCGGCGGCGGGCGCCACCGAGGTCGTCCCGGCGGCGGACGCGGCCGAGTCCGAACTCCTCCTCCAGGCCCGCAGGCTCTCCCTCACGGCCCTGGAGACGATCAAGTCCGCGACGATGATCGACGACGTGTGCGTGCCCCGCACCCGGCTCGCCGAGATGCTCGCCGGCACGGCGGCGGTCGCGGAGAAGTACGGCCTGACCATCGGTGTCTGCGCGCACGCGGGCGACGGCAACACGCATCCCGTGGTCTGCTTCGACCACACCGACGAGGACGAGTCGCGGCGGGCCCGCGAGTCCTTCGACGAGATCATGGCGCTCGGGCTCGCGCTCGGCGGCACGATCACCGGCGAGCACGGCGTGGGCGTCCTCAAGAAGGAGTGGCTGGCGCGCGAACTGGGCCCGGTCGGCCTGGAACTCCAGCGGGGCATCAAGGCGACCTTCGACCCGCTGGGACTGCTCAACCCCGGAAAGCTGTTCTGAGGCCGCCCCCGCGTCCCGTACGGGGAGGACGGCTCGCCGCCCCGCGTCCCGTACGGGGCTCACAGCTCGCCGTCCTGCGACTCGTCCGACGGCCACGGGTCGCGCAGCCACAGCTCGTCGGCGATCACGGTGGCGGAGAGCAGCTCGGCGAGCCCCTCGTCGATGCCGAGGCGCTCCGACTCGGTGCCCGGCGGCACCGCGCGCAGGGTCCGCTCCAGCCAGGCGGACACCTGCGCGGACGGAGCTTCCAGGAGGGCGTCGCCGTCGGGGGAGGAGAGCGCCATCAGGACGACGCCCCGCCCGTCGACCTTGGTCGGCCAGATGCGGACGTCGCCGTGCCCGCAGGCCCGGAAGACGCCCTCGACGAGCAGTTCGCGGGCGAAGGTCCAGTTGACCGGGTGTTCCGTGCCGATGTGGAAGGTGATGTGGACGGCGTACGGGTCGTCCGTGCGGTAGGCCAGCCGGGCGGGCACCGGGACGGCCCGCTCGGGGGAGAGCACCAGCTTCAGCTCCAGCTCGCGCTCGACGGTGGTGTGGTGGGTGTTCTGCATGGTCGTGCTCCTTCGCGTGGACCGGCCCCGGACGGGCCTTCACCAGGAGAGAGCGGGGTGGACGCGCTTCATTACGCGACTTCGGGAAGTTTTTTCCGAGAAGTTTTCCCAGCCCTCCGCCGGGCCCCCGATCCGACCCCGATCCGACCCCGATCCGATCCCTATCCGGGCCAGATCCAGGCCTGACCCAACCCCGAGCCGATCCCTGATCCGTCCCCCGGCCTGATCCCTGATCCGTCCCCCACTCGCCCCCACCCGTCCCCGATACGACCCCGATACGGTCCCGGGCACGTCCCCGGCCGCCCCATGTGCCGCCCCGAACATCACACTGAGTGACCGATTCCGGGGTCCGTCCCCCCGAAGGCGGCCTTTCTCCCGAGCTCCTTGTTCCCCGGGGGGCGTTCTTCGTTACTGTCCTCCTTGGGCGCGGCACGCCCGGCACGCGACCGCGCGGACCAAAGGCGTTGTGACTGAACGGAGTCGGGGCAGTGGCTACTCCTCCTGGAGGCGGCGGAGAGGTACCGCAGGCGGGGTACTACCCGGACCCGTCCATTCCCGGGTACATCCGGTACTGGAACGGGGGCGCCTGGGTGCCCGGCACGAGCCGCCCCGCGCCCGGGGACGGCGAGGCCCCGCCCTACCCGCCCGCCGGTGCGGCCCCGGCCGGTCCGGTCCTGGCGTCGGGCCCGGCCGCCACCCCGGTCGCGGCCGGACGGCCGGAGCCCGCCGCGCCCGCCGCGCCCGCCGCGACGGCACCGACGGCACCGACGGCACCGACGGCACCGACGGCACCGACGGCACCGGCGGCACCGGCGGCACCGGTGAGGGACTGGACTCCGGCCCCCGAACCGGCCCGGAACCCCGTCCCCGCCGAGCGCGGCACCCCGCTCCCGCCCCAGCCACCCGCGCACGCCCAGGGCCCGGCCGTCCAGCCCCCGGGGGCCGTCCAGCCCTCCGCTGCCGGGCCGTTCGGGCCCCCGGCCCAGATCCCCGCCCCCGCCCGGCAGCGGCCCGCCCCGGCCCCCGCCCCCGTGCCCGCGGTGGAGGAGACCGGCCCCGTCTTCTTCGACGAGGACCCCGGGCCCTATGCCGAGCCCGCCCCGGCCTGGCAGGCGGACTCCTCCCGGCAGACCGGCTTCGGCGGCGACCGGGACCAGCGGGTCTCCTGGGGCGCGCCGGGGCCCGCCGCGGCCGACCCCAGGACCCCGGCGGAGTGGCCGGTCACGGGCGGCGGCGAGCCCGCGGCCCCCGCGCCCGTGCCGGACCCGAGGACCCCCGGGGGTGCCGCCCGGCTCGGCGGGATGCCCGTCACCCCGGCCCCGACGCCCGCCCCCGCACAGCCCTCGCCCGTGCGGCGGAGCCCGGCCCCAGCGCCGGGGCCCTCGGCGTCCCCGCCCCGGCAGACGGCCGCCCCGGCCCCCGTACCGCCGAACCCGGCCCCGGCCCCCGTACCGCCGAACCCGGCGCCCGCGTCCGCGCGTCCCGGTCCTCCGGCCGTGCCGCAGCAGACGCGGGTGGCTCCCGGGGCTCCGGCCTGGGAGCAGGCCCCGCCGCAGGAGCAGCAGCCGGTCGCGCCCTGGAAGCCGCCCGTCGAGGACGTGTTCACCCGGGCGGCCCGCGCGCAGGCCTCGGCCCGGCCCGCCCCGCTCGGGCGGCGGCTGTTCGCCCGGGTGATCGACACGGTCGTCCTGGGCGGGCTCTCCGGCGCCGCCGCGTTCCCGTTCGTGACCGCCGCGCTCGACCACATCGACGGCAAGATCGAGGAGGCGAAGCAGTCCGGCGTCACCGTCCAGGTCTGGCTGGTGGACTCGACGACCTCGGTGCAGTTCGGCATCGCGCTGGCCGCGCTGCTCGTCCTCGGCGTCCTCTACGAGGTGGTGCCCACGGCCCGCTGGGGCCGCACCCTCGGCAAGAAGCTGTGCGGGATCTCGGTGCGGGACATCGAGGGCCACGAGCCGCCGGGGTTCGGCGCGTCGCTGCGCCGCTGGCTCGTCCACGGGGTCCTGAACCTGCTCGTCGTCGGTGTCCTCAACGTGGCCTGGTGTCTCTTCGACCGTCCGTGGCGGCAGTGCTGGCACGACAAGGCCGCCGGTACGTTCGTGGCGCGCTGACGGGGCGTCGGACGGACCGGGAGGGGGCCGACCGGGCGAGGGTCCCCCCGAACGGGCGGTGATTCCTTGCGGGGGCGGCGGGCCCGGGATGCACTGCCCCCATGAGCACCGACCAGCCGCCGTCCGGCCCGCCGCCCGAGGAGGACCCGTTCCTCAAGAGGCCGCAGGAGCCCCCGCCGCCCTCGGGCGGTCAGCCGCCGCCGTCCGGCCCGCCCCCGGAGGGACCCCCGCCGGGCGACCCGTACGGGTCCGGCGGTTCCCCGTACGGGCCGTCGGACGGTTCTCCCTACGGGTCCTCCGGCGGCTCCCCCTACGGCGGTGGGATGCCCCCGCCGCCGTCCTCCCCGTACGGGGGCGGAGGCTACGGCGGGAGCGATCCGCTCTCCGGGATGCCGCCGCTCGCGGAGTCGGGCCGCCGCATCATCGCCCGGGTGATCGACTGGCTGATCATCGCCGTCCCGCTGGCGATCATCGGCATCCCGTTCGACATCTACCGACGGGCCACCGAGAACAGCTTCGGCAGCGGTGAGAGCCTGGGCTTCCAACTGCTCACGATCGTCGCGTTCGTCGCGTACGACACGGTGATGACGGCGAGGACCGGCCAGACCGTGGGCAAGAAGCTGATGAAGCTCCGGGTCGCGATGCTCAACGACGGCTCGACGCCCCCGATGAACCAGTCGCTGCTGCGGGCCGTGGTCCTGTGGCTGCCCGCGCTGATCTGCTGCGCCTGTCTGTGGCCGCTGCTCCTGCTGATCCTGATCCTGGTCGACAAGCCCTACAAGCAGGGTCTGCACGACAAGGCGGCGAAGACCGTGGTCGTCGCCGTGCCGCAGTAGGGACCGGTCCGGAGCGTCAGGGACCGGTCCGGGTCTCGGCCGCCGCACCGACGCGGGCGGCCGGCGCACGGACCGGTGCCTCCGCCGGGGCCGGGAGAACGGTGCCGGGGGTCTTGACGGAGCCCGCCCGCGCGGGCATCGTCACCGCCACGAACAGTCCGAGCAGCAGTCCGGCGAGGCTGGCCGCCGCGATGCCGGGCGTGCTCGTCGTGCCGGAGAGCAGCAGCAGGGCGACGGTCGTGAGGACGACGGTGGCCGTGCCGCAGGCGAGCTGTGCGGCGTTCGGACGCTGCATGTCGGGACCGCCCCCTCAGGAGGTCGCTTCGGCCTGGGCGCCGGTGTCCGGACGCCGGTTCGACTGTACCGACGGCGGGTGTCCGAGCGGAACCGGCACGTGCGGGCCCGCACCCGGGGCGCGGATGCACGGGGGGCGCACGGGGTCACGCTCTCTGTGATCTTGACCGTCATGAGCCCGTCATCTGTCCGATAATCGGAATCCATCTGCCGCATAATGCAGTTGGTATGAGCAAGTCAAGATCTGTCTTTTCTGGTCTCCCTCCGGTCGAATGTCGTCACTTGTGACGCGCGACCCCGCCGGACGGACACCCCACCTTCGGTCCGAGGGCGCGGGCGCCGGGGAGGACAACTTCAAGTGACCAATAGACGACGGGCGATCAGAACGTCCGCAGTGGTTGTGGCACTCGCGGCTACCGCCGCGACCGCCTCGACCTTCAGCACCGCTTGGGCCGACAACAACGGTCGTGTGACCGTGGCCGACGTGCGTCACGACCCGGCGCCCGGCGCCGGGATCGACAAGACCGCGGTCGACCACGATCTCGACGGCCCGTTCAGCCAGCAGCAGGCCCAGCAGCGCAAGGCCGCTCTGGAGCAGGTGCTGAACGGCAAGTCGAAGGTGGAGCGCCGCGGCGGCTCTCAGGTCGTCAAGCTCGACAGCAAGAAGTACGTCGAGCTCGGCCGTGAGAAGACCGACAAGATCTTCACGATCCTGGTCGAGTTCGGCGACAAGGTGGACAACACCACCCTCGTCGACCGCGCGGACGACAACACCCCGGACCTGAAGCCGAAGTTCGGCGGCACGCCGGGACCGCTGCACAACCAGATAGCCCAGCCGGACCGGGAGGACGACAACTCCACGGACTGGAAGGCCGACTACAACCAGAAGCACTTCCAGGACCTGTACTTCGGCACCGGCAAGGACGCCAAGGGACAGCCCAAGCAGTCGCTGAAGACCTACTACGAGAAGACCTCGTCCGGCCGTTACTCGGTCGACGGCGCCGTCTCCGACTGGGTCAAGGTCGAGTACAACGAGGCCCGTTACGGCTCGAACTACTGCGGCAACAACAACTGCTCCAACGTCTGGGACGCCGTCCGCGACGGTGTCACCGCGTGGACCGCCGACCAGAAGGCCAAGGGCCGCACCGACGCCCAGATCAAGGCCGACCTGGCGCAGTACGACCTGTGGGACCGGTACGACTTCGACGGCGACGGCAACTTCAACGAGCCCGACGGGTACATCGACCACTTCCAGATCGTCCACGCGGGCGAGGACGAGTCGGCGGGCGGCGGCGCCCAGGGCCGGGACGCCCTGTGGGCGCACCGCTGGTACGCGTACGGCACCAACGTGGGCAAGACCGGCCCCGCCAACAACAAGGCCGGCGGCACCCAGATCGGTGACTCCGGCATCTGGGTCGGCGACTACACGATGCAGCCGGAGAACGGCGGCCTCGGCGTCTTCGCGCACGAGTACGGCCACGACCTCGGTCTGCCGGACCTGTACGACACCTCCGGTCTCCCCGGCGCCGAGAACTCGACCGGCTTCTGGACCCTCATGTCGTCCGGTTCCTGGCTCGGCAAGGGCAAGGACGCCATCGGCGACCTGCCCGGCGACATGACCGCCTGGGACAAGCTGCAGCTCGGCTGGCTGAACTACACCAAGGTGTCGAACGACGGCCGGCAGACGAAGTCCACGCACAAGCTGGGCGTCTCCGAGTACAACACCAAGAACCCGCAGGCGCTCATCGTCGAGCTGCCGAAGAAGACGGTTCCCACCGAGGTCGTCGCGCCCGCCGAAGGCGCCACGCAGTGGTGGAGCGGCATGGGCGACAACCTCAAGAACACCCTGACCCGCCCGGTCGACCTCACCGGCAAGACGTCCGCCTCCCTTGAGCTCAAGGGCTGGTACGACATCGAGCTGGACTACGACTACCTCTACGCCGAGGTGTCCACCGACGGCGGCGCCAACTGGACCGCCCTGGACGGCACCGCCGACGGCAAGGCGCTCCCGCGCGACGCCAGCGGCGCCCCGGCGCTGACCGACGTCTCCGGCACGCACAAGTCGCTGGTCTACGGCCTCGACGCCTACGCGGGCAAGAAGTTCGACCTCCGCTTCCGCTACCAGACGGACGGCGGCGCGGGCGGCAAGGGCTTCACCGCCGACGCCATCACCGTGAAGGCCGACGGCGCCCCCGTCTTCTCCGACGGTGTCGAGAACGGCGACAACGGCTGGGTCTCGAAGGGCTTCTCGCGGATCGGCAACGGCTTCACGAAGCAGTACGAGCAGTACTACATCGCGGAGAACCGCCAGTACGTCTCCTACGACACCACGCTGAAGACCGGCCCGTACAACTTCGGCTTCACCGGTGACAAGGCCAGCTGGGTCGAGCACTACCCGTACCAGAACGGTCTGCTCATCTGGAAGTGGGACCTCTCCCAGAAGGACAACAACACCGCGACCCACCCGGGTACCGGTCTGATCCTTCCGGTCGACGCCCACCCGACGCCGCTGAAGTGGGCCGACGGCACCCTGATGCGCAACCGCGTCCAGTCGTACGACGCCACCTTCGGCACGTACCGGACCGACAGCATCCTCCTCCACAAGAACGACGTGGCCACCTGGGTGAAGTCGCAGGCGGGCAACCCCGTCTTCGACGACCGCAAGGGCACGTACTGGTTCGAGGAGACCAAGCGCGCCGGTGTCAAGACAACTGACACCAACACCAAGATCGAGGTCGTCAAGGAGCCGAAGAGCGGCGAGACGATCACGGTCCGGGTGGGTCCCTCTACCAAGTAATTCGGTAAAGCACCAGGTCAAGCCATGATCGGCCGTCGCCCCCTAGCGGGCGGCGGCCGATCGTGTTTAGGTGCGTCTGACGGTGCCCTGCCACCGTCCTTGTTGACAGTCGATCCACGGGGGAGTGGTTCCACATGCCCAACGGAGGGTTCTGCAAGCTGCCGGGAGGCAGCGTGGTGGTGGCGATAGGACTGCCGAGTCCGGCCCGCGACGGCGCCACCGTGCGCTTCCTCGTCCACGCCGCGAACCGCGCCCGCGCCCTGACCAGGCTGCGCAACCTGGGGCTGCGGGCGGTCTATCTGCGCGGCAACACCGAGCCGCCCACCCCGGACGAGATCACGGCCGTCCTGCACCACCCGGACGGCCTGCTGTGGAGGTCCGCCCCGGGCGCCGCCCAGGAGCTCTGGCACCCCGTACGGTCCCTCCCCAGGGAACCGGCGGCCTGACCGGCCCCGGCCCCGGCCTCAGGGACATCGCCCCGGCCCTCAGGGGCACGGCCCGCCCTCAGGGGCGCATCCCGACCCTCGGGGGCACGCCCCCGGTCCCGGCGCGGTACGGCCTCAGCCGAGCACCGGCTTCCCGGTCAGCTCCACGCCCGCCGCCCGCAGCTCCTCCAGGGCCCGCTCGGTCGTCGGCCGCGCGACCCCGGCCGTCAGATCGAGCAGCACCCGGGTCCTGAAACCCTCCCCGACCGCGTCCAGGGCCGTCGCCCGGACGCAGTGGTCGGTGGCGATGCCCACCACGTCGACCTCGGTGACGTTCCGCTCGCGCAGCCACTCCGCGAGCGTCCGCCCGTTCTCGTCCCGCCCCTCGAACCCGCTGTACGCGGCCGAGTAGGCGCCCTTGTCGAAGACCGCGTCGATCGCCCCGCTGGCGACCGCCGGAGCGAAGTTCGGATGGAAGCCCACCCCCTCCGTACCGGCCACGCAGTGCACCGGCCAGGAGGTCACGTAGTCCGGCCGCTCGCCCGCCGGGGCGAAGTGGGCCCCCGGGTCGACGTGGTGGTCACGGGTGGCGACCACCTGCCGGTAGGAGGAGCCCGCCGTCTGGCCGACCAGGTCGGTGATGGCGGCGGCGACGTCCGCGCCGCCGGTCACCGCGAGGCTGCCGCCCTCGCAGAAGTCGTTCTGCACGTCCACGACGATCAAAGCGCGCTGCATGGCGGGTGTCCTTGTCCTGGGGGGAGGGCGCGTCGGGAAGGCGCGTCGGGAAAGGGGAAGGGGTCCGAGCCTAGAGACTTCCCCCTCCCGCCGGGAGGGGGCGTCCCGGGCGACCTCGGCGGGAGCGGCCCCGCGGGCGCGCGTCACCCGCACGCCGCCACCCGCGCCCGCACGCCGTCAACCCGGGTCCCGTCGCCCGGGTCCGCACGCCGTCACCCGGGTCCGTCACACGTACTCGGTCACGCGTACTCGGTCACGCGTACTCGGTCTCGGGTCACACGTACTCCGTCGGCAGCACCGGCTCGCCCCGGGACAGCTGGATCGCCGACATCGGGAGCGCGGCACGGACCGCGAGGTGCCGGGACCTGGCGGCCTCCAGGGGCTCCCGGCCCACCACCTCGCCGCCCACGACCAGCGGGACGAGCAACTGGTGGTCCGCCAGCTCCCCGGGCACCGGCCCGGTGCCCACGACCTCCGCCTCCGCGACCCCGTCCGCGTCCGGCCGCCGGGCCGCCCACTTGCGCCCGCCGACCGACGTCTTGCCGCCCGCCGACTTCTTGGCGACCGGGACCAGCGGCGCCGCCGGATCGGCCGAGGCGGCCCGCGCGACCAGCTTGTAGACCATGGAACAGGTCGGATGGCCGCTGCCGGTGACCAGCTGCGTGCCCACCCCGTACGCGTCGACCGGCGCCGCCGCCAGCGAGGCGATGGCGTACTCGTCCAGGTCCGAGGTGACCACGATCCGGGTGTTGCGCGCGCCCAGCTCGTCCAGCTGCGCCCGCACCCGGTGCGCGACGAGCAGCAGGTCGCCGGAGTCGATCCGGACGGCGCCCAGCTCCGGCCCCGCCACCTCCACGGCGGTCCGCACCGCCTCGGTCACGTCGTACGTGTCCACCAGCAGGGTCGTACCGCGCCCCAGAGTCTCGACCTGGGCCCGGAACGCCTCCCGCTCGGTGTCGTGCAGCAGGGTGAAGGCGTGGGCGGAGGTGCCGACGGTCGGGATGCCGTAGCGGAAGCCCGCCGCGAGGTCCGAGGTCGAGTCGAAGCCGCCGACGTACGCGGCGCGGGCGGAGGCGACGGCCGCCAGTTCGTGGGTGCGCCGGGCGCCCATCTCGATCAGACGGCGCCCACCGGCCGCCGCCGACATGCGGGAGGCGGCGGCGGCGATGGCCGAGTCGTGGTTGAGGACGGAGAGGATCACCGTCTCCAGGAGCACGCACTCCGCGAAGGAACCCTCGACGCGCAGCAGCGGGGAGCCGGGGAAGTACACCTGGCCCTCGGGGTAGCCCACGACGTCGCCGGAGAAGCGGTAGCGGGCCAGCCACTCCAGGGTCGGCCCGTCGACGGTCCCGCGCTCGCGCAGGAAGTCCAGCAGGTCGGGGTCGAAGCGGAAGTCCTCGATGGCGTCGAGGACCCGCCCGACGCCCGCGAGGACGCCGTAGCGCCGCCCCTCGGGCAGCCGCCGGGTGAAGACCTCGAAGACCGAGCGCCGGTCGGCGGTCCCGGCCCTGAGGGCCGCCTGGAGCATGGTCAGCTCGTACTGGTCGGTGAAGAGCGCGGTCGACGGCACGCCCACCCGTCGCCCGCCGCCCTCCCGAGGAGGCGTCCCGCGCACTTCTTCGTTCGGCAGCCCAAGGTCCGCAGCGTTCATGGCAGCGATGCTAACCCGGAAATCGTCACTCTGACGATTTCGATGCCCGCGAGAGACGGAATGGGTGCATCCGTTTGTGCGACGGGCCCTCCGGAGTGGCAGCATGGGGTGAGTGAGCGTCGCGCCTGTTGAGATCGAACGTACGGAATCGGCCGAGGAGGTCTCCGCGGTCGTCGAACCCGACGTGCCCTGGGTGACCCTGGTGCACAACGACCCGGTCAATCTGATGAGCTATGTGGAGTATGTCTTCCAGGCCTATTTCGGACACTCCAAGGACAAGGCGCACAAGCTGATGCTCGACGTGCACCACAAGGGCCGCGCGGTCGTCTCCAGCGGCACCCGCGAGGAGATGGAACGCGACGTGCAGGCCATGCACGGCTACGGTCTGTGGGCCACCCTCTCGCAGGACCGCGGCTGATGGCCGGGCGTTTCGACCGGCTGCCCGACGGCGGCGCCGCCATCGGGCTCGACGACGTCGAGATCTCCATCCTGCGTTCCCTGGCGGTCCAGCTCATGGAGCTGATCGGGCCGGGCGACGAGCCCGCGCCGGACGCCGACCCGCTGGCCGCGCTGTTCGCCGAGGGCCCGAGCGAGCCGCCGTCGGACCCGGCGCTGCGGCGCCTCTTCCCCGACGCGTACGGCGACGAGAGCGAGGAGCTGCGGTCCGCCGCGTCCGACTTCCGCCGCTTCACCGAGAACGACCTGCGGGCCCGCAAGCGCGCGGACGCCCTCGTCGTGATCCGCGCGCTCGACGGGCTCTCCGCCACCGCCGCGGACGAGGGCGGGGCGGTCCTGAGGCTGACCCCGGACGAGTCCCGGGCATGGCTCGGCGCGCTCAACGACCTCAGGCTGACCATAGGGGCCCGGCTGGAGGTCGCGGACGACGGGGAGAGCGAGCGGCTGTACCGGCTGCCGGACTCCGATCCCCGCAAGCCGATGGTGATGGCGTACCTCTGGCTCGGCGCCCTCCAGGAGTCCCTCGTCGAGACCCTGATGCCGTAGCGGGTGCCGCAAGGACCCTTTCCGTTCGCTCAGCGGACGCTCAAATCCGGATAACGAATGCGTTATCAGAGCGTCCGCTTTGCCGTACGGAATCCCTTTCCTCTGTCCTTTTCCGTGGCGCGGGTCACACGTGACTCCGTCCTTCGTGTCCTGTCCCGTGATAAATCTTCACGACCGCTCGGGGACGCCACCCCTGTTCCCGAGGGCGCTCCGACCGGCTGACCGCCGGTGGCACTCCATCCATATCCGGGGGGATCAGGAACTGGTCCGCGGCGGACGCACACGCGAACGCGCGGATCGGCATGGAGAAAGGCGCACCACCATGACCTCTGCGCAGGTCGACCAGGAACACGGCGGCGACGGGTCCGTGGGCGGCGGCGAGGGCTACCAGCGTGGCCTCGGCGCCCGGCAGATCCAGATGATCGCGATCGGCGGCGCCATCGGCACCGGTCTCTTCCTCGGCGCGGGCAAGGCCATCGCCAAGGCGGGACCCAGTCTCATCCTCGCGTACGCGATCGCGGGCCTGGTCATCTTCTTCATCATGCGGGCCCTCGGCGAACTCCTCATGTACCGCCCGGTGTCCGGCTCCTTCTCGGAGTACGCCCGCGAATTCGTCGGCCCCTTCGCGGGCTTCGTCACCGGCTGGACGTACTGGCTCTTCTGGGTCGTCACCGGAATCACCGAGGTCACCGCAGCCGCCACCTATATGACGTACTGGTGGGACATTCCGCAGTGGATCTCCGCACTCGTCTTCACCGTGGTCCTCTACGGCGCGAACCTGATCTCCGTGAAGCTCTTCGGAGAAATCGAATTCTGGTTCTCGATGGTGAAGGTCACCGCGATCATCGGGATGATCCTGATCTGCGCGGGCATCCTCACCCTCGGCTTCTCCGACGCCGGTGACACCGCGACCGTCGCCCATCTGTGGAACCAGGGCGGCTTCTTCCCGAACGGCATCGGCTCCACGCTGATGACCCTCCAGATCGTGATGTTCGCCTTCCTCGCCGTCGAGCTCGTCGGCGTCACCGCAGGCGAGTCCAAGGACCCGAAGACCGTCCTGCCCAAGGCCATCAACACCGTGCCGTGGCGCATCGCCGTCTTCTACGTCGGCGCGCTGATCATGATCCTGTCGGTCGTCCCGTGGACCGAGTTCCAGCCGGGCGTCTCCCCGTTCGTCGCCGCCTTCGAGAAGATGGGCCTCGGCGTCGGCGCCGCGATTGTCAACTTCGTCGTGCTGACCGCCGCGCTCTCCTCCTGCAACTCGGGCATGTACTCCACCGGCCGGATGCTGCGCGACCTCGCGCTCAACGGCCAGGGCCCGAAGGCCTTCACGAAGCTCACGAGGAGCGGCATCCCGCTCGTCGGCACCACCTTCTCCGCCGCGCTCATGCTGGTCGGGGTCTGGATCAACTACATCGCCCCCGGCAGGGCCTTCGAGTACGTCGTCTCCTTCGCCACCATCTCCGGCATGTGGGCCTGGATCATGATCCTGGTCTGCCAGATCCGCTACCGCGCCAAGGCGAACCGGGGCGAACTCCCCGAGTCCTCCTTCAAGGCCCCCGGAGCCCCCTGGACCAGCTGGTTCGCGCTCGCCTTCATCGGCATGGTGATCGTGATGATGGGCATCGACGAAGGCGCCCGCGTCTCCCTCTACTGCGCCCCGCTCTGGGGCCTCCTGCTCGGCGTCTCCTACCTGGTCCTGAAGTCCCGCGACCCGGAGGGCGCGGCCTTCACCAAGCGGCCCTGACCACGACCGTCCCAGCATCCGGGCCGTCCCGCCTTCGGGCCCGGAGCGGGGCGCCGCCCGCGTGCGACGAGTCCCGGGGGGCCCCCCCCCCGGGCGCGCCGGGCGCCGGTGTGGAAAGGGTGAAAAGGGACGGCGCCCCAACCCGGGGGGGGCGCCCGGGGTTTTTTTGAGCAGGGCCCGGGAGGAA
>NZ_JBHYZW010000020.1:0-102903 GCF_042754005.1 Streptomyces sp. NPDC059247
CGCCCCACACAACACGAACAGCACGCCCCACGCGCGCCCGCTCATGCGGTCGGTGCCGCTGCTCGAGGATTGCAGTGTGGACACAGAATTTCTCCTTGCACGCGAAGGAACAACCATAGAAACCAGACACATCATCACCCCACCCACTTGAAACCCACTTGAAACCCAAGTGAAGACCCCAAAAACCACAACAGGACACGGATGAGTCCACGCAGAGACCGGGAAGACCACCACGACGAGACGCGGTATGAAGCTCACACGAAGACCGGGAAGACCAGGGCGAGACGCAGGTGAAGATCACACGGAGACCGGTAAGAGCGGGGCGGGGTACGAATGAAACTCACACAGGGACCCGGAAGACCCCGACGGGGATACGGGCGAAGCTCACACGAGGACCCGGAAGACCAGGACAGGGATGCGGGGAAAGGAAGTCCGTGGCAGTTCCCACTTGTAACCACCGACATCATGCGGCACGGTGAAGAACCATGAAAGAACACACCCCAAAACCACCAAACCACTGCACAGGAAACGAGCACGACTACGACGTGCTCCAGTGGGACGCCCGCGAGGGCTGCGAGGTCCGGCAGATCCTCGACCGCGTCGCCGACAAGTGGTCACTGCTCGCCATCGCGCACCTGGAACGCCAGACACTGCGCTTCTCCGAACTGCGCCGCCGCATCGAGGGCATCAGCCAGCGGATGCTGACCGTGACACTGCGCCAGCTCGAACGCGACGGACTCGTCCGGCGTACGGTCCACCCCGTCGTCCCCCCACGAGTGGAGTACGCCCTCACCCCGCTCGGCGCGACCCTCCACACCACCATCCAGACCCTCGTCGACTGGACCGAAAACCACCAACAAGAAATCGCCACAGCCAGAGCCACCTACGACACCCAGCCCCACACCCCACAAACAACCCCCTAACCCACCCGCCTGCCCGCCCACACCAGACACCAGCCACAGAACCAGCACCCGCCCAAGAGGCGACAAGGAAAGCGACGGGAAGGGGACGACCCCGAGCCATACGCCGCGGACAACAGCAGGACAGGCTGCGCCAGGCCAGCCCGTACGACCACTACGACCCGCCCCCGGATCGCGACAGAAGGGCCCGACGACACCCAACAGGCACAGAGACCCCACCAGGCCGCGCCTGCTCGCCGTCCCCTGTCCGGACCCGGCAGCAGCACCGCTTCCCCGTCGCATGTCCTCCTGCGCCAAGCCGCGAAGCCCACCCTCGGGCAGTACCCGTACGCCCGCCCCGTACCGGGATCCGAGGTCAAGGAAGAGGGCAGACGTCGCCGGTCCAGGCCGCGTCCCGTACCTGGAAGTCCCCGGCCGCCCACGAGCCGACCATCATGCCCCAGCGGCGCACGTTCACGGTCCAGTACCCCAGTACCCGCTGCAAACAGGCAGGCGACTGGGGACTGACCGAGGAGGCGGATCCCCACCCGCGTTCCGCCGTCCGCGTCGAGACACTCGAGGAAGTAGCAGGCCGTGTCCTGCCGGCGCACCGCCCGGCAGGCCTCGCCGGTCTCCCGCAGGTTCTCCGCCGAAGGGCGGCGCCGCTCCCCGGCCATGCCTTCAGGGCGCGGCCGTTCACCGTCAGCCCGGCGCCCCCGGCAGCCCGGCGGTCGTACCGGTCCCCGCGGTGTAGACGTCCTTGACCTTGACCTCGGCTACCCCCCGGCCTTCGGGGAAGACACGGCGCCAGTCACCGATGACATGGAGCTCGTCGGTACCCATCGCCCGTACGACCGCGAGACCTTCGTCGTGGGCCTTGAACGCCTTCGTCCAGAGGTTGGCGAAGGCCTGGGAACGGATGATGTGCATCCAGTCCGGGCGGTAGAGCTCGCGGTTGTAGTTCGACTCCCCCATGGTGGAGACGAACTTCGAGTACATCGCCTTCACATACTCCAGAGTGACGTCGTCACCGGTGGCGATGGCGGTGTCGCGGGCGTCCTTGAGCACGATCCGGAACTTCTCCAGCAGATGCTCCGTCGCTCCGGAGGTGTAGGACTCGTGGATCTCAGGAGCCCGGCACAGCCCGTACTTCGGGCCCGACAACCGCAACAGCAGACGCAGAGTCGATTCAGTCACCCACAAGGGCCCGGGCTCGTCACGCTGACCGACCGGGTTCGGCAGCACCGCATCGTGCTCCCAAACGGGCGGAGTGATCAGGTGGACCCCGGCACGGCGGCGGTCGTGGGGCAGCCCGGTGGAATGCTCGAGCTGACCGAGCGGCAGATGAGTCTTCAACGCGGACAGATAGGCGCCGTTGATGTCGAGCGCCGTCACCTCGTGCAGACCAGGAGGCAACTGCGCACGGGTCCACTTCGGACGGGCTTCCCAGACCTGGTCCGCACCCCGGGACGTCTGCTTCTTCAAAATGTCCGGGATCCAGGGATGGGCGACCACGTCATAGCGGGCACCCCTGCGGGTTTCGTCCAGCAGACGCATCGCATCCGGGATCGCCCTCTTCAGCAACGCCGCAGCAGCACCCTCCACATCACCGTGATGTGCGGCCAGCACACCCTCCACCGCCCCATGAATCAGATCCACGGGACCTGACGAGTCCTGGAACGCCCTGCGGGCCGGGCCCTTGACACGCGCCGCCCCGCGCCCCGACGGCTTCGGATCCGGAGCGGGACACTCCGCCACCGGGACCGGCCGCGCCCCGGCCGTGGCGTCCCGGCAGTCCGCCGGATCCAGATGCTGGGCGAAGCCCGCGACCCACTGCCCGGCCGGACCGCCGCACAACACACACGGCTCCGGCACAGCAAGCGTCTCCACCTCATCACCACCCCCCGGCCCACGAGAAACCGCATCCCCTGCCACACCCACGGGAAATGCCACCGACCCGACCACGACAACCTCCGCAGCACCAACGCCGGAGCCCGAGCCAACGCCGATGCCGGAGTCGGAGTCGGAGCCAACGCCGATGCAGAGGTCCGGGCCGGAACCGGAGCCAACGCCAACGTCGAGGCTGGCGCCGATGCCGGTGTCAACTCCGGGGTCGGGGCCAATGCCAACACCGGTACCAGAGCCAGAGCCGGTGTCGGTGTCGGTGTCGGTGTCGGTGTCGGTGTCGGTGTCGGTGGTGAGCTTGGCGTCCAGTCCGCCCAGGAGATAGGCATACCTGGTACGGACTTCACCGCCCGGGTCCCGGCCCGCCTCCCAGGCACTGACCGTGGACGGACTCACCCCGAGCGCACGGGCCACCTGCGCCTTGGACAACCGGGCCCGCTCACGCAGCGCGCGGCGCACTGCGGGGGCCGGGAGGTCCTCCTGCGGGCCGACAGAGGCGAGGAGCGAGTCGATCGCTTCGAAGTCACCCACCGGGCTACCCCCTTCTCAGACGTATCAGATGTAGGTGACGGGATTACGGGACAGATGAGGACTCCCCGTGACGTGACCGACCCGGCCGTCACCCCACAGCACTTCACCCAGGAGGGCGTAACGGCTGCCGCACTTGGAAATTCCGGTGATCCTCGCGACGGCCAGGACGATGCCCTCGGTGTTGATGATCTGCACCTCGTCCTGGGACAGGACACGGTCGGCATTGAACTTCCAGACACCCCGGCCGGCCTCCCAGGCCTCGCCCTCACTCATTCCCGGACGCCAACCGACAGCCGACCGCCCGAGCCCGTCGTCCGCGCCAGCCTCACGCTCACACCCGATCCGGATCTGCAGCACCCGCCCCACCTCCCAGAAACCACACCCCACGACCTACCGCCAAGCCACCACCCAACCGCTCAACTTTACAACAAGTTAGAAAGTATCGGACCCAGCCCTCGGTTCCATGACCCGACGCGGTGGCCGCTATGACACCCGTGTCGTGCGGTGCGCGGTACCCACAACGAAGCACGGCACGGGACCCGTACGACACCACCCACACACCCCACACTGCCTACCCCAAACCACCCCCTCCCCCGACCCGAGCAACCACTCCCCCACAGACACCCCGGATGACACCACCGAGCCCACCCGCAGCGGCAGCGGCTGGAACATGCGCAACCAGCCCGCCGACGCCGAACGCGTCGGCAACAACAGTCACCCGGACCTGATCGGGCACCTGCCCCTACCGGCCCACCAACAGCCGGGCGACGCCCTTCCCTCAGGTGAGCACGCACCTCCAGGACAGCACGCCGGTAGTACGCGGGAGGTGGAAGTACGCGTTCGGACCGGCCGGGTCCGGGCCACGGCGGACACGGCGGGCAGCGGGGCGGGGCGGGGCGGAACATGATGGGACACGGCCGACACCCTGTGCGGGACCGGCGCCAGGAACGGGAAGTGCGGGCGCGTCAGGGGCTGCACCGCGGTTTCGCGGTTCCGCGGCCTTCCTCGGTACCGTGGTGTACGGCCGCACGGCGAAAGACCGCGGAACACCTGGGAGGACACATGGCGGAGAAGGAACACGGCACGGACCGGACCGAGGAACGGGACCGCGAGAAGTGGATGGCTCGTTTCCAGGTACGGCTGGCCATGCAGCCCGGCGTGGACAGAACGGTCGTCCTCCAGGCCGTCAAGGAAGTGGCGGGCCACTGCGCGGTCACCGGAGAAGACCCGCGGACCGCTTTCGGAGACCCGGACACCCACGCCATGGAAACCGCGGCACGCCTCGTACCCGCAGATCGCTCAGCACGCGAAAAACGACACAGCACCCTGATCAACACGATCGACTCAGCACTGAAGAAAACCAGAGAAGCCACGGGCCTCTGACCAGTCGACGCCACAGGAGTGGGGACCCGTCCGGCCCCGGCGAAGAAACCACACAAACCACCATCACCCACACGACCGACAGGGAAACAACCCCCGCCCGTTCCGGGTGCCCCCGTGCCACGGCGACCGGAGCAAACCCGAACCCGGACGCCCCCACACCAGCGCTTCGAAACCCGTACCCCCGGCGACACCGGGATAAGGCGCTCCGAGGTGTCGGTGATATGTGCTGGTCACCCAGCGGGGGCGAAACCCCAAGACCGGTCGAGCCGGAAGGGGGATCCGGGCTCGTCGAGTGTCCAGCCCCGGACACGAGCCGCGCGAATCACCGAAGCCACCTCCGCGGGCAACACGGGCCCGGCGGAGATCTCGAACCAGCTGCCCGGGTACGGCTGGCCGGTGGCGACCACCAGGATGCCGCCAGACGTCCCACCAGTCTGCTCGACAGCGCAGGCCAGCGGACACCAGACCAGGCCCCGGCCACAGGTCGGACACCCTCGCACTCTCCACCGATAGGTGACGCTAGAGACAGTCCCCAGCTCGACCCCCACAAGGTCAAAGACCTTGCCACCCTCTCTTTCGTCGAGGCCAAGGCCAACCCGGCTCTCCTCGGGCCGCCCGGGGTGGGCAAGACGCTCATCACCATGGCCCTCGCAGTCGCTGCCTGCCGGGCCAGCTATTCGATCTACTTCACCAGCCTCGACGACATGGTCCGCAACCTCACCGCCGCCGAATCCGCAGGGCGCCTGACCAGCAGACTCGGCAGCTACCTCCGGCCGTCTTCGTTCTGGATGAGGTGGGCTACCAGCCCCTCGCTCTCGCCGAGGCGAACCTGGTCTTCCAGGTGATCTCGAGCGCTACGAAAAAGGCTCGATCATTTTGACTTCGAACAAGACTTTCAGTGAGTGGGGGCAGGTGTTCGGTGACGAGGTCCCGGCCACCGCCATCTCGACCGCCTCCTCCACCACTGCGGAGTCATCTCCGTCAACGGCCCCAGCTACCGCCTCAAGAACCGGCTCGCCTGCATCGAACGCGAACGCGACGACGCAACCTGAATCAGGCATTTCAGCCTTCTCCGGCGACCGCCAAGGGGCCAGCTGCCGCCGGGACTTCAGAACATCCCGAACGCCCTCATCCCAGTGGCCGCAAGAAAGACGACACCGAGTACCCCAAAGATGCCTCGCATGATGTCGGGCGAGAACCTTGGATCGACCCCGTCACCAGGTGACCTCTGGGCTATCAGGTCATACACGCGCAGCCCAACGTTCCGATAGTCGAGCGCGACAACCATCGCGCCAGCGCCTACGACGCCTCCCCAGACCAAGCTCAGCCAGCCACCCACGGATCGCTCCTCCCTTCCAGCGGACTGCCCCAGACGGAGCATCTCAGACGCCTGCCTCATCCATCCAGGACCAAAGGGCCCATGGGGTGAAGACTGGAGCGCTTATCTCCGTACCGCGTGGAGCACTGAGAGAAGTACACCGACACCATCCCTCACCGGTCAGCGTGAGTTCGTCTTCGCCAAGTGCGGTGTGCCGCCGTTCCTCAGGCGTGTGCTCGGGCACCAGAGTGATGATGACCAGCGCGCCGCCGGGCCGCAGCCGCTCGGCGAGCAGTCTCAGAACGCGGGTCCGGTTGCGAATGAGGGCGAGGGCGTGACGCAGGACGATCAGGTCGTACCCGTCCGGATGGAGCGCGGCCGAGTCGTCGCGTTCGATGTCCAGGCGGAGGACCGCACCGACTGGGCTCCAGGCCGGGCGGCCACTGCCTGGAGGGCTGTGGGCGACGGGTCGGCGGCATCGGTCTCGTATCCGAGCGTCGCGAGATGCTCCGGGCGGTCTCCTCGCGCAGCGCGGCCAGCCCGATCTCCGGATCGGCCAGGATCTCGAACTTGCCCCGGACGGCGCCAGTTCCCCGGCCAGCTTCCCGGACCCTCTTCTCCACCACACATCATCAGTCACTCACAGTGATTGATTGTTCACATTTCCCCATGAGCAGATTATGTGACGCTCCTTTCCAGCCCTTCCGGTAGGACGGATTCCGCCGTCAATGAAAGCTAGCTTCTCCCTCGTTCCGGTGAACCCCGGGTGGACGGCCCTTCGTGGCGCCCGCACCGGGACCAGACTCCCGACGTGCCTGATCCCTCCAGCCCGCCCGCCTTCCACCGGCAGCAGCACCGGAGCAGAGGGGACCGGACCACACCACACGATCATCTACAGTCTCCGGCCGCGAGCGGCCTTCCGGTCCGCTCGAATGATGATCAGCCCATATCCCTGACTCCTCCAAGGAACCCGCCATGAACTGGATCGATGCCATCCTGCGTGTCATCACGCCCCTCGAGCCCCTCATCGTGCCCCTGATCTCGAACCGTGACGTGAAACACGACATCAAGCCGATCTCTTGACCACCCTTCCCGCCCAGCACCCGGCGAGCGGGCCATGGCCGCCGTCGGCCGGAGGCCGCCATGCACATCGCAGCCCTGGTACGCGGATTCGCCTCGACGTTCCTGAGGCCCCGCCCGCCCCGGACCGAGAGGACCGAACCACTCACCCGCGCGCAGATCCTCGCCCTCCTGGAGAAACCGACTGTCAGCGAGTGGCGATACGACTGGGACCCCGGCACCCTCCACATCGGCCCGATGGCCCAGGACTGGCGGTCCGCCTTCGGCTACGGCCGCCGTGAGACGACCATCGACGTCGTCGACTCCCAGGGTGTGCCGATCGCCGCCGTCCAGGAACTCACCCGCCGCGTCCGCCACCTCGAAGAACAACAGGCCACACAGCCGCCGTGCTGTGCGCAGACCCTTGAGAAAAGGGCTTCACGATCCTGACCGACGCCATCACCGCCCTGATCCACGCCCTCGGGCCGTTGATCACCCCGCTCTGACCGGCCCACCTGCCCAGCCTCCCGCAAGGACCATTCCATGAACACCTTCCGCCGCGCCGCGACAGCGGCCACCTCACACTCCCGAACCGCACTCGCCCTGCTCGGGTCCGTGACCCTGCTGACCTTCGGGACCACCTTCCCCCAGATCTTCCATCTGACCGTCGGCATCGGCACCTGACCCGGCGACGCCCCGTCCGGCAACGGGCGGACCGGCCGGACCTGTTGCCTGGGAACGACCGGTTCGCCGCTTGCGGACCCCCGTCCGCAAGCGGCGAAGCCGCGAGGCGGTCGCACCCATGCCCAGGAGCACGGCAGTACGAGGACGGGCGGGAACATGACGCACGGACGAGGACGACTCCAGGCGCTGCTGGTGGCGGTGCTGGGAACGGTGCTGGCGGCGGCCGGGCTGATGGTCGGCGGGACAGGAACGGCGGCTGCTGTGGAGGGGGCACCGACGCCCCCGCAGGCTCGTACCCGTACCAGGTGGAGCTGTTGAAGCGGACCTCCCCTGGCAGCTGGCACCCCTTCTGCGGCGGATCGGTCATCGTCGACCGGTGGATCCTGACCGTGGCCCACTGCGTCGACGCGACGGCCGTCGACCGGATGGCCGTGGGCGTCGGCTCGAGCACCCTCGACTCCGAAGGAACCGTCTACCGGGTCCAGGAGGCGGTCCGGCACGAGTGCTACAACGCCAACGGCGCCGGGGGGGCCGAACGACATCGGCGTGCTGAAGCTGAGCACCCCGATCGCCTACACAGCCCTGGTGCAGCCGGTCGCGCTCCCGGACCCGCCCGCGTTCCCCAGCGGCACCGCGACAGTGACCGGATGGGGAAAGACCAGCGGCAACGGCGAGGCAGCGGGCAGGTTGCGCCCCCGCCGACGGTGCGGGCCGAGTCGATGGCGTAGCAGTCACACCCGGCACACGGACCGGCTGCCGCGCCACCATGACCGGCGGCGACGCAGACAGGGCGTCGTACGACGGCGCGGGCACAGACACAGACCGCCGGGGTACCGCCGATACCACCGAGCAAGATGCAACACCGAGTACCGTCCGGCACCGCACACGCGACCGTCACATCACACCGAACCACCAGGCCACCGGACCACCGAGCGGTGGCGTACGGCTCCACCGCCAGGCCCTCATCGACGCCCTCGCGCAGGGAGCAGCCTTCCAGAACGCGAGTCGAGGGCTGAGCACATCGGCAGGGAGCCGAGACGCCGGGGCGGGCGCCCCCTCTCCCGTACATCTGCGCGGCATTGATCGTGAGCAATCACGGACAGTCAACTTGGCTTATTTCAGAGGGCGTTGAGATATTCCCGGTATTTCTTCGACGGCCCGCCCCCTTGCCGATGACGATCGAACGAAAGGCCCCCCGACACGACGGACCCGGACGATCTCCGACTTGGCCTCCTCACGCCGTGAACGAGCGCCGAGGACACGTCTTCTTCTCCCCCGCGCTCTTCGCGGTGGACATCCCCCCTTCCGGGGGCCGAACCCCTGACCTCGCATGTCCGTCAGGACGAAGCGGTCCGACCCTGCCCTCAGATCCGGTGGCCGCTACGGAAACCCGTGTCGTGCGGTGCGCCGCCGGATCTGGCAGGCCGCCATCGCCGTCGTGCGCGGCATCCTCGGCACACGCGCTTGGATGAAGATCCAATAACGGAACGGGGGCCATCGCGCCCTCGGTGGGCATTCACCCGAAATGTTCGTGGACGGCAAGCCGTAGATTCTTTTTGATCACTTGTCATGTGCAAGCGATCAAAGGGAAAACCACTTACTCCTTGGGGGAACTTTGCCATCCCGTTTTTCGGGCAGGCCGCCTCGGCGTGCCCGCTCACTGGTCGGCGGCTCGGGTGGGCTGCGTGCCACCGCGACCGCTCTGGCCCTTCTCACGGCGGCGTCATCGCTGTACGGCGCGGAAGCGGCCACCGCCGTCCCGGCCGCCTACGAGGCGTCCCCGGTACCGCAGGAGCAGCAGAAGGCCCCCGCCACGGCGGCCGACATCCCCTCCGCCCGGGTCGCGGCCCGGCTGTCGGGCAAGCGGGTCGAGGCGCTGTCGGAGCGTACGGAGACCTCGACGACCTGGGTCGGCAAGGACGGCTCGCTCACCTCCGAGCTGTCCGCCGGACCGATCCGCTTCCGCGACCCGGCCACCGGTGAGTGGCGGAACGTGGACGTCGCGCTCACCGAGTCGGCGGACGGCTCCGTGACCTCGAAGGCGCACCCGAGCGGCCTCAGGCTCGCCGGGAAGTCGGGCCGGAAGGCGGCTTCGCTGAAGGCGGCCCAGGCCGCTCCGGCCACCGACCTGGTCACGCTCGGCGAGGGCGACGAGGTGATCACCCTCCAGTGGCGCGGCGGTCTGCCGAAGCCCGTGCTGGACGGCACCCGCGCCACCTACGAGAACGCCGTACCGGGTGCGGACGTGGTCGTGGAGGCCACCCGTACCGGTTTCGAGCAGTTCGTCGAGGTGAAGGCGGAGCCCGCGGCCGGGTTCTCGTACACGCTGCCGCTGCGCACCAAGGGCCTGAAGGTCACGCGGCAGGCGGACGGCAGTGTCCTGTTCACGGACAGGAAGTCCAGGAAGACCGCCGTCATGCCCGCCCCCGTGATGTGGGACGCGAGCGTCGACGGGGTCTCCGGCGAGCACACCCGCCGGGCCCAGGTGGGCATGGAGGTCGTCAGGACCGCGGGCGGTGTCGATCTCGTCATGACCCCGGACGCGGGCTTCCTCGCCGACCCGGCGACGAAGTACCCCGTGACCGTCGACCCGTCGACCTCCGCGCTGGGCAACCTGTTCGACACGTACGTCCAGCAGGGCGAGACGGTCGACTGGTCGAACGACACCGAGCTCGACTTCGGCAACCCGGGCACGAAGAACGCCGACGGCACCTGGCGTACCGCGCGGTCCTTCATCACGTGGAACACCGCCCCGGTCGCCGACGCGCTGGTCTCCTCCGCGACCCTCTCCCTGTGGAACTTCCACTCGGGCAACACCGACTGCACCGCCCAGCCCTGGGAGCTGTGGACGGCGAACACCGCCTCCACCGCCTCCCGCTGGACGAACCAGCCGTCGATGACCACGAAGACGGCCACGTCCACGGGGACCAAGGGCAACCCCGGCTGCGCCTCCCAGCCCGACGGCTGGGTCGACGCCGACGCCACGAGCCTGGTGCAGCACTGGGCCAACAACAAGTGGGCGTCCTCGGGCATGGGTCTGCGGGCCACCGACGAGAACAACACCAAGCAGTGGAAGCGGGTCAACTCCGCCAACGCCGCCGCCAACCCGCCCAAGCTGACGGTCACCTACAACTACCGTCCGCGTACCGGCACCAAGCAGGAGGCGGGCGCCCCGTTCTTCTCCTACAACGGCGCCTACACGGTCGACTCGACCACCCCCGTCCTCCGCGACACCTTCGTCGACGCCAACGGCGACAAGGTCAACGGCACCTTCCAGATCTTCGACGCCGCCACCGACACCCAGGTCGGCAACGTCCTGGTCTCGCCGTACGTGCCCTCCGGTCAGGTCGCCTCCGTGACCGTCCCCGCGGGTGTCCTCACCAACGGCAGGACGTACAAGTTCCGCACGAATCCGTACGACGGCGCCCACTACAACCTGGGCTGGTCCGCCTGGAAGACCTTCACGGTCGACTCCACCGCCCCCTCCGCCCCGACCGCCGTCACCTCGACGGACTACCCGTCGAACGCGTGGGTCAAGGGCGCGGGACAGGCGGGCGTCTTCAACGTCACCCCGCCCGCCGCCGACCACAACTGGATCGAGTGGTCGCTGGACGGCACCACCTGGACCAAGGTCGCCACCAACGGCGTCGCGGGCCCGAAGGCCGTCACCGTCACCCCGCCCCAGGACGGCACGCACACCTTCCAGGTACGCACGGTGGACAAGGCCGACAACAAGTCCGAGCAGGTCGACTACGTCTTCCACGCGGGCCCCGGTGGCTTCGCGGCGCCCGCCGACGGTGAGCGCACCGCCCGCCGTCTGCCGCTCGTCGCCGAAGCAGAGTCCGGCACGTACGACAAGGTGTCGTTCTCCTGGCGCCGCTCCGAGGCCGACGCCTGGACGCGGATACCTGTCGGCCACGTGACCTCCGCCGGGACCGCGCTGACCGCCTGGCCGGTCCCCCTCGTGGGCGGCAGGAACGCCCCGCTGGTCTGGAACGCCACCGACACCGTCGACCCCGACGGCAGCATCCAGATCAAGGCCGACTTCACCGGCCCGAACGGTGCCGCGGGCAGCACCGACCCGCTGCCCGTCGTCGTCGACCGCGACGCGAGCGGCGCGGCCGAGGAGCAGATCGGCCCCGGTTCGGTGAACCTCCTCACCGGTGACTACGGCCTGTCCGCCACCGACACCTCGGTCTTCGACCTCACGGTCAAGCGCTCGGCCTCCTCCCGCCGCCCCGGACAGGGCGCCGAGCAGGAGGGTCAGGCCGCCATCTTCGGCGAGGAGTGGGCCGCCGGGGCCGTCGCCGAGACGGCCTCCGCCTACGCCTACCTCCGCAGGTCCTCCGACACGGCCGTCGCCGTCGTGAACACCGACGGCTCCGAGACCCACTTCACCGCGAACGCCGCGAAGACCGCCTGGATCCCCGAGCCCGGCGCCGAGTCGCTGACGCTCACCGGCGCGGTCACGGGTTCCTTCACGCTCACCGAGACCAACGGCACGGTGACCACGTTCACCAGGCCCGACCCGGCCGTCACCACCTGGCAGGTCTCCACGACCCTCCAGGACGGCCTGGCCGACTCGACGAACACCGTGGTCACCGAGACCGTGACGGTGAACGGGAAGAAGCTGGTCCGCCCCGTGCGCGTCAACGGGGCCACCCCGGCCGCCAACGGCGCCACCTGCACGGCGACCCCCTCCACCAGGGGCTGCCGCAGCCTGGAGTACGTCTACGCCTCCTCGACCACGGCCACGGCGCTCGCCTTCGGCGACTACGCGGGCCAGGTCAAGGAGATCCGCGTCCGGGCCACCGAGCCCGGCGCGGCCACGGCCACGGCCAGGACGGTCCACACCTACGCGTACGACTCCGAGGGGCGGCTGCGCCAGGCGTGGAACCCGCTGATCACGCCCGCGCTCAAGACCGAGTACGCGTACGACGCGGCGGGCCGGGTCGTCACGCTGACCCCGCCCGGCGAGCTGCCGTGGAGCTTCACCTACGGCCGTGCCGGAAACGCCGCGACCGCCGGTGACGGGATGCTGCTGAAGGTGTCGCGCGCCGGGCTGAAGCAGGGCACCGCCGACATCGTCGAGGGCACCGCCACCATCGGCGTCGTCTACGACGTCCCGGTGTCGGGCGCCAACGCCCCGTACCAGCTGGGCGCCGCGCAGACGCGCACCTGGGGCCAGTCGCAGGCGCCCACCGACGCCACGGCCGTCTTCCCCGCCGACGCGGTGCCCGCCGGTCACGCCGGATCGGCCCTCACGGCCGGGTCCTACGGCCGCGCCGACATCCGCTACCTGGGCGTGTCCGGCCAGGAGAGCAACGCCGCGACTCCCGGCGGCCACATCACCACCACCGAGTACGACCGCGTCGGCAACATCGTCCGTGAGCTCACGGCCGCCAACCGCTCGGTCGCCCTCGGTCTGACGGCCGCCGACCGCGCCGTCCAGGCCGACCTCGGCATCGGCTCGCTCGCCTCCGACGAGCGCGCCGAGCTGCTGTCCAGCCGCACGCTGTACAGCGAGAACGGCGTCCGTGAGCTGGAGACCTTCGGCCCCATCCACCGGATCGACCTGACCCGGGACCTCAAGCAGGGCGCCACCACCCTGGTCGCCGCCGGTACCTCCGTACCGGCGCGGGACTGGGTCGTGAAGGAGTACGACGAGGGCCGTCCCACCGACGGCACCGCCTCCATCCGGGACCGGGTCACCGTGGAGGTCAGCGGCGCCCGGATCCGCGACCACTACTCCGTCATGGGCGAGAAGCGCGTCAAGGAGTCCCAGTACGACTGGGTGAAGGGCCAGCCGACCCTGTCCATCAAGGACTCCGGCGGCCTCAACCTGACCAGCGGCTGGGGCTACGACGCCCAGGGCCGCGTCGTCTCCTCCCAGCTGCCCGGCGGCACCGGCGACGACGCCGCGAGCAAGGTCACCGCGTACTGGACCGCGGACGGCACCGGCTGGTGCAAGGGCCGCCCCGAATGGGCCGGACTGGTCTGCTGGAGCGGCCCCGCGGGCGACGTCACCGGCGGCGGTTCCCAGCCCGCCCAGCTGATCGACACCAGCTCCGAGTACGACTGGTGGGGCAACCCCGCCAAGGCCGTCGAGACGGCCAACGGCACCGCCCGCACCACGACCGTCACCTACGACGGCGCCGGACGCCGTGTGAAGGAGTCCGTCACCGGCGGCCTCGGCCAGGCGGTTCCCGACGCGACCACGGAGTACGACCCCGCCACCGGCAAGGCGGCCCGGACCACCTCCGCCACCGCGGGCACCCTCACCCGCTCCTACGACCGCCTCGGCCGGCTGATCTCCTACACGGACGCCGACGCGGGCACCACCACCACCCAGTACGACCTGCTGGGACGGCCCGTCAGGGTCTCCGACTCGGCGCCGTCGACCGTCACGTACGCCTATGACGCCGCCGCCGAACCGCGCGGCATGGCCACCTCCATGACGGACTCGGTCGCGGGCACCTTCGGCGCCACCTACGGCGTGGACGGCACCGTCACCGCCGAGAAGCTGCCCGGCGGCTACACCATGCGGCAGACCACGGACACCGCCGGGAACGTCACCGGCCGTTCGTACACCCGCGACAGCGACGGCACGGCCGTCTACACCGACGCGGTCGGCAAGTCCGCCCACGGCCAGACCACCACCCACTCGGGCTGGTCCGACCAGGCCTACCGCTACGACGCGGCGGGCCGCCTCACGTCCGTCGAGGACACCGCCGACACCGTCTGCACCACCCGCGCCTACACCTTCGACAAGCGCAGCAACCGCACCTCCCTGACCACCGCGGCGGGCACCCCCGGCGCGGCCTGCCCGACCACCGGAGGCACGACCACCACCCACACCTACGACAGCGGGGACCGGCTCGTCGACGCGGGTTACGCCTACGACGCCCTCGGCCGCACCACGTCCGTCCCGGGCGGCGGGACCTTCGGCTACTACGCCAACGACCTGGTCCACCGGCAGACCGCGGGCGGCCAGCGGCAGACCTTCGCGCTCGACTCCTCCCGGCGGCTGCGGTCCTGGACCGTGGAGAAGGACAACGCCGGTGTCTGGTCGACCACCCAGTCCAAGGTGAACCACTACGGCGCCGACGGCGACAGCCCGCGCTGGATCACCGAGGACACCACGAGCGGCAGACTGACACGCAACGTCGGCTCCGCGTCCGCCGGGCTCTCCGCCACCACCTCCGCCACCGGCGAGGTCGTCCTGCACCTGTCCAACATCCACGGCGACGTCGCCCTGCGGCTTCCCCTGGACAGCGCCGTCGCCCCGCTCGCGGTCGACTCCGACGAGTACGGCAACGCACGCCCCGGCAGCTCCACCGGCCGCTACAACTGGCTGGGCGCGAGCCTGCGGTCCGCCGAGACCCTCACCGGCATCACCCTCATGGGCGTACGCCTCTACGACCCGCGCATCGGGCGCTTCCTGTCGGTCGACCCGATGAACGGCGGCAGCTGCAACGCGTACGACTACGCCTGCGCCGACCCGCAGAACAAGTACGACACCGACGGCACCTACCTGCGCGAGCGGGTCCAGTCGAACTGCCGCCAGGACGTGTGCGTCCGCATCCGCCGCATCTGCGAGAGCGACACCGGCCGCTGCTCGCTGAACTGGGACTTCCACTTCCGCAAGTCCTGGGCGAACTCCTGGATCAACGCGGGCTTCAAGTGGTACATCCACGTCAGCAACACCTACGTGAAGTCCGGCACCTACAGCCACGGAGAGTTCGGCAGCTACAACTTCCACGGCGGCTGGTACTCGAACAACAACAGCAAGGGCCGCGGCTGGTTCAAGTGCGGCTGGTGGCAGTGCCGCCTCGACGCGGGCGACACCGTGATGTTCTCCGCCTACGGCACGGCCTGGCGCTACGGACGGGGCTACGCCTGGAGCGTCGGCCAGAGCTTCGGCGGCGGCGGGCGCTACTCCTGACCCCGGTGGACCCCCACCGACCGACACCCCAGGGCCCCCCGTCCGGCGAACTCGCCGGGCGGGGGGCCCTCCCCGTCCCGGGGGAACGACGGACCCGCGCGCCAGGAACCGGGCCCGGGCACCCGACCGGCACCCGGAAGGGCGGAAGCACGCGGTCAGTGCGGGGCCGCCCCCGGGGCCACGTGGAAACGGGCCGCGTCCGGAAGGGGACGGCGGTCGTGGGGTTCCAGCATGTCCCTGCGCTCGAACCACTCGGTCAGACGGGTACGCGCCTGTTCGTCGCGTCTGCGCACCCGGCCGTCGGCGCCGTCGCTCTCCACCGCGGAGATCTCACGGAGCAGGACACGGACCGGCGCCGTGTCGTCCTCCGGCAGGTCCAGGGCCAGGACGGAGAAGGACGTGCCCGGCGGGAACACCACCTCCGGTTCGTCGTCCGTCCCCAGGAAGACCGACGTACGGCGGCCGGTGGACGACCAGATCCCGAACTCCACCCCGCCCTCCAGCTCCGCGTCGCACGCCGGGACGCTCGCCACCGCCGCGGGCTCCACCAGGACCGTGCCCGGCACGTACCGGTCCAGCGGCACCCGCTCCAGCGGCGCCGCCAGCATGACCGCCCCGTAGTGCCCCGGCAGACGCCGCAGACCCGACTCCAGACAGCGCAGCAGCGGGGTGAAGGGCCCCGGCGCGACCGCCCTCGCCGCCTCGGCCAGCCCCGCGCGGGACCCCGGACCGGAAGCGTCGGCCTGATACAGCGCGATGGCGACCATGTCCGCCTTCAGACCCTCCTGCGCCAGGGAACGCAACGACGGCAGCCGGGAAGCCAGCAGTTCCGCCTTGCTCGCCAGGATGTGGTACCTCTCCCCCAGCAGTTCGCGCAGAGCCGTCCGGTCGTCCGGACCACTACGGCCACCCGCCACCGGCGAAGAACCGGACACCCGTGGGGAGACGGCCACCGGCGGGACGACGGGCACCGGGGGAGCGACCGCCACCGGGGGGACAGCAGGCGCCTCCCCCACCGGCTTCTCCGGCCCCGGAGCGACCGGGGACGACACCGGGGGCACGTCCGGGGCGGCCCCGGACGGCCCGTACTCCGTCAGCGGCGGTTCCGGCACCGCGGCGGCCCCGCTCCGCTCGCCCCCGGACAGAGCCGGAGCCGGGACCGGAACCGGAACCGGAACCGCCCCGGGCCCTTCGGACGGACCGTTCACGACCGGGGGCTCGACCGGTCCGGTACGGGCTCCGAGGACGGGTCCGGGCGCCCGTGCCGGTCCGGAGTCCGTGGAGCCCAGCCAGCGCAGGCCCAGCTCCCCCGCCCAGGAACGAGGCCCCTCCTCACCGGACGCGTCACCGTGGAACAGCAGCCCGTACCCTTGCCTCGCGCCCACGTCCGGCAGCCCGGCCAGCACGCCCGGCAGCGCCCGCCGGACCTCCTCGCCGACAGCCCGTTCCCCGTCGCCCACCATCACGACCGGACCGGTCGCGTCGGGACGCACCGTACGGGGGCGGACATCCGTCACCCGGTCCACCGGACGCACCCACACTCCCGCCGGGACCGGTTCGACGACCCAGCCCTCCGCACCGGCACACGCGTACAGCGCGGGACCGGCCGCCGGACCGGCCAGGTCCAGCCATGCCGACGGCACCACCCGACGGTGCACGGGCGAGACGGCGAGTTCCCCCAGGAAGGGCTGCCAGGTGGGCGCGCCCCGCCCGTCCAGGAACGTCGTCGCGTAGTCGTCGGCCATCCGTACGGGCAGACCGACCGCCACCCGCACCACCCGGTCGAGACGCTCCGCGAGAGCCACCGCCATCGCGATCAGACCGGCCGGATCGGCCCACGGCGCGGACACCAGGAGGCATCGTGCTCCGACCGCGCCCTCCGGCACCCTGGCCAGCAACTCGGCGACGGGGAGCACAGGACGGACCGGTGACCCCACGCCCAGAAGGAAAGCGTCCGGCCCCACCCCGATCAAGGGCACGACCGCCTCGGGCAGCTCCCCCAGCCACACGCCCCCCGCGACGACGCGACCGCCCTCCTCCGGCACTCCCTCCGGTACTCCCTCCAGCGGTCCCTCCGGCTTGTCCGGCAGTGCCATCCCCGCGCTGGCTCGCGGCTCCTCCCGCTCTTCCGTCGGCTCGCCCCCCGGCGACACCCTCGGGGCCGGGCCGAACCCGTGCGCGCCTCCCTGGGACTCCGCCACGACGGGAACCGGCGGCGCCGGAGGCGGGAGCGGCTCGGACTCTCCCGCGTCCGGTTCCTCCTCCTCGGGTTCCCCCTCGGGTTCCTCCTCCGGCTCCTGTCCTTCCGGCTCTTCCGCCCTTCGTGGATCTTCCGGAGGCCACCCCGGGCCCAGCTCGTACGGCTCCTCCCCCGGAACCGCCAGCCACCAACTGCCCGGCGCCTGGAGCCGCAGCGTGCCGTCCGGCTCCACGTTCACCACACCGTCAGGAGCGACCACCGCGAAGCCCGCCACCGTGGCGACCGCCGCCACCGGACGGTTCCCGCCCGGCCCCCGTGCGGCGAGACCCGACGCGGCCAGGACCAGCCGGGTCGCACCGCGCTCCCCCGCCAGGGCCACCAGCTCCGGCAGCGCGCGGCGCAGCACCAGTGCCGCGTCCGGAGCCGCCGCCAGGACCAGCAGCGCGCCGGGCGGTGCGGGCAGCCCGGTGAGGACCGGTGTCAGAGCGGCGGCCGTCTCCTCCGAGGCGATCACCAGATGCGGGCCCACGGGGTGCGTGCCCGACCCGGAGACGGAAGCGGGAGCGGGAGCAGCGACGGAGACGGGGTCGGGGGCGGGGGCGGGGGCGGGGGCGGGGGCGGGGGCGGGGGCGGGGGCGGGGGCGGTCATCCGGAGTGTCCGTTCTGCGGGGTCTCGCCGTCGGGGTCGAGCAGCGGGGTCTGGAGCTGCACCGTGCGGCGGCGGGTGATGTGCAGCGCGCGACCGGTGGGCAGCACCTTCGGCTTCGTCCCGCCGAAGAGGTAGCCCTCCGTCGGCGGGCACGAGAGCAGGACGGCCGGAGTGTTGACGTCCTGGAGCTTGCGCAGGAGCGGATCGGACAGGCCACGGCCCGCGCCGTTGGCGGAGCGGGCGACGATGATGTGCAGGCCGATCTCCGCGCCCTGGGCGAGGTTGTCGAGCACGGCCGCGAAGGGATGCGCCGACATCGAGCCGTTGACCAGGTCGTAGTCGTCGACCAGCACGAAGAGTTCCGGGCCGCTCCACCAGTCGCGCCGCCGGAGCCGGTCCGGGGTGATGTCGGCGGCCGGGATCCGGTTGGCGATCGCCTTGCCCGCCCCGGTGATCATCTGGCGCAGCGGGTCGGCGGACACCGCGTAGCCGAGGCGGTACTCCTCCGGCACCGTCTCGTACATCTCGCGGCGGAAGTCGACCAGCATCAGACGGCCCTGGTCGGGGGTGTAGGCGCGCATGATCTGGGTGGCGATGTGCTTGAGCAGGTTGGTCTTGCCGGTCTCGCTGTCACCGACGACGATCAGGTGCGGGTCCTGGGAGAAGTCGTGCCACAGCGGCTGGACGTCGTTCTCCTCCAGGCCGAGCGGAATCCGCAGGGAGCCGTGCGGCTCGGGCAGGTCGGCGGCGTCTAGGACGAGGGGCAGCATCCGGACCTCGGGGGCGCGCGGTCCGGTCCAGTGGTCGGCGACGACGTCGACGAGGTCGGCGACGCCCTCGGAGAGGTCGTGGGCCGTGCCGATGCCGTCCATGCGGGGCAGCGCGCACAGGAAGTGCATCTGGTCGGCGGTGAGTCCACGGCCGGGGATCTTGGGGACCTTCGCCGCCGCCCGCATGTTGATGACCGAGTCGACCGTGTCGCCCAGGCGCAGTTCGAAACGGGTCTGGAGCTGGTCGCGCAGGGCCCCGGTGATCTCGCCCCAGCGAGTGGTGCCGACCACGAGGTGGACGCCGTAGTTCAGACCGCGCTGGGAGATGAGGGTGAGGGGCTGGACCAGGTCCATGAACTCCTGGCGCAGGGTGTTCCAGCCGTCGACCACCAGGAAGACGTCCCCGTGCGGGTCGTCGGGAAGCTCACCGGCCGCCTTCTTGCGGCGGAAGGCGGCGACGGAGTCGACGCCCAGCTCGGCGAAGTACTTCTCCCGGCGGGTGATGACCGCGTTGACCTCGGCGATGGTGCGCACGACCCGGTCGGGGTCATGGCGGCCGGTGACCCCGCCGACGTGCGGCAGACCGCGCAGGCTCGACAGGGCGCCGCCGCCGAAGTCCAGGCAGTAGAACTGCACTTCCGCCGGACTGTGGGTGAGGGCCAGCGCCGTCATCAGCGTACGGATGAGGGTGGACTTCCCGGACTGCGGGGCGCCCGCGATGCCGATGTGGCCGTCGGCGCCGCCCAGATCGGCCATCAGCAGGTCTCTCACCTGCTGGAAGGGCCTGTCGACGACACCGACGGGGACCTTCAGCGTGCCGCGCACCTCGCCCTCGGCGGTGAAACCGTGCTCGGGGTCGGGTCCGATCGGGGGCAGCAGTTCGTCCAGGGTCGGTGGCACGTCCAGGGGCGGCAGCCACACCTGGTACGCGGGGGGACCCGCGTCGACCAGTCGTTCGGCGGCGATGTCGAGGAGCGTTCCGGTCTCCTCGACGGCCGTCTCCTCCTCCGGGTCGGGGGTGGTGGGCAGCACGCGGGGGGCCACGTACTCGGTGCCCAGGGCGACGACCTGGCCCTCGATGACCGAACGGGGGCCCGCCGGGCGCCGCTTGGGCCGGTAGGTGCCCGAGACGTAGGCGGCCTTGAAGCGCGTCAGGGTGGAGATGTCGCTGCGCAGATAGCCGTTGCCCGGCTGGGAGGGGAGCTGGTAGGCGTCGGGGACGCCCAGGACGCCCCGGGACTCCATCGCGGAGAACGTCCGCAGACCGATCCGGTACGACAGGTGGGATTCCAGCTGGTGTACGCGTCCCTCGTCCAGGCGCTGGGAGGCGAGCAGCAGATGCACGCCCAGGGAACGGCCGAGGCGGCCGATCATGACGAAGAGATCCATGAAGTCGCGGTGGGCGGCGAGCAGTTCGGAGAACTCGTCGACGACGACGAAGAGGGTGGGCAGCGGGTCCAGCGGGGTGCCGGCCGCGCGGGCGGTCTCGTACTCCAGCAGGGAGGCGTAGTTCCCGGCGGCGCGCAGGAGTTCCTGGCGGCGGATCATCTCGCCGTGCAGCGCGTCCCGCATCCGCTCCACCAGATCGGCCTCGTCGGCGAGGTTGGTGATGACGGCGGAGGTGTGGGGCAGTCCGTCCAGACCGAGGAAGGTGGCGCCGCCCTTGAAGTCGACGAGGACGAAGTTGAGGATCTCCGAGGAATGGGTCAGGGCCAGGGCGAGCACGAGGGTGCGCAGCAGTTCCGACTTGCCGGAGCCGGTGGCGCCGATCAACATGCCGTGCGGGCCCATGCCGCCCTGGGCGGATTCCTTGATGTCGAGGTCGATGGGGGTGCCGTCGGGGCCTAGGCCGAGGGGTACCCGGAGCTTGTTGGACTGGTTGCGCCGCGCCCACTGCTCCTTGACGTCGAAGCGGTGCAGGTCGGGGATGCCGAGCAGACCGGCCAGGTCGAAGTCGGTCTCCAGGGGTTCGCCCGCGTCGAAGCTGTCGCCGAGGCGGTACGGGGCCATGGCGGCGGCCAGTCGGGTGGCGGCGACGGGAGCCAGCGCGTCGGGGACGCCGAGCGGGGTGCTCTGGTCCTTGCGGTTGCGGTCGGCACCGACCATCTCCAGGGAGTCGGGGCCTTCGGGGGTCCCGGTGATCCGCAGCCGCAGGGTGAGGCGGCCGTGCTTCCACTCCAGGGTGGAGCCGACGTCGACGACGACGGCGTTGCGGTAGCCGCCGAGCGCCGCCCGGTGGGGGGAGGTGAAGGCGGCCCCGTCGAGCACGACGACGGTGTACGGCTCGTCCCGGCTGGGGGAGGCGTCGGGTTCGTAGGGCGGCCGGGCGCCGAACTCCTCGCCGAGCAGTTGCTCCAGTTCGCCGATGGTTCCGGCGACGAGCCTCAGCGGCCCCGCCCCGTCGGTCTCGTGGGGGTGCAGGGCGTGCGGGAGCCACTTGGTCCACTCCCAGTGGGCCCGCCGGTCCGGCGCGGCGACCACCGCGATCCGCAGTTCGTCGGGGGCGTGGAAGGTGGCCATCTGCGCGAGGACCGCGCGGACCAGGGCGCGGGCCCGGTCGTCGTCGGGGCTCGTCCCCTCGGCGCCCGTCCCGGCCCCGGCCGGTGCCCCCATGACGCCTGCGGGCCCGGTCGCCCCCGTGACACCGGCGGAGGAGGAACCGGTGTCCGTTCCGGTGTCGGTCTCGGTACGGATCAGGACGTGGGCGAATCCACGCAGGTGGATGGCGACGGGCTGGTCGGCGACGGAACCGTAGGCGTGGATGAAGCGGCGCAGGGCGTGGGCGCTGAGCGGTTCGAGGTCCTCGACCGGTTTGGTCGCGAGCGGGGCCAGGCGTACGGCGAGGCGCTGGGAGCCCAGCGCGATCCGCACGTCGCTGAAGTCGGGGTGGGAGGAGCGCCGTTCCCACAGGCGCGAGGTCCGCACCAGGAAGGGCAGTTCGGCCGGGTCGGGATGGCGCCAGGCCAGGGCCTCCTGCTGGCGGAGGACCTCCTTGCGCACCTGCCGTCGCATCTGTGTCAGATAGCGCAGGTAGTCACGGCGCTCGTCGGTCAGTTCCTGCTTGCGGTCGGCGTTGCCCCGCATGATCTGGGTGACGATCATGCCGATCGCGGACACGGCCATGGTGCCCATCGCGATGTAGGTCATCATGCCGCCGTTGGGGCGCAGGAAGATGAAGACCATGGAGAGCGAGGACAGCGCCATCGGCACCATCGTGATGATGCTGCCGATGCCGTTCTGCTTCTCGGGCAGACCAGGGGGTTCCTGGAGCTGGATCTCGCCGTCCGGCATCTCGGGACCCGGCCGCCTCGGCGGGCGGTTGACTTGCACCACGCTCAACGAAACAACGCTCCTCACGCCATGACTCACGCCTGGCGGCCGATTCTGTGCGGTTTCCTCGTCAGTCGGGAACGGACGGGCGGTGCGGGACGGTTCAACCCGTACGTACGACGGCGTCGGACGGACGCCGGATGAACCCCGACGACGGGGAGGCGCGTTGACCACTGCGGCGAGGAGGGAGCGGAGGAACGGAGGAGAGGTGTGCGCGCGTACGGATGCCCGCAGGGGCGCCGGTCCGGCCGCTACGGCACGTCGCCGGGGTGGGCGGGGCGGTGTGTCCACGCCCGTCGGGGCGGTGCCGGAAGGAGAGCGGTGTACGAGGACGAGGACGGCGGGGCGCCCGAGGTGCGGGCGCTGCTGCGGACCTGGCTGCCGGGGGTCCGCCCGGAGGAGGGGGATCCGCTCGGCGGGGCCGTGACCGGCCTCGACGTGCCGGAGGCCACCGCGTCCGAGGTGGTGGACGCGCTCGCCCGGCTGCTGGGGTCCGCCGCCCCGGTCGGCCCGCCGGAGCCGGAGGCACGGTTGATCGCGCGCGTGTTCGTGGTCGACGAGCATCCGTCGGCGGGGGGCTGGAGCGAGGCCGAGCGGCGGTCGGTGGCCGAGCTGGCCGCCGTGCTCGTGGCGCGGTACGGCGAGGAGGGCGTCGAGGCGCTGGTGCGGGAGCTGCGGGGCGAGCCGCGCGGGGGCGACTGAACCGGCCGCGGGGGCGCTTCCGTTCCCCTGTCCGCCGAGGGCGTTCCGGCCTCGGCTGGACAGCGGGAAGGACACGCGGGCAGTGAGCGGTAGCGCGGTGGCGGGGCTGTGCCGGTTGAGGTTCCACGGGCCGCACAAGGTGGTCGAGCTCTCCGTACCGGCCGACGTCCCCCTGGCGGACCTGTTGCCGACCATCGTCGGCTACTCCGGGGACGACCTGGACGAGAAGGCCGTCGAAGCGGGCGGCTGGGTGCTCCAGCGGCTCGGTGAGGAGCCGCTGGACGAGGAGCGGACGGCGGAGGCCCTGGGGCTGCGCGACGGCGAGCGCCTCCATCTGCGGATGCGCCGCGAGGCGCTGCCCGAGGTGCACTTCGACGACATCATCGACGGTGTCGCGGCCGGTCTCGAACGGCGCGGCGACGGCTGGCACCCCGCCCTCACCCACCATCTGGCGCTCGGTGTCGCGCTGCTCGCCCTGGCGGGCGGATTCGTCCTCCTGGCCCTCTCCGGCGGACTCGGTCCGCTGCGGGTGGTCGCGGCGGCCGGGACCGGGGTCCTGCTGCTCCTCGGCGCGGGCAGCGCCGCGCGGGCGGTGGGCGACGCGGGGGCCGGTACGGCGCTCGGCGCGGCGGCGGTGCCCTATCTGGCGCTGGCCGGGGCGCTGCTTCCGGCCGGGGAGAGCGATCTGACGGCCGCCCGGCTGCTCGCGGGCGGTTCGACGGCGGCGGGCGCCTCGGTCCTGGCGCTGGCGTCCGTGGCCTGTTCCGCGCCCTTGTTCCTCGGGCTGCTCATCACCTCGGTGGCCGCTTCGGCGGCGGGGGCGCTCGTCCTCGCGGGGCTCTCGGTGTCGGAGACGGCGGGCGCGCTGGCCGTGCTCGTGGTGGTGTTCGGGGCGTTCCTGCCCGGCTTCGCCTTCCGGCTCTCGGGGCTGAAGCTGCCCGCGCTGCCGCGCCGGGCCGAGGAGCTGCAGGAGGACATCGAGTCGTATCCGGCGCGGGATGTCGTGGACCGCAGCGCCGTGGCCGACGGCTATCTGACCGCCTTCCACGTGGTGACGGGCGCGTTGTGCGCCGCCTGTCTGACACTGATGGCGCCCGCGCCCGGCTGGGCCCCGGTGACGCTGGCGGCCGTGCTGTCGCTGCTGCTGATCCTGCACGTCCGGGAGGTCGGCTCCCGGTGGCAGCGGCTGGCCCTGATCCTGCCGGGCGTGTACGGGCTGGCCCTGCTCACGACCGGGTGGGCGCTCTCCCTGGGCCCGACGGGCCGTACGGGTCTGCTGACGGGTCTGGTGGCGGTCGCCGCGGCGCTCGCGATCTTCTCGTGGACGGTGCCGGGGCGGCGGCTGCTGCCGTACTGGGGGCGGGCCGCCGACCTGCTGCACAGTGCGCTGGCGCTGAGCCTGATCCCGCTGGCGCTGACCGAGGCCGGGGTGTTCGCGTGGGTGCGCGGGCTCACCGGCTGAGCGGCGCCCCCGGAAACACCTCCGACCACCGACGTCCCCTTCCCCTCCCCCTCCAGGAGTTCACATGCAGTCCAGACGCGACCAGGTGCAGGCCCACCTGTTCGTGATGAGCAGGCTCGGGGCCGGGATGCTGCGGGGCGAGCCCGACTCGCTGGACCTCCCGACCCGGCGGACCACCCGTGGGGTGCGTACCGGACTGTTCATCGCCGTGATCATCGCTCTGGTGATGGGCCTGTACGGGGCGATCAAGCCGGGTGGTGCGAAGGGCTGGGCCAAGCCGGGGACCCTGGTGGTGGTCAAGGAGACGGGTGCCCGGTACCTGTTCGTCGGCGGGGAGCTGCGGCCGGTGCTGAACCAGGCCAGCGCCCGGCTGGTGGCCGGGCCGAAGATGACCGTCTCGCAGGTCGGTCTGAACTCGCTGGGGGCGGTGCCGCGCGGTGGGCCGGTGGGGATCGTGGGTGCGCCGGACGGGCTCCCGGCCGCGTCCGCGCTGGCCCGGGGCGACTGGCTGGTGTGCGGTCTGACGGAGGCCACGGCGACCGGGCGGCCCGGTCCGGTGGTCTCGGTGGCGGTCGGTTCGGCGGACGCGGGCCGGGCGCTGGGCCCCGGTCAGGGGGTGCTGGTGGCCGCCTCGGACGGCACCGGGCACGTGCTGTGGCAGGGGAGGCGGCTGCGGCTCGGCGCCGGCGCGGGGACGGCGCTCGGCTACGGCACGGCGGCCCCGTTCCCGGTGGCGTCGTCCTATCTCAACTCGCTTCCGGCGGGTCCCGATCTGGCGCTGCCGGAGATCGCGGGGCGGGGGACGCCCGGTCCCGTGCTGGCCGGGGGGAAGACCCGGATCGGCCAGCTCTTCACGGATCCGGGCGGTGATCCGTACGTCCTGACCCGGAAGGGTCTCGCGGCGCTGGACCGGACCCGGTTCGAGCTGTTGCGCGGCGATCCGCGTACGCAGCGGGAGGCGTACGCGGGGGCGCCCGCGGTCGCCGTGGCGGTGGGCGCCGCCGATCTGGCGGCCCATCCGGCGCCGCCCGGGACCCTGCCGGACGCGGGCCTTCCGGAGACGCCTCCGGAGCTGGTGGAGCCGGGTGCCGGGCAGGGGGTGTGCACGGCGGTGCGGCCCTCGGCGGACGGCCGGCCGGGCACTCTGGTGACCGTGGCCGACGCGGCGGCGGTCGCGGGCCGGCCGGTGGCGCCCCAGCCGGGGGTGACGGCGGCGTGCGGCGCGGCGGATCTGGTCTCCGTACGGCCCGGGGGCGGCGCGCTGGTGCGGGCGCTGTCGGGGGCGGGGGCGGCCGGGACGACGTATCTGGTCGCGGACAACGGCGTGAAGTATCCCCTGCCGACTCCGGAGTCGGCGAAGACCCTCGGCTACGCGGGCGCGGCGGCGGTGGGGGTGCCCGCGGTCCTGCTGACCCTGCTGCCGACGGGACCGGCGCTGGATCCGTCGGCGCTGGCGGCGGCGGGGGTGGTCGACGCGGGCGTGCCCGCGCCGGTCTGTCCCGGGGTGGAAGCGCGCGCCGGGGAGCGGGTGAAGGGTGTGGCCGCCGATGCCGCGGAGCCGGTGAACCCCGCGCCGTGAACGGCCCGTTCCCCCTGCCGGGGACCCCAACGACCGTACGATCGAAGGAGATCAGGTGACCGACATTCCCAACGACAACCTCAAGGTGTCGTCCGAGGTACTCACCCAGACCCTCAACGAGCTGGAGGGGCACCTCCAGACGATGGAGCGGGCCTACACCCAGTCCGAGGACATCGCGCAGCAGGTCGCGCAGAGCATGAGGTCCACCGCCGGAACCAAGTTCATCGCGAAGATCGAGAACTGGCAGCGCGGTTACCGCTCGGTGATGGCCGAGTACAAGGACCTGCTGGACGCGGTCGGCACCACGAGCAAGGTCATGGCGGACACCGCGGGTGAGGCGGAGGCCAACATGGATCTGTGGAGCGGCGACGTCTACGACATCCTCAGCAAGTGACCCCTCCCGGCCTCCCCCTCCTCTCCCTCCTCCCCCTTCTTCCTCTCCTCTGTAAGGAACGCGCATGAGCGAAATGGACATGGACATCAAGCACGGCGCGCTCGAGGACGCCAATGCCCAGATGAAGCAGGTCGCCACCACGATGAACTCGGCCCTGGAGACCATCGTGCAGCGCCTCGACGCCATCCGGTCGGAGTTCACCGGTGAGGCGGCCAAGGAGTTCGCGGAGTTCAAGCAGGCTGTGAACAGCCTCGACTCCAGCCTGTCGCAGCAGTTCAACAAGGGCGCGGACCTGCTGTCGGACGCGCACGGCATCATCCGCAACGGCGACCGCAAGAGCGCCTACCTGTTCCAGCGCTGAGTCCCGCTCCGGAACCCGGCCCGCCGTCCTTCGCCGGTGTGCCGGGTTCCGTCGTTCCGGGGCCGGTCTGAACCCCGGAGCGCGGGGCTTCCGTTCTCCGTGCCGGACCGCGTACGGCACAGCTCAGGACAGGAGAGGCCCCATGGCGACCAACCCCTCGAACTCCGACGACAACGAGGACGACGGCAGTTCCACCACGGTCACGGAGGACGTCCTGCTGGCCAAGGCGAAGCGGTTCGAGGAACTGCTCAAGGAGCTCACCACGGACACGGTCCTGCTGTCGCTCCCGGACTGGACGTCCAAGCAGTCCAACGGCGACTACGGCCTGATCCTGCCGGGCAACACGAAGGAGCTGAACAGCGCCGCGCGCGTCCAGGCGGGGTTCGCCGCGCTGACCGCGCAGTTGGAGGGCGCGCTCGACAAGCTCCAGGGCATCGCCAAGAGCGGCAGCCTCAATCTGCGGAGCGTCAAGGAGATCCTCGGCGACGCGGCCGGGGACTCCGTCGACGTGACCGAGATGTGGGAGCTCCTCAGCATGATCCAGCGCGACGGCCAGCAGTCCAGCGGCGCCGGTTCCGCGCCCGCGAAGTAGACCCCCCACCTTCAAAGAGGAGTTCGGCGCGACCATGGCGGACAAGACGTGGACCTGGGAGAACGGCCTCAAGGTCTTCATGGACACCACCGGGGCGTTGACGACCCGGGACGCGGTGGCCGGGGCGGGATCTCAGGACTGGTCCGACTTCGGCACCTTCCGCATCGAGAAGAACGTCCCCCTGTCCAAGGACTACAGCACGATCTTCGACTTCTACTGGGACTACACCGCCACCTACGGCACCAGCAGCTCCCGGTTCGTGGTGGGGTTCAGCGCCAACTGGAAGGGTTACTTCGACGAGCCCAAGTCCCCGTACAACCTGTTCCTCAACGAGCCGTACAAGGCGCTGGGCCCTCTGGTCAGGGGGAGCTCGTCCGCGAAGACGGACATCGTCAACTACTTCACGTTCGACAACGCGAAGAACCAGCTGGACGGTGTGGTCAAGTGGCTGGAGGAGTGGATCCCGCTCATCAAGGGCTGGGGCGAGGACCTGGAGTCCGAGGGGAGCGAGTGGCGGGGCAGCGCCGCGGGCTCGTTCAAGAAGTTCGTCGACGTCATCCACATGGAGATGAACAAGGTCAGGCTGGACATCACCACGCCGAACAACATCGTCGATCTGCTGGACAAGGCCAAGGTCGCGCTCGACGCCTCCTCCTGGGGGATGTACACGGGGTTCGAGACGTGGAGGAAGGGCCGCAGCCTCCTGGTGAAGAGCAGCGGCGAACAGCACAACTACTCGGCCATGAACGGGGTGGAGCTGCTGCGCGCCCATTTCATCGCGCTCATGGAGGGCTCGACGCTCGAGGTCGAATGGACGACGTCCACGGCGTCGTACGCGAACGGCTACACGAGCAGCTCCAGCGCTTCCTTCAAGAAGATCTCCGACAACACCGGGGCGGACGTCAGCCCCCCGGAATGGGTCAGGGGGGTCGAACGGAAGGCGAAGGACGAGTGGCTGCAGACGCTCAGCAGTCTCGACGCCACCGCGACGACCCATCTCAACGGCATGGACAACGCCTATCTCCCGCTGGCGTCCGCCCTTGAGGAGGGCGTCTACCAGCCGAACTTCACCCTGCCGAGCGGCGCGGGCGGTGCCGGGGGTCCCGGTGCGGGCGGTCCCGGCGGCCCCGGTCCCGGCGGCCCCGGCGGCGGCCTGCCGGACGGGATCGGCGGGAACGGGGGCGGCGAAGGCGGCGCCGGGGGCGGTCCCGGCGGAGGCCCGGGGGGCGGCATCAAGGTCCCCGACATGACCGGCGGCAAGGAGGGCGGCTCGGGAGGCAAGGGTCCCGGCAATCTCCCCGGCGGCCCCAAGCCTCCGATCACGTTCCCCGGCTCCTCGACCGGGTCGGAGGGCTCGGGACCGGGCAAGGGCACGGGCGGCGGCAACGTCCCGCTGCTCGACAAGAACGGCAAGCCCGTCATCGGCGCGGACGGCAGGCCCGTCATGGTGCCGCCGGGCTCCCGCATCGGCAAGGACGGCAAGGTCTACGACTCCAAGGGCAATCCGGTCCTGGGCACGGGCGGCAAGCAGATCGTCGCCCCGCCGGGCGGAAAGGTGGGGACGCCCCAGACACCGGGCCGCGAGGACACCCAGACCGGTGGAACGCCGGGCGCGGGCTACGACCGGATCCGGCTCCCCGAGGGGGCGAAGATCCTCGCCGACGGCAGCATCGTCGACGCCAAGGGCAAGCCGCTGCTCGACTCCAACGGCAACCCCTACGTGCTGCCGAAGGGGGCCGTCCTCAAGGACGGCGTCGTCGTCGACGCGAGCGGCAACCCGATCAGCCGCAGCCACCAGTTGCTCACCAACGCCGAGCACGCCCTCTCCACCCGTCCCGAGCAGAAGAACCCCACCACCGGCGGCGGGAAGCAGGGCTGGGACGGGCTCGGGGCCGGTTCCGGCGGCAGCGGCAGCGGCAGCCGCAAGTTCGACCTGAACAACCTCGGTTCGAACGGTGCCGGTCACGGTGGCGGCGGTCTCGGTGGCGGCGGCGGGCCGAAGAGCGTGACCTCGGTGGTCGGCGGCACGGGCGGGATCGGCGAGCGGGTCGCCCGGATGCTCGGCGGCGGGGACGGCCCACCGGCCACGGCCAGCGCCTCGTCCGACGGCCGGCAGTCGGGCGGCGGTACGGGAACCGGAGGCGGTACGGGCGGCGGCACCGGAGGCGGCACCGGCACGGGTGGCGGCCCCGGGACCTCGCAGCCCCCGATGATGCCGCCGATGAGTCCCGGCGCGGCGGGCGGCGGTCAGCCCAACCAGGGCAAGGACCGGCAGCGCACCACCTGGCTGACCGAGGACGAGGACACCTGGGGCACCGACACCGGCTCCGTCAGCGGGGTCATCGGCCGCTGACACCGTCCGCCCCGGACGCCCGCTCCTCCCTCTCTTCCTTCACGAAAGGCGGCCCCATGGCCATCGACTTCGAGAGCATCCTCAAGGACGCGATGTCGGCCCTGCACGACCAGCGGGACAAGATGCTCGCTGCCAAGAGCGAACTGGACGCGGCGACCGCGTCCGCCACCTCCAAGAACCACATGGTGTCGGTGACGGTCGGCCCCCAGGGCCAGGTGATCTCGATGACCTTCCACACCAAGGCGTACCAGTCGATGGCTCCGGCCGAACTGGCCGCCGTCCTCGTCACCGTCCTCAACGAGGCACGGGCCAGGATGGGCACCCAGGTCATCGAGCGCATCAAGGGCTTCGAGGACTTCGGCGGGCACCTGCGCAGTGTGACGGGGCTCGTCGGCACGCCCGTCGAGATGGACGAACTCCTCAAGCCGCTGCGGTCGATGGCCCCGTCCTTCGGCCTGGAGGAGTCCCAGGAGGAGGCGAAGGCGGCCAAGCAGGAGGAGTTCGCGGCCGAGGAGCCGACGTCTCGCCGCCCCTCCGAACAGCAGGCGAAGCAGGACGACTTCGCCACCGAGTCCGAGAGCCGTATCCCCACCGGGAAGCAGGAGGAGTTCAGTGGCTGACGACCTGAAGGTCCTGAGCGACCTCAAGAGCAAGTTCGCCCACTACGAGGACTACCAGCGCTGTCTCACGGATCTCAGCCGGGCGATCGTGGAGATCAACCGGATCAACAAGGAGTCCGCGGGCCAGGACGAGATCGGCAAGACGTACCACCAGCAGGTCGACAAGCCCACCGAGAACCTGACGGAGACGCTCGCGTACCTGAGCAAGCGGCTGGGCGCGGTGACGGACGCCGGGAAGGAGACGTCCGACACGATGGCTAAGTCGGACGAGGAGGCCGGGTCCCAGGCGGACGGCTTCTGAGACCGGTGACCGCCGGGAGCTTCTGAAGGCCGGTGGCCGCCGGGAGCTTCTGAAGGCCGGTGGCCGCCAGGAGGCTCCTGAGGGCGGCGGCTCGTGGGGCGGCTCGGCCCGCCCCGGGGCGGCTTCCGAGGCCGGTCGGCCCGGGGGACGTCGTACGGGTCCTCCGCTGAACCGCGCGGACGGCTGTCCCCGTTCTTCCGGGCACAGCCGTCAGCCGATCAGAGGACCTCCACGCCATGGCCATCAACCCGCCGGAAGGGATCGCCGACTTCCTCGCCTTCGTGTCGGGCATGGAGTGGCCCGAGGCCGACGAGGACCTCATGCGGCGGGTGTCGGAGCATTACGGCTCCATCGCGCGGGACCTGGAGACGCTGTCCGGGTACGTGATCGAGCTGATCCCGATCGTCAAGAACGACTTCGACGGCGAGGCGGCCGACTCGTTCCTGGTCGCGATGAGGGACCTGACGGGCCAGACGGCGGGCGCGAACCAGCTGGAGCAGACGGCGGAGCTGTCCCGTCAGCTGTCCGAGGTGGCGCTGAAGGTCGCCAACCAGGTCGAGTACTCGAAGATCATGGCGATCCTGCAGCTCGTGCAGCTGCTGGCCGAGATCCTGTTCGCCACCCTCTTCTCCGCCTTCACCTTCGGCGCGGTGTGGGGCCCGGTGTCGGCGCTGTTCGCGGCGACCCGCGAGGGCCTCCACCAGCTCTTCCGGTGGCTGCTCCAGACGATCCTCAGCCAGACCTTCATCGGCATCATGGGCGGCATCTTCCAGGACACGGTGATCCAGCTCTACCAGCTCAACGCGGGCCACACCACGAGCTGGAACACGGAGTCGCTGATCGACTCCATCAAGCAGGGCGCGCTGAGCGGTCTGGTCGCCGGTCCGCTGGAGATCCTCTCGCACTACGGCGGCAACCTGCTCGGCCGGCTCCTCGGCGGCAAGACGCCCGGCTCGATCATCAGCAAGCGGGTCGACGACGTACTGAACAAGATCGACGACAAGCTGGACGACATCCCGCCGAACCCGAAGCCCGACGTCCCGACGGGTGCGGCGGGCGGGGCGGGGGCGAAGTCGAAGCTGGACGACCTCGCGTCCAAGACGGACAAGGACCTGCCGCCGGTCCCGCCCAACAAGGCGCCCGACGTCACGCCTCCCCCGGTCCCGCCGAAGACGGTCGGCGACGGCATCGTGCCCCCGCCCGCCACCGGCAAGCCGAAGGCGGAGGCTCCGGGCGGCGCCCCGGCCAAGGACAAGCCGAACACGCCCGCCACGGGGACGCCGGGGGCTCCCGCCACGGGCAAGCCCGACGTCCCGACCAAGGGGAAGGGGGATGTTCCCACCACCGGCAAGGGCGATGTCCCCACCACGGGCAAGCCCGACGTACCCACCACGGGGAAGGGGGATGTCCCCACCACGGGCAAGCCCGACGTACCCACCACGGGGAAGGGGGATGTTCCCGCCACGGGCAAGCCCGACGTCCCGACCACCGGCAAGGGCGATATCCCCACCACGGGGAAGGGGGACGTACCGACCACCGGCAAGACGGACACGCCCTCCGCCGACAAGCCCGACGTTCCGGCCGCGAACAAGACCGAGACCGTCGGCGGCAACGACGCACCCGGCGCGAGCAAGACCACCGCCGGGGACGCGCCGACGGCGGGGGCGTCCGGCAAGACCCCCGACGCCTCGACGGCAGGCCGGGCCACCGGCGACGCCGGGACCCCGCTGGACGACCTCCTCGCCACCAAGGAGGCGCGGTCGGCCTTCGCCAAGGACATCGGCGAACTCCTCGGCGGCGTCAGCCGCAACCTGGAGACCGGGTTCATGCGGTTCGGCGAGGGCACCATCGCGGACGCGTTCTCCAAGAAGATGGGCGACGTCTTCTCCGAGCACCTCGGGAAGCAGGGCGCCAGGGAGGCGGGCGAGGCGTTCGGTGAGATGCTGACCCGCAAGTGGGTCCGGCTCGGCGCGGACCACACCGAGCTGCCCGATCTGCTCACCAAGGCCATGGGGGACTTCGGCCAGCTCGCGCCGCTCAAGAACCTCGCCGACTCGATGCCGAACCTGTTCACCCGCTCCGAGCACAGCAACGCGCTGGCCCGTGTCTTCAAGCAGGAGAACCCCCTCCAGGGCAGCCCGATGTACCAGCTCGGCGGCGCCGTCGCGTCCCTCCTCAACGAGGGCACGAACGAGATGCTGAGCGAGGGCTTCTACAACCTGATCTTCGGGGACGGCACGTTCACGGTCAGCGGCGGCCCGTTCGCCGCGGGCGTGGCCATGGGCGCGCTGAGCCACGGCCTGCACCGGGCCTTCGAGCCGATCATGGTCAAGTACCAGAACTGGGTCCTCAGCCACCAGCACGCCGAGAACCCGCACGACAGCAAGTACTTCGGGCTGCTGCACCCCATCAACATCGCCTCGTTCGTGGCGAACATGACGGGCAACCCGGCACCGTGGCCGGTCCCCCGCCCCACGTCCGAGGCGCAGCAGGACCCGAGCTTCACCCGTGACATGAAGGACATGGTGAAGTGGGTCTTCTCCAACCCGATCACCGGCACGCCCTTCTTCGCCGACCTGCCCCAGCGGCCCGACGTCACGGTCGAGAGCGACGGCGACGGCGCCTTCGCTCCGCTCGACCTGGACCTGGGCCCTTCGTTCGGTGACGAGATCGCCAAGGACCCGCTGTTCCGGACCGAGTCGGACGGTGACACGTCCGTGGACGACGGCGGGAAGGAGGGCGAGGAGGGTTCGGACGCACCCGGCGCACCGTCGCAGGCCACCGTCTCGTCGGACCTCTCCTCCCTGCTGGGCGGCGACACGGACGGCCCGGCCACGGACCTGGCGGACCGGAACCAGGACCGGGCCACGGCCCGCCCCGTGACCCAGAGCGACGGCGACCGGTTCACCGCGCCCGTACAGCAGGAGAACGGTTCCCCGGCGCGTACGGAGGCGCGGACCGAAGCGACGACGGGCCCCAAGCCCCACCCGCTTCAGGCCGAGATGGACAGGGCCGCCGCCGAGGGGCTCGACTACCTCGTCCCCTACGACGGCACGGACGACGACACCACGGTCCCCGACAACACCCCGGTTTCCTCCCCCACCACAGCCCCCCTCCACACCACGGCCTCCACCGACTCCACGACTCCGGTCAACGACGGCGACAGTGGCGACGGCGGTGGCGGTGGCGGTGGCCACCACACCGACGGTGATCAGGTGGGCGACGACGACACAGCTCCGGCGTCCGACGCCCCGGTCCGGGACATCCCCTCCGGCATCGCCGTCGGCGTCCTCACGCCCGCCCAGACCACCGCCCTCCAGTCGGTCCCCCAGCGCCCCGGCGTCTTCGTCGTCGGAATGCACACCGACCCCCGCACCCCGCACGACCCGGACGCCGTCCTCAAGGCCCTCACCGACGCCCACGACGACGGCAGGCTCGACGGCGTCACCGAGATCCAGTTCACCGCCTGCAACCTCGCCGCGCCCGTCCACGAGAACACCGTCAAGACCGTCATGAGCGGCCTGTGGAAGCACCGCGCCACGACGGGCATCACGACCCCTGACTCGCTCACCGCCCGCGCCGCCGACGCCCCCGTCTGGTACGTGCCCACAACGAGCGGCGACACGACCGGCGGCCATCTGCTCACCGCCCAGCACATCGGGCTCACCCCCGACGGAAAGATCGCCGTCGTGGACGAAGGCGCCTGGCACGTGTACGGAGACAGCGGCGGCCCCGACCACGCGCCCGTCCGTACGACCCCCGACGCCGACGCCCTTCCCGACGACGCGGTCCGCTTCCTCTTCCGTACGCCCGCGATCGACGCGGAACACCCGGACGCCGTCAAGTTCGGCCCGGACAGCGGCGTCCCGGAGCCGCTGTCCCGTCACCTGCCACGGGACCGGTGGACGGCCCTGCTGTCCGATCCCGCAACCACGGCGGACCTGCTCGCCGAGGTGACGGACACCCTGCGCGCCCCGGGCGACCCCTGGCACACGATGGACGCGACGACATACCTGGACCTGCGCAAGCGGCTCGGTGCGCAAGGGGACGGCCCCTCGGCCGAGACCGTCGAGGAGGCCTTCTCGTCCTACTCGCCCGACCTCTCCGCCGACGCCTCCGGCCGTCTCGAAGCCGTCGTGACCCTGATGCGGGATCTGCACGCCGACGCCGACGACGGGCCGCTGACGCCCGACGTCCAGATCCTCCTCCAGCGCCTGCTCCAGGACCAGGGGCTTCCCCCCGCCCGGCTGCCCGACGCGGCCCGCACCACGGGGTTCTGGACGAACGAGCCCGGATTCCTGGCGGCCGAGCTGACCCTCGGCATGGCCGATGTCAAGGGCACCGGGAACGCTCCCCTCACCGGCGAGCTGACGGTCACCCCGGCGACGGCTCCGTCCGACGAGGCCCTGCCGGGACTGCTCCAGGACCCGGACGACGGCCAGCAGGCCCTGCTCCGGGAGCTGCTGGACGGCGCGCACCGCCCGGAGAGTCCCTGGCACACCCTGAACACCGAGGCGTACCTCGCCCTGCGCACCCGGGTCGAGGGCGGCTCGCTCGACGCTCCGGGCAAGGAGGTACGGGACACCCTCGACCAGATCTTCGACAAGCACGCGCAGGCCGTACGCGCGGCCACCAGCCGTGTGGATCAGCTGAAGGCCGTCGCCGACACGGTCCTGACGCTGCACGCGACCGGCGGCCTCTCCGGGTCGCCGGAGAACGCGCTGACCGCCCACTCCCGGTTCCTGGTCCCCCGGATGCTCCTGGATCTCGGCGTCACGCCCGTACCCCTGCCGGACAAGCTCCACGCCAAGACCGCGTGGCAGGCGCCCAAGATGCCCCGGATGAGGGCCACGCGGGTCATGAACTTCGCGACCTCCGTCGCCGACGCCGTCATGGACGCCCACCCCTCCTGGTCCCGCCCGCTCACCTCCGCCCCGGCGGACAGCGGAACGCCCGACATCACTCAGTCGGGCGACCGGACGGCCAGCGCCCCCACGACCTCCGGCGCACCCGTCGCCCCGCACACCCCCACGTCGGGGGACGGCCCCGCGCCCGACGAGAGCGGCACTCCCGAGCCGAGGGACTGGCGGGAGGAGCTGAACGCCCTCGGTACGCCCACAGGGGAGGAGACCACCGCCTATCTGCGGCTCCCGGAACCCGCGATCGGGCTGGTGGGCCGGGCTGACCGGCTCCTGCGCACCGACGACCGGCCGTACACCACCCTCACCAAGGACCTCCCCTCCGACACGGAACACTGGCTGGCCGTACGGGTCCCCGCAGGACACGGCATCGACACCGGGGACGGACGGATCCTGGTCGGCAAGGACCGACTGGCGACCGTGACGCTCACCGGCCCGGCCGATGTGATCGGTTCGGTGCAGGCTCTCGAACAGGGTCTGCGGCCTCCGGGCAGTTCGGAACAGTCCCTCCCGCTCGCCGTGCTGAGCCGCGTCGGGCAGGCCCTCCATGCCAACCCCGGCCACGACGAGCACCACACCGCCGTCCGGACCGCCGTCCGCGTGGCCTACGCGGACGCGTCACGCGACGCCGAACGCGCCCTCGGCGAACACCTCACCCTGCGGGCAGACGTCCAGGAACAAGTACGAGCGCTCGTGAAAGCCGCCTGGGACAACCTGCCGGAGGACGAACGGCGCAAGCTCGGCACCGCGCGGAACACCGGCAGCGGATCCGTCGGCGACGACTTGAAGACGCTGAAGGAGGTCGTCGAGAACGGGAACGTCCGCGAGCAGATGCACCTGCTCGTCACCGGGGTCCACGGCCCCGTCAGGGAGCGGCTGGGGCTGAAGAAGCCCGAGCCGAGGATCCTCACGCGCGAGCGGAGCGCCCAGGGCACGCCCGAGAACCAGCGGATGCAGCAGGACGCCGACGTCGTCCAGAACATCAAACGGGAACAGGAACGGCTGCGGAAGGACGAAGCCGCCAACCCCGACCTGGAGAAGCTGCTGCTCGCCCAGGAGCACCGCAGGCGCACCGAGCTGCGGCCCGACGAGACGGTTCCGCCGCTCAGTGAGCGCGAGCGCGCCCACGCGCTGGACGGAGACCGGCTGACGTGGGAGCCGGGCGAGCGGCACCGGCAGATCGCGCTGAAGACCGAGAGTCAGGTGACGGCCGAGGCGACCGGCGGCTTGATGAGTGCGGGCACGTCCAACACGACGTACTTCGCGCTGACGGTCATCCATGCCATGTCCAAGAAGTGGAAGGTCCCCGTCGACTTCCAGTTGGTGCGGCTCGCTCTGATGGCGGACATGCTGCCGATCGGCCATCACACCTTCCACGAGGTCATGACGGCGTCCGAGGCGTTCGAGCAGGACGTGCTGGCCAGGCAGCCGAGGCCCTCCGGCGCCCCGCCGTACTCCGATGTCCTGTCGTACGCCGACGACTGGGGCAGGTTCCGCTCGCTCGCGCCGCTGACCGAGGACACGTTGCGGAAGGCCATGCCCGGCGGCAGGTTCCCCGACGAGACCGCCCTGGGACTCGAAGCGCACGAGCGGACACCGAATTCGGTTCCCTCCCCGGCGTCGGACGGACGCACCCTCCGCGCGCTCCCCGACAGCGACCTCACGACACTCCTGGACAGGACCCCCGGGCTGACCGACCGCACGGCCGGACTGCTGCGGGAAGCACTCGGCGACGGCACGCGCACCAGCCGCGACTGGCGTCGGCTCGACGCCGACTCCTTCCTGAACCTGCGTGACCGGGTCACGCAGCCGGACGACGCCGTCCAGGACCCGCAGAGGGGCGTGTGGGACGAGCTCGACTCCCTCATGGAGCGCTGGTACCCGGACCCCACGCAGGATCCGGACGCCCCGGTCGTATCCGAGCCCGACCCGCTCCGAGAGGGCCTGGACTCCTCCTTCGACGCCTACTACGCCGCTCTGGCCGGTGACCCGGGCGACCGGAGCCGTCTGACGGCCCTGGCCGACCTCCTCCTGAACCTCCGGAAGACCGAGGGCCTTCCGTCGTCGGACCCCGATGTCTCCGCCGCCCTCGGGGTGGTGGCCCAGCGGCTCCTGGTGGACCAGGGCTATCCGCCTGCCTTGTGGGGCACGGACATCGGCTCCCCCGGCTTCTGGCCGGACGACGCCTCCTCGCTGGTACGGAAGCTGGAGACGGCGATCGGTGACTTCACCCGCCTCCAGCAAGTACGGCAGACCTCCACGGGCATCGCCGTCGGCCCCATGAACGCCCCCCAGTCCAGGGCGCTCAACTCCCTCCCGCCGAGCCCCGGCGTCTTCGTCGTCGGCACACACACCGACCCGAAGACCCCGCACGACCCGGCCGTCCTCCTCAAAGCCCTCACCGACGCCCATGACAACGGCCGCCTCGACGGCATCACCGAGATCCGGTTCACCGGCTGCGACCTCGCCTCCCCCGTCCACGAGAACACCGTCAAGACCGTCATGAGCGGCCTGTGGAAACACCGCGCCGCGACGGGCACGGAGCACGGTCCCCTCACCGCCCGCGCCGCCGACGCCCCCGTCTGGTACGTGCCCGGCGGCAACGGACAGCTGCTCACCGCCCAGCACATCGGACTCACCCCCGACGGAAAGATCGCCGTCGTCGACCAAGGCACCTGGCACGTGTACGGAGACAGCGGCGCCCCCGACCACACGCCCCTCCGCACCACCCCCGACAACGACGCCCTCCCCGGGAACACGGTCCGCTTTCCCTCCCGCACACCCGAGAACGACGCGGAACACCCCGACGCCGTCAAGTTCGGCCCGGACGGACAGCCGCCGCTCGACAACGGTGAGGGGTCCAGCACCGGTGCGGGCTCCCGCCCCTACCAGGCTCCGGAGCAGACGCCGGTCCAGACTCCGCCCGACGACAGCCCGTTCGCCATGGCCCGGGACGCCTCGATCGAGGACCTGGTCCGGATCCGGTACATGCAGGAGTCGGAGGAGTACGAAAGGCGTCTCGCCAACCATCTGTTCGGCCTGCCACGGGTACAGAACATGGCGGAGTTCCTGGCCCGCGCGGTCGTCAGCAACTTCCGGGGCACAACCCTCTACCCCGGGCTGAGCCAGCCCAGCAGATCCGTACCCGGCGCCGTGGGCACCAACCCCAGAGAGTGGGAGCGGGTCGCGGAGTCCGGCAACGCGCGGGAGCGCATGACGCTGTTCTTCCAGGCCATCGCGTCCACGGCGCTCCCCGCCTTCGTCAACTTCCCCGCCGACTATCCGCCCTCCCTCCACCGCGAGCGTCTGCAGCGGCAGAACAATCCCGACTCCGCGGAGTACACGGCCCTGGACGACGCGCGCAGAAAGCTGAGCTCCACGCAGTGGAACTCCTCCGAACACGCGCGGGACAACGAGAGGTGGCACGCGCTGGACTCCGTCCTGCGACCGTTCCGGGCGGACCAGCTCAACCCGCCCCTGAGCGACACCGAGCGGCGCAGGGCCCTGAACAGCCGGGGCAAGATGGTCTGGAACCCCGGCGGAGCCAGTCTGCGGATCCGGATGGATCAGCTGTACCAGCGGGCCGCCGAACAGTCGGGCCGGCTGGTCAGGTCGGGCACCTCGGGATCGGGCTTCTACTTCCACCGGTACGCCCAGATGCTGGCGGGACGGCTGGGCGTCGAGATCGACCACAGGGACCTGCGGCTCGCGGTCGTCGCCGCCTTCGTCAGCGAGGGGCACCACACCCTGCCGGAAGTACTGGCGGCTTCCTCGCTGTTCGCCGAGGAGTACCTCGCGGCCATGCCCCCGCGCCCGGACGTCCAGGCCCTGCTCCAGCCGGTCGGTGACCCCGCTCCGGCATGGGACCGCTACAGCGTCCTTCCTCCGCTGCCTCCGGAAGACCTCCGCAGGGAGGTCGCGCGCGCCGGCCTCTTCCCCCACGAGCACGCCGAGAACCTCCGGCGGGAGCTGGAGGAACGACGCGGACGGGACCCGCAGACCGCCGAGGACACGGACAGCGACAGCGGCAGCGGCAGCGGCAGCGACCAGAGCTACGAGACGGACACCGCCAGCGACGAGAGCTACGAGACGGACAGCGACGGCACGGAGGACGAGAGCGACGACGAGGGAACCCCGCCCCCCACGGGAGGCGAGCCCTCCCACGGCGGTGACGGCCTCGGGAAGGGCAAGTCCCGGAGCGACGACAGCTCTCCCCACGTCCCCGAGGACTCCCCCCACACCCTGCCGGGGCAACTGCGGCCCGAGGAGGTCTCCCCGGCGGACCGGCCGATCGGCGTGGACCGGTGGTCGGCGTGGCAGTGGACGCCGGGTCGCCAGGACGTGCCGCCGCCCGCCCGGATCCGTACCGAACGCTTCGACCCGGCGGCCGACCCGGACGCCACGGGCCCGTTCCCGGGCACGGCGGACCGGCGGAACGAGGACGGGACGCTCGCGGGCCACCGCACCCGCATCAGCGCGGACGTCGAGCGCTTCACCGTGCCCCCGGACGGGGACGGCACGCCGGGCGGCACCGTACGTCTGGTGCGGGTCACCCTTCCGGTGGCGGTCGACGGCTCCTACTCCGCGGCCGACGCCGCCTCGCTGCGGGACCGGCTCCAGGGTCTGCTGGACAGTCATGTGAACCTGGGCTTCCGGCTGCCCCGTGGCGGCGACCAGCTCCACATGGAGGTGGTGCTCGATCCCAGGCCCGTGCCCCGGGACGGCGCCCCCGGCGAGGACTGGATCACCGTGAGCCGGGACGCCGGACCCGGGAAGAGGTCCGACCAGTCGCACTTCCGGCTGCACGCCGACGACACGGACCCGGACGTCAGGGGCCGGGACGACGCCATGCTGCTGCACGAGGTGCTGCACTACGCGGGCCTTCCCGACCGTTACCACGACGCCGAGACGCTGTTCCGGCACACTCCCGACCGGGCCGACGCGTCGGGGGTCATGGCGACGGCCACGCTGCCCGACGGCACCCTGCCCCGCCGCTATCTGGAGGCCGTCGAAGACGTCACGGAGTCCGGTCCCGTCCTCCACGAGAACGCCGGTCCCGGTACGTGGAGCGCGCCGGAGTCCGTTCCCGTACGGGACATCCCGGCCGGGATCGCCGTCGGCGCCCTCTCCCCCGCGCAGACCGCCGCGCTCCGGGCGCTCCCGCCGAGCCCCGGCGTCTTCACCGTCGGGATGCACACCGACCCCCGCACCCCGCACGACCCGGACGCCGTCCTCAAGGCCCTCACCGACGCCCACGACAACGGCCGCCTCGACGGCATCACCGAGATCCAGTTCACCGGCTGCAACCTCGCCTCCCCCGTCCACGAGAACACCGTCAAGACCGTCATGAGCGGCCTGTGGAAGCACCGCTCGGATTCCGGCACCTCGACCACCCCCGACCCGCTCACCGCCCGCGCCGCCGACGCCCCCGTCTGGTACGTGCCCGGCGGCAACGGACAGCTACTCACCGCCCAGCACATCGGACTCACCCCCGACGGAAAGATCGCCGTCGTGGACGAAGGCGCCTGGCACGTCTACGGCGACAGCGGCGCCCCCGACCACACACCCCTCCGCACCACCCCCGACAACGACGCCCTCCCCGGAAACACGGTCCGCTTCCCCTCCCGCACACCCGAGAACGACACGGAACACCCCGACGCCGTCAAGTTCGGCCCGGACAGCGGCGTCCCGGACCCGTTGTCCCGTCACCTGCCACGGGACCGGTGGACGGCCCTGCTGTCCGATCCCGCGACCACGGCGGACCTGCTCGCCGAGGTGACGGACACCCCGCGCGCCCTGGGCGACCCCTGGCACACGATGGACGCGGCGGCCTACCAGGAACTGCGGAAGCGGCTCGGTGCGGAGGGGGACGGTCCCTCGGCCGAGACCGTCGAGGAGGCCTACTCGCCCGACCTCTCCGCCGACGCCTCCGGCCGTCTGGAAGCCGTCGTGACCCTGATGCGGGAGCTGCACGCCGACGCGGACGACGGGCCTCTGACACCCGACGTCCAGATCCTCCTTCAGCGCCTGCTCCAGGACCAGGGCTTCCCCCCTGCCCGGCTGCCCGACGCCGCCCGCACCACGGGGTTCTGGATGAACGAGCCCGGCTTCCTGGCGGCCGAGCTGACCCTCGGCATGGCTGACGTCACACGGGACGGAAGCGTCCCCCTCACCGGGGAGATCACGGCCGCACCGGCGGCGACGCCGTCCGGCCAGTCCCTGACGGACCTGCTCCCGGACTCGGAGCAGGAGCAGCAGACCCTGCTCCGGGAGCTGCTGGACGGCGCGCACCTCCCCGGGGGCCCCTGGCACACCCTGGACGCCGGGACGTACCTCGCCCTGCGGTCCCGGGTCGTGGGAGGCTCGCCCGACGATCCCGGCCCGCAGGTACGGGAGACCCTCGATCGCGTCCTGCGCGAGTACGGGGAGACCGTGCGTGCGGCCACCAGCCGTGTGGATCAGCTGAAGGCCGTCGCCGACACGGTCCTGACACTGCACGCGACCGGCGGCGTCCCGGGGTCGCCGGAGAACGCGCTGGCCTCGCATTCCCGGTTCCTGGTCCCCCGGATGCTGCTGGATCTCGGCATCGTTCCGGTGCCTCTGCCGGACAAGCTCCACGCCAAGACCGCGTGGCAGGCGCCCAGGATGCCCAAGATGCGGAACACCCGCGTCATGAACTTCGCGACCTCCGTCGCCGACGCCGTCATGGACGCCCACCCCTCCTGGTCCCGCCCGCTCACCTCCGCCCCGGCGGACAGCGGCACGCCCGACATCACGTCGTCGGGCGACCGGGCGACCGATGGCGACACCTCCGAAGCGTCGGCCGCCCCGCACACCCCCGCACAGCAGGACGGGGCCGCTCCCCTCGGGGACGGGACTCCCGAGCCGAGGGACTGGCGGGAGGAACTGGACGCCCTGGGCACCCGTACGCGGGAGGAGACCACCGCCTATCTGCGGCTCCCGGAACCCGCGATCGGGCTGGTGGGCCGCGCGGACCGACTCCTGCGCACCGACGACCGGCCGTACACCACCCTCACCAAAGACCTCCCCTCCGACACGGAACACTGGCTGGCCGTACGGGTCCCCGCAGGACACGGCATCGACACCGGAGACGGACGGATCCTGGTCGGCAAGGACCGACTGGCGACCGTGACGCTCACCGGCCCGGCCGATGTGATCGGTTCGGTCCAGGCTCTCGAACAGGGTCTGCGGCCCCCGGGCCGTCCGGAACAGCCCCTCCCGCTCGCCGTGCTGAGCCGCGTCGGGCAAGCTCTCCATGCCAACCCCGGCCACGACGAACACCACACCGCCGTCCGGACCGCCGTCCGCGTGGCCTACGCGGACGCGTCCCGCGACGCCGAACGTGCCCTCGGCGAACACCTCACCCTGCGGGCAGACGTCCAGGAACAAGTACGGGCGCTCGTGAAGGCCGCCTGGGACAACCTGTCGGACGCCGAACGGCTTGAGCTGGGCACCGACAAGAAATCCGGCAGCGGATCCGTCGGCAACGACTTGAAGACGCTGAAGGAGGTCGTCGAGAACGGGAACGTCCGCGAGCAGATGCACCTGCTCGTCAGCGGAGTCCACGGCCCCCTCATGAAGCGGCTGGGGCTGAAGAAGCCCGAACCGGAGATCCTCACGCGCGAGCGGAGCGCACAGGGCACGCCCGAGAACCAGCGGATGCAGCAGGACGCCGACGTCGTCCAGAACATCAAGCGGGAACAGGAACGGCTGCGGAAGGACGAAGCCGACAACCCCGACCTGGAGAAGCTGCTGCTCGCCGAGGAACACCGCAGGCGCACCGAGCTGCGGCCCGAGGACGCCGTTCCGCCCCTCAGTGAGCGCGAGCGGGCACACGTCCTGGAGGACGGCCGCCTGACGTGGGAGCCGGGCGAGCGGCACCGGCAGATCGCCCTGCGCACCAAGAGCCAGGTGACGGCCGAGGCGACCGGCGGTCTGATGAGCGCGGGCACGTCCAACACGACGTACTTCGCGCTGACCGTCGTCCACGCCATGGCCGCTAAGTGGAAGGTCCCCGTCGACTACCAGTTGGTGCGGCTCGCCCTGATGGCGGACATGCTCCCCATCGGGCACCACACCTTCCACGAGGTCATGACGGCATCCGAGGCGTTCGAGCAGAACGTGCTGGCCACCAGGCAGCCACGGCCCGCCGATGTCCTGTCGTACACCGACGACTGGGGCAGGTTCCGCTCGCTCGCGCCGCTGACCGAGGACACGTTGCGGAAGGCCATGCCAGGCGGGAGGTTCCCCGACGAGATCGCCCTGGGACTCGAAGCGCACGAGCGGACACCGAACGCGCTTTCCTCCTCTTCGTCGGACCGGCGCGCCCTCCGCGCGCTCCCCGACAGCGACCTCACGACACTCCTGGACAGGACCCCCGGTCTGACCGACCGCACGGCCGGACTGCTGCGGGAAGCACTCGGCGACGGCACACACACCAGCCGCGACTGGCGTCGGCTCCACGCCGACTCCTATCTGGACCTGCACGAACGCATCACCCGGCCGGACGACGCCCCCGGCGACCCGCAGAGGGGCGTGTGGGACGAGCTCGACTCCCTCATGGAACGCTGGTACGGCATGGACCCGGACGTCCCCGAGCCCGATCCTCTCCGGCAGAGCCTGGACTCCTCCTTCGACGCCTACTACGCCGCTCTGGCCGGTGACCCGGGCGACCGGAGCCGTCTGACGGCCCTGGCCGACCTCCTCCTGAAGCTCCGGGAGGGTGGGAACCTCCCCGCGGAGGGCGCGGACGTCTCCGCCGCCCTCGGGGTGGTCGCGCAACGCCTCCTGGTGGACCAGGGCTATCCGCCCGCGCTGTGGGGTGCGGACGTCAGTTCCCAGGACTTCTGGCCGGACGACGCCTCCTCCCTGGTACGGAAGCTGGAGACGGCGATCGGCGACTTCACCCGCCTCCAGCAAGTACGGCAGACCTCCACGGGCATCGCCGTCGGCCCCATGAACGCCCCCCAGTCCAGGGCGCTCAACTCCCTCCCGCCGAGCCCCGGCGTCTTCGTCGTCGGCACACACACCGACCCGAACACCCCGCACGACCCGGCCGTCCTCCTCAAAGCCCTCACCGACGCCCATGACAACGGCCGCCTCGACGGCATCACCGAAATCCGGTTCACCGGCTGCGACCTCGCCTCCCCCGTCCACGAGAACACCGTCAAGACCGTCATGAGCGGCCTGTGGAAGCACCGCGCCGCGACGGGCACGGAGCATGGTCCCCTCACCGCGCTCGCGGCCGACGCCCCCGTCTGGTACGTGCCCGGCGGCGACAGGCTGTTCACGGCCCGCCATGTGGGTGTGACCGCCGACGGGACAGTCACCGTCTTCGGCGACGGCGCCGACTGGCACCGCTACAGCGACACCGGGGCGCCCGGCCACACCCCTGCGAGCACCCCCCTCGGGAACGACGGGGCGCCCGCCGACGCCGTGCGCAGCCCCCGCGGCGACGATCCCGCGTACGACGACGCGGTCCGGTTCGGCGACGAGGACGGCGGGGAGGACGCGGGCTCGATCAACATGACGGTGGACGGCCTGCTGGTCCCCACGCAACGGACCGTCGAGTTCCGCAAGGGGGAGAAGACCCTCACCGAGGAGAGCCGGATGACGCTCCAGGACCTCGCGATGGAACTCTTCCCCGAACTGGCCCGTCGTGCCGACGACCCTTCGCTGGGCGAGCTGCGGATCCATGTCTCCGCGGGCGGCAACAACCTGCTGCCCGGAGCCGCTAAGGCGGCCGGGGAGGAACGTGCCCTGGCCGTGTCGAGCGCGCTGGCGACCGAGATCAGGAAGCTGGCGTTCGGTCTGGAGCTGCCGGAGGCGAACGCCATGGCCCTGTTCGACCCCGTCTCACGCGGCCGTGACACCTCGGGGCTGGACACGACGGACGACACGCCCAGGTCGGACCTGCGCCGCCGGGCCACGGTCTCCTCGCTGATCCAGAACCCGGTCGTGTCCGACGCGGAGCCCGTCGTACGGTCCCTGCGGACGCACTCCGCCGTGGTGGACCTGTTCCGGCGCCTGGCGGACCCCCGGAACACCGACCGCACGCCGCTGTCCCTCGACGATCTGACCGGTTCGCGGATCTACCGGAAGGACACGCCGGACATCCCGGCGGACCACAACCTGGTCTTCCGCGTGGAGTCCCCGGAGAACGACGCGGGCACCCAGCGGCAGCTGCACGAGAACCTGGTGAGCTTCCCGCTCGGCACGCGGGTCCGCGTGGTCTCGTTCGACCGGATGGACTCCGGCCGCTACCTGGTGTCCCTGCGCGAGGTGGGCCCCCACGACCCGCCTCGGCCGCCCGAGGTGCCGCGGCCGGACGGGATGCCTCGGCCGGACGCACCGGTCATCGGCATCCCCGGCGTCAGCTATCCGGGACCCAACCGTCCCTTCGACTCCACCCTGATCCACGACAAGGGAGAGGAGAAGGGCAACTCCCCGGCGAAGGACAAGGGCAAGGGCAGGAAGGACGAGAACCAGAAGACGGGCGAGGAGCAGGGCGGGGGTGAGCAGGGCGAGGGCTCGCGGCCGGTCCAGAGCACGGGCCACTACAAGTTCCGCAGGCCGCTCTACATCCACCGTGGAGAGGTGGAGGTGGAGATGACGCGGCAGGGGCCGCACGTCCGCTTCTACACGGTGGTCACCAACCAGACGGACCTGAGGATCGACCGGGACACGGGGAAGGTCTCGTCGGACCGGTTCAAGGACATCCAGCAGGACCCGGTCACCGGCAAGGTCCTCCTGGCCACCGGTCCGACCATGGAGGGCACGATGTGGACGGGCATCGGCACCCCCGCGCGGGCCATCGCCTGGTCCATGAAGTACAAGGCGGAGAACGACGAGCCCGACCAGCACAGGCCGCTCATCCGCTCGTACCTGGTTCCGCTGAGCGTCTACCAGCGGATCACCACGACCTCGGTGCCGGAGGGTGACGCCCACGCGCTCGGCGACCCCTACCGGGGCAGCGACTCGCTCGACCCCCGGAAACTGCGCGACCCTGTCGACCCGCTGGTCTCCCCCGAGGACCTGAACGAAGGGGAGGAGGCCTACCGGAAGAGGTGGGAGGCACGGGAGAAGGGTTCCGCCCCCGCACCGATCCCCGGCCCCGAGCCCCTGTCGGACCGGACCGTCAACACGGACCAGCCCGGCGAGCGCAACCAGTTCGGCATCCGGGGCGAGCACCTCGAACTGCTGCGCGCGAGCATCGTGCCCGACTCCCTGGTCACGTACTACGAGGACGAGTCCCACCTCAGTCCGGAGTCCCCGGAGTCCCCGGAGTCCCCGGAACCGGCGTACCTCAAGAACGGCCATGCGGTCCACGTCGACGAGCTGCGCGGGCGTCTGGGCATTCCCCGCGTCGAGGACCCGCCGCTGAACTCCCCGTACAACCCGTGGGTCCAGAACAGGAGGCACGTCAACAGCCCCGAGAAACTGCGGTCGATCTCCACCGCGCTGCGGCAGCACCACACGACGTGGCAGCACTCCCGGCAGCGGCCGGCCGACCGGATGCCGAGCCTCCTCCTGGACCACGACACGGCCGTGATGCCGTACCAGGTCCGTCTCAAGAACCTCGAGAAGTTCCTCAAGGAGCACCGGGACGTCCTTCCCGGCACGGTCAACCGGCTGCTCGACAGGGACGCCCTCCTCGACCGGCCCGACTCCCTCGACATGCCCCTCGACGAGCTGGAGGCCAAGGAGGACCTCGACGACTTCATGCGGGGGACCGTCCTGAACTGGGCCTCCCACGCCGAGATCGGCTATCTGCTCGCGCTCCAGCACAAGGAGGTGAAGGCCGATCGGAACCTCACCGACACGCCGTTGCAGCACGACTTCGACGAGACGCGGCTGCGGCACAAGGAGGACGTCCAGCTCCAGGTCCAGGTGGGCGAGGACCTCACCCGGATGTGGAGGGCGGGCGAGCCGACGCACCAGCTGCTGAACCGCCTGATCCGGGACTATCCCGAACTCTCGCACCTGTACGCGGAGATCTGCGCGACGACCGAGAAGTACACCTTCTTCCATCACGCGCAGATGGTCCTGGGCCAGTACCTCAAGCTCGCCTACCCCGACCGGGACGACCCCCGGCGCGTGGTGCTCGTGGACTCGATCGTCAAGGCGATCCTCTTCCACGACATCGAGAAGGCGAACTCGAAGGAGATGTACGGGGGCAAGAAGGACCCGGACGAGGAGCAGGACCAGGAGCCGGAGCAGAAGAAGGTCCCGAAGAAGCCCGAGCAGCACGATCACGAGTCCGAGCACATCGGGGCCGTCGACGTCATGAGCAGGTACCGGTATCTGTGGGGCGACGTGGACGGGAACGAGGAGCACGCGGGCGCGTACTGGGCGGCCGTCCGGATGGTCGACTCCGACCCCTTCGGCTTCTACTACCGGGACGGCCACTCCGACGACAAGGCCAAGAACCTCGACGCGACGTTCCACTGGGTCGTCTCGATGTACCTGGACCTGCGGGGCAGGCGCCTGATGACGTCCGACGGCACCACCCGCACACTGGCCGTACTGGACACCGCGGACACCGACGACATCCGGCGGCTGTTCCACGAATTCCACCAGTACTACCAGGCGGACTTCTCCTCCTACACGGTCCACAGCAGCTACCACGACTACGGGGACCCGGAGCGCAGGCGCCAGGCGATCCTGAGCGGTGCGGATCCGAACGTGTCAGGAGTCATCCCCGGCTCCGCCCCCGAGAGGAAGAGCGGCAAGAAGACGTTCGACCAGTACTTCCTCCCCGTCGTCGGCGACGGGGGGCCCCTGGCGACGGGGAACCCGTACGGCACCGGCCCCGAGGTGACCGCCACACCCTCCGTGGACGGCAGGCCCTCGCTGCGGTTCGCCTTCACCGAGCACCGGGACTACCAGGCGAAGTACGACGATCTCGCGGCCCTCTTCAGGGACCACGACAGCGTCGTGACCGCCTTCGAGCGCATCGGCGGAGAACGGCTGCGCACCCAGGCCCGGTCCCTCGGCGACGCGGCCAACGCGCAGGTGACGGCCCCGGCGCCGCCGCCCGGGAACGACGGCGGACCGTCGACGAGCACGGACACGGACGACGACATGCTCGGCGATCTGTGGGGGGACGGGAACGGCGGCGGACAGTCGGCGGACACGGACGACGACATGCTCGGCGGTCTGTGGAACGCTCAGGACGAGAACGACGTCACGTCCTTCGGCGGCGACGGAGGTACCGCCCTCTCCTCCGGCGCGCCCCGGTCCTCCGCCGAGCGGATCGCCGAACTGGTCGAGTCCCTCACCCGCTCCCACCAGGACAACGGCACCCACCATCTCGTCGATCCCGACGCCGGGCCGGGCGAGGCCGAGCGGATCCGTGGTGTCGTCGGGCGTTTCCCCCGGGACGACCGGTTCTTCACGCTCGCCAGCCACATCGCGGGGAGCGACGGCGCGCCCGTCTGGCGCGGGCAGCGGGTCACCCCCGAGGAGCTGGCGGGCGCGCTGTCCCGGCTCGCCGACGACGGGGTGTGGGACACCGGGAAGCCCCTGCAGTTCGCCGCCTGCGGTCTGGGCGGGGAACTGGAGCGGTCGTACGCCGCCGACACGCTGCGCGCCCTGCGGGAACTGCGGCCCGAGCTGCCGCTCACCGCGTACGCGCCGCGGTCCACGCTGTGGTTCGTCCCTTCGGTGACCGGCACGGACCCCGCGGGGACCGGCCACACGGCGGTGGCGCGGAAGGTCGTGTGGGACACCGACGGCACGCCCCGGCTCGTCCCCGACCACTGGGTCGGGCTGTCCCTGCCGGTGGGCGAGGGCGCCCAGGTCGAGGCCACGCTCCTCGGCGCCCACATGCCGCCCGGCGGTCCGCTGCCGTCCGGCGACGTGCCGACGACGACCCGGACGCCCGAGGGGTACCTCGTCGCCCCGGACGACGGGGCCGGGGGGCTCGCCGACGCCGTGCCGACCGGACCGGCGCCCGAGGTGACGGGCGCCCCGCCCGGCCCCGTCCCCCGGGTCACCGAGTACGAGACGGTGGGGACGGTGCCACGGGCCCGCCGGACCGGGGACGTCCGCGTGGAGCTGTTCGCGGAGGGCGCCGACCCGATCGCGCTCGCCCTCACCGGCCCGCCGAAGGACGCCGGTTCCTTCCCCGCGTACCGGCCCGTGCGGCCGGTCGGGACGGTGGAGGAACGGCCCGCGCTCCAGGTGTCCGACGACCGCCGGTTCGCGGTGCCGGAGCAGCGGGGCGGGGCCCGGGAGTTCTACGCCACGGCGGACGCCGTCGCGGAGGCGCGGACCCGGCTGCTCCCCGCCGCCGGGACGCGGCTGGAGGTCGATCCGGAGTCGTCCGTCCGCTTCACCCTGGACGGCGTGGAGCACACCCTGCACCGGGTCACCGTGCGGGGCGGGGACCCCGGCGCCGTGCCCCTGGTGCTCGCGGGTGACGCCGGAAGTCGCCACGTCACGCTCCAGGGCGGTGTCCGGCCCGACCTGCGGGACGCCGACATGCGGCGCGCCGTGGACGCGAACCTCGACCACTACGGGCCGGAGCTGGAGGCGCTCGCGGAGAAGCTGGAGCAGGCCGATCCCGGGCGCGCGGAGCCCCGCACGGTGCTGGCGCGGGCCCTGGCCGACCTGTACCGGACGCGGGAGGAGGGGGCCGGTCCCGCCGCCCTGGCGCGGGCCGAGGCGGAGGCGGCACGGGCCTTCGGCGACACCGCCGGGGAGGAGTACGGGTCCCCGGAGGAGGACTGGCAGGTGCGTCTGGCCGAGCCGGCCGCTCCCGTCGAGCTGTCGGCTTCGGACTGGTCGCTGTTCTAGTCGCCGTTCCGGTCGTTCCGGCCGTTCCGGTCGCTGTTCCGGTCGCTGTTCCGGGGAACCCGTGACGGCGGTGAACCGTGCCCGGCGGCCGTACGTTCTCCCGGGAGCGTACGGCCGCCGGGCCGCCCCGGCCCGCCCCGAATCCAGGACAGGAACCCGTCATGACCGACCCCGAGCCCCAGCCGGAGTTCCGGCTCGCCTCCGTCTTCGACCACGCGGACCCGGTGACGGGCCCCGGGTTCGCCGCGGACCACCCGGTGGTCGAGAACCCCGAACTGCACACCCTGCTGCTGAAGCGGCTGTCCGCCGGAACGCCCGTGCTCGCGACGCCGGTGCTGATGGACGACGTGCTGGACCCCTCCCGGGTCGCCGAGGTGCCGCTCACCTTCCGTACGGACGGGCGGTGGGTGTGGACGGACACCGTCACGTACTACCTGGAGCACTACGCGCTCGCCCCCGATCCCGAGCTGCTGGCGCACCTGAGCGACCCCTCCTACCCGGCCCCCGGCCCCCTCGGGCAGGACGTCGTCGAGCGGGCCGCCGCCTTCGTCCTGACCCCGGCGCCGGAGGGGACGGAGATCCATCCGCTGGGCTGACCGGGGCGGGTGAACCACGGGGCGCCGCCGGTCCGTTCGTACGTGCGCGGAGGGTTCGCGACGAGCGAGGGGACCGAGGGGAATGACGGTGGACGACAACGAGGTGCGGGCCGGGAACGCGACCGGGCAGGCAGCGGCGGCCATCAGCCTGCCCGCGGTCGCCTGGCAGCAGGCGGGCGAGGAGCCGGACGGGAAGCCGGAGGGCGCGCCCGAGGAGAAGCCCGGCGGGGAGTCCGGGGGCGAGCCGGTCGAAGGGGCCGTGGCGCCGGAGCCGGTCGCGGAGGCCGCCGCCGGGCCTGAGTCCTCGGCCGCGCCCTCGGTCGTGCCCTCCGGCGCCGCCCCTGCCGTGCCTTCCGCCGACGGCGGGACCGGAGCCGGTGCCGAAGCCGGAGCTGAAGCCGGGACCGAAGCCGGTGTCGGTGCCGAAGCAGGTGCCGGAGCCGTGCGCATCGCCGGGGCCGACACCGGGTCCGGCGCCGACGGCGGGGACGCGTCGGAGGAGGCCGCCCCCGGGGGCGGGACCCAGGCTGCGTCCGACGCGGACGGCCTCGCGGCGGAGGCCGTCGCGGCGCCCGGGGTCCGGGCCGAGTCCCGGCCCGGACGGCGGCTCTCGAAGCCGATGATCGCCGCGGCGGCCACCTCGGGCGTGGTCCTGATGGGCGTGCCGCTGCTGCTCTCGCAGCTCGGCGGCGGCGGTTCCGGGCCGGGTCCCCTGCCGCCGCGCCCCACCGGGTACAACCAGGCGGACGGCGGTCCCGGCGGCTTCGTGCCGAGGGCCGACGCGCCCGAGAAGGGGTCCTCGCTGCCCGGCGCCGCCGCGCCGGGGGCCACGCCCCGCTCGGGCAACAGCACCACGGTCGCCGGGAAGGGCCCGCTGTCCACGGGCGTCACCGGCATCGGCGTCGGCCTGGGCGCGGGTGCCCCCGCCGGTCCGACGCCCACCTCCTCCCAGGCCCCGGCGGCCGACCGGGACTCCGGCGGCGGCCCCGGGAAGGCTCCGGCCCCGACCTCCCCCGCCAAGGGCGGCCCCACGCCCACCAAGGCCCCCGCCAAGCCCCGGGAGACCGCGGGCGTCCCGCAGAAGCCCGCCACCCAGGCGCCCCCGCCCCCTCCGGCGAAGAAGCAGTACTCCGCCGTGGCGGGGCCGAACTGCGCCGGTACCGGCGCGAGTTTCACGTCCAGCGGCTGGTACACGGACGGCAAGGAGGGCTGGCAGAAGTACGGCTCCGGCGGCTACTCGGGCGGCGGCTGCAACGGCGGCTTCCTCTCGCTGCCGATGTCCGGGAAGTCGGGTTCGGACGCCGGGAACGCGCTGCGCTGGACCTTCCGCACCGGCTCCTTCACCTCCGGGACCTGCCAGGTCTCGGTCCACATCCCCAACAACAGCGACATCAAGGCGGTCGGCGGCAAGCCGTCGTACTACACGGTGCACGCGGGTGCCACGGGGAACGACCCGATCCTGCGGTCCTTCCGCCTCGACCAGCCGTCCCTGCGGGGCCAGTGGGTGAGCGCGGGCAGCGTCCGCCTCACCGGCGGCGTACTGACGGTGAAGCTCCACGACCGGGGGATCGACTGGTCCGGGGCGGGGAAGACCTACGCCCATCACGCGGGCGACGCCGCCCGCGTCCAGTGCACCTCTGCCTGACGGGGCGGCCGGTCGCACCGGCCCGCTCCTGAGGCCCCCGCACCTGAGGCTCCTCTCCGAGGGCCACCACGAAGGGAACATCCACGCATGTCGCGCCATGTGCTGACCGTGAGCGCCGAGGCGCAGAGCGACCGCCCGCCCGCGGGCGGCCCCTACCGCACGATCGGGGCGGCCCTGGAGGCCGCGCGCAGCGGTGCGGTGATCTCGGTGCGTCCGGGCCGGTACGAGGAGAACCTGGTCATCACCAAGATGGTGACGATCACCGCCGAGGACCCGCACGGGACCGTGCGGATCGTGCCGCCCCGGGGGACGGTGGTGCAGGTGGTGGCCGAGGCGGTGCAGCTGACGGGGCTGGTGCTCCAGGGGCAGGACGACGAACTGCCCGCCGTGGACGTGCCGCGCGGGCAGGCGGCGCTCCAGGACTGCGAGGTGGTGGGCAACGCCTGGACGGCCGTGCTCACCCGGCAGCAGGGTTCGCTGGCGATGCGGGGCTGCCGGGTGACCAACCCCGGTGGCGCGGGGATCGTGGAGACGTCCACCGGCACCAGTGTGATCGACGGCTGTGTCGTGGAGCATCTGGGCACCTCGGCGGTGGTCATCGGCGAGCGGGCCAACCCGACGTTCCGCAACTGCGTGTTCCGCGACGCCCGGGGCAACGGGGTGTGCGCCAACGGCGAGGCCCGGGGGCTCATCGAGGACTGCGAGATCTCGGCCACCGACAAGCCCGCCGTCGCCCTGGAGCAGAACAGCGCCACCCGGGTGGTGCGGACCTCGGTGCGGGACTGCCTGCTGGGCGTGTACATCAGCTCGAAGGAGCGGGTGGTCCTGGAGGACTGCTCGGTGTCCGCGACGAAGGTGCACGGCATCGCGCTCGCGGAGGGCACCGACCCGGTGCTGAGCCGCTGCCGGGTCTCCCGGACGAAGGGCAACGGCATCCATGTGACGGGGCGTTCACGCGGCGCGTTCGAGGAGTGCGAGGTCACCGCCGCCGAGGGCACCGGCATCTGGGTGGAGGAGTCCTCGGGTCCCTCGTTCAAACGGTGCTCGGTGCGGGACTCCAGGGAGGCCGGGGTCCAGCTCACCGGGGACAGCGCGCCGGACTTCGACCGGCTGGAGGTGCGCGGCGGCGCGGGGGCGGGGGTGCGCGTGCTGGAGGGCGCGAACCCGATGCTGCGGCGGCTGAACGTGTCGGACGTGGCCGGGGCCGGGGTGGAGGTGACCCGGGGCGGGCGGGGCCGCGTGGAGGGTTCGGAGATCTCCGGCACCGGGCAGGCGGGGGTGCGGATCGCCGACGGCGGGGACGCGTACGTCGGCACCACCACGGTCCGGGAGACCGGCGCGGCCGGGGTGTCGGTCGGCGGGGGCGGGGTGGCCACGCTGCGGGACTGCGAGGTCTCCGGCTCGCCGCAGGAGGGGGTGCTCGTCGAGGACGGCGGAGAGCTGACCGCGGCCCGCACCCGGGCGCGGTCCTGCCGACGGTACGGCTTCCGGGTCGCCGGGGGCGGGCGGGCCACGCTGAACCGGTGCGAGGCGGTGGACAACACCGGCGACGGCATCCGGGTCGACTCCACGGAGGCGGTACGGGTGCACGACTGCGCGGTCTCCGGGAACGGGGGCTCGGGGCTGCGCCAGCTGAAGCCGTCGGCGCGGCTCGCGGTGGAGAACCTGACGAGCGCGGAGAACGACCTGCCGGACTCGTACGGGGAGATGACGGCGGCGTCCGGCGGGCCGGGGGCGGCGGCGGACGGACCGCGCGGGGAGGAGGGCCGGGAGGGCTCGGCGGACGGTTCCTCCGGCGGGGGCGCGGAGGCGGGCGGGTCCGCCGCGTCGCGCAGGCCGGACGGGCCGCTGGAGTCGCTGAACGCGCTGGTCGGCCTGGACGGGGTGAAGGAGCAGGTCGCCACCCTGGTCAATCTGAACAAGCTGGCCAGGCGCCGGGAGCTGGCGGGGATGCCCGCGCTGCCGATGAGCCGTCATCTGATCTTCGCGGGGCCGCCCGGCACCGGCAAGACGACGGTGGCCCGGCTGTACGGCTCGATCCTCGCGGAGCTGGACGTGCTGCCGTCGGGTCACCTCGTGGAGGTGGCGCGGGCGGACCTGGTGGCGTCGATCATCGGCGGGACGGCGATCAAGACGACCGAGGTGTTCCAGCAGGCTCTGGGCGGTGTGCTGTTCATCGACGAGGCGTACACGCTGTCGCAGGGGACCGGCGGCAGCGGGCCGGACTTCGGCCGGGAGGCCATCGACACGCTGGTGAAGCTGATGGAGGACCACCGTGACGAGGTCGTGGTCATCGTGGCGGGGTACTCGGAGGAGATGCGGGGCTTCCTGGACTCCAACCCGGGGCTGGCGTCCCGGTTCAGCCGCACGGTGGAGTTCGAGAACTACGGTGACGACGAGCTGACCACCATCGTGACGATGTCCGCCGCCTCGCACGGCTACCAGCTCGCCGACGGCACCCGCGAGGCGCTGACGCTGCACTTCGAGACCATGGCGAAGGGCGCCGACTTCGGCAACGGCCGGGCCGCGCGCAAGGTCTTCGAGGAGATGGTGGACCGGCAGGCGTCCCGGCTCGCCGCGCTGCCGGAGATCGGCAACACCGATCTGGCGCTGCTCAAGCCGGAGGACGTGGGGGCGACGGCCGCCGCCGCGCTCGCGGCTGCGGCGTCCGGGCAGCCGGTGGAGCGCAGGACGGAACTCCTCGAAGAACTGCGGGCGATGATCGGCCTGCCCGCCGCCAAGGAGCAGGTCGAGGACCTGGTCAATCTGATCAAGCAGGTCAACCGGCGCAAGGAGGCCGGGCTCCCGACGGCCACGATCAGCCACCACGTGGTGTTCTCCGGCCCGCCCGGCACCGGCAAGACGACGGTGGCCCGGCTGTACGGGCAGTTGCTCGCCGAGCTGGGTGTGCTGCCCGGCGGCCAGCTGGTGGAGACGGCGCGGGCCGATCTGGTGGGCCGGTTCGTGGGTCACACCGCGCAGTTGACGAAGGACGCCTTCGACCGGGCGCGCGGCGGTGTGCTGTTCATCGACGAGGCGTACACGCTGACGCCGCGCGGCGGTACGGGCAACGACTTCGGGCAGGAGGCGGTGGACACCCTCATGAAGCTGATGGAGGACCACCGTGACGAGGTCGTGGTGATCGTCGCCGGGTACGCCGACGAGATGCGGGGCTTCCTGGACTCCAACCCGGGCCTGGCCTCGCGCTTCTCCCGCTCCGTCGTCTTCGAGCACTACACCGACGAGGAACTGGTGCGGATCGTCGGGGCGTTGTCCGACAAGTCCGGTTACGTGTGTCCGCCGGAGACCCTGGCGGCGCTGGCCGAGCTGTTCGCTGCGGTGCCGCGTGACCGGAACTTCGGCAACGGCCGCTTCGCCCGCCAGGTCCTGGAGACGATGATCACCCGGCAGGCCGGCCGTCTCAGCAAGCTCGACGACGTCGAGGACATGGCCGAGCTGAGCCTGCTGCTGCCGCAGGACGTGCCCTGGGACCGGGTGCCGGACGGTGTCGCGTGAGCCGGGGCGCGCGGGGCGGGGCGGCGGTCCTCGTGACGGGGCTGCTGTGCGGGACGCTGACGCTGCTGCCGGGGAGCGCGGCGGCCGTGCCCGGCCAGGACGGCGGGACCGGCTCCCCCGCGACCGCGGTCCGGGCCGGGGCGGCGACCGGGGCGGCGGGTACCGATCCCGCCTCGCTGCCCGCCGTCACGCAGCGGCTCTCCGGCGACACCTGCCGCAAGGCCTCGGACCGCAAGGTCACCGGACTGCCCTGGCCCCAGGCCCTGTTGCGCCCCGAGACGGTCTGGCCGCTGTCCGAGGGAGCCGGGGTGACGGTGGCCGTGGTGGGTTCGGGCGTGGACGACGCCTCCGGGCTGCTGGGCGACCGGCTGAAGCGGACGCCGCGCCTGTTCGACGCCGGTCCGGCCGCGGACTGCGCCGGACACGGCACCTTCACGGCCGGTCTGATCGCGGCGGCCCGTACCCCGGAGGCGGGTTTCGCGGGGATCGCGCCCCGGGCGCGGATTCTGGACGTCCCGGTCACCGACCGGCGGGGGAACACCACTCCCGAGCTGCTCGCCCGGGGCATCCGGGCGGCGGTCCGCGGCGGCGCCCGGGTGATCGCCGTGGTGGCGGTGACGGGTTCGGACAGTCCGGCGCTGAGGAGCGCCGTGCGGGACGCGGTCGCCGGGGGCGCGGTCGTGATCGCCCCGGTCGCCCCGGACGGGGCGAAGGACGTGGCGTATCCGGCGGCCCACCCGCAGGTGGTGTCGGTGGCGGCGACCGGCCCGGCCGGGGGGCCTGCCGGGCAGACTCCCGAGGGCCGGGTGGACCTGACGGCGCCGGGAGAGGCGGTGACGGGCCCCGGGCCGGGCGGCCGGGGCAGTTTCACGGCCTCCGGGCCGAGTTACGCGACCGCGCTGGTGGCCGGGACGGCGGCCCTCGTCCTGGAGCGCCGTCCCGAGCTGAGCCCCCGGGAGCTGGTCCACCGGCTCCGTTCGACCACGTCGGGGCCGGGCGGACCGGTGCCGGATCCGGTGCGGGGGTACGGCTCCGTCGATCCGATCGCCGCCGTCACGGCGGTGCTCCCCGAGGAGCGGCGCGGCGCGGGGGCTCCGGGCGGGCGGGCGGTGGCGCCGGGGGTGGCGATGCCGCCCGCGCCGGGGGCGTCCGCCGCCGGGGCCGCCTGGTGGGTGGCGGCCGGTTCCCTGGCGGTGCTGGCGGGGGTGGCGGGGGCCGCCGCCGTGGTGCCGCGGGGCCGTCGGCGCCGATGGCGACCGGACCACTACCGCGCCCCGGAGGCACCCAGGAGGAGCGACCCGGATCTGATCTGAAGGGGTGACGGCGTGGTGGAGAACGGCGTGGTGGAGAACGGTCGCCGTTCAAGCCCGTGGACGTCTCCGCCCACACCGTCCCAGCCCGTAACACCCCACCCATACAGGCGAAATACCCCGAGTCGATCTTTCCGCAACGACTTTTAGCCACTCGTTACCGGACGGGCCGCGATCACACCCCGGCATTAGCAAAACATTAGTCAAGGTTGCCAGAGTCGTCCTCGACCAGTCCGATGCGCCCCGAGCCTTCGGTCGATCGATGCCGCCCGTCCGCCACCCCCGGCGTCGTCGACGTGCGGCGCGGGGAAGGAACAACCGGGATGGGAACGCACGACCACGGTGCTGACGGCACGGTCGGCGACGGGGCGGGACCGGGCGTCCGCGCGGCGGCGGGACCCCGCCCCACCATGGACCGCGACACCCTGGCGGAGCTCCACCGTCTGCACGCCTCCGCCCTGTTCCGCGCCCTGCTCCGGCTGACCAGCGGGGACCGTGGAAGGGCCGAGGACATGCTCCAGGAGACGTTCCTGCGCGCCTGGCAGAACCCGCAGGCGCTGACCCGGGGCCCGGAGCACGGCCGCCCCTGGCTCTTCACCGTCGCCCGCCGGATCGCCATCGACCACTTCCGTGCGCAGTCCGCCCGGCCGAAGGAGCTGGGGGACGAGACGCCGGAGGACCGCGCGGCCCCGGACGACCCGTACGAGCAGGTCGTGATCGCGCACGCCGTCGACGACGCGCTCGCCGAACTGCCCGGGCACCACCGCGAGGTGCTGGTGGAACTGCACCTCAACGACCGCTCGACGGTGGGCGCGGCCGAGGTGCTCGGGATTCCGCCGGGCACGGTCAAGTCCCGCAACTTCTACGCGGTACGGGCGCTGCGTCCGGTCCTGGAGCGGCACGGTCTCGCCCCGGAGTGAACGCGGGGCGCGTGCCGTCTGAACCGGTCGCGCCCGTCCGGCCGTTCCTCCGGGTGACCGACGAGAGGGGGCCGCGGTGGTCACCGTCGTAGCCAGGAACGACCTGGACGCGCCCGAGCACTGGACGGACGCGCCCGACTACAGCCCCGAGCACTGGCGCACCGGGCGGAGCGAAGTCCCGCCGGAGACACCGGGCGTGGTGCCCGTCGAGACACCGGCGGAGACCCCGGGCGGGGCGCCGCCCGAACCGGCCGCCGAAGCCGTACCGGCGGAGCCCGCGCCGGTGGAGCCCTCGGCCACCGGACCGGCACCGACCCCAGCACCGGCATCCGCGCCGAATCCGGCTCCGGCATCGGCATCGGCATCGGCATCGGCATCGGCGGAGCCCGTATCCGTCGATCCCGTACCGGCGGAGCCCGTATCGGCGGTGGCTCCGGAGCCGGAGCACCCGTCGGAGACCGGGGCGGGAAGCGAGACGGGGGCCGAGGTCGCGGTGCGGGAAGCGGTCCCGCTCGTTTCCGTCCCGCTCGTGTCGGTCCCGGCCCGCGCGGCGGAGCCCGTGGCGCGGGCACGGCGTGCTCCTCGTCCGCTCTTCCGGATCGGGCGGCGCGGGCCGGGCGGTGTCCCCGACGCCCTCCGGGTCCCGCTGCTGCGCAGTCACCGGATCGCGGTGATCGGCCTGAGCGGCGGGGCCGGGAAGACGACCACCGCCCTGGCCCTCGGCGCGGTGCTGGCCCGGGAGCGGGCCGACCGGGTCGTCGCCGTGGACGCGAGCCCCGACTCGGGCGCCCTGGGCCGCCGGGTGCGGCGGCAGTCGGACGCCACCGTGCGCGATCTGGTGGCCGCGCTCCCCCGGCTGCGCACCTACATGGACATCCGGGCGTTCACCTCGCAGACCCCCAGCGGTCTGGAGGTCGTGGTGCACGACCCGGACCCGGCGGACCTCCGGACGTTCGGCGAGCGGGACTACCGGCAGGTCGTCGATCTGCTCAGCGGCCAGTACCCGATCGTCGTCACCGACTCCGGGACCGGAATGCCGCACGCGTTCCTGCGCGCGGTCCTGGAGCTGTCGGACCAACTGGTCGTGGCGGCCACGCCGGGCGTGGACGGGATGAGCGGTGCCGGTCTGGTCTTCGACCGGCTGACCGCCCTCGGCCACGAGGAGAAGGCGCGCCAGGCGGTGACGGTCGTCTCCGCCGGACGGTCGTCCTCGGGGCGGCCGGTCCGGATGGACGAGGCCGTGGCGCACTTCCAGCAGCGCTGCCGGGCCGTGGTGACCGTCCCGTACGACCCCCAGCTGGCCAGGGGCGGCGAGGTCGACCCGGAGTCGATGCGGGGCCGGACCCGGGCCGCGTACTACGAACTGGCGGCGCTCGTCGCCGGGAACTTCCCCCGCGGCTGACGCCGCCCCTTCCTCCCCCCTCACCGTCCCCGAAAGCACTGGAGAGCACCCATGGCCTGGTACGAGGGCCCCTGCCGGATCACCGTCACCGGTCTCGACGCCGACTGGCCGCAGCGCGCGGTGGTCACCGTGTCCGGCGCGCGCGGGGCGCGGATCGAGGTCCCCGGCGAGGTGGGGACGGTCCGGGAGGTGGACGCGCCGAGCTGGCACCTGGAGGTGGAGCACCTGCACGAGGGCCGGTGGCGGCCCAACATCCGGGCGGTCAGGAGCCGCTGGGAGACCGTGGGTGGTGTCTCCACCCAGACGATCACCAGCAAGGACGTGGACTGGCCCGGGGGCAATCGGCACGAGCGCAATCTGGTGCTGCGGCTGGAGCGGATCGGCGAGGAGGCCGAGCGTCCGCGCGAGACGGTCCGGGAGGCGCCGGCGCGGGCGGTCACGCAGTCGTCCGCCGACACCCCCGCCCGTCGTGCGTCCGCCGGTCCCGCCTCCGTCCCCACCCGGTCCTCCTCGGGCGGTTCCGTCTTCGGTTCCCCGCCCACGACCTCCGGGGGCGCGACCTCGACGAGCAGCAGCAGCCCCTGGTAGGACCCGGGCGGTCCGCCCGGCCGGTGCCGGATCCGCGCGGGGCATCTGCCGGGGCGGGCGTCGCGCGCGGTCCTCGGCGTCCGCGCCGCCGGGCGGCGGCCGGTGTCCTCGCCGCGGAGCTGGATCGCCGCGCCATCGGCAGAGGCTGTGACGGCGAAGGGTGCGTCGTCCTCGCCGCTCGGTCCGTGGCCGCCGGGTACGGCAGCCGCCGCGCCCCGGTCACGGGCCCGGTCGGGGTACGGGCGCGAGGGGTGGGGCCCGGGGTGCCGGGTGCGGGGGCGAGCGGGCCGAGGGAGTGACCCGCGCCCGTGGGGCCCGTGCCCGTACTCCTGCCGTCCTCTACTCCTGCCGTCCCCGCTCCTACCGTCCCGTGCTCCTGCCGTCCGCGCTCCGCACCCGAGCGGCTCCGCTCGGCGTCTCAGCGGACCGGGCGGGCGACCGTCCCGGGCACCGGCGGCTTCCCCTCGGCCGGGAATCCGATCCGGCCGGAAAGGCTCGATGGGTTCACGGGACTCTCGAACGAAACGGCGAACCGGGTCGCTTCGGCCCCGCCTCGCGGGATATTTCGATCCACGTTCCTTTCCCATTCACCCGCCTCGCCCTTTTCGATTCCTCCGAGATCCACAGCTGATGGATTTCCTCTTCGCTGACCTGAGCGAATCGCTCCGATGCCCGCTTTCTCCGTATCAAACCCCGGTGGCATCAATTCGCCATGAGCATGGGTGAGCAGTCCTTCTCCTTCCGAGGCCGGATCCGATTCGGGTCGACAGGTCTGCGCGGGGCCGGCACCCCATGGCCCTCCCCTGCCACCGGACGAACACATGGCTCCCGAACAGGCGAATGAACATATCTCTCCGCCCGCTCCGCGCAACCGTATCCGTACCGGGCCGATGAGCATTCGCCTGCACTCCGGCACCAGCCGCCTCATGGATCGACCGATCAGAATCGGCCACCCCCGGCATATCCCATCCTTCACTGCGCGCCCACTCATCCCCCGTGTTCCATAAGGCGTTCTTGCCGTACTCGACACTGTTCTAGAGGTATGGGAAAGTCATTTCTGGACGCGTCTCGTTGAACAACGGCAGACGTTGTCACTGGGTTTTGGGTCTGCGGACACACGCATCCGAGAATCTGGGCGAACCCTTTACCTTAAGGAGCACGAGTTGCTCGTTTCCAGGCGTTTGATCTCTCCCGACGGGCACATCTGGGAGACAGATGAAATCATGGCCCGTGTATTCGGTGCCATCGAAATCTTCGCACGCCGCGGCATCGAGCCCGGTTCGCGGGTGATGATGAGCGGGGCGAATTCTCCGGAATGGGTCGTCGCTCTGCTCGCCCTCGTCCACCTCGACGCCTCGGTGGTCCTGACCGATCACCGGGCCGCCCCGGCACAGCGCTCGCGGATTCGCTCCCAGGCGCGCGTGGTCTTCGAGATCGGTGACGCTGCGGACGGCGACGCGACACCACGCGCCGCCTGGAACACGGCAGCCGTGCCCGATGTCACGAGGTGGGCGCGGCGCCAGGACGCGGCGATCTCCTGGTCGTCGGGCACGACGGGGAAGCCCAAGGGCATCGTCCGCTCGGGCCGTTCGATCCTGGACAACCTGGCGCTCAGCGCGGAACGCATGGGGTACCGGCCCGACGACGTCTTCCTGCCCGTCCTGCCGTACTCCCATCAGTACGGTCTGTCGCTGGTCCTCTGCTGGTGGCTGGGCGGTGGCACGCTCGTGGTCTACGGGCCCGCGACGCGCCTGGACCGCGCGCTGGAGATCGGTGTCGACCACGGTCTCTCCGTCGTCGACGGGGCCCCGCCGACCTACTACAGCCTCCTGAACCTGCTCGACCGCCGTCCCGCCCTCGCCGACGCGGTGGAGAGCGTACGGGCCTGGTGCGTGGGCGGCGCACCGCTGGGGCGCAGCCTGCGCGACCGGTTCCACGCCCGTACCGGCCGGCATCTGCTCGACGGCTACGGAGCCACCGAGGTGGGGAACATCGCGCTGGCGCCCCCCGCCGATCCCGTCGGGTGCGGCACGCCGCTGCCCGGTGTGGTCGTCGAGGTCCACGACGAGCACGGGAGGCCGCTTCCCCCCGGTCGGCTGGGCGAACTCGTCGTACGCGGAGACGGCCTGATGACCGGCCGGCTCTCGGACGACGGTGAGATCGTTCCGGTGACGAGTCCCGTGCACCGCACCGGCGACATCGGTCTGCTCGACGACGCCGGACGGGTCTACCCGGTCGGGCGGAAGCGTGCCGTGCACCGGGACGGCCACACCCTCTACCCCGACCACCTCGCCGAGCGGGCCGAGTCGACCGGTGCGCGGACGGAGGTCGTCGCCGTCCCCGACGCGCGGGTCGGGTCTCGTCTCGTGTTCGTGATCGCGGACCCGGACGGGCACGAGCCCGGCCACTGGAAGCGGCTGCTGCGCCCCGTGCTGGCCCGCTACGAGCAGCCCGATCACATCGTCGTGGTTCCCGAACTGCCGCACACGAACACGGGAAAGCCGCACCAGGCCCTGTTGGAGAAGATCGCCATGACCTCGCTGTCCGCGTCGCGCAAGACGACCACCGATGTCACCACGTCCGGCCCGACCGTCGGCGCCACCGGCTACCACCCCCTCTTCGCCGAACGGGTCGAGGCCCTGCGCGCCGTACGGCGGTACGTGGCGGACCACGAGGAGGCGGTGCTGGGCATTCTCACCGAGATCTCGCCCCATCGCACCGCCAGTGCCGAGATCCATTCGTTCCTCGCCACCCTCGACGGGGCGGAGGAGGAGATCCGCCGCGCCCGGCCCGGATTCGTTCCCCGGACGGCGGTCTTCATGCCCTCCAACATTCCGCTCTATTCCTACGCGCTGTACATCCTCGTGGCGTCTCTCTACAGCGACGTAATCACCTTCCGGCCGTCCTCCGAGATCAAGAGCCAGATCCAGCGCTTGCACGAGCTGCTGGCACCGGTTCACGGATTACCCGTCACACTCTCCGAACTGAGCCAGCGAAAGTTCGTGACGGGTCCCGTACGCGAGGCGGATCTCATCGTCTTCACCGGAAACTATGTCAATGCCGAGACCGTCCGCGAAGGACTGGCGGACGATCAGCTCTTCCTCTTCTTCGGTCACGGTATCAATCCCTTCGTGCTGGCGCCCGACGCCGACCTCACCCGCGCGGTGCACGATGTCATGCGCATCCGGCTCTACAATTCTGGCCAGGACTGCTTCGGTCCCGACGTGGTGTACGTGCCGAAGGGCCGCACCGAGGAATTCGTCGACCTCCTGTCCGCCGAACTCGCCTCCCTGCGCTTCGGGCAGAACGGCGACCCTGTCGCCGATTACGGTCCGATCTTCTACGACTCCGCTCTGGTGAACTGCTCGGACTATCTGGTGCGCCACGCGCGCCACATCCGGCACGGCGGGCGGATCGACCTGCCGTCCCGCAGCGTCGAACCGACCGTGCTGCTCTGGGGCTTCGACGAGAAGATCCCCCTCCAGGAGATGTTCGCCCCGGTGTTCAACGTCGTGGCCTACCCCAGTGCCCGGCTGCTGCGCGAGCGGCTGTCCAGCCCCTACTTCAACGAACGCGCGCTGGGAGCGATGGTGTACGGGAACGACCCGGAGACCGTGAACGTCCTGTCCAAGCGTCACCGGACCTGCGTCAACCACACACTGCTCGACGCCGAGGACGGCAACCGCCCGTTCGGCGGGTTCGGGCTGAGAGCCAACTACCTCTCCTACGGCGGCGAGCGCCGCGCCGAGCCGCTGCTCATGTCCCTGGCCGTGGCCCAGAACCTCCCGACGGCCGCCCCTGACACGGAGGACGAGACGTGACGCGGACGACGAAGCGGTACGCCGACGCGTGGAGCGCCGTCGTCGACCTGCTGGTGGCGAACGGGGTGGACACCTGCTTCGGGCTGCCGGGCGACGATCTGGAGCTGCTGCGCGCCCTCGACTCCGCCGGGCTGGACCTCGTGCCGTGCCGTGACCAGCGGAACGCGATGTACATGGCGACCGGCTACGCGCTGCAGTCGGGGCGGCTCGCCGTCTGCCTCCTGGGCAAGGGTCCGGCCGTCACCCACGCGGCCACGGGGCTGCTGGAGGCGCGGGAGTCCGGCGCGCCCGTACTCGTGCTCGCCGCCGGTGCGCCCGAGCGGCGGCGGGGCAGCGGCGGATTCCAGGAACTCGACCAGGTCGCCGTCACGGCGCCCCTCGTGCGGTGGGCGTACCGGGTCGGACACCCGGACCGGGTCGTCCCCGCGACGGTGACGGCGCTGACCCGAGCCGTCGGACCGCCGTCGGGACCCGTGTACCTGGAGGTGCCCGACGACGTCCGTACGGCCGAGGTACTGGTCACCGAACCCCTGCCGACACCCCCCGAGACGCTGTCCGTCGAGTCCGCGCCCGTACGCCGGGGGCCCGCGCTCGCGGCGATCCGCGCGAGCCGACGGCCGGTGGTGCTGGTGGGCGGCGGGATGCGGCACCGCAACAGCGGGGGCGCGGTAGAGCGCTTCGCCGAGCGGCTGGGCGCGGCCCTCTTCACCACCGCGTCCGGGCGGGGCGCCGTCGATGAGCGCCATCCGCTGTTCTGCGGTGTGGCGGGCCTCTACGCCTCGGCGCCCGCCCGCGAACTGCTGTCGTCCTGCGATCTGGTGGTCTCGCTCGCCGGACGGCTGGAGGAGACGGTCGTCGAGGGCGGCACGCCCTGGCCCCCGGTCACGGTGGTGCAGGTCAACGTGGACGCGGGCGGGCTGTCCTCGGAGTTCTCCGGCCCTCGGGTGCTCGGAGACGCCCGGCACGCCGTCCTCGGCTGGTCGCAGGCGCTGGACGAGGACGGCAGGGCCGGACGCGCGGACGCGCCGGAGGCGTGGGCGGACAGGATCGCCGCCGCCCGCGAGGCCATGTCGCGGCAGGCGGAGGCGGAGCTGGCCCGTGCGGCGGCGCTGCCGGGCATCCGTATCGCGGAGCTGCTGGCCGCGCTCGACGCCACCGCCGCCGAGCCCGGTGTGCTGGTCCAGGAGAACGGGCTGCAGGACATGTGGTCGTACGGCTTCCCCTTCCACGTCGGCGGCGGGTCGATCGTGCCGTCGGAGCAGACCCCCCTGGGTTTCGGGGCGGCGGCGGCCATCGGGGTCAAGCGGGCCGCCCCGGACCACGAGGTCACCGCGTTCATCGGGGACGGCGCGTTCCTCGCCGCGCGCGCGGACATCGCCGTCACCGCCCCGGCCCACGGCGGCGTGCTGTACGTGGTGCTGTGCAACGGCGGCTACGGCTGGCTGGACGCCCAGCGCGCCCGCCTCGGTCTCGACGCCGACCGCTACCCCTTCGTCCGTCCGGAGGCACCGCCGCCCGTGGTGGACGGCCCGGACATCCGCTGCCGTGTGCTGCGCGACAAGGCCACGCTCACCGAGGAGGTGCTCGCCGCGCGGCGGTTCTGCTCCCGGGGAGGCACCGCGGTGCTCATGGTCCCCGTCGCCGCCGACGACGTCCTCCCCGCCCTCCGTGACGCCGTGGTGGTTCCGCAATGACGGACGCGAGCGGGGGAGACGGCGCCGGACGCGCCCGGACGCGCCGCCGGGTGGTGGTCACCGGGTACGGGGCGGTGACGCCGCTCGGCCACAGCGCGGGCGAGACCTGGGCGGCGATGCTGGCCGGACGCAGCGGCATCGACACCGTGGAAGGGATGGACGTGACCGGCCTCGGTGTCCGGATCGGCGGACAGGTCCGGGGCTTCGCACCGGGCGACCACATGCCGCCCGCGGTCAGCCGCCGCGCCGACCCGTACGCGCGGTTCGCCCTGGCGGCGGCGCTGGAGGCCTGCGAGCACGCCCGCCTCGTCGTCGACGCCCGGCTGGCCCCGAGGGTCGCGGTGATCATCGGCAGTGGGTACGGCCCGGTGGGGTCGATCTACCGCGCCGCGAACACGCTCCGCGACAAGGGGCCACGGGCCATCAGCCCCTTCACCCAGGTCACCACGGCCATGGACAGCGCCGCCTGCGAGATCAGTATGCGCCTCGGCGTCCAGGGTCCCAGCCGCGCCCAGAGCACGGCGTGCGCGAGCGGCGCGGACGCGGTGGGCGCGGGGATGCGCATGATCGGCAGCGGGGAGGCCGACGTCGTCCTCGTGGGCGGCGCCGACGCCTGTGTCACCACCGTCGACCTCGCGGGCAGCGGCAACGCCCGTGCGCTGTCCCGGCGCAACGACGATCCGGCCGGGGCGTGCCGACCATTCGACGCGCACCGCGACGGGTTCGTGATGAGCGAGGGGGCCGCCGTGCTGGTCCTGGAGGCCGCCGAGGTGGCCGAGGGGCGGGGGGCGACGGCCCTGGCCGAGCTCGCGGGCTACGGGGCGAGTTCCGACGCCCATCACTGGACCGCCCCGCATCCGGAGGGGCGCGGCGCGTGCCTCGCGGTCGAGGCGGCGCTGCGCGACGCCGGGATCACGGGGGCGGACGTGGACTACGTGAACGCCCACGGCACCGGAACGCTCCTGAACGACACCGTCGAGACGGCCGTCCTGCGCAGGGTGCTGGGTGACCGGGTCACCCGTATCCCCGTCAGCTCCACCAAGTCGATGACCGGGCACATGATCGGGGCCGCCGGAGCGGTCGAGCTGGTGGCCTCGATCCTGACCCTCCGCACGGGTGACGTTCCGCCGACCATCAACTGTGACGAGCCGATCGACCCGGACATCAACTTCGTGCCGCACCGGTCACAGCACCACGAGGGCCTGCGGATCGCGCTCAGCAACTCCTTCGGTTTCGGCGGCCACAACGCCGCTCTCGTGGTCCGAGCGGTGTGAGGTCCCGGCCATGAACCACCTTCCGGAAACGACCCCGAGCCCCGCCACCGTCGTCCGAGGCGGGCCCCTGACCTGGATCCAGCAGTGGCACTGGTTCGAGCGCGGCATTCCCTCGCCCCGGCGGGTGAACCCGACACCGCTCGCGGACCACTGCCACGTCCCGCCCCCGGCGACCGTCGCCGATGTCCACCGGGCGCTCGCGTCCCTCACCGCCCGCCACGAGGCGCTGCGCACGACCGTGGACCCGCTCCGTACCCTTCAGCACGTCCACCGCGCGGACTGGTCCCCGCTGCCGGTCGACCACATCGAGGTCCCGACGGTCGACGCCGCAGCCCTGGAGGCCGCCACGGCGGCGCTGGCTCGCCGCCCGATCGATCCCGAGCGGAATCCTCCCTGGCTCGCCCGGGTGGTGCTGGAGGCGGGCCGCCCGCGTGCGGTCCTGGTGGCCGTCCACCACGTGGTGATCGACGGCTGGGGGCTGGCCGTCCTGCTCGACCGGCTGCACGGTCTGCTGCGCGGCGACAGCGCACCGGAGGGGACGCCCACGCACCCGCTCGACGCCGTCGCCGCCCAGTCGCCGGAACGTGCCCGCGCGGCGGAGCACGAGTGGCTGACGCGTCTCGCGGGCAACCCGACCGGCGTGCTGGCCCCCTTCGGCGGTACCGAGGGCGGTGGGGGGCGCCATCGTCTCCAGTACCGCTCGGCGGGTGCGTACGACGACCTGGACCGTGTCGCCCGCCGCCACCGGGCCAGCCGGGAGGTCGTGATGCTCGCGGCGCTGGCCCACGACATCGCCGCCCGTACGGGCGAACACCGGTTCCTCGCGTCGGTGGTGGTGTCCAACCGGGCTCGGGTCGCGCTGCGGAGCAGCGTGGACGTCCGGGCCCTGACGGTCCCGGTGCAGATCGATCTCCGTCCGGGCGCGGCGTTCGGCGAAGTGATCGCCTCGGTGGCCGCCGCCTCCGCCGCCGCCTACCGGTACGGCGAGTGGCGCCCCGCGGAACTGGTCGCCGCGCAGGCGCGCGCGGATCGTCGCCGAGGCGCCGTGAGCGTCCCCACCCTCGAGTACAACTGCTACTCCTGGCCCCGTGACTACCTGGTCCCCGCGCGGAACGCTCCGCCGGACGGGTCCACCGGCTGGATGCGCAGCACGCCCGACGCACCCTGCGACACGCTCTACGTCGACCTCGGTCTCGACGCCGGGGTCCTCACCCTCGATGTCACCGTCGGGGACCATCTGCTCGACGCCGAGCAGACCTCGGCCCTGCCAGTCCGTCTCCGCGACTTCCTGCGTGCCGTCGCCGACGGGGCCGAGTGCCCGGTTCCGGTCCGCTCGCTCGTGGCGCCCGCCTCCGGGTGGTGGCGGGCGCCACGGGGATGGGTGTGCCTGGCCAGGGTCGAGGAGGCGCTGCGCGGCCATCCCGGAGTGCTCGACGCGACGGTGACGCCCGGCGGGGACGGCGAAGGGGACGGCGGGGAAGAAAAGGGCGGGAACGGGAAGGACGGGAAGGGGAAGGACGGGAACGGGAAGGTCGGAGCGGGGAAAGCCGGGGAAGGGAACACCGGGGAGGGGAAGGTCCGGAAGCGGAAGGACGGGGAGCGGCAGCTCGTCGCGCACGTCCGCGTCGCCCCCGGTGTCACCTCCGACGACCTGCACCGTCATGTCCTGGACAGCCTCGACGAGGTGCCCGGTGTCATGGCCCCGGGCCGCTACGTCCTGTCCCCCGAGGGGCCCCCGTCGGGCCGCCCGTCCGGTCATTCCCCCGCCACCGGCGCGGCTTCGCCGAGGGGCCCGGCCCGCCCGCCCGCGACGGACGCCGAACGGGCTCTGGCCGCCGCCGTGGCCACCGTCATACCCGGCAGGCCGAAGCCCGGGTCTTCCGACAGTCCCGACCCCGTGGACATGAACCGTTGCCTCGCCGAACACGGAGTCACCCTCGTCGGCGTCCCCCGCCTGCTGGCGCTGCTCCGCCGACGGGGCTTCACCGGGATCGCCCCGGACGAACTGACCGGAACGGCCTCACTCGGCCACCTCGCCGCAGCCCTGGAGCCCCTGCCGCTCCGCGCCCCTCGTGGAGGAGGAACCCCACCATGACCGCGTCCCGCATCCCCGCACGATCCACCGACCGCCTGGCCCCGTGGGCCTTCGCCTCGTTCGTCGAGGCGAACACCCACGACACGGCGTACCGCCCGCCGGTGGTGGACGGTCCCGTCGGACCCACCATCGTCCGCGGCCACCGCGAACTGGTGAACTTCGCCAGCATCAGCTTCCTCGATCTGGAACGCCACCTCCCGGTACGCCAGCACTTCGCGGACGGGGCGCTCGCCCACGGCCTGAGCACCAGCGGTTCCCGGATGACCCAGGGCATCTGCCGTCCGCACCAGGTGCTCGAGGAGACGATCGCCCGCCACACCGGCAAGGAACGGGCCATCACCTTCGCCACGGGCCTCCTGGCGAACATCGGGTTCGTCCACGCCATGAGCAGCTCCGCGCACTTCGACGCCGGGATCGAGGTGCGCAACCACGACACCGTCTTCGTCGTGGACCGTGACGTCCACTGGAGCGTCTGGAAGGGCCTCGAAGGGCTCGCCTACGGCCGTAACGTCCACGCGTTCCGGCACAACGACGCCTCCGACCTGACCCGCGTCCTGAACCGGGTGCACGCCCGCAAGACCGTGGTGATCGCCGAGAGCATCTACTCCGCCGACGGCACCATGGGGCCGATCGTGGAGATCCTGGACGCGTGCGAGCGCCACGGCGCCGTCAGCATGATCGACGACGCGAACGGCTTCATGGTCTACGGACCGGAGAACCGTCCGTACGCCCGGGAGGCTGCCGCGATCCGGGAGCGGGCCGACTTCGTCATGGTGTCCCTGTCGAAGGCCATCGGTCTGGAGGGCGGCGCGCTCGCCGGGCCCGCGGCGGCCGTCGACGCCTTCGAACTGCTCTCCGGCACCTCGATGTTCACCGCGGCCATCCAGCCGCCGACCGCCTACACCGCCGAGCGCACGATCGGCGTCCTCGCCGACAACCCGGGGATCGTCGACGACTATCTGGCCCATGCCGCCCGCTTCCGCCGGCAGATGCACGAGGCCGGTACGCCGACGACACCCACCGATTCGTACATGCTGTCCGTGCCGATCGGGAGCGACGCCGCCGCCCTGCAGATGCGGGAGTGGTTCGTCGAGGACGGCTACCTCGTCCCCGTCTTCTCCTACCCGGCCGTCACCCGCAACCAGGCACTGCTGCGCCTGTTCCCGCACGCGGGCCACACCGAGGAGCAGATGGAGGGCTTCCTGCGCACCCTCCACGCCTACCGTCTCCGCCTCGGACTCTGACGCCGACGCCGGACGCCGGACACCGCCTCCGACGCCCCATCGTCCGACCGACCGCCTCACCGCCTCACCGCCTCACCGCCCGACCGCCGATGGGCACGAGCGGGCGCACCGGCCCGCTGGAGCCGGTGCGGACACGGGCGGAAACCACACCGTGTCCGACTCGCACCGGACCCGCCCCCAGAAGGAGGAACCCGTAGTGGACAACACCGACATTCTTCAGACCCTCGCCGCGATCGTCGAAGAGGTCACCGGCTTCGAATCCGCCGAGGTGACCAGCGAGAAGTCCTTCACCGACGATCTCGACATCGACTCCCTGTCGATGGTGGAGATCACCGTGGTGATCGAGGACAGGTTCGAGGTGAGGATCCCGGACGACCAGGTCGCGGAGTTGCGGACCGTAGGCGACGCCGTGAACTACATCGCCGACCACCGGTGAGCGCCACGGGACGGCCCGGCACCGGCACCGTCCGGCCCGTCGGGCAGCCATGAGCGTCCTCGACGGCTTCCGCCTCGACGGTCGTGTCGCCGTGGTCACCGGCGCCTCCTCCGGGCTGGGTGTCGCCTTCGCCACCGCGATGGCCGAGGCCGGTGCCGACGTCGTGCTCGGGGCCCGGCGCGCCGAGAGGCTGGAGGCCGTGCGCACGGCCGTCACGAAGCTCGGCCGCCGGGCCGTCTCCGTGCGTACGGACGTCGCCCGGCCGGAGGACTGCCGCGCGCTGGTCGACGCGGCCATGGGCGCGTTCGGGCGGGTGGACGTTCTGGTCAACAACGCCGGGATCAGCGGTGAGCGGCCCGCGGAGGAGGAGACACCCGGGCAGTTCCGCGAGGTCATCGACATCAATCTCAACGGCGCCTACTGGATGGCCCAGGCGGCGGGCGCGGTGATGCTGCCCGGCAGCTCCATCGTGAATGTCTCCAGTGTCCTCGCGCTGGTCACCGGTGGTCTCCCCCAGGCCGCCTACTCGGCGTCGAAGGCCGGGCTCCTCGGCCTCACCCGGGATCTGGCGCAGCAGTGGACTCCCGGCAGGGGCATCCGCGTGAACGCCCTCGCACCGGGTCTCTTCGCCTCTCCGATGACCAGTGGTTACGCCGAGGGCTACCTGGAGGAGATGATGCCCCGGGTGCTCGCGGGCCGTATCGGTCGGCCCGAGGAACTCGCGGCGGCGCTGGTCTTCCTCGTCTCCGACGCGGCGTCCTACATCACCGGGACCACGCTGACGGTCGACGGGGGCACCCACATCGCGTAGCCGTCCCGCTCGGAGGCGGTGGGCGGTCCCGGTCCCGCCTCGACCGATGGCCGTCGGCCGTCGGTGACGGTCCGTGCCGCGCCTTCGCGCGCGCACGGCCGAAGACCGGTGGGAAAGACTCCTGTACCGGGGTCTTCCCCGGCCCGAGCAGCGCGTCCCACCGAAATCGGCGAGCGGATGTGTTCATGTTGACGATGAGTGAGCGGGACGGCCGGGCCCGGCCCGGCGTCACCGGGCCCGACCGCGGCGGCGCCGACGACACGGGTGCCGGGCTCGCGGTTCGGCGTACGGGCGGGGCCGACCGGTCCGCCCTCGGACGGCGCGCGGGGCATCCGGCCGTGCGGGCCACGCGGACGGGCCCGGCGCGCGGGACCGGTCCGCTCGGCTTTCAGGGGAGACAGCGATGACCACGGAACCGACCGCCCCTTCCGTTCCCCGTGCGGCGGACGGCCATGCGCACCTGCGTCGTCTGATCGTGGGCCAGGGGCTGGCGGCCGTGGTCGACGCGCTGTTCCTCGTCTGGCTCACGCTCTTCGTGCTCGAACTGTCGGAACCCGGGATGAGCACCGGGCTGGTCCTGGTGGCCGTGGCGCTGCCGCGCGCGCTTCTGCTGATTCCCGCGGGAGTGCTGGTCGACCGCCTCGGGCCCGCCCCCGTGATGGTGGTCTCCGCGTGGCTCCGGGTCGCCGTCCTGCTCGCCCTCGGCGCCCTGGTGGCCTTCACCTCGCCGTCATTGGCGACGGTCGCGCTGCTCGGCGGGCTGCTCGGCGTCGCCGACGCCGCGTACTTCCCGGCGGCCCTGGCGTTGCTGCCCGCCGTCGTGCCGGACGAGAAGCTCGCCCGGGTCAACGGCCTGGTGCAGGGCGCGGAGTCGGGCGGCGATCTGGTCGGTCCCGCGCTGGCGGCCGGATGCGTCGCGGCGGTCGGTTTCGCCGCGACGCTCGGCGGGATCGCGGCGATGGCCGCGCTGGCCGCCGTCGCCCTCAGCACCCTGCTCCGGGTGGCACGGCGCGGCGGCGGCGCCGACGACGGCGCTGATACGGACAGCGGGGACGGGGACGGGGTCGGTACGGACGGCGGGGGCGGTGAGCGGCTCAGCAGCGTGCGGGCCCTGGGCGCGGGCCTGAAGTACGCCTGGCACGACCCGCTGGTGCGGGGGATGCTGGCGGCCATCGCCCTGATCAACATCGCGGTCGTGGGTCCCGTGCTCGTGGGCGGCGCGGTGCTCGCCGATCAACGCCTCGGCGGCGCGGGGTCCCTGGGCATCGTGCTCTCCGGTTTCGGCGTCGGCTCACTGGCCGGCTCGCTCGTGGCCGGGTGGCGGCCTCCCGCCCGGCGCGGCTGGGCGGTGATCGGCGGGGTCGCGGCGATCGGCGCGGGCATGGCCGGGCTCGCGACCGTCACCCATGTCGTGGCGGCGACGGCGGTCGTCTCGCTCATCGGCGTCGGATCCGCGTTCCTCGGGGTGGTCGTCGTGGCCACCTTGCAGGAGCGCGTGCCCGAGGAACTGCTGGGCCGTGTGCTCAGCCTCGTCGTGCTCGCGACGGTGGCGTTCGACCCGTTCTCCTACGTGCTCGCCGGATTCCTGCTCCCGTACGGTACGACGGCCCTGTTCCTGCTGTGCGGCGGCGCGGTCCTGGCCTGCGCCTGCCTGGTCGCCACGAGCCCGGCGATCCGCTCCCTGCGCTGACGGCGACGATGCCCGGCGGGCGTCGGTGTCGGGGCCATGCCTACGAAAACAAGGCAGGTGACCTCGTCCCCGGGTGTCCACTACCCTCCGGAGGTTGTTCGATCCGCGTCTTCAGGAGGAGACCCCGTGGCACAGCCGTTCCCGCCCGTCGAACCGTACGCGCACGGCCTCCTCGATGTCGGCGACGGAAACCGGATCTACTGGGAGACCAGCGGCAACCCCGAGGGAAAGGCGGCTCTGTGCGTGCACGGCGGCCCCGGCAGCGGAGGGCGCCGTGGCAGCCGCGTGCTGTTCGATCCCGAGGTCTTCCGGATCATCCTGTTCGATCAGCGTGGCTGTGGTGAAAGCCTGCCGCACGCCTCCGATCCGTCCGTCGGCCTCGATCACAACACCACGGACCATCTGATCGCCGACATGGAGCTCCTGCGCGAGCATCTGGGGGTGGAGCGCTGGCTCCTGTACGGCGGGTCCTGGGGTTCGACGCTGATCCTCGCCTACGCCGAGCGCCATCCCGAACGCGTCTCGGAGGTCGTCGTCGTCGGCGTCACCATGACCCGGCCGGAGGAAACCGACTGGCTCTACCGCGGCGTCGGACGCTTCCTGCCGGGCCCCTGGGAGACCTTCCGTGACGCGCTTCCGGAGGCGGACCGGGGCGGTGACCTCGTGGCCGCCTACAACCGGCTGATGAACAGCCCCGACGAGGCCGTGCGGGTCAGGGCGGCGTGGGACTGGTGCGCTTGGGAGGATGCCGTCATCGCCCATGAGGTACTCGGTCACCCGGGGAGCTACAGCGACAGGCCGGACGACGCCCTGATGGCGTTCGTCCGCCTCTGCGCGCACTACTTCGCGAACGACGCCTGGCTCGATGACGGGCAACTGCTGCGTCACGCGCACCGGTTGGCCGGAATTCCGGCCGTGCTGATCCACGGCCGCCTCGATCTGGGCAGCCCGTTGAAGACCGCGTGGGAGCTGTCCGCGGCATGGCCGGACGCGGAGCTGCGGGTGATCGAAGACTCCGGGCACACGGGCAGTCCCGCGATGCGGGACGCGGCCCTGGAGGCCATCGCCCGGTTCGGTGCGAACGGAAGGTGACGTGCGCCGCGCCGTGTCCCCGCCACGCCCCGCCTCTCCGAAGACGCTCCGCGACTGTTGCCCGCCTCTCATTCGACCGAGGAAGGGGACCCCGGCGCGGATGGCGTGCAGGATGAACACATGCGTATGGGAATCGCGTTGCCACAGTACGGAAGTCATGCCCGGGCCGCCTCGATAGCCGGGTTCGCCAGGGATGCCGAGTCGGCGGGGTTCGACTCGCTCTGGGTCGGGGACCGCGCCCTGACACCGGTCGCGCCGAGCGAGGTCTATCCGGGGTACACGGCGGAGAATCCGTATCCGCCGGGGTTCAAGACCTTCCTCGATCCCCTGCTGGTGCTGACGGTCGCGGCGTCGGCCACCACACGGGTGCGGCTCGGCACCAGCACCCTCAACGCCCCTTGGTATCCGCCGCTGTTGCTGGGGCGCTCGCTCACTTCCCTCGATCTCCTCAGCGAGGGCCGGCTGGACGTCGGGCTCGGCATCGGGTGGATGCGGGACGAATACTCCGCCCTGAACGCCGAGTTCTCCCGGCGCGGGGAGCGGCTGGAGGAGATCCTCGACATCCTGGGCGCCATGTGGGCCGAGGAGGTCTTCGGCCATGAGGGGGCGCACTGGACCATTCCCCGTTCCCATGTCGGCCTCCGCCCGGCCCAGCAGCCGGGACCGCCGGTCTACTTGGGCGGTTTCTCCCCCGCCGCCATGAGCCGGATCGGCCGCCGCGCGGACGGATGGGTCGGGGTCGTCATGCCGCCCCCGGCGCTCGCGGGCCTGTGGGACCTGGCACGCCGCGCCGCCGAGGACGTGGGCCGTGATCCTGACGCGCTGCGGCGCGAGATCCGCCACAACCCCGCGCCGGGGGCGTCGGCCGACGACATCGCGGCGGTGCTGACCGGCGTACGGGAGTCGGGGGCCGACGGCTGTCTCATCGATCTCCAGCAGTGCGTGAGCGAGCCGGAGCAGATGCTGGAACTGGGGGCGGCGGTACTGGACCGGGTCCGAGCGGGCTGAGTCCCGCCGCTGCCGGGCCGTCGGGCACGCACGGACCACCCGCGACCCGGACGGACGTGCGAAGATGCGCCGGTGGTGACGGATGCCGAGTGGGCCGGGATACGAAGAGGACTGCGTTTCGGTCAGGTGTACGAGGGCACTGTCGTGCGGGTTCCTCGGCCCGGCTCCATCGGGATCTTCGTGGACATCGGCCTCACCGTAGGAGGCTTCGTCGACGCCCTGATGCTTCCGTACGAGGGCGACGACTGGCCGACGGAGGGCACGGCCATGGACTTCGAGATCTGGTGGGCCGACGACCGTCAGCAGATCCGGCTCAAGCCGTCCGATCCGCGCCGCCTCCGGCACGACTTCACGGACTTCGTGGGGCGCTTCCGCCCCGACTGGCCGTCCCTGATCGGCCTGCCCGTCCCTGATCCCGGCCCTCCGGCCTTCGGCGGACCGCCGCCCGGCTCGCCGTAGAGCGGGGCGATACGGCCACCGGCGGGGCGGAGCCCGTCAGGTGGCCGAAGGCCGTACGGGCGCCGCCGGGCGGCCTTCCCGGCCGACGGCGCGATGCGCTATGCCTGGACCATCCGACTCTGGAGGACACAGGTGACCGCTCGGAACAGCACGCATCGGACCCGCCCATGCCGATGACCCGCTTCGACGACATCTACGACCGGCCCGATCCCCGGGCGTACTTCAGCGAGTTGGGGGCTCTGGGGTATCAGACCCCCCATCACGCCCAGGGCGTCTTCCGTGGCCTCCTGCCCCTCGTCGGCCTTCCCGAGACGTCCGTACGGCAGTCCGCCGGGCCGGACGGCGGGGTGCCGGGCACGGTCCTGGACATCTGCTGCTCGTACGGCATCAACGCGGCCCTGCTCAACCACCATGTGACGCTGGAGGAGTTGCGCGACCGCTACACCTCGCCGGAGGCGGCCGGAATGACGGGCGCCGAACTGATCGGGTGGGACCGCGCGTACTACGCGGCGCGTCGTCGCCCGGACGCCGTACCCGTCATCGGCCTCGACATCTCCGCGCCCGCCGTCGCCTACGGTCGCGCGGTGGGCCTGCTCGACGACGGGTTCGCCGAGAACCTGGAGGTCGCCCCGCCCAGCCCCGCCCTGCACCGGGCCACCCGGGGCACCCGGCTGATCACCGTGACCGGCGGGGCGAGTTTCCTCTCCGCCCGCACCTTCCGGCCACTGCTGGAGAACCGGCGGGAGCGACCGTGGGTGGCCGCCTTCGTGCTGCGCACCGGCTCCTACCGGCACATCGCGGACGGACTGGCCCCGCTGGGCATGACCACGGAGAAGGACACGACCCGCACCTATCCGCAGCGGCGCTTCACCGACGCCGACGAACAGCGTGACGCCGTCACCTCGGTGTCCGCGCTCGGCGACGACCCCCGGGGCAAGGAGTCCGACGGCCACTTCCACACGACGCTGCACCTGACCCGTCCCGCGCCGCAGGCCGTCTCCCGTCCGCTGCGCACCTTGCCACGAGGAGGCTGAGCCCCCGGCGGCACACGGAGAAGGTCCCGGGTGACGAGGGCTCGGCAGCCCCTCCGGTCGTGGACCGGCCCCGGGCAGTACCGGAGGGGTCGCGGGCCGCGCGGGGACACGAAGAGCTCCGTGTACGGCTAGAACGTCTCGCCCGCCGAGTCGACGAGCCTGCGGCGCGCGGTCCTCACCGCCGGGGGCAGGGCCGCCACCGCTCCGGTCACGGCCGCCGTGGCGATCAGGACCGTCAGGAGGAGCGGGGACGGCGGGTGGGCGATTCCCGCGCCGATGCCGTCGGCGCGGGCCTCCGTGTCCACGAGCCACCGGCCGACGACGGCACCGACGGCCGTGCCCAGGAGCGCGGAGGCGAGTGAGGTGAGCACGGCCGCCGTCACGATGACCCCGCCGATCTGCCGGGGGGTGAGGCCGACGGCCCGCATCGCCAGCAGGTCCCGGACCCGGGCCCGTACTCCCGCGTTGATGAGGGTGAACAGTTCGACGAGCGCGATGAAGGCCAGGACGGCGACGAGGGCCGCGATGATGCCGCGCGGGGTGTCGAGCCGGTCCGCCGTGGAGGGGGTCCGGCGGACCTCCGTCGTGTCTCCGGTCGTCGCGGAGACGGCGGCGGCGACCGTCCCGGGGTCGGCGCCGGGCCTCAGGACGAGGGCGTGGAAGGCGGGGCGGAGGGCGGGCGCGCCGTCCCTGAGGGTGTCGAGGGAGGTGGAGACGATCCGGCCGCCGTCGTCGGGTTCGATGCTGCGGCCGACGATGTGCAGGATCTGGGGGCGCCCCTCGACCGTCATGCGGACCCACTCCCCCACGGGTACGCCGAGCAGGTCGAGAAGTCCCTGTCCCGCGACGGCCTCGTCGGGTCCGGTCGGGGCCCGGCCCTCGGCGAGGGTGTGGGGGTAGGGGTGTTCCCGGGTGCCAAGACCTCGCAGGGTGATGGTGCCGGTCTGGCCGGGGACGAGGGCGGCGAACTCGACGCCGGGGAAGGCGTCCTGGACCCCGGGGATCCCCGCCAGGACGCGCTCCGGGTCCGTGCCGCCACCGGGGGCGGACGGCTCGGCGCGTACGGTCAGGGCGGCGGCGCGGCCCATCCGCGCGGGGTCGTCGCGGAACTGTTCCAGGGTCGACCAGCCGACGAGGGCGACCGTCATCAGGGCCACGGGAAGACCCAGCCGGGCGAGGGACGCGAGGGTGCGGCGGCGGCCGGAGAAGGCCGAGCGCCAGCCGAGGACGAGGGCCGGGGAGACGTGGAGGCCGAGGGCCCGGCGGCCGAACGCGGTGAGGGGCGCGGCGGCGGGGAGCGCGGCCCTGGCCACGGGAACGGGCGGTACGCGCCCGGCCCGCCAGGCGGCGAGCCCGGTGGCGGCGGCGATGAGGAGGACGGCGGCGGCGGGCAGTCCGACGAGGATCGTGCGGTGTCCGGGCATCTCGGGCCACAGGCGTACGGCTTCGCCGATCCGGCCGGGTATCCGGCGTCCCAGGGTGACGGTGGCGGCGGTGGCGAGCGCGGCGCCGAGGACCGCGAATCCCAGGTGCTGGACGAGGAAGCCCCGGATCACCTGGCCGGGGGTGAAGCCGACTGCTTTCAGTACGGCGATGTCGCGGAGCTGGCCGCGCACCCGGGACCTGACCGCTCCGGACGCGGCGACGGCGGCGGCGAACAGGGCGGCCACGCCGAAGGCGGCGAACATCTGGCCGAGGAGCCGGTCGTCGCCGCCCACGTCGGCCTTGGCCTGCTGCCATTTGGTGACCTGGTCGACCCGGTCGGCGCCGAGGAGGGTGACCGAGCGCTGGACGATGTAGTCGGTGTCGTCCGGGTCCTTCAGGCGCAGTCCGATCCGTTGCCCGGCGGGGGCGGTCGCCGTGCCTTCCAGGATGGCGGGGAGGACCCAGGCGGTGCCGGGGTGCTGGTCGGGCCGGTAGCGGGGCTCGGCGCTGTCCGCGACGCCGACGACCCGGAGGGTACGGGTTCCGCCGCCGGGCCCCGGGAGGGTGACCGTCTCGCCGGGCTCGGCCCACAGGGCGCGGGCGAGCACCTTCTCCAGGACGATCTCGTCGGAGGTCCCGGCGGCGAGCCAGCGGCCCGACGTGATCAGGGGGCGGGCGACGCGCGGCGGTCGCGTCCCGGCGGCGCGCAGGACGACGCGCGCGCGTGCTCCGGGTGTCGCCAGGGTGGCGTCGGCCGTGCGGAAGGGCCCGGAGATCGCGGCGACCTCGTCGAGGGAGGCGAGCGAGGCGAACGCGGCGGGGTCGACGTCACCGCGCGCGTGGAGCCAGATGTGGGCGCCCTGGGACTGGTTGAAGACGCGCTGCCAGGGGTTGACTGCGTAGCTGAGGAGTGCCCCGGAGAGCAGCAGGGAGGCGATCACTCCGGCACTCGCGAGCACCGCGAAGAGCGCTTCCGCGCGGTGGGCGCGCAGGTCGGAGCGGGCCCATCGCAGTGTGGCGCGCACGGCGTACTCCCTTTCGGTCGCTCTCGGCGGCTCGGTGCCCGGGCCCGTCCGTCTCCTGGTCGCTCGCTGGCTCGGTGGCCGGGTCGTCCGCCTCCTGGTGGTTCGGTCGCTCGGTGGCCGGGCCTGTCCGTCTCCTGGTCGCTCGGTGGCCGGACCCGTCCGTCTCCTGGTGGGGGCGTCGCCCGACCGATCCGTCCTCGGGCCCGCCCCGTCCCTGCTCAGGCCCGCCCCCGTCCCTGCTCTGGCCGTCCGGCCTCGGGCCCGCCCTCAGGCCCGTCACCCGGTCCGTCAGTCGCGGAGTTCGAGGACGCCGGACACGCCCGTCCGGGGCGTGCCTCCGTCGTCCAGGGTCGCGTCGTCGGCGATCCGTCCGTCGAAGAAGCTGATGACCCGGTCGGCGGCGCTGGCCATCCGGGCGTCGTGGGTGACCATGAGGATGCTCTGGCCGCGCGCGTGGCAGCGGGAGAGGAGCCGGACCACGTCACGGGTGCCCTTGCTGTCGAGGCTCCCGGCGGGTTCGTCGGCGAGGAGCAGCGCGGGGTGGTTGACCAGGGCTCGGGCGAGGGCGACGCGTTGCTGCTCGCCGCCGGAGAGTTCGCCGGGCATGGAGCGTTCCCTGCCTTCGAGGCCCAGTTCGGCGAGGAGTTCCCGGCGGCTCTGCCGGGCGGACGCGGCCGAGGCTCCGGCCAGCAGGGCGGGGAGTTCGATGTTGTCGGCGACGGTGAGGTTGGAGACCAGGTTGAAGAACTGGAAGACGACGCCGACGCGGCGGCGGCGCAGCACCGCCCAGCGGGCCTCGGTGTAGCCGTCGACCCGTTCCCCGCCGAGCCAGAGGCGTCCGCTGTCGGGCCGTTCGAGGCCGCCGACGAGATGCAGCAGGGTCGACTTGCCCGCTCCCGAGGGGCCGGTGACGGCGACGAACTCGCCGGGCATGACGGTCAGGTCGACGCCTCGGACCGCGTGGACGGGGGCGCTGTCGCCGCGATGGGTCTTGGTCAGGCCCTCGGCGTGGACGACGGCTTCCCGGGCGACGGCTTCCGGAGCGGCGGCTTCCCTGGCGATGGCTTCCCGGGCGGACGGCGGGACGGGACCCGTGGTCATTCCAGCTCCTCCTGACAGCGCTCCAGCCAGTCGAGGTCGGCCTGCAGATGCAGCATGGCGCCCTCGATCAGGAGGTGAGCGACCTTGTTCTCCCGGTCCTCGGTGGCGGCGAGCCTGGAGAGGCCGCGCATGGTGTTCAGGTGCTGTCGCCGCTGTCTGTTGATGAGCACGATCGGGTCGGCCATTCCCGACAGGGGCGCGAGCGCGAGCTTCATGAAGAACTCGTCGCGGACGCGCGGCTCCTCGGTGGTCTCGTCGAACCACGCGGAGACGGCCTCCCGTCCGGCGTCGGTCAGTCGGTAGGTCCGTTTGTTGGGCCGTCCCGTCTGTTCGACGTCCTCGCCCTCGATCAGGCCGCTCTTCTCCAGCCGCCCGAGCGTCACATAGACCTGGCCGACGTTCGGCTGAGGGTATGCGGAGCCCAGCAGTTGTTCAAGGCCCTGCTTGAGCTCGTATCCGTGGGCGGGCCCACGGGTGAGGAGTGCCAGCAGCTGCTGCCGCACGCGCTCCCCCTTCTGTGTCGTTCCGGAAAACCCGATGCCGGACCTGAGACCCGGTGGACCGGGTGACGGCCGTGTCACCCGCGCCGTCAGTATCGCCGATTCCCCGCGCGCCACCTATGCCACGATGGTCGGCGTCACGTCCGGGACCACGTCCGGGAGGAACCTGTGCGGTGGATACGGGCCGTGGGGAGGGGTGTCCTCGTCGCGGCGGTCGTGCTGGCCGGGCACGCGGGGACGGCGCGTCCGGCCGGGGAGGCGGCGGCCGGTGGGCGGGGGCCGCTGACGTTCGTCACGGCCGGGGACCTCACCCACTATCTGCGGCCGTTGCTCGACGACTGGAACCGGGAGCGCCCGGCCGAGCCGGTCACCCTCGTCGAGCTGCCCGACTCGGCGGACGAGACGCGGGCCCAGATGCTCAGCGAACTGCGGTCCGGCGGTGGCCGGTTCGACGTCCTCAACATCGACGTCGCCTGGACCTCCGAGTTCGCCGCCGCCGGTCTGATCACCCCGCTGGCCCGTGACCGGTTCGCCCTGGACGCCTTCCTGCGGCCGGTCGTCGACACGGCCACCTTCGAGGGGCGTCTGTACGCCGTCCCCTACGTGACGAACGCGGGGCTCCTCTACTACCGCGCGGACGTCCTGGGGGCGGCGGGCGAGAAGCCGCCCCGGACCTGGTCCGAGCTGGCCCGCCAGGCCCGGACGCTCGCGCGCCGGAACGGTCTCGACGGGTACGCCGGCCAGTTCCTGCCGTACGAGGGGCTGACCGTGAACCTCACGGAGGCGATCCAGTCGGCGGGCGGCACGGTCCTGCGCGACGAGGGCACGCGGATCGCGGTGGACTCCGACGCGGCGCGCGCCGGGTTCGCGTTCCTCGCGGACGGGCTGCGGGAGGGCTGGATCCCCCGGGAGGCCCTGCGGTACAAGGAGGAGGAGTCGCGGGCGGCGTTCGTGGAGGGCAGGCTGCTGTTCCTGCGGAACTGGCCGTACGTGTACGCCGACGCCAACGGTCCGGGGTCGAAGGTCGCGGGGCGTTTCGGAGCCGTTCCGCTTCCCGGTGCGCACGGGCCCGGTACGAGCGTGCTCGGCGGGTCGAACCTCGCCGTGTCCGCGCGTTCCCGGCATCCCGCGACGGCGGCGGACTTCCTCGCCTATCTGACGAGCGAGCGGGTGCAGCGGCAGGTGCTGACGAAGGGGGCGCTGCCGCCGGTCCTGGCGTCGCTCTACGACGATCCGGGGCTGGTCACCTCCCATCCGTACCTCCCCATCCTCCGGGAGAGCGTGCTCAGCGCGGTGCCCAGGCCCAAGAGCCCCCGGTACGGGCAGGTGAGTCTGGCGGTGCAGGCCGTGGGGCAGGACGTGCTGGCGTTGCGGGAGAGTCCGGAGGAGGCCGTACGTCGGCTGACGCGGGAGCTGGGCGACATCTCGGGCGGGGGCTGACGCCGGGCCCACGGGGCCTCCCCGGCAGCTCCCGTACCTCCCTCACCCTCCGACCCCCTTACCTACATGTTAGGCAAGGGGGTTTCTCGTTGCCCGCACGGCAGGCCCAAATGTCCACCAGGGCAGATCCGTTGTGCACTCTCATTGACAGGCTCCCGTCATTGCTACTTAACATGAATGTATGCCGGAGGGTCGCGATGGAGTGCTCTCGCCGTCGCCCCAGGACGGGTCGGCGCGAGACGTCCAGCACTCCCGCAGCCCGTTCCGGCCGCTCCGCCCGCCCTCGTCCCGCCGCTGACCGACCGCCCCCGCCCCTGTTCCAGCGAGCCCCACCACAGGAAGGAAGGACCGCCATGCGACGACCCGCCGCTCCGACCCCGCGCACCGCCGGTACCGTCTCCGCCGTGTTCGCCCTCGCCCTCACCGTCACCGCCTGCGGAGGCGGCGACGGACCCGCCACGGGAGGCGGAGGCGCCCTGAAGGGCCAGACCGTCACCGTGGCCGGTGTCTGGACCGGCGGCGAGCAGAAGAACTTCAAGAAGGTGCTCGACGCGTTCAGCGCCCAGACCGGCGCCAAGACCGTCTTCGTCCCGTCCGGCGACAACGTCTCCACCTTCGTCGGCAGCAAGATCGAGGGCGGCAACGCGCCCGACGTCGTCCTCGTGCCCCAGGTCGGCGTGCTCCAGCAGTTCGCGAAGGCGGGCTGGCTCACACCGCTCTCCGAGAAGACCACCACCACCGCCACCGCGGGCCTCGCACCCGTCTGGAAAAACTACGGAACGGTCGACGGCGCCTACTACGGGCTCTACTTCAAGGCAGCCCACAAGTCGACGATCTGGTACGCCCCCGAGGCCATCACCCAGGCGGGCGTGAACGAGCCGAAGAGCTGGGACGAACTCCTCAAGGCGGGCCGGACGCTCGCCGACTCCGGACTGCCCGCCTTCGCGGTAGCCGGTGAGGACGGCTGGACCCTCACGGACTGGTTCGAGAACGTCTATCTGTCCCAGGCGGGCCCGGAGAAGTACGACCGGCTCGCCCGGCACGAGCTCCAGTGGACCGACGAGAGCGTCGTCACCGCCCTCACGACCCTCGCCGAAGTCTTCAAGGACAAGCGGCTCGTCGCCGGTGGCGCCCAACTGGCCCTGCGGACCGACTTCCCCGGCTCCGTCGAGCAGGTCTTCGGCCCCGAACCCAAGGCCGCCATGGTCTACGAGGGCGACTTCGTCGGCGGCGTCGCCAAGGACGAGTTCGGCAAGAAGCCCGGCGAGGACGCCAAGTTCTTCCCCTTCCCGGCGGTCGGGACCGGCACCGCCCCGGTGGTCAGCGGCGGTGACGCGGCCGTCGTCCTCAAGGACGCGGAGAACGCCGACGGCGCCATGAGGCTCGTCGAGTTCCTCGCCACCCCCGAGGCGGCCGAGGTGTGGGCGGCGGCGGGCGGCTTCCTCTCCCCCAACAAGAACGTCAAGCCCGAGGCGTACGGCGACGACACCACGCGCGCCACCGCCGCCTCGCTGGTCTCCGCGGGCGACTCGGTGCGCTTCGACATGTCCGACCAGGCGCCCGCCGCGTTCGGCGGCACCAAGGGCGCGGGCGAGTGGAAGATCCTCCAGGACTTCCTGCGCGACCCGTCGAACCCCAAGGCGACCGCGGCGGCCCTGGAAGCCGCGGCGGCCAAGGCGTACGGGAACTGAGGCCGCCCGGTCATGGCCCCTCCTCCGAAGGCGCGCGCCTCGGCCGACCCGCGGCGCCTCGCCCTGCGCAGAAGACGTCTCCTGGGCGCGCTGTTCGCGCTGCCCGCGCTGCTGCTCCTCGGGGCGCTGGTCGTCTACCCCGTCCTGTTCTCGGTGGGCCGCAGCCTCTTCGACGCGAGCGGCGACCGGTTCGTCGGCGCCGCCAACTACGTGGAGATGTTCCGGGACCCGGCGACGCTCAAGGCCGTACGGAACAGCGCCGTCTGGGTCGTCGTCGCACCCGCCCTGCTCACCGGCATCGGCCTGGTCCTCGCGGTCCTGACCGAACGGGTCCGCTGGGCGACCGCGTTCAAACTGGTCCTCTTCCTCCCCATGGCGGTGTCGTTCCTGGCCGCGGGCATCATCTTCCGGCTCTCCTACGAGCAGGACCCGGACCGGGGCGTGATCAACGCCGTGGTCGTGGGCGTCCACGACGCGTTCAAGGAACCCGCGCCCTACCCCACCGCCCGCGCCAGGCCGTCCGAGGCGCTGACCGGCAGCCCCGGCGACGGCTACACCACGGCGCCGGGGACCGTACGGCCCGGCACCGGCGTCCTCCTGCCCGTGGTCGGCGTCGCCCCCGGGGCCGTACCGGCGACGGCACTGACCGCGCGCGCACCCGCGCCGGAGCCCGACGGCCTCTCCGGCACCGTCTACCTCGACTTCACCCCCGGGTCGGGCGGCCGGCAGGGCGTGATCGACCCGGCGGAGAAGGGCCTGCCCGGCATGACCGTCGAGGCGCTGCGCGGGGGCGAGGTCGTCGGCACCGCGACCACCGGCGACGACGGATCGTTCCGCTTCGACGGCCTCGGCACCGCTGACGGCGGCTACGCGCTGCGGCTGCCCGCCGCGAACTTCGCCGCCCCCTACAACGGCGTGAACTGGCTCGGCCCGTCCCTCGTCACCCCCGCGATCATCGGGGCCTACCTGTGGGTGTGGACCGGCTTCTCCATGGTCCTGATCGGCGCGGGCCTCGCCGCGATCCCCCGCGACACCCTGGAGGCGGCCCGCGTGGACGGCGCCAGTGAGAGACAGATCTTCCGCAGGATCACCGTTCCGCTGCTCGCGCCCGTCCTGACCGTCGTCTTCGTGACCCTGGTCATCAACGTCATGAAGGTCTTCGACCTCGTCTACGTCATCGCCCCCGGGCCCGTTCAGGAGGAGGCCGACGTGCTCGCCACCCGTATGTGGCTGGTCTCCTTCGGCGGCGGCAACGACCAGGGCCTCGGCAGCGCCCTCAGCGTGCTGCTGCTCCTGCTCGTCGTACCGGCGATGATCTTCAACATCCGGCGCTTCCGGAAGGGCGGAGCATGAGCACCCGCACCGGACGGACCCGCTGGCTGGGCAGCTCGCTGATCCAGCTCCTCCTGGTCCTCGTCGCCCTCGTCTGGATCACTCCGCTCGCCGGGCTCTTCCTCTCCTCCCTGCGCTCGGAGCGGGACAACGCCTCCGACGGCTGGTGGACCGCGCTGGCCGACCCGACCCGGCTCTCGATCGACAACTACCGTGCGCTGTTCGAGGATTCGGGGATCCTCCAGGCGTTCTGGAACACCGTCGTCATCTCCGTGCCCACGACCGTCCTCGTCGTCGGCATCGCCGCCCTCGCGGGCTACGCCTTCGCCTGGCTGCGCTTCCCCGGCCGGGACACCGTCTTCCTCGTGGTGGTCGGCCTCCTGGTGGTCCCAGTACAGATCGGCCTGCTGCCGGTGGCCAAACTCTTCGGCGCGGTCGGCCTGTTCGGGACGGTCGCGGGCGTCATCCTCTTCCATGTCGCCTACGGGCTGCCCTTCGCCGTCTTCCTGCTGCGCAACTACTTCGCGGAGATCCCGAAGGAGATGCTGGAGGCGGCGCGCCTGGACGGCGGCAGCGAGTGGCGGATCTTCCTCCAACTGGTCCTGCCCCTGGGCCGACCCGCGCTCGCCAGTCTGGCGATCTTCCAGTTCCTGTGGGTGTGGAACGACATGCTGGTGGCGCTGCTCTTCGCCGACAGCTCGTCGCAGCCTCTGACGGTGGCCCTCCAGTCGCAGATGCGGCAGTTCGGCAGCAACATCGGCGTCCTCGCGCCGGGGGCCTTCCTGTCGCTCGTCGTGCCGCTGGTGGTGTTCTTCGCCTTCCAGAAGCATTTCGTCCAGGGGGTGATGGCGGGGTCCGTGAAGTAGCGCCACCGGTGCTCCGCCCGCGCGACACCACCGTTCACCGGCCGCCGGGCGGGGCCGGGGTGTCCGTCGGGCGGGCGGGGCACCGGGCTCCTCAGCGCTCTCCGCGCTCGTCCGGCAGTCTCACGACGGCGGTACCGGCCTGCGACTCACCGAACCCCCACCCCGCGACCAGGGAACAGCCGGTCGCCTCCAGGACATCGGTCGGCCACGGCCAGGCGTCGCTGCCGAGGTAGAAGCCGCCCTCACCGCGCGCGTGCTCCCTGGCGAGGCAGAGCATACGGAGATGGTCGCGGAGCCCGGGGTGCGCGACCGCGCCCAGCCTCTCCTCCCAGGGCTCCGCGGCGGAGTCGGCGTATCTGATGTCGTCCGTCGACACCAGGTGCGCGGGGCCACGCCCGGTGAAGGTGGCGGCCCGCATCGCGTCGGGGAGGGTGCCGTCGGTGGCGACCCTCAGCAGCACGGTCAGCCAGCCGTTCAGCTGCTCGGACTCCTCGCCGGTCAGTACGACCCCGTGTCGGCCCAGGAGGGTTCCCAGCTCCGTGCCGCGCACCAGTACCCCACCGGCTTCGTCGAGCGGGGAGACGGTCCGCAGGTCGGCGACGAAGGCGTCGTCGAACGGCCGGGGGCCCTTGTGCCCGCCGTCGCCCCACGGTCCCGTCCCCGCCAGGAGGTCGGCGTCGAAGCGGAACAGCGATTCGCTCAGGTCGAACCGCCACGCCCAGGGGGAGAAGGGGTACGGCCCGTCCTGATCCGGCAGGTTCCTCGGCTCCCGGGCGGAGAGCGGCTCAGGGGTGACCCAGGTGTTCGGGAACAGGAACTCGTCGAGGGAGTCCGAGGCGTAGTACACCGCGTATCCGGCGGCACCGGGGTCGACGGGCGGCTGCGCGCCGAGCAGTATCGCGAAGGCACCGGCCAGCGCGGCGCCCCACTCGTCGGGGTCGGCCACCGGGACCGTCTCGGGCATCACGATGAGAGCTCCTTCGTGTCGTGTCGCGTGAGTCGGCGCAGACTACCGGCCGCGACCGACACTCCAGGCTCCGCTGGTGAGGATGCTGGTCTTGCGTCGCACATGGGGCTGTCCTGCGTCGTCCGGGTCATGACTGGCGTCCCTGGTGCATCCAGGCGATGACGTCGAACACGCGCAGGACCCCTCGGGGTTGGTCAGCAACGTCACGGCCCCGTGCGGCGCGAAGGTCCGGGCGAAACCGGTCCGGGTGCCCCGTCCCACAGCCGGGTGGAAGAGCGGGCTCGTTCGTGGGCTGACGTTTTGTCGGTGCACCGGAGCCAAGGGGCTGAGTCGATGCTCAGGCGGAATGAGTACGACTACTCAGGCAGCCGGTGGCCACCGGTCGGCAAGGTACCGCCATGCGATCGATTCTCTTCCCAAGGCCCCTGTTCACCGCCGCACTTGGCAGCGTCGTCGTCCTGGCCGCCGTCGGCGCCCAGAGCGCTCATGCCACCACCGGCCGCGACTCCTCCGCCACCACCGCCTCTTCCTCCGCTCGCGCCTCCGTCCACGCTTCCGCTCGCGCCTCCGCCGCGCGGACCGCGTGGGCGGTCGGCGCCGTGACGAGCGCCCGCGCCGAGGCACAGTTCCTGGAGCTGGCCGACCTCGTCGCGCAGAACTGTCAACCGAACGTCCTCAGCGCCGTCGGCCACCGGGGACCGGCCCCCGACCTCACCCTGCCCGTCCTGGCCGACCCGGTGCCGCTGACCCTGGCGGAGGAGTGCGCCGCCCAGAGGCACCAGCTCCGGATCGGCAGGGCGTTCTCCGGAAAGGAGGCGGCCACGTACGAGCGGATGCGGGACAGGCTGACGGGCCTGAGGTACCCCGGGGCGCGGATCCACCGTATGCCGGACTTCGCGGGCGAGCCCGTGGCGAGGCTCGACCTGCGCGTGGGAGCCGAGCACCTGGCTCTGGAGGTCACCGGCATCGGCCACGGCATCATGGTCCGGGCGTTCGGCGCACCGCAGGACATGAGCGTGACCGAGGTCCGGCTGAAGCCGCAGCTGGACCGGCCCACCTCCTGAGGAACCTCTTGCCGGGCCGCCCGGGGCCAGGCGGATGCCGATGGAGATCACGCCTCCCGAGTAGCCGACCGGGCCACCGATCCCGGGCAGCGACAGGAGGGCGTCCAGGGCGGTCTGCTATTCCGGGACCGCCTTGTCGGCCGGGGGGGGAGGATGAGGACGTCAATGATCCCGTCGCAGACCGGCTCATCGGCCTCCAGCACCCGGCGCAGGTCCGCGGCGGGCAGGCGGGGCCGCTCGCCGCTTCCGGGGAGCTCGATGGTGGCCGTGGCGAAACCGTCCGCCGCGAAGTGACGGGCGTCGGTTTCGTCGCCCCGCCGGGGCACCCCCGCGTCCTGGGGCTGCTCGGCATCGTGGCCTCGGTCGATGCCCCTCTGCCGTACCACGACCGCGGCGGGTCCCTGGCCTCCCGCGGAAGCGGCGCAACGGACCGGTGGGAAGGGACGGCCCGGAACAGGGCCAGGCCGAGGCCCGAACTTTCACTCCTCTGCCCGTCCGGGAAGGCGGCCGGGCGTGTCCGGGTGAACGCTCAGGGTGACAGCCTCCCTCCGAGCGGAAGAGAGACCCCTTCATGGCTGTGCGAACCCCCTCTCGTTCACGGCGCGGCATAGTGCGCGTGGGTGCCCTGTCCCTGTCGCTCACGGCGGCGCTGCTGAGCACCGGGCCGGCCGTGGCCGGCGGTGATCCGTCCGGCGCCGACAACCGGGAACCGGTGGGCCACGGTGTGAAGCCCACGGTGGTCCTGGTCCACGGCGCGTTCGCGGACGCCTCCGGCTGGACCCCCGTGGTCGAGCGGCTCCAGAGCCAGGGATATCCCGTGGTGGCCCCGCCGAACCCGCTGCGCGGAGTGCTCAGCGACTCCGCCTACGTCGCCTCGGTCCTCAAGTCGGTCAAGGGGCCGGTCGTGCTCGTCGGCCACTCCTACGGAGGGGCGGTCATCAGCCAGGCAGCCGCGGGGAACAAGAACGTCAAGGCCCTGGTGTACGTGTCGGCGTTCATGCCGGACGTGGGTGAGAACCCGGCCACTCTGTCCACGAAGTTCACCGGAAGCGATCTCGGCACCGCACTCCGGCCGGTCCCGTACACGGACGGGACGACCAGCGGCACCGACCTCTACATCCAGAACGACAAGTTCCACGCCGTCTTCGCCGCCGACCTCCCCAAGTCGCAGACGAAGGTCATGGCGGTCGAGCAACGCCCGGTGGCCCAGGCCGGGTTCGGGCAGAACGCGACCGAGGCCGCGTGGAAGACGATCCCGTCCTGGTTCATCGTCGCCAGGAACGACAAGGCCATCGCCCCGGACCTGGAGCGGTTCGAGGCCAGGCGCGCCAAGTCGCACACGATCGAGATCGACTCCTCGCACGTCGCGATGATGTCCCACCCCGATGTCGTCACCGACCAGATCCGCGCCGCCGCTCGCGCCAGCGCCGAGTAGGGGCAGCGGGCCCGCGTTCCCGGGCGTCGGCGGCGAGGTACTGGCGGTCGTATTCCGCCCGGACGGAACCCTTGCCGTTCCCCCGGGGCAGGCCGTGGCGCCGCCCGGCCTTTCCCCGCAGCCGGGCGCTCAGCTGATCATGCGGCGCACCATGGGAACCCCGAACCAGTGGTGGACGTACGACAACTGAGAAACCCGGGAGGTTCCCTCCGGGGGTTCAGCCGACGCGTACGGGCATCTGAATGGGGCTCGGCTGCCTGACCCGGTCGGCTGCCCACGGCCCGACCAGGTCCGGCCGAGCGGTACGCGGTACCCGGCAGAGAGCGCGGCGCCCGGAAGACGAGTCGTCTTCCGGGCGCCGTCCTCGTTCCCGCGCGGGGTGCGCTGCGGGCCGCGCGGTACACCCTGCCGGGCCCCCTGGGTCAGGAGTGGTGGCCCGAGGAGGACCCGTGCGCGTTCGCCGAGATCGGTCCCGCCCCGTCCGCCCCGGTGTCTGTGACGGCGCACGGTCCGGCGCCGGTGCCATGCTCAGGCCCCGAGGCCCGAGGCCCGAGGCCCCGAGGCCCCCAGGCCCTGGGGCGGTGCGGGCCGGTGCCAGGACGGCGGCTGTCGCGTCGTCAGGGTGCCCGGTCGTGTCCGGCCCGGCCGCGACCAGGCCGACGTGTCGGCCAGAGTCTGCGGATCGTGCTGATGCTCACGGACCAGGTGGTTCGGTGCCGGGGGTCCGGACCGGGCGGCCTCCCTCATGGCCCGCCGGGTGCTGTCAGGTGGTGGGCCAGGCGATGATCACGAGCCCGGGTGATCCGTCGGTGCCGGACTCTCCGGTGGTGGAGTCCTCCCCCTGCTGCTGGCACGGACGTCGTTCACGCCGCCTTCGCCGCCCCACCCGCCCCTGCTTCCGTTGCTGCCGCCACCGGCCTGGCCGGTGGCGGCGGGAACGGTGGAGGAGGTGCCGTCGGCGAGGACGACGGTGGTACCCGCTCCGGGAGCACCCTGCGCACCGGCGGCCCCGCCACCGGCCCAGCCGGGCCGACCGCCCGCACGGACACACCGGCCACGGAGCCGCTCGCGGAGCCGCCGCCCTCACCTCCGGCGGCCCCCGCGCCAGGCCAGCGGGCCGGTGCGGCGAGCAGCGGCTCGGCGTCGTCCTGGTCCCGCTGCCGCTGAACGCCCGGCCGAGGCGGCGGCCGGTACGCCGACCCGGGCTTCGTACGCTCCGCTCCGTGTGGTTCCCGTGGCTGTTCACGACATGCAGGGCGGCGCCTACGGCTCCCCGCGCGGCGACGCGTTCGGCGACGGCGGAGTCGGGGAGCAGCGGACACCCGCCGGACGGCGTCTGGTCGCTGGTGACGATCAGAGAGTGCCCCTGGCGTTCGGAGACGAGTGCGTAGGGGTCATCGGCCCACGGCGCCCGGAGCGCCGCTCCGGCTTCGTCCTGGTGGCGCCGTTCTTCTTCGCCGCTTCGCGGGCGGCGGTGCGGGCGTGGCGGGGGCGTGGCCTGCCCCCGTCGGCGCGCCCGCGCGAGGCACACGAGACGATCGGGCACCTCCCGCGCCTGTTCCCCGGGGTGGTTTCATGTGGGCCGTCACGGCTGGGTAGCCTGCGGTCGACGGGGGTTGGGCCGAGCGCGCGGACGTCCCCGCGAGGCCGCCGGGCCCCGCGCGCACCGGCCGAGCGTCCCGGAGGACCCGTGAACACCCCGCCTTCCGCCCCGTCCCCGCACGTCCTGCGGCTGCTCGCGGCAGCGCGGCGCCGTACGGACGCGGTGATCATCCCTCTCCTGGAGCGGGTGGGCCCGGCCCCCGCCAGGGTGCTGGCCTACCAGTGGGGCATGTGGGATGCCCAGGGGCGGCCAGCCCCTGGCAGCGGTACGGGTGGGGGCAAGGCGGTGCGGGCGGCGCTCGTGTTCGCCTGCGCCCGTGCCACCGGCCGCCCCGATACCGATCCCCTGGTGGCGGCCGGGGCCGCCGCCGTCGAGATGCTGCACACGCTCTCCCTCCTCCACGACGACGTGATGGACGGCGACGAACTGCGCCGGGGCCGACCGGCGGCCTGGCGGGTGTTCGGGCCCGATGCCGTCGAGGACGCCGTCCGCGCGCTGACTCCGCACGCCGTCGGCCTGTTCTTCGACACCCTCCCCGAACCCGCCGGACTTCTCGGGAGCCCGCTCCCCCGGGACCCCGCGACGCTGCGGGCGCCCGCGCGTGCCACCGCCGTGCTCGGCGACGCCCTCGTACGTCTCGCCCAGGGCCAGGCCCTCGACCTCGCCCTGGAACGCGACCTGAGCCCCGGCGTCGCCGCCACCCTGCGCGTGCACGCCGACAAGACCGGCTCGTTGTTCGCGTGCGCCTGCACGCTGGGCGCGGCACCGGCCGCCGCCTCGGACCTCGCCTCTTTCGGCGAACACCTCGGTATCGCCTTCCAGATCACCGACGACATCCTCGGCATCTGGGGCGACCCCGTCGTCACCGGTAAGCCGACCGGTGCCGATCTGTCGGCCCGTAAGAAGTCCCACCCGGTCGCCGTGGCCCTCACCCCGGCTCCGGACCGGTGCGACGAAGACGTCCCACGACAGTTGCTGGGGCTGTACGCGCTTCCACGGCCGTGGACGCCTTCGGAGAGGACGCAGGCCGGGCGACTGCTCGACCGCAGCGGTGCCCGCGCCGTCTCACAGGCGGCGGCCCACGGCCACGCGCGGGCGGCGCTCACCGCGCTGGCCCGTGCCTGCCCGCCGCACGAGGAGGCGGGGGAAGACCTCAGGGCCCTCACCGCCTTCGTCATAGACCGCCCGCGCTGACCCCTTCCGGTCACTCCCGGCCGGGCCGCTGCCACGGGGCGGGCCGGTCGAAGGCGTTCGGGAGGCCGACCGCGTACAGCTCGTCGTCCAGGCGCTGCAGTCGGGCCAGCTCCGTCGGCTGCTCCCAGCCCCGCACGACGCAGGGCGCGGCGGTCGAACCGGCCGTGGCGAGGAGGGCGTTGACGGCTGCCTTGGCGCTCTGGTCGGCGGCCTCCATCGTGGCCAGGTTGAGGTCCACGTCGACGTGGTCGCCCGCCTGGAAGAGGTTCGGCACCTTGCCAGCGGGCTGGGGGCGCCAGCGCCGCGAGCCCGCCGTGCTGATCAGCAGCGGCTCGGTGTTGTGCGCGAGGCCGCCGGGCTCCGCGGGCCAGCGGATCGCCGGATCCATGAAGCACGAACGCACCAGATCCCACGACAGCAGGCCCCGCCCGTCGCGCCGCAGCGAGTCCTCCAACTGGTGCCACACCTCGCGGACCACCTCCTCGCGGGTGCACGCGCGGGCCGTCTTTCCCGTGAGTGGTCCGGGCACGTCCCACGCCGACACGTCCACCGACAGGCAGTCGCGGACCGTGCCGTCGCCATACCGCGTCGGCATGTCGATGCCGGACCAGAACTGCGCCTGCGCGATGGAGGTAAGCGCCCACGGCGAGTCGACGTGGATGACGTGCCCGTGCACGAGCGGGGTGCGCTCGCGCAGGAAGAACTGCACACCCGTCATCCAGTCCGTCTCCAGACGGTCGATGCCGGTCAGGCCCTCGTCCAGTTCGCACACCTCGGGGCCGAGGGTGCGCACCGCGGCCTCGGCGGGGACCGCGCAGACGAACCAGTCCGCCTCGATCTCGCGCACGGCGCCCGACGGGGTCCGCACCACGGCGGACCGCACCACGCCGTGCGCGGTCCGCAGGCGCGTGACGCGGTGCCCCACGAGGAACCGGACGCCGAGCGCGACCAGATGGGCCGCCCACGGGCCGATCCACGCCTCCGTGGTCGGTGCGTCCAGCACCCGGTCCGCTTCGGCGTGGCCCGTCCCTCCGAGCAGTCCGGCCCAGAACTCCACCTGGGTACGGCCTATCGACGCCACGCTCGCCACCTCGGCCTTCGCCGCCACCAGGGTGCGGGTCGGGCCGATCACACAGAGCCGCCGGTACTCTTCGGAAGCGCTCGCTCCGGCCGTGAAGTCCCACCACGACGTGTTCTCGAACTCGCCGTCGCGGCGGGCCGGTCCGCTCGTGGCGCAGACGAGCAGCCGGTTCGCGAAGTGGGCGCTCTCCTCGGGCGAGAGGCCGGGAGTGCGCGCCATGAGGTGGCCCATGGCCCGCAGGGTGGCCTCCAGGTTCCGTTGCCCGGGGCCGCCGGATATGTCCACGACCACTCCGTCGCGCCCTCTGTCCCGTGCGTAGAGCATCTGCGTGGTCGCCACCAGGCGGTCGGCCACACAGCCTCCGCCGGGTACCGGTATACGAGCCATCGTCTCGGTGACGTTCCGGTAGAAGCCGGGAAAGAACCGGAAGCCGTGCTCCCCGGGCAGATCACGGCGTCCGTCGCGGCCGGTGCCGGGAACCGGAATGCTGCGCGCTTTGCCGCCCAGAGCCCTGGCCTCGACCACCGTCACCTCGAAGCCGCGCTCGGCCAGCTCCATCGCCGAGGTCAGCCCGGCCGGCCCGCCCCCGATCACCACCACCCGGCGCCCGGCCCGCCCTGTCCCTGAGACCGGCCCCTGTCCCGGCCCCGTCCTCGTGTCGGCGTTCGTCCCGGCCACCGGCCCGGTTCTCGTAGGCATGTCCTGCCACCGCCCCTCACCTGTTCGGGGCACGGAAGACCCGGCCCGCCCGCGAACAAGATCACCACACCGCGCCGACCCCGCCGCACACGGCTCTTCTCCTGCCTCGCAAGGGCCTGGTCCGCTTCGTGCGGGCGTGGCGAGACCAGTTGTTCGGCCTGGTCTTCCGCCCGGCCTGGTCTTCCGTCCGGTCAGGGCTTCCGTCCGGTCAGGGCGAGCCGTACAGGCGGGCGGGGCCGTGCAGGCGGGCGGGGCCGAACTCGTCCAGGACACGCCCCAGTCGAGTCACACGTCCCCGGCTTGATTCGCGGGCGGGTTGTCCGGAACGAGGCTGGGGGCCGACATCTCCCCGGTCGTACTGTGCGGATGCGGATCGCTACGCATCGTGTCCGGGCGGGAATGTCCCCCGCCGGTCCCGGGGGCGCCATTTCGGCGTGCCCCGACGCTTCGTGACGGTCCTTCAGACAAGCCGACGAAAGGCAGAGAACGCCCGTGGCTCTTCCCGATCGTGACCAGACCCAGCCCGCCACCCCGCTGACGAGGGACCTGAACGCGGCCGTCGTCGTTCCCGACCCGAGCACGGACGCGGAGGCCGCGTTCGCCTCCCGGGGGCTGGTCGCCGCACTCCCGGCCGACTTCACCGTCGAGAACGCCGACGGCGGCCCGGTGCCCGCCTGGTCCCTGGAGCCGTTCCAGTTCCTGACCGGGCAGGCCCCGGACACCGTCAACCCGAGCCTGTGGCGCAACGCCCTGCTGAACATGAACGCGGGCCTGTTCGAGGTCGTCGAGAACGCGGTCTACCAGGTCCGGGGCATGGACCTGTCCAACATCACCTTCCTGGAGGACCCCACCGGCACCTCCCGGGAGATCGTCGTCGTCGACCCCCTCATCAGCGAGGAGACCGCCGCCGCCGCGCTCGCGCTCTACCGGGAGCGGCGGGGCGACGACCGGGTCATCCGCGCGGTGATCTTCACCCACTCCCACGTCGACCACTACGGCGGCGTGCTGGGCCTGTGGGAGGACCGGGCCCTCCCGGACGGCGTCGAGATCATCGCCCCCGACGGCTTCCTGGAACACGCCGTCAGCGAGAACGTCTACGCGGGCAACGCCATGCAGCGCCGCGCCCAGTTCATGTACGGCTCGCTGCTGGAGCGCTCCGCGCAGGGACAGGTGGACGCGGGCCTGGGCAAGGCCACCTCCCTGGGCACCTCGGGACTGCTCGCCCCGACCTTCACGGTCACCTCGGACCTCGCCGCCCCCGGCGTCGTCCACGCCTTCGGGCCGGTGAACATCGAGTTCCAGCTCACCCCCGGCACCGAGGCCCCGGCCGAGCTGAACTTCTACCTCCCCGACATCCGCTCCCTGTGCATGGCGGAGAACGCCACCCCCACCCTCCACAACCTCTACAGCCTGCGCGGCGCCCAGGTCCGCGACGCCAAGGCGTGGTCGGAGTTCCTGATCCAGTCCGCCGACTGGTACGCCGACCGCTCCGACTCCCTGTTCGCCTCGCACTTCTGGCCCCGCTGGAACAGCGAGGACGCGCCGGAGACGGTCCGCTCCTTCCTCACCTCTCAGGCCGACCTGTACCGGTACCTGCACGACCAGTCGCTCCGGCTGGCCAACCACGGCCGGACCATGACGGAGATCGGCGAGGAACTCGACAGCGCCGTACCCCAGTCGCTGGCCGGGCAGTGGTTCAACCGGGGCTACTACGGCACCGTCAACCACGACTCCAAGGCCGTCTACCAGCGCTACCTCGGCTGGTACGACGGCAACGCCGCCCATCTGCACACCCTGCCGCCCGAGGAGGCCGGAGCCCGGTACGTCGACGCCTTCGGCGGCGCGGACAAGGTCGTGGACATCGCCCGGACGGTCTTCGACAACGCCAAGACCGCGCAGGACTACCGGTTCGCCGCCGAGCTCCTCACCCATGTGGTCTTCGCCGACCCCACGAACACCGGCGCCCGCGGCCTCCAGGCCGACGTCCTGGAACAGCTCGGCTACCAGGCCGAGAGCGGCCCCTGGCGCAACTTCTACCTCGCCGCCGCGAACGAACTGCGCGTCCGCCAGGCCGACAGCCCCGTCACCCTGCCCTCGCCGCAGATCATCACCCCGCCGGTCCTCGCCGCGATGCCGCTGGACATGCTCTTCGACTACCTCGGCATCCGGCTCAACGGACCGAACGCGGCCGAACAGCCCCTCACCATCGGCCTCACCGTCACCGACGGCATCCCGGACGATCCCACCACCTACACCCTGCGCGTACGCAACGGCGTCCTCGTCCAGTACCCCGGCACCCTCGAACCCGCCACCGCCGACGCCGTCTACACGGTCACCCGGGACGGCCTCAACCGGATCGCCATCGCCGCCGCCACCCCCGAGGAACTCCTCGCCGACGGCTCCCTCACCGTCACCAGCGGCACCATCGACCCCCTCAACACCCTCAACGCACTCCTCGACATCTTCGCGTACTGGTTCGGCCTCACCACCCCCTGACCAGCACTCCAACCGTGGCCCCTCCTGTACGCGGGAGGGGCCACGGACACGACCGGTCACGATGGGCCGTCATCGCCGGACCGTTGCGACTGGCGTACGGCCCGGACAGGGTGGGAGGTCGAGCGGCCGAATGGCCGCCCGCGTCTTGCGCCCGAGAGCAAGCGGCCAGCCACCGCCCGCCCATGCTGCGCAGGGGCGTCTCCGCTTCGCCGACGCTCACCTGGCGGCAGGGGTTGCGGGCGGTTCAAGGGGTCGGCGGGGCCGGGCGGGGGGTTGAGCAGGCGGTGACGGCCTCGTCGACGCGCTGGGGCTGGAGAGCGTCGCGCTGTCGGAGGCGGTGGAGGGCGGGCAGCAGTTCGGGGGTGGCCGCCTCGCAGGCGGCCTGGAGGAGGATGTCGGCGGGCGCGGGGGCGTCCAGGGCCGCGCCCAGCGCGGCGAGGATGCGCCGGTCGCCGCGCCGGGCGAGGCCGAGGAACGCCTCACCGGCGGTGTCCGGGTCGGGGTCGGTGACGCGGTCGAGCAGGGCGCGGCGGATCTGTTCGGTGTCGCCCGTCGATTCCAGCCCGAGGCCGAAGGTCGCCCAGTCGCGGACCTGGTCGCTGCTGTCGGTGCTGAGGAGGATCAGCGCCGTGACGGCCTCCGGCCGGGCGGGTTCCCCCGCGACCGAGGGCAGGGTGAACGCCACCGCCTGGCGCACGTCCTCGTCCGCGTGCCCCGCCTGCCCGAGAACGGCGGGAAGCCCCCGGGGGTCGGCGAGGTGCCCGAGGGCCACGAGGGCCGACCCGGCCACGCCGGGGTGCCGGTCGGCGCAGGCCCCGGCGACGAGCGGCAGGGTCTCCTCCAGGAACGGGCGGTCGGCGCCGTGACCGAACTGGCCCAGGACATCCAGGCCGATCATCCGCTCCCGCCCGTTCCCGGAGCGGGCGGCGGCGCACGCGGCCCCGAACGCCGCCCGGTCCGCGCGGCCGTGGAAGTCGGCGACGACCCGCCAGCGTTCCTGTCCGTCCGGGTCCATCGGCGCCGCCGCACGCAGGACGTCGAGGGCGCTCAGGAGTTCGAGATGGTCATCGCCACTGTTCACAGCCTCAGGGTAGGCGGACGCCCCCTGGAGCTGCCGGGAATACTCCGGCGCGGCTGCTCGCCGGGGCAGCACGCGGACGCGTCGGGGGCGCGGCCGTCCCCGCCGAGCAGAGGCCGGTGGGGAACGGGCGGATCCTGGAGAACTTCCGGTTACGACCGTCTTCCGGCACAACGGAGAGGTCGCACACCCACGCAGGTGCGACTCTTCTCCGGCTTCTTCCCGACGAGCTGCCCTGCCTGGAAGGAGCCGCAGGTACGGGCTGAACCGACGGCCCGGCCAGCAAGAAGTGCTTGCCCCCGAATCGGCTGACTCCCCTGGCAGCAGCGCACTCTCCAAGCGCCTTCCGGGGGGCCGCCGGGCCGCTGCCTTCCCGACGGGAGGAAAGCACGGCCGTCCTTGTGCCGGTCTCCTGGGGCCGGAGCAGGAGCCGGGTCTGTGGTGATTGTCGTGTGGTGATTCCCGGACATGCGCGGTGCGGGGGCCCGACGGTTCCCGAGGGCCGTGGGCCCGGGCGGCCGGGTTACTCGTCTGCGGCCCGGGGCTGGTCGGGGAGTTCGTGGAGGTTGGCCAGGATGGTGTGGCAGGAGTTCTGGAACGCGAGGTCGGAGGCGACGTCTCCTCCCCAGGGGGTGTCGTGGCGCCGGGGGGCGGCGAGCGCGGCCTGGACGCGGGGCAGGGCGGGGCGGGCGGCCGGGCCCATGCGGCTGAGGCAGGCGGCGACGTCGTTGCGGGTGGAGCTGTTGTCGTTCCAGGCGGTCAGCAGGGCGGGGACGACGGTGTCGGCCTGGGCCAGTCCGCCCGTCTCCCACAGGGCGGATGCGGTGCGGACGAGGGTCCAGGCGTTCCCCATGTTCAGCACGGCCCGGCCCTTGGCCGTGTTCTGTCGGTTGATGCCGGTCTGTTCGTCGAGGATCTGGCGCAGCCGGGGCAGGGCGGTCGCGGCGGGCGGGCCGATCCGGCCGAGGATCCTGACGGCGTCCGTGTCTCGGTTGTCGTGGATGAGGTGTTCGAGCAGGGGTACGGCGGTGTCGGGGCGGCGTTCGAGTTCCCAGAGGGCGCCTGCGGCGGCGGTGCGCAGAGTGGTGTCCTTGGTACCGGAGAGGGAGCGGACGACGTCGAGGGCGGACCGGGCTCGGGGTCCGAACGAGGCGAGCGCGTTCAGCACGGCGGTCGCTGCGGTGGTGTCCTGGTGGCGGACGGCTGCCTGGAGGGCTTCGGTGAGCGCGGGGACGGCGGCGGGGTCGTCCAGGGCGGCGAGAGCGGAGGCGAGGGACGGAGCCCCGATGTCCGGCCAGGGCTCGGAGAAGTCGAGGCTGGCCAGACGGCTGACGAGCCGGGGGGCGAGTTCAGCGGCAGCCTGGGGGAACCGGCCCGCGATCTGGACGGCGCGCCAGGCGTCGGTGCCGGTGTCGAGAGCGGTCAGCAGGCTGGGCAGGGCCCGTACGTCCCCGAGGCGGGCCAGTGCCAGGACGGCCTGCTGGTGAGCGCGGCGCGGGAGGGGGTGCGGACTGGCCCAGGCGTCGGACCGGTGGGTGGTGCGCTGGCCGGTGACGTAGGTGGCGAGGGCCTCACGGGCGGGTTCGGCCAGAGCGGACACCCGGCCGAGCGCTTCGGCCGCGGCTGCGGCGGTGTAGGCGTCGTCAGGCAGAAGGCAGTCCGCGAGGAGCCGGATCAGGACGGGGTGGTCGCCTCTCCATTCCTCGATCAGGCGCTGGGCCATGGCGATCGCGTCGTAGCGGGTGGCGCGGTCCTCGCTGCTGAGCTGCTCGCCGAGCAGGCGGGTACGGTCCTGGACGCGGTCGCCCAGGACGGTGTGGAGGGCGGTCAGCAGCGAAGTGGTGGCGGCGTGGCGGCGTCCGTGGCGGTCGAGGTCGTCGAAGGCCGCTGCGATGTGCGCGGGGACACCCGGACCGGGGGCGGAGCCGGACTCGGCAGGACAGGTGCACGGTCCCGCCGCCTCCTTCACCGCGTTCTCGGCGGGTGGGGTGGGGGTGACCTGGCGGAGAAGTCCGATCACGGCGGGCACCGTGGTGTCGTCGACGGACTCGGGTACGCAGCGGGCCCGGTGGACGAGTGAGGCCAGACGGACATCGGCATCCGCTCCGGCGCCGTCGGCCAGAGCGGCGAGCCACTCCCTCGCCGGGACCTGCGCCGAGGGCAGGCGGAGCGCCAGCTCTGCGATCGTCTCGACGACCAGGAACCTCTCCGCCGTATCCCGTGCCGCCGTGAGACGGCCACGCAGGACCTCGATGGCCTGTGAGGCGTCCTCCAGGAAGAGGGCCAGTCCCGGGATGGCCGCCATGCGCACCTGAAGGTCGGTGTCACCGGCGTGGGAGACGAAGGTCTCCGCGTGCTCGCGCATCAGCGCCAGGGCGTCCCGGTGGGCGGTCGACTCCTCGCCGTCGAGGTCGTGGACCACGATGTCGTCATCGAGGCCGACGTGTTCGGCGGCATGGCGTCCGATGCTGAGCAGCAGGTGGAGCACTGAGCCGCGGTCAGGGATGCCGGGGTCGTCGGCGATGGCGAACAGGAACGGAAGCGTCGCGACGGTGCAGGTGTACACGTCCCCCTGATGGTGCACCGCGCCGTAGAAGCCCTCGAAGGCCCTGTCCCGGATCCTGGGGTCCGGCGACACCATCCCGTTCAGCCACTCCGGGACCTCATGAGCAGGTCCGTAGGCGTGCGTCATGGACGCCCAGTCGGTGTTCTCCACGTTGTCGATCATGAACGGCATCATGTCTGGTGGCACTGACAGCTCGCGGTGCTGCGCGACTGTCCGGCCCGGCGGCATCCGGTGATCCCGTGCGGTCGCTCACGGGGCGGCACGTCCTCGCCGTCGGCGAGGCGGATGGAGCCGACCAGTCACCCGCGCCGCGGAGTTATCGCCCTGTACGCGTGGCGGAACTGCTCGTGCGAGGGACGAGCGACGAGCGACGAGCGACGAGGGACGAGGGACCAAAGGGTGCCTCGTCCGGCCGATGTGGTCAGCGGCGGATGCCAGATCGACTGGTCGTCGGTGCGCTTCGTGTGCCCCTCGCATCAGATGCCCCGGATGCGCGACCGCCGTGCGAGGAGCGGCTCCTATCGTCGGCGCAGGGATCCGGGCTCACAACGAGTGGACCAGTCACCAGTAGGCGACAGCCGTACTCCACCGGCCCGTACGACGACAAGTCGGCCGCCTTCGAGAACGACTCGATCACCGGCAGCCAGGAAGAGCGGACTCGCCAGCTCGAAGGCATACCCGTCGTCAGTTTCGAGGTCTTTGACCAGGACCAACCGCGAGGTCGGCATGGTTCCGTCGGCTATCAGGCGCATGTCGAGATGCTCCCACGCGGTCTGAGATCACCTCGACCTGTTCAGCGGTTGCCCAACGGCCCCGGCAGAGTCGAACTGAGGGCTGTCCCGTTGTCGGTTCGACGTAGGGTCTGCAGGACAGCGCAGCCGACGCTGTTGTCCCGGCGACATGACAGGGCATCGTTGAACCCGAACCCCACCTGCTGCTTCTGCTGCCAGGTCATCGATCTCGACCAGGACGAGGCGGCGACCGAGCTCCGGCTCGGTGCGGTTGACCCGGTACGAGGCGGCGCCATGCGGCAGCGGGCCTATTCACACTCGAACTGCCTGCGCGAACGGGTCCACCCGGACATCGACCTCTGGTTTGAGTTCTGAGGTCAGACCGGCCTGCTCGTCACCGAGCGGATCTTTGGCCCCCTCCGCGCGACCGTGCAGACGTCCTGGTTCATCGCGCTGGCCACCCATCCCGAACTTCGATCCGAGGATGAAGCCCGAGGGGAAATTCACGATCGTCACGGACACCCCCAAGGGCTCCGACCCCGAAGAAGAACCATTCGCCTGACGCCGGAGCTTCAGGAGAGGGTCCGTAGCGAGGCGGAGACCATGCGATGGCGCCTCTCAAGAGCCGAAGCCGTCGAGTAGGAGGCGCAGGACCGTTGGCACAGGCCTGGAAGGGCAGAACCCGACAGGGTCTGCCCTTCCAACTCAACTGCCGAAGCCAGAGGTTGAATGCCAGGCCGAGAAACCTGATGGGCCGGGCAGCCCGGTAGGGGCAAGAGGCGTGAAACGGCTGACCGCCGGGTGTTCCGCTCCGCGCCTCTCCCCCGGCGCCGTACGCCCGGCCACCCGTCCGACCGGACGGCTCGGGCGTCGCAAGCCCCAAGGTCCTGCCGCCAAAGGGCGGTTCGGACGGCATGGACCCGCCCAGGCGGGTTGAGCGCCTGGGCCTGGAGGGTCAGTCCGCGGCTTCCGAGGAGGCCAGTCGGATGTCGTACGTGGCTCTGGCCGTGGCGATCTCCTCCTGGTGCTCCTCCGTCCAGTCCACCAGAGCCCGGATGGTGGTGTGGAGGGTCGCGCCGAGCGGTGTGAGGGCGTACTCCACCCGTGGGGGGACGACGGGGTGGACCGTACGCCGGACGAGTCCGTCGCGTTCGAGCTGGCGCAGTGTCACGGTCAGCATCCGCTGGCTGATGCCCTC
>NZ_JBHYZW010000021.1:0-99370 GCF_042754005.1 Streptomyces sp. NPDC059247
TTTGTTGGTGGTTGTTTTTTTTTTATATCCCCGGCCCCGCCCCCGCCCCCCCCGCCCCCCGGCCCCCCCCCCCCCCGCGCCCCCCCCCCCCCCCCGGGGGGGGGGGCCCCGCCCTTCTCCGTTCACGACGGCCTTTCCGCTCACGGCGGTCTCTCCGGCCATGGCGGCCCGCTCGGCCGGGGAACGGCCCAGGGTCTTCTCGCTCCCTGGCCCGGAGGCCACGCGTCCGCCGCCGCCGACGCGGTCACGGTCGACGGTCGCGGGACCCTCGGCGCGGACGCCACGGTGACCCTGTCCGGGACCTACCGCTGCCTCGGCGACGGCGCGGGCCCCGTCCTCGTCGGCTCCAACCTCACGCAGGGGAACCGCTCCGCCGGGATCGGCGGCACCCGGGCGATCTGCGACGGCCGTCCGCACCCATGGACCAACACGGGGGTCGTGAAGGACCCCGCCTACCGGCCGGGCGCCGCCCGGGTGCGCGCCACGCTCACCCAGATCGCCACCGGCCCGGAGGGCCTCCCGGTCCCCACGATCAGGGCCGTCCGGGAGGCGCCCGTCACGCTGGGCTGAACGCCCGGAAGCCCCGGGCCGGGGCGGGCGGGACCCGGGCGGGCCGGGACCGGGCCGAGTGGCGCCGGGCCGGGCGGCGCTGGTACGTGCCCCCTACCCGGCCCCGGCACGTCACGGAGGCCGTACGGCACCCCGCATCCGGCCCACTGTGACGGCCCGGACTCCCTCTCAGCTCAGGAGTTCCGTCAGGCCCTCGCGTCCCAGGGACGCCAGCGCGTCCAGGGCGGCGACGGCGCGTTCCGCCGCCTCCGGGTCGGAGGCGGCGAGCCCGCTCGCCGCGAACTCGTCCTCGTCCAGCCGCAGCACCTCGCTCCCGTCCGCCGACACCCACAGGTCCAGGTCCAGGTCCTCGACCACCACCCCCGCGTCCCCGATCACGGCGGGCCGGGTGATGTCGCAGTACCAGCCCTTGCGGGTGCCGTCGGCCGACCACACCTCCTTGACCGTGAACCAGCGGTCGCGCCAGTAGTGCTCCACGAAGACGTCGCCCGGCTCGAACCGCACGAAGCCGAAGTCCCGTATCCCCTCGGCGGCCCACGGGGCACGGACCGAGAGCCGGTCACCGTGCTCCCCGAGCACCTCCGCCGGGTAACGGATCTTCGTCCGGCCGGCCTTCGTCAGGGTGATCTCAACCGAGCGTCCTGGCATGGCGCACCTCCCGCGCGACGACCTCGTAGCCGAACCACTCGTTGATCGCGAGCATCGGCCCGTTCTCCGTGTCGTTCCCGGTGAACGCCTCCGTACAGCCCGCCGCGCGGGCCCGGTGCAGCGAGGCGTTCTTCGCGAGCTTGGCGAGTCCGCGCCCCCGGAACCCGGGCGCCGTGCCCGTCATCCCGCTGCCGAACCGGCCGAGCCCGTCCGTCTGCGCCGCGCTGAACGAGGCGGGCACCCCGTCCACCACCGCGACCGTCGTCAGCGCCCGGTCGAGCAGCGGATGCTCCCACGTGGTCGTCCGCCAGTGGTCGTAGTCGGCCAGCTCCGCCACCACGTCACCCGGCTCGTCGGCGGTCGTCACCGCGTCCAGCTCGAACAGCGGCCGGGGATCGGCCGCGAAGTCCTCGCCGGTGAGCAGTTCGACCCCGGCGGGCGGCGCCTGGAGCGGCGGCAGCCCGGCCGAGGCCAGGTCGAGCCGGAGGAAGTACGCGGACCGGCTGGGGGAATAGCCCCGGCGCCCGGCCCAGGCCAGGTTCTCCGGCGCGTCCAGGACCCAGCTGTACAGGGTCCGCGCACCCCGCTCGGCCAGGTGCTCCTCGGCGGCGCGCACCAGCAGCGTGCCCGCCCCCCGGCCCAGGTGCGCGGGGTCCACGTACACGTTGACGAAGCCGACGTCGGGCTCGGGGGAGTCATGGGCGATGCCCTGCTGAGCCGTCCCCACGACCTCGCCGTCCTCCGTCACGGCGACGAGCGGACGGGCATGGGCCCCGGGGTGGGCACGCGCCCAGTCGAAGGCGCATTGTTCGGCGGTCGTGAGCATGAAGGGGAGGGCGGCGCGCCGGACCCGGGCGAACCCCTCGGCGTCTTCGGAGCGCACATCACGGACGATCACAGTCATGTGGCCGGACGCTACGGGCGAGGGACGCTCCGCCGCCTCCCATTTTCCGGTGGCATGGGGGCAGAATCGGCGGGGTGACACTCACCATCGCCGTGGACCACGCATCCACCACCGCGCCCTACGAACAACTGCGTGCCCAGATCTCGGAGCGGGCCCGGTCGGGCGGACTGCCGGTCGGATACAAGCTGCCGACGGTACGCGGGCTCGCGGAGCAACTGGGGCTCGCCGCGAACACGGTCGCCAAGGCGTACAAGGCCCTGGAGGCGGACGGGGTGATCGAGACGCGCGGGCGTCACGGCACCTTCGTCGCCGCCGCCGGGGACGCGGCGACCCGCCGGGCCGCCACCGCCGCCGCCCAGTACGCCGAGGAGGCCCACCGCCTCGGCCTCAGCAGAGAGGCGGCGGAGGCGGCGCTCAGCGAGGCGCTGCGCGCGGCCTACGACGACTGACCCTCCCCGGGCCCCACCGCCCCAGAGACCGGGGCCCGCGCCGAAAGGGCCTACAGATACAGGCCCGCCCCCGCCGCACGGGGTTCCGGGAGTTCCAGCGGGGGCGTGCCGCGCCGCAGGGCGAACAGCTCCGCGAGCGTCGCGCCCTCGCGCGGCACGTCCTCCTCCCGGCCGAGCCACCGCACCGACTCGTCCCGGGTCAGCGGCCCGACCTCGATCCGGGCCAGGCAGCGGCCCGGCCGGACCACGGCCGGGTGCATCCGCTCCAGGTCCTCGTTGGTGGTGATCCCGACCAGGACGTTCCGGCCCTGCCCGAGCAGCCCGTCGGTCAGGTTGAGCAGCCGCGACAGGGCCTGCCCCGCCGTGTGCTTGGCCTCGCCCCGGATCAGCTCGTCGCAGTCCTCCAGGAGCAGCAGCCGCCAGCGTCCCTTCGCGGTGCCCTCGTCCTCGCCGATGGCGATGTCCATCAGATAGCCGACGTCGTTGAAGAGGCGCTCCGGGTCGAGCACGCAGTCCACCTGGCACCAGTCGCGCCACGACCGGGCGAGGGTCCGCAGCGCGGACGTCTTGCCGGTGCCCGGCGGACCGTGCAGCAGCAGGAGACGGCCGCTCACGGAGTCGGACGTGACCTTCATCAGCCGGTCCATGGAATCGGCCACCGGCGCCGAGTAGTTCGGCCGGACCTCGTCCCAGGTCCCCGCGCTGATCTGCCGGGTCGTCCGGTGCGGACCGCGCCGGGGCGACATGTACCAGAAGCCCATCGTCACGTCCTCCGGCTGGGGCTCCGGCTCGTCCTTGGCCCCGTCGGTGGCCTCCTTCAGGACGCGTTCGGCGAGATCGGTGTCGACGGCCGTCACGGTGACGTCCGCGCCCCTGCTCCAGCGGGTGACCAGCAGGGTCCAGCCCTCGCCCTCGGCGAGCAGGGCGCTGCGGTCGTCGTCCTTCGAGGCCCGCAGCACGGTGGCCCCGGCCGGGAGCAGCGTCGCCTCGGGCCGGACCCGGTCCAGGGTGGTGCTGTGCGAGTGCGGCTGCTCCCCGGTCGCGAAGCGGCCGAGGAACAGCGCGTCGATGACGTCCGAGGGCGAGTCGCTGTCGTCGAGGTTGAGCCGGATCGGCAGCGCGTGCTGCGGCGCCGGGGGGACCGGAGGGGTGTCAGCCATGGCGTCCATGATCCGGCAAGGGGTCGGGCCGCGCACCGGGTTTTGCCGGGGCCGCGCCCCGGCCGGGGCGTCAGATCCAGTGGCCCCGCACCGCGCCCCGGGCCCGCCGGACGACCGCGTACCCCTTGGTCATGGCCCGGTCGAGGGCGAAGTTCCGTCCGATCGCCCGGCCCTCCACGAGCCGGGTGAACTCCTCGGTGCCGGTGGAGCGGCGCACGGTGACCCGTTCGAGGGCGTACGGCCCCTGGCGGCGTCCGGCCCGCGCGTTGCCGACCGCGACCGCCTGGGTGAAGCCCGCCTCCCGGACGGCGCGGCGGACCCGGCGGCTGGAGTAGCCGTAGGGGTACGCGAAGGAGACCGGGGCGGCGGCGACCTCCTCGGCCACGATCTCGCGGCAGCGCAGGGTCTCGAAGCGGAGCCGCCGCGCGTCGAGCTGGTCGAGCTGCGGATGGGTGTGGCTGTGGCCGCCGATCTCCGTTCCCGCGTCGGCGAGTTCGCGCACCTGGGCCCAGTCGAGCATGGTGTCGGGCGCGCCGCCGGTGCCGTGCGGGCCGGGCAGCCAGCCGGTGGAGACGAAGACGGTGCCGCTGAAGGAGTGCCGGGCCAGGACCGGGAGGGCGTACCGGTGCACGCCCTCGTAGCCGTCGTCGAAGGTGATGAGCAGGGGACGGGCGGGCAGCGGGCCGCCGGTGCGCCAGGCGGCGGCCAGGGCGGCGGTGGTCAGCGGGGTGAATCCGCGGTCGGCGACGATCCCCATCTGCGCGGCGAAGGCCTCGGGCGTGACGGAGAGCCCCAGGGCCGCGGGCGCCGGGTCGGGGCCTATGGCGTGGTACATGAGGATGGGCACGGCGACGGAACACGGGTCGGGGCCGGAGAGGGCGCCGCCGGGGGTGCCGGTGCCGGTCGCGGTCCGGGGCGTGGCCCCGGGCGCGGGGTCGGTCCCGGGGGTGGTGCCGGGGGTGGTGCCGCTCATCGGGAGGCCCCCTCGGTGGTGGAGGCTCCGGAGGGCCCGGCCCCGTGGGGGCTCCCGGCTCCCGGTCCGGTCGCGGCGGTTCCGGTCGATACGGTTCCGACGGCACCGACGGCACCGACGGCACCGACGGCACCGGCTGCTCCGGCCGCGACCGCTCCGGCTCCGGCGGTTCCGGTCGGTACGGTTCCGGCGACCGCGTCCGGGGTGGTCTCGATCGGGCCCCAGGCGAAGGCCGTTCCGGCGCGCCTGGCCCGCAGGGTGCCCAGGGCGTAGCCCCCGGCGGCCACGGCGACTCCGGTGACGATGGCCCCGGCCCGGCCCGCGCCGCCGGGACGGCCGCGCAGTGCGTCCCGGAGCCCGCGCAGGACCCCGGCGGGCAACACCCGTGTGGTGTAGCGCCGTTCGGACTCAAGCCCTTTCTGCGCGCCGACGCTGCGGGCGACCAGGGCCTTGGAGAGGCCCTCGGCGTAGACCCGGGTGCGGAAGTAGCCGAAGCGCTCGCGGGCGGCGGGCACCTTGTGGTGGATGACGGCCCGGTCGTCGATGAGGAGGATCGCGTCGGGCCGGGCGGCGGCGAGCCGGATGCACAGTTCGGTCTCCTCGCCGCCGAGGGGCCGCCGGTCGCCGTCCCGGCCGATGCCGGTGGCGAAGCCGCCCGCCGCGTCGAAGGCGGTACGGCGGAAGGAGGCGTTGCCGCCGAGCACGTTCCGTACCCGGACGCGGCCGGGGGGCAGCCCCCGGTAGGTGCAGCCGACGACCCAGTCGAACTCCTCGGGGAACCAGGCGGGGCGTCGGCCGGACGCCCAGGCGGGCAGGGTCCGGCCGCCGACGGCCAGCACGCGCGGATCGTCGTAGGCGGCGGCGAAGTGGTGGAGCCAGTCCCGTTCGGCGACGGCGTCGTCGTCGAGGAAGGCGACGAACGCGCCGAGGGCGGCGGCGATGCCGGTGTTGCGTCCGGCGGAGAGACCTCGGGGGCCCGTGTTGGCGAGCACCCGCACCTCCCTGGTGGGCCGCCGGGCGTACTCCTCGGTGAGCCGGGAGCGGAGCCGCTCGTTGTGGTCGACCACGAGCAGGATCTCCAGCGGCGGCAGCGACTGGTTCCGTACGGAGGCGACGGCGGCGAGGGTGTCCTCCCAGCGCTCCTCCGTGTAGGCGCAGATCACCACCGAGAAGCCGGGCGGGGCCGTGCGGTCGTTCGACGGGGCCGTGCGGTCGTTCAAGAGGTCTCTCCCCGGGGGACGTTCACCGAGAACGGGGCGGGGCGGCGGCGGTCGGCCTTGCCGGGGGACTTCTCCCTGAGGATGACCTTGAGGACCCGTATCCCGTCGCGGACGGCGTTGAGGTTGCTGACGCCGTGGATGCGCAGGTATTCGTGACTCGGCACCTCCTGCACCTTGAGTCCCGCCTTGACGACCCGGATGTTGATGAGGGTCTCGATCTCGAAACCGGTGCAGTCGAGCGTGATCTTGTCGAGGCAGTGGCGCCAGAAGGCGTTGTATCCGTAGCAGAGGTCGGTGTACCGGGCGCCGAACTTGCGGTTGACGAGGGTGCACAGGGCCCAGTTGCCGAGTCTTCGGACGGTCGTCATGTCGTCCGTGCCGCCGCCGTTGGCGAAGCGGGAGCCCTTGGCGAAGTCGGCGCCCCCGACGAGGGCGGAGACATAGGAGACGATCTCCTGGCCGTCGGCCGAGCCGTCCGCGTCGACCATGACGATGATGTCACCGGTACAGGCGGCGAAACCGCTGATCAGGGCATCGCCCTTGCCCTTGCCGACCTGCTTGACGACCTTGACGTCCGGCCACAGGGCCCGCGCGACGTCCACGGTGTCATCGGTGGAATTTCCGTCGACGAGGACGACTTCGTGAATCCATTTCGGAAGCGTCTGGAAGACGTACGGAAGATTTTCTGCCTCGTTCATCGCGGGAATGACGACGCTCACCGGCGGAGTGATCGCCAGATGAGAGGTGATCGCCCGGTATTCGGCGGCTATTCGACTCGGCTCGGTCAATTCCTGATCCGTGGCGGTCGGGCGCGGGAACGAGCTCATGGGTCCGGTCTCCCTCTCGTCCGGTGGACCGCCCACCCCTTGGGCGGTCCGACGGTGTGTCCGGTGCGAAAGGGGGCTGCCCGCTCCGCCCGCGCAGGATCGATCTCCTTGCGGGACAAGCAAGTTGGCACGTCCGGCCGCGCGGTACCCGCGCCCCGGCGCATGTGCTGACACCGGTCACGGCACCCCCCTACCGCGCCCCGCCACGGAACCACCGGCGATGCCGGAGCCCTCCCCTGAGCCACTTCCACGCGATGGGCCGGTGCGGGTGATATGTACGACGGTATTGATGAGGGGGACTGTAGGGCAAGGACCGGATGCATGGTCCGCTTTTCCGAACTTTGACGAAGCTTCTATGGTCAGTTGGGCAACCGCCCCGATCGGATCGGGTCAATCCGTTTGTGTGCGGGGGTCGGTGGCGAGGGGCTTCCGGGTGTCTCTGCGGGTGTTTGTCGCGCCCCTGTCCGGACGCCGAGCGGGAGCGGAGTCTCCGCTTCCCCAACTGGCTGAAAAGTGATGCGTTTTGTCCGATGGCCGGAAGATCTTCACTTCTAGTTTTGACATGGACACTTCCGGTCTGGCCCATCCGCTGCTACTACCTGGTAACGCAGAGATCCTGCTACAGGGAGATGTCATGAGACTGCCTCGAATCACCGCCCTCTCCGCCTCGCTCCTGCTCGGTGCCGCTCTCGCCCTCACCGGGGCGGGCACCGCCCAGGCCGCCGGAACCGCCGCGATCGACTATGTGGCGCTGGGGGACTCGTACTCCTCCGGCGTCGGCTCCGGCAGCTACGACAGCGCGAGCGGCGACTGCAAGCGCTCCACGAAGGCGTACCCGGTGCTGTGGAAGAACGCGAACGCCCCCTCCTCGTTCGCGTTCACCGCCTGCTCGGGCGCCCGAACGGGTGATGTCACCGCCAACCAGCTCGGACCGCTCTCGGCCGCCACCGACCTGGTCTCCGTCACGATCGGGGGAAATGACGCCGGTTTCGCGGACGTCATGACCACCTGTGTGCTTCAGTCCGAAGCCACCTGCATCAACCGCGTGAATCAGGCCAAGGGGTACGTGGACACCACGCTGCCCGGCAAGCTCGACACCGTCTACACCGCGATCCGCGGCAAGGCGCCCTCCGCCCGCGTGGTCGTCCTCGGCTACCCGCGCTTCTACCAGCTGGGCGGCAGCTGTGCCGCAGGGCTGAGCGAGGCCGAGCGCAGCGCCATCAACGGAGCCTCCGACTACCTCAACGCCGCCGTCGCCAAGCGGGCGGCCGACCACGGCTTCACCTTCGCCAGCGTCGTCCCGGCCTTCACCGGCCACGAGATCTGCTCCGGCTCCCCCTGGCTGAACAGCGTCAACTGGCTCAACATCGGGGAGTCCTACCACCCGACGGCCGCCGGACAGTCCGGCGGCTACCTGCCCACCTTCAGGAACGCGGCCTGACCGGACGGCTCGCCCCCGGCGCCGGACCCGGCGCGACGGGTGCGCCCCGCACCCCGAGAACCGGGCCCGGCGTCAGCCCCGTACCGCGTGGTACGCCAGTGCCCCCGCGATCAGCAGGGCGCCGACCAGACCGGCCAGGAGCACGACCGCCCGGCGCGGTCCCGCCCCCCGGGCCGGTCGTCCGCCCCCGCGCGCGGCCGGTGGTCCGCCCCCGCGCGCGGCCGTACGGGCGCCGCCGCTCCCGGCGCCCTCCGGCTCCCGCCGCCCCCGCGTCCCGTCGGCGTCGCTCCCCGGGGTCCGGCCGCCGGGGGCGCCCCCGCCCGGCGCGGGCCCGTCCGTCCGCCGCTCCGCACGGGCGCCCCGCGCCCCGCCCGTGGCCAGCCGTCGCAGTTCCCGCTCGAACCGGTCCGCCGTCGGGGGCCGCCCGGGGGCCGGTCGGCGCACCTCGTCGACCAGGGCGCGCAGCGCCTCCGCGTCGTCGGCCGGTGTCTTCGCCCCGGCACCGGCGAGGAGTTCCGCCACGGACGCCAGGTCCTCCGCCTCCCCGGGAGCCTCCTCCGGCGCCGTGCCGAAGCCCGTCACGACGGTCCGCCCGTCGTTGGCGAGCAGCACGTGCCCCGGTTCGACGCCCCGGTGCGCGACGCCCTCCCCGCGCGCCGCCCGCAGCGCCCCGAGGACCTCCGCCCCGATCCGCGCCGCCTCGCGCGGCGGCAGCGGTCCGGCCGCCTCCAGCGTCTCCGCGAGGGTGAGTCCGCGCACCAGCTCCGTCACCAGCCACGGCCTGCCGTCCTCGGTGGCCACGCCGAGGGTCCGTACGACGGAGGGGTGCGAGATCCGGGCGGTCGCGCGGGCCGCGCTCTCCCGCCGCGCGTACAGCGGGGGCGCCTCGTCGGCGGGGAGCCCGTCCGGCACCCGGAACTCCTTGAGGGCCACCTCCCGGCCGTCCGTCTCGTCCAGGGCGCGCCAGACGGTGCCGGTCGCCCCCTCGGCGAGGACGTCCAGGAGCCGGTACCGACCCGCGATCACCGTCATGGATCCAGACGTAGCCCGGAGGCGGCCGTTCGAAACCCCGTCCGGCGGTCCGGCGCCACTCGAACGATCACTGGTGGCGGAGATCACACGCACCGGGGTCTCCGCAAGGGCGCACACCGGGGGCAGGATGGTGTGCGACGGTTCGGCAGGTGTTCGAAACCTGCCCGGTCCTGTCCAAGTCGCCCTGAAATCAGATGGATTCGGACAGTGGGCGTCAACCCCCGTACGCGTTCGACGGATACCGCCGCCGGGATACACGGGTGTCATGGCGGGGCGATAGGGTTAACCTGCCCTGGGTCGGGTGCCCTTGTACGGGTGGGGAGTGACATGGAACAGACAGCGATGCGTGGCAGGCCGCGAGTGCCTGCCATCACCTGCGGGAGCGGTGCGACCAGTTCGCGCCTCGACCGTCATCTCGCGGTGCTCGGCGGACCGGCGATACCGCAGCGCGAGGCGGCCGAGGCGACCCTGCTGATGCGGGAACTGACGACGCGTACGCACGAGGCGCCGGTGCACGGTCACCGCAGCCGCAGTGCGCGGGTCTCGCTCTTCGCCCCGCTCCGCCGTCTCCGCCGCTCCCTCTTCGGTACGCGCCGCTGACGACCGGGCGTGCCGGGCGGACGTGACCCCGAGCGTTCCCGCCCGCTCCCGCCCGGCCGCCCCGGCCCGTACCTCCGCAGACGACTAGTGAGAGCGCCGGACGCGTCCCCGCCCGTCCGGCGCTTCGCCCTGCCCGCCCGGAGACCGCCGCGCCGAGGCCGTCGGCTCGATGCCCGGTGCCTCTCGTGCCTCTCGTGCCTCCGGCGGGCTGCCCCCGCTCCGGACGGTCTCCGGCGGCCTTCCTCCGGGCGGACCCGGCGGCCCGCCCCCGGCCGCCTCTGCCCGGCCGCCCGTCGCCGGGGCGTCCTCAGGCGACCACCCCCGCGTCCCTCAGCTCCCGCACCTCCGCCTCCGGCACGCCGAGACCGCCGAGGACCGTGTCCGTGTCCTGTCCGAGCGCCGGAATCCGGTCCATGCGCGGCCCGGGACCGTCCGGGAAGACGATCGGCGGCAGCAGCGCGCGCAGCGGCCCCACCGGCGACTCCACCTCCCGCCACCGGTCGCGGGCCGTCAGCTGTGGATGGTCCGCCAGCTCCGCGACCGAGTTGAGCCGGGCGCAGGCGATGCCCGCCGCGTCGAGCAGGGCCAGCGCCCCGGACGCCGACAGCGGGGCCAGCGCCGCCGCGACCACGGCGTCCGTCGCCGCCCGCCCGGCCACCCGCGCCGTGTTCGTCGCGAAGGCCGGGTCACCGGCCAGCTCCGGACGCCCGAGGACCCGCTCCGCGAGCCGCCGCCACTCCCGGTCGTTCTGCACCGACAGCAGCACCAGCCCCCCGTCGGCGGTCGGATAGGCGTCGTACGGGGCGATCACCGCGTGCGCGAGCCCCGTACGCGCCGGGGGAGTGCCCCCGTGCATCCCGTGGTGCAGCGGATGCCCCATCCATTCGGCGAGCGAATCGAGCAGGGAGACCTCCACCGGACCGCCCCCACCGGTCGCGCCGCGCCGCACGAGCGCGGCGAGGACACCGGAGAAGGCGTACACGCCCGCCGCGATGTCGGCCGCCGGGATCCCGGACTTGACCGGCCGCTCGGGGGTGCCGGTCACCGACACGAGGCCCGCCTCGCACTGCACGAGCATGTCGTACGCCCGCCGGTCCGCGTACGGCCCCTCCGGCCCGTACCCCGAGACGTCCACGGCGATCAGGCGCGGATGCGCGGCGCACAGGGTGGCGGCGTCCAGTCCGAGCCGGGCCGCCGCGCCCCGGGCGAGGTTCTGCACGAAGACGTCCGCCCCGGCCACGAGGCGGCGGGCCAGCGCGAGGCCCCTGGGGTCCCTGAGGTCGATCGCCACGGACTCCTTGCCCCGGTTGCACCACACGAAGTGGGAGGCGAGGCCACGGGCGGCGGTGTCGTACCCCCGGGCGAAGTCCCCGCCGTCCGGGCGCTCGATCTTGACGACCCGGGCGCCGAGGTCGGCGAGCTGCCGGGTGGCGAAGGGGGCGGCGACGGCCTGTTCGACGGCGACGACCGTGATCCCTTCGAGGGGGAGTGGCTGAGTGCTCATGGCAGCTCTGCCTACCGTGCCGGGGCGCCCTTGTCACCAGGGGCCGGGTCGCCCGTGGGCCGCGGCCGGTCAGCCCCGGGAGTGGCGGCGCACCGCGAGCGGGGCGGCGACGGCGATCAGGGCGAGCGACCAGAGGAGCGCCGCCGTCACCGGGTGGGTCACCGGCCAGGCGCCGTCGGCGGGTACCGGCGCGTTGCCGAAGAGGTACCGGGCCGCCGTGGTGACCGCCGAGATCGGGTTCCACTCGGCGAGGGTCCGCAGCCATCCCGGCAGGTTCTCCGTCGGGATGTACGCGTTGGACAGCAGCGGGAGCACGAACGTGACGCTGGCGAGCTGTCCCGCCGCCTCCTCGCTCTTCGAGGCCAGGCCGAGCAGGATGCCGACCCAGGTCGCCGCGAACCGGAAGAGGAGCAGCAGGCCGAACGCCACCGCCGCCTCCACCGCCGTCCCCTCGATCCGCCAGCCCATCGCGAGCCCGACCAGGACCAGCGGCACCGTGCCGACGGCGCAGGTCACCAGGTCGGCGAGGGCCTGTCCGAGGGGGACGGCGGCCCGGCTGACCGGCATGGTCCGGAAGCGGTCCGTGACGCCCCGGTGCGCGTCCTGGGCGGCCTGGAACATACCGGTCATGAGCCCGCCGGCGGCCGTCGCCACCAGCAGTCCCGGTACCAGCCGGGCGCGGTACTCGTCGCCGGGGAGGGCGAGGGCGCTGCCGAAGACGTACCCGAAGAAGAGCAGCATGACGATCGGCATCGTCTGGGTCATCACGGTGAGGGCGGGCGCGTTCCGGACCCGCCGGAGGTGGCGGCCGAGGACGGCGGCGCCGTCGTGGACGAGGGCGGTGCTCACGGGGCGGGTTCCTTCCGGTCGGTGAGGCGCAGGAACACCTCGTCGAGGGTGGGCGGGCGCAGGGAGGCGTCGACGACGAGGACCCCGGCCGCGTCGATCTCGCGGACGATCCGGGGCAGGGTGAGCGTGGGGTCGGTGGTCACCGCGCCGACCGTGCGCCGCTCCGGGTCCAGGACGGGCGCCGAGCCGGTCAGCCGGTCCAGGACGGCGGCTGCGGCGTCGAGCGGGGCCGAGGGGGCGAGGGAGACCTCGGCGTAGCCGCCGACCAGCGCCTTGAGCTGGGCCGGGGTGCCCTGCTGGGCGACCCGTCCGCCGTCGATCAGGACGATGTCGTCGGCCAGCCGGTCGGCCTCCTCCAGGTACTGGGTGGTCAGCAGGACGGTGGTGCCGCCGGACGCCAGTTCCCGTACGGCGTCCCACATGCCGTTGCGGCTGTGCGGGTCGAGCCCGGTCGTCGGCTCGTCGAGGAAGAGGACCCGGGGCGGTACGAGGACGCTGGCGGCCAGGTCGAGGCGCCGCCGCATCCCGCCGGAGTACGTACGGGCCGGGCGTCCGGCGGCCGTCGTGAGGCCGAACCGGTCCAGGAGTTCGTCGGCGCGGGAGCGCGGGGCGCGCAGCAGCCGGGCGAAGAGCCGCAGGTTCTCGGCGCCGGTCAGATCGCCGTCGACGGAGGTGTGCTGTCCGGTGACCGCGATCGCCCTCCGTACCCCCGCCGGGTCGCGCACCAGGTCGTGCCCGGCGATCCGGGCGCTTCCCGCGTCGGGCCTGACGAGGGTGGTGAGGACGCGGACGGCGGTGGTCTTGCCCGCGCCGTTGGGGCCGAGGACGCCGCAGACCGAGCCCTCGGGGACGGCGAGATCGAGCCCGCGCAGGGCCTGGACGTCGCCGTAGCGCTTCCGCAGACCTTCACTAAGTACAGCGTACGTAGTTGTCATGGCGTGACCGTACCCCATTACGTACGCCGTACGTAACTACGATGGGGGGCGAGGTGATGATCCATGACGGGCCGAGCGGCCGAACCGGAAGTGATCTGGACCCGGCCCGAACGCGCGGGCCGGGGCCCGAGACCCGCGTACAGCAGACGGGACGTGGTCGACGCGGCCGTCCGCATCGCCGACGCCGAGGGCGTCGAGGCGGTCTCCATGCGCCGCGTCGCCGCCGAACTCGGCTGCGGCACCATGTCGCTCTACAACTACGTCCCCCGCAAGGAGGACCTCCACGAGCTGATGGTCGACGCCGTCAGCGGCGAGTACGAACTGTCCGGGGAGCCCAGCGGCGACTGGCGCGCCGACATGACCGCCGTCGCCCGCCAGGCCCGCGCGCTCGTGCACCGGCACCCCTGGCTCCCCCGGATGACGACCACCGCCTACGGCTTCACCCCCAACACCCTGCGCTTCCTGGAATGGTGCCTGGGCTGTCTCGCCCCCCTCGACGTCCCCGCCGGGGTGAAGATGCAGCTGATCGCCATGGTCAACGGCACGGTCATGGCGACCGTCGGCGACGAGCACGCCGTCGCCGAACGGGCCAGGGGGCTGCCCTGGACCGAGCAGGAGGAGCAGGCGGTGCGCGGGAGCTACCTCGAGGGGCAGATGGCGAGCGGGCGGTACCCGCGCCTCGCCGCCCTGCTCGCCGGGTCGCCCGTACCCGCCGACACGGAACAGATCTTCGACCTGACCATCGGCCGTCTCCTCGACTCCTTCGACCCCGCGCACGGCGGGGGGGACCGGGGCGGGATCGGTGGTCCGGGTGGGGACGCTCGGGCCGGGGGCGGTTCCGGCTGAGGCGGCTGGGGCGAGGGTGCTCCCGGTGGGGACGCGCGGGGCCGGGGCGGTCCTGGTGGTGCCCGTGGTCCCGGTGGTCCCCGTGCTCCCGGTGGGGGCGGCCGGACGGGGTGCGGTCCTGACGGGGACGCTCCGGCCGGGGGCGGTTGCCGGTGGGAACGCTCCGGTCCCCGGAGCCGTCCCCGCCGGGCCGTCACAGCAGCATGAACTGGCCCTCCGGGCCCTCCTCCCGATGGTCCAGTACGGAAGCGGGGCGGCGGGCCCGGTCCGGCGGCGGCAGGACCCCCGCCGCCCGCAGCGCCGCCCGCCCCGCCGTGCCCGCCGACAGGACCGCCGCCTCCGCGAGGCGCGCCCGCTCCCGTTCCCGTACGCCGACCAGCGCGAGCACCGTGATCAGGTCGAGCAGCTCCGAGGTCCGCTCCTGCGGCCACTCCGCCGGGCCGATCGCCTCCAGCGACCCGGGCTCCGGCCGGGCCGTGCGGTGCGCGAACCAGCGCTCCAGGACCCGCACCCCGCCCACCCGGAACTCCCACGCCTCCGCCGGGACGGGCGAGACGCGCCCCTCGCCGAGGCACAGCGTCTCGTCCCCCGCCTCGTACGTCATCGTCTCCGGCCGCGCCGGGACCGCCGCCCGCACATAGGGCCGCCGCCCGCCCGGCAGCCGGGGCTTCGTCCCGCTGAGGGCGCCCCGCGTCTGCGCGTCCACGAGCTCCCGGCCCAGGGCCACCCCCGCCGCCCACACCTCCGGGTCCCCGGGCAGCGGCACCCGGCACCCGGCGGGGGAGGGCAGGGCCGCCGCCACGGTCCACGCGAGCCACGCGTGGGCGTCGGCCCCGGGCCCGTACCGCGCCCCGAGGAAGGCGAGGAGGCCCGGCGCCAGATTGGGCTCCCGGCCGTCCGGGCGCCGGAACAGCGGCCGGATGCGGCCCGGCCGTCCGGCGGGCGAGCGGCCCTCGGGCAGCACGCCCGTCACGACGAGTGCCGGGCCCGCCGCCCCGGGCACGTACCCCTGCTCCACCACGAAGAGCTGCGGCGGCCCGGCGACCCGCCACAGCTCAGGGCGCGCGACGTCGATCAGCCGGTGGTCGGGCAGCAGCCACTGCTCGTCGAACGGCTCCCGCGCGATCCGCACGGGCTCCGGGCACGGGCCGGGCTCGCGGGACCAGCGGGCGGTCCCGGTCCGCTGGCCGGGAAGGGCGCCGACCGCGCTCGACGGGGTGCGCGCCCGGCTGGGCCGGAACAGGGCCTCCCGCTCGGACCCCTCGGCCGAGGCCAGCCGGTCCCAGCGGGCGCGCAGCGTCCGCGCGTCCGGTGCCGCGATCCACGGACGGCCGAGGCGCAGGGGCGCGACGGACCACGGCATGAGGTCGTCGAGGAGGGGCGGACCGTCGTCGGGCGCTCCGGGGGCTTCCGTCACGCCCCGTATGCTAACGAGGGCGTTCCGTACGCTTCCACCGTCCGCCCACGGTCCGTCCGCCGGACCCCTCACGGCCACGGGCGGCTCGGGGGCCGGATCTCTCGCGGACCCGGACCCCTCAGCGCCGCGGGCGCCCGACCGGAGCCGGGGCGGGGGCCGTGGAGGCGGTCGTCATCGGGCCTCGACCGTGACCGTGAAGGAGAACCGGTCGCCCCGGTAGCGGATGCGGGCCACGTCCACGACCCGGCCGTCCTCGTCGTAGGTGACGCCGGTGTAGTGGAGGATCGGCGAGAGCAGCGGGACCTGGAGCAGCCCCGCCGTCTCCGGATCGGCGAGCCGCGCCTCGACCGTGTCCGTGATGCGGCTGATCCGCACCCCGACGACGTCCCGCAGGACCTTCGTCATCGGCCAGCGCTCCAGGTCCGCCGGGTCGATCGCGGCGCCCAGCTCCGGAAGCACGGCGTTCTCCGCCCAGTTGGTCGGCTCGCCGCTCTCGCCGTCCCGGCGCAGCCGCCGGTACGCCATCACCTCCGGCACCCCGGGGAAGTGCTCCGCCAGTTCCCCGGGCACCGGCTCGACGCCGTGCCCGAGGACCGTCGTCCGCTCGCCCGACTGCTGGGCCACGATCGCGTCGATCGAGCCCAGCAGCCGGCGCGGGGTGGAGCGCCGGGCGCCCGGCTCGATGAAGGTGCCGCGCCGCCGGTGCCTGCTGATCAGGCCCTCCGCCTCCAGCTCCTTCAGGGCCTGGCGCATGGTCAGCACGCTCACGCCGTAGTGGGCCGCGAGCTGCTCCTCGGTGGGCAGCCGCAGCGGGGCGTCGGGCACGCGGCCCAGTATCGAGGCGCGCAGCGACTGCGAGACCTGGTACCAGAGCGGCAGCTTGCGGTTCAGGACCAGGGAGTCGGGAGCGAAGGCGGTCACGGTTTCTCCGTATGAGGGCTACGGGCTTACGGCCGGGACACTACGGCCGAAAGTGGCGCTCCAGACCCTGCCACACGTCGTCGTACCCGTGCTGGAGATGATCGCTCTCCGCCGCTTGCGGGGTGGTGACCAGCGGCCAGCGGGTCTCGAACATGAAGGCCAGACCGTCGTCGATCTTCTGCGGACGCAGTTCGGCGGCGCTGGCCCGGTCGAAGGTCTCCCGGTCGGGACCGTGCGCCGACATCATGTTGTGCAGCGAGCCGCCGCCCGGCACGAACCCGCCCTTCCCCGCGGTCTTCGCGTCGTACGCGCCCTCGATCAGGCCCATGTACTCGCTCATCACGTTGCGGTGGAAGTACGGCGGCCGGAAGGTGTCCTCGCCGACCAGCCAGCGCGGTGCGAAGACCACGAAGTCCACGCCCGCGAGCCCCGGGGTGTCCGACGGCGAGGTGAGCACGGTGAAGATCGACGGGTCCGGGTGGTCGTACGAGATCGTCCCGATGACATTGAAACGGCGCAGGTCGTACACGTACGGGGTGTGGTTGCCGTGCCAGGCGACGACATCCAGCGGGGAGTGGCCGTACGTCGCCGACCAGAGGTTGCCGCAGTACTTGTTGACCACCTCCACCGGGCCCTCGACGTCCTCGTACGCGGCGACCGGCGCCCGGAAGTCCCGTGCGTTGGCCAGGCCGTTGGCGCCGATCGGGCCGAGGTCGGGGAGCTGGAACGGCGCGCCGTAGTTCTCGCAGACGTAGCCGCGCGCGGTCGCGTCGAGCAGCTCCACCCGGAACCGGACCCCGCGCGGGAGCAGCGCGACCTCGCCGGGACGGACCGCGAGCAGGCCCAGCTCGGTGCGGAGCAGCAGCCCGCCCCGCTCCGGCACGATCAGCAGCTCGCCGTCCGCGTTCCCGAAGACCCGTTCCATGGCGGCGTTGGCGTGGTAGAGGTGCACGGCCATGCCGGTGCGCTGGGTCGCGTCACCGTTGCCGCCCAGGGTCCACAGACCGGCCAGCCAGTCGGTGCCCGGGGCGGGCTCGGGCAGCGGGTCCCAGCGCAGCCGGTTGGGATCGGGCACCGTCTCGGTGAACGGCGTGCCGCGCAGCCCCCCGTTGTCGGTCCGCGTGAACGGCGGGTGCGCGGCCGAGGGGCGGATCCTGTAGAGCCAGGAGCGGCGGTTGTGGGCCCGCGGCTCGGTGAAGGCGCTGCCGCTGAGCTGTTCCGCGTAGAGCCCCAGGGGGGCGCGCTGCGGTGAGTTGCGGCCGTCCGGCAGTGCTCCGGGGACCGCCTCCGAGCCGTGCTCGTTGCCGAAGCCCGTGGTGTAGCCGAGCGTCTCGGCCGTCTTCCTGGCCTGCTCCGTGGTCATCGCCCGCTCCTGTCCTGAGTCCGCAAGGGAATCCTATGCATGACCGTAGGATTCCGCGCGCCCGCCGTCAACGGGGCGCCCCGTGAAGGCTGTCCGTCCGGATGTCCGCGCGGTCGACGGGGCGCTCGGTGAAGGCCGTCGGTCCGGATGTCCGCGCGGTCGACGGGGCGCCCCGTGAAGGTCGTTCGTCCGGATGTCCGCGCGGTCGACGGGGCGCCCCGTGAAGGTCGTTCGTCCGGATGTCCGCACGAGGGGGGTCAAAAAAGATGAACATTGCTCTACTCTCACGCGCATGTCCTGGACCCGAAGGTTCGTCCTCACGCTCTCGGCCGTGCTCGCCGCACTCGCCGCGACCCTGCTCGCCGCACCCGGGGCCCAGGCCCACGAGGAGCGGCCCGTCACCTTCCCCGACGGCTCCGGCAGTGTGCCGAAGCTCCGTACCGGAGAACCCGACCTCCTCGTCTGCAAGACCGACCGGACCGACTTCACCCGCCGCGTCTCCGGTTTCCCCGCCACCCTCAGGACCCGCAACCTCGCCCTCTTCGAGCGCTGCGTCCGGAACGGCTACCGCCACCTCCAGCAGGCCGTCGACGCCGTCGACCGGCCCGGCCTCACCATCGCGATCCTCCCCGGGCTCTACGAGGAGGAGCCCTCGCAGCCCCCGCCCACCGGAGCCTGCGCCACCCTCAAGGCCCCCAAGTCCTCCCTCGGCTACCAGATCCTCAGCTACGAACAGCAACTGCGGTGCCCGCACAACCAGAACCTCGTCGCCATCCTCGGCAAGAAGGACCTCCAGATCGAGGGCACCGGCGCCTCCCGGCTCGATGTCGTCATCGACGCCAAGTACCGCAAGCTGAACGCCCTGCGGGCCGACGGCACCGACGGCATCTACTTCCGCAACTTCACCGCCCAGCGCACCACCTTCAACTCGCTGTACGTCCTCGCCGCCGACGGCTTCGTCATCGACGACGTCCTCACGCGCTGGAACGACGAGTACGGATTCCTCACCTTCGCCTCCGACCACGGCCTCTACAAGAACTGCGAGTCCTACGGCAACGGCGACTCCGGCATCTACCCCGGCTCGGCCTCGAACATCAACGACGGGCGCGGCTACGACGTCCCCCGCTACTCCATCGAGATCACCGGCTGCCGCAGCCACCACAACATGGTCGGCTACTCCGGCACCGCCGGAGACTCCGTCTGGGTCCACGACAACGAGTTCGACCACAACATGGGCGGCGCCTCCATGGACTCCGCCTTCCCCGGCCACCCCGGACTGCCCCAGAACCACGCCCGCTTCGAACGCAACCTGATCCACGACAACAACGCGAACTACTACCCGTACGTCGCCGACGGCACCTGCGCCAAGCCGCCCGTCGACCGGGGCTACGAACAGGGCGTCGTCTGCCCCCAGATCTCCATGCCCCCCGGCACCGGCATCATCACCGCGGGCGGCAACTGGAACCTCTACGAGGACAACTGGATCTACGGCCACCAGCGCACCGCCTTCTTCCTCAACGCCGTCCCCGCCTTCATCCGGGGCGAGTCCGCCTGGGCCAAGCAGGCCGACACCTCCCACCGCAACCGCTACGCGGGCAACCGCCTCGGCGTCGACAAGGCGGGCGTCTCCCGCCCCAACCGCACCGACGTCTGGTGGGACGGCCAGGGCAGCGGCAACTGCTGGCAGACCGACACCGGCGCCACCACCCCCGGCGCCCTCCCCGGCTGCGGAGCCCGCAGGGGCGACGTCTCCGGCGACACCGACCGGCTCGTCGGCGAGCCCGTCAAACTCGCCCAGCTCCTCGTCTGCGCCGACTACAACGTCCAGGCCCGCCGCCTCCCGGCCGGCTGCGACTGGTACGGCGCCCGGGGCGTCCAGCGCGTCGAGACCCAGCTCGCCCTCGGCAGCGCCCTCGTCCTCGCCCTGGCGGGCCTCGCTGTCTGGTGGCGCCGCCTCCGCGGCAGCCGCCTCGCCGCCGTCGCCTCCCTCCTCGGCCTCGCGGGCCTCGTCCTCGACGTGGCGGGCTCGACCCTCGCCCTCACGCCGACCGTCGTCCCCGCCCTCGCGCTGCTCCTCACCGGCGCCTGGTGGACCCTGCTCGGCCTCGCCCTCCGTCCCACCCGCCCCGTCTTCGCCTGGACCACCGTGGTCCTGGGCGCCCTCACCCTCCTCGACGCCTTCGACAAGGCGATCCTGATGGTCCCGGGCATCCCCCTGAGCCCGGCCTGGCTCCGTCTGCTCCTCGGCGTCGTCTGGGTCCTCTGGGCCGTCGTGGCGGCGGGCGGGCGTAGCTCCGCCGCCCCGTCGTCCCCGGAACCGCCGTCGCCCACGGGCCCCGGCGGAGCGCGCCCCGGTGAGGACGCCGACGGGGTCGCTGGTGTCGGCGCCGCCGCAGACACCGGGGGCGGAACCGGCGCCGTGGGCGGCTCACGCCCTGGCCCCGGTTCCGGTTCCGGGGCTGGTACCGGCATCAGCCCCGCGCAGGCCCGGCCCGGCGAGGAGGGGACGGCGTGACCCCGATCCGTAACCCCCTCCGTATCGCGGCCCGTACGGTCGTCCGTACGCCTATCCGGATCGGGGCCCGTACGACCGTCCGTGCCCCCGCCCCCGCTCCCACTGCTGCCCCCGCCCCCGCCGCTGGCCGTAAGGCCGCCCGTACGGCCGCTCCCACCGCTGGCCGTGTCCCCGTCCTCCCCGCCGCCGGAGGGGCCGCCCACGGGCGGCTGGCGCGGCGGCCTGCCGTGGCTCCCCGGGCGCTCGTCATGGGCGTCCTGGTCGCGGCCCTGGCCCTGGTGGGCTGTGGCGGCCGGGCCACCACCCACCACAAGCCGGGGACCAGCCACCAGGAGGCCACCGGGAGCAACGGCACCCTGCTCCCGGCCCGCGACGAGGGCGGACACCGGCTCCGGGAGCTGCCCGTGGCCGACGCGCCGACCGTCCGGGCCGAGGCCGTCCCCGACAGCGAGGGCGGCTGGAACGTCCACCTCACGGTGGAGAGGTTCCGCTTCACCCCCGAGAGCACCGGCGGCGGGGCCCTCCCGGGCCGTGGCCATGCCCGTCTGCTGGTCGACGGCCGGGAGACCGGCCGCCTCTACGGCCCCTGGGGGTACGTGCCTCCGGGGGCCCGCACCCTGACCGTCCGGCTCCACGCGGACGACCACACCGTCTGGGCCGTCTCTGGTGCCCCCGTCCAGACCACCCTGTCCCTGGGCGCCGCGCCCGATCCGTCGGACCCCGGGAAGCCCCCGGCCGCCACCCCCGGTTCCACCGCCCCGGGGACCCCGCGCCCCACCGGTTCCGCCGCCCCCGACCCCGGCCGGACCGTCACCCTCACCGTCACCGGCAAGACCGTCTCGCCGCCTCCGTCCCGCATCGAGTTGAAGAAGGGCGACCGCCTCACCCTCCGGGTCACCGCCGACCGCGCCGACACCGTCCACGTCCACGGCTACGACCGCGAACTGACCCTCGCCCCCGGCGAACCCGCGACCCTCACCTTCACCGTCGACCGCACCGGTCTCTTCGAGGTGGAGACCCACGAGTCCGGACTCGTGCTGACCCAACTCGTCGTCCGATGACCGGCCCCCTCGCCCAGACCGCCCAAGCGGTCTGGGCCCCGGCCCCCGCGTCCGGCCTCACCGCCGGAACGCCCCTCACCGCCGGAACACCCTTCGACTCCGGGATCTCCCTCGCCCACGGCGTGGGCTCACAGCACGACCTCCCCCTCTCGCCGTTCTACGCCTACGCGGGCGCCTTCGCCGCGCTGCTCGTCTCCTTCCTCGCCCTCGGCCTGCTCTGGTCCACCTCCCGCTTCCGCGGCGACCTCGCGGGCCGCCCGCTCCCCGCCGCCCTCCAGCGGGCCGCCGACGCCCCCGCCACCCGCACCGCGCTCCGCCTCCTCGGCGCCGCCGCCGCTCTCGTCGTCCTCCTCCACCTCCTCCTCGGTCCCGACGACCCGGACCACAACCCCGCGCCCGGCGCCCTCTACGTCCTCCTCTGGGTCGGACTCGTCCCCGCCTCGCTCCTCCTCGGCCCCGTCTGGCGCCTCCTCAACCCCCTGCGCGCCCTCCACTCCCTCCGCCCGCCCCGGACACCGCGCCCCCTCCCCGCCGCCGTCGGCATCCGCCCGGCCGCCGCCGGGCTCCTCCTCTTCACCTGGCTCGAACTCGTCGCCCCCGACAACACCTCCACCACCACCCTCCTCGTGGCCCTCGCCGTCCACACCGGCGCGCAGCTCCTGGGCGCCGCCCGCTACGGCGACCGGTGGTTCGCCCACGCCGACCCCTTCGAGGTCTACTCCTCCCTTCTCGCCCGGCTCTCACCGCTCGGCCGCCGCACCGACGGCCGACTGGTCCTGCGCTCCCCCTTCCACGGTCTCGACGCCACCCCGCAGACCCCCGGACTCGTCGCCACCGTCTGCGTCCTGCTCGGCTCCACCGCCTACGACGGCCTCTCCGACAACCCCCGCTGGATCACCACCCTCCAGACCTCGCCCCTCGGCCCCACCCCCACCGCCACACTCGGCTTCCTCGCCGCCGTCGCCCTCGCCGCCGCCTGCTACGGACTCTGCGCGGGCGCCCTGCGTCTGATGCACCGCGCCGTCACCACCCCGCTCACCTCCTTCGCCCACTCGCTCCTGCCCATCGCCCTCGGCTATCTCGTCGCCCACTACTTCTCGCTCTTCGTCACCGAAGGACCACGTACAGTCATGATGGCAGGGGGCACTGACAACGCCCTTCCACCCGCCCCGCTCCTGGGTCCCGCGGGCCTCGCCACGCTCCAGGTCTCCGCGATCGTCACCGGCCACGTCCTCGGTGTGATCGCCGCACACGACCGGGCGGTCCGGCTGTTCCCGCCCGACCGGGCCGTCGCCGGCCAACTCCCGCTGTTCGTCCTGATGATCGCGTACACCCTCGGCGGCATCGGCCTGCTGATCGCCTGAGGGGCGTTCCTCGCCCGACCACCGACCGGAGCGGCATCATGGTCCCCGTGCACCAGACGCGACCCCAGACCCCGCCCGCCCTCCGCCGTGCCCCCGTGCAGCAGCGCAGTGCCGAGCGGCTCGCCCGCATCCTCGACGCCTGCGCCGCGCTCCTCGACGAGACGGGCTATGAGCAGCTGAGCACCCGGGCCGTCGCGGGCCGCGCGGGGGTCCCCATCGGCTCCGTCTACCGCTTCTTCGGCAACAAGCGGGCGATGGTCGCCGCCCTCGCCCACCGCAACCTCGACGAGTACGCCCGGCGGGTCTCGCGCCGCCTCGCCGAGACCCCGGCCCTCGACGCGCACGGGGCCATCGACGGCGTCCTCGACGAGTTCATCGCGATGAAGCGGACCGTCCCGGGCTTCGCCCTCGTCGACTTCGGCGTCCCTTCCGCCGCTCCCGGCGAGAACGCGGGCGAGCACGAGGAGGGCCCCGGCGGAGGCGGCGACGCGGAGGGACGGGACGAGGGAGCCGGGACCCGCAGGGCCGGGGGCGCCGGGACCGGAACCGAAGACGACGGTGACGGCGACGGAGGCAGAGGCACCGGAAGCGAAGGCACCGGAAGCGCCGGAACCGGAGGCGAAGTCGACGACCCCAACCGGCTCGTCGCCGAGCGGATCTGCGTCCTGCTCGCCGCCCATCTGGACCGGCCCGCCGACACCGATCTGCGCCGGAAGGTCCTGGTCGGCGTCGAGACCGCCGACGCCCTCGTCCGGCTCGCCTTCCGCACCGACCCCGCCGGAGACCCCGCGCTCGTCGACGAGACCCGTCTGCTCCTCCACGCCTATCTGGCGCCCTCGCTGGCGTGACGCATCCGGCAGGTCCCGGGGGCCCGGGATGCCTTCGAGGCGCACCCGGGGCCCCGCGCGTCCCCCGCGCACCCCTCTCGTACGTGCCTACTGGTCGGTACGTACGGCGCCACCCGACGCCCCAGGGAGCCGCCAGGGCTGTGACCCAGGAGCGCCCGGCCCGGGCACCCTCCGGCTCGCCGGGCGCCGCCGTCCGCGCGACGGCAGTCGGCCGTACAACACCCCGGCGCTCGGCGGAGGTTCGAACCGGCGCGCCCTTCAGGCGCCTCCCGAGGCCGCGGCCCGGCCGCGGCCGGTTGACGGCTGGCTGACCCTGGTGCGGGGCGAGGGCGGTGAGCCGGAGGCCCCCGTGGAGCTGTCACCCCCGCCTTGACCTGGGGTTTTGCTCGTATTGCTCACACGTCAACATCTTGTTAACAACAGAAGCGGGCACCTACGGTCATCCGGACCGCCGCTCGGCGGCAGTTCAAGGGTGAACGTGAGGTGTCCTCCATGCTGACCGTCCTCGGCTTCGCCATGATCGCAACCTTCCTGGTTTTGATCATGATGAAAAAGATGTCGCCGATCGCGGCGCTCGTACTCATTCCCGCGCTCTTCTGTGTCGCGGTCGGCCAGGGGGCCCAGCTCGGCGACTACGTGATCGAAGGGGTCGGCAAGCTGGCTCCGACGGCGGCGATGCTGATGTTCGCCATCGTCTACTTCGGCGTCATGATCGACGTCGGTCTCTTCGACCCGATCGTCCGGGGCATCCTGCGCTTCTGCAAGGCCGACCCGATGCGGGTCGTCGTCGGTACGGCGGTGCTCGCCGCGATCGTCTCGCTGGACGGCGACGGCTCCACCACCTTCATGATCACCGTCTCGGCGATGTATCCGCTCTACAAGCGGCTCGGGATGAGCCTGGTCGTCATGACCGGTGTCGCCGCGACCGCCAACGGCGTCATGAACACCGTGCCCTGGGGCGGCCCCACCGCTCGCGCCGCGACCGCGCTGAAGCTGGACGCCGGAGACATCTTCGTCCCGATGATCCCCGCGCTCGGCGTCGGCCTGCTCTTCGTCTTCGTCCTCGCGTACGCCCTCGGTCTGCGCGAGCGCAAGCGCGTCGGCTACCTCACGCTCGACGAGGCCCTCACGTCGGAGAGCGAGACCGTGCTGGTCGGGACGGGCGGCGGTACCTCGGGCACCTCCGCGAAGTCGGGCAAGGCCGGGAAGTCCGGCAAGGCGGGCAAGGCGGGCAAGGCGGGCAAGGCCGGGAAGTCGGCCGCGGGTTCCGGCGCCGCCGCCCTCGGCTCCTCCGCTTCCGCCTCTGCCTCTGCCTCTGCCTCTGATTCCGCCTCCGGCCCGGCCGGTCCCGCCGGTTCCGTCGCCGTCCTGGGTGACGACGAGGGCTTCCAGGGGCTCGACCCGAACCGTCCGACGCTCCGCCCGAAGCTGTACTGGTTCAACGCCGGTCTGACCGTCGCGCTGCTCGCCGCGATGATCCTCGAACTGATGCCGATCCCGGTCCTCTTCCTCCTCGGCGCCGCGCTCGCGCTCACCGTCAACTACCCGAAGATGAGCGAGCAGAGGGAGCGGATCGCCGCCCACGCGGACAACGTCCTCAACGTCACCGGCATGGTCTTCGCCGCCGCCGTCTTCACCGGTGTCCTCACCGGTACGGGCATGGTCAAGCACATGGCCGACTGGCTGGTCAACACCATCCCCGAGGGCATGGGCCCGCACATGGCGCTGGTCACCGGTCTGCTGAGTCTCCCCCTCACCTACTTCATGTCGAACGACGGCTTCTACTTCGGCGTGCTTCCGGTGCTCGCCGAGGCGGGCGCGGCCCACGGCGTCTCGCCCCTGGAGATCGCGCGGGCGTCGCTGGTCGGCCAGGCGCTGCACATGTCGAGCCCGCTGGTGCCCGCCGTGTACGTCCTCGTCGGCATGGCGAAGGTGGAGTTCGGCGACCACACCAAGTTCACCGTGAAGTGGGCCGCGCTGACCTCGCTGGTCGTCCTCGCGGCGGGCATGGTCTTCGGCATCATCTGATCCGGACGCGGGGGCCGGACCCTGCCCCGCCCCGGAAGACCCGACGCGGGTGCCGGACCCCCGCCCGGCCCCGGAAGACCCAGGCCCGCCCCTCCTCGGGGGCGGGCCTGCGGCCGGACGGGCGACATCGGGGGGCGGTGCGGGCATGTTGCGACCCTCCGTGGTCATGTCATGACAGATAGTCCGATTATCGGATCATCCACCTGACTTTGCCCTTCCGGAGGACCCCCGCATGTCCCCTCGCACCGTCCGGCCCCTCGCCGGGCCCGCCGCCGTGACCGCCGCCGTGCTCGCCGTCGGCGGCCTCGCCCTGACCGGGGCGCAGACCGCGTCCGCCGCCCCCGGCGACAACGGCGACGTGAAGATCCACGCGGTCGGCACGCCCTTCGGCGACTCGAAGGACGAGCCGAAGGTCTGCAAGTTCTACCTCGCGGCCTTCGACTTCGACGCGCTCCAGCAGGTCAGCTGGGCGATCACCGCCCAGTCGGCCAGGGTCGCCGTCCCGCAGCTCAGCGGTCTCATCGACCTGGGCACCGGGACCGGGCACACCGCCCCGCTGTCGCTGCCCGACGGCCAGTACAAGCTCGTCTGGACCTTCCTGGGGGAGACCGGGGCGGCCAAGCAGAAGGTCTTCAAGGTCGACTGCGGCACCATCTCCCCGACGACCGGCGGGAACGGCCCCGGCAAGCCTCCGCACGGCCCGGTCGGCGCGGGCGGCGGCGGCAGCGCGGAGCTGGCCGCCGACGACGGCTCCTCCCTCTTCGGCATCGGGACGGCCGTGGCCGCCGCTCTCGCCGGTGCGACCGGACTGGTCCTGATCCGCCGCTCCCGCCGCCGCGACGATGGCGTCGCGTAGGTCCGCCCGCCTCGCGCGCCGACGGCGGCGCCTCTTCCGGCTCGCGAGGACCGTGACGGTGACGGTGGTCCTGGTGGGCGGGGGCATCTGGTGGGCCGGAGGCGAGGAACCGGCCGAGCCGCAGCTCGCCGTCGGACCGGCGGCCCCCGGTCTGAACGCCACGGCGGCCGGTGCGGCGACCGCGCTCGACCACAAGGCGAAGGCCAGGGAGCACCCCGGAGCCCCGCCGCACGGCACCAGCGGCCCGAACGGGGTGCCCGCGCAACGGGCGAGGACCGTACCCCCGCCCCGTCCGGGACCCCCGCCCGCCCCGCTGGCGCGTTCGCGTCCCACCGCCGTCGCCGTCCCGGCCATCACCATCGAGGCACCGGTGGTCGAACTCGGTCTCGACGGTCAGGGACGGCTCGCGACCCCGCCGGTCGACAACCCCCGGGCGGTCGGCTGGTACGCGAGGGGAGCGACACCGGGGGAGCGCGGGACCGCGGTCGTCGTCGGCCACCGGGACACCCGTACCGGACCCGCCGTCTTCCTCAACCTGAACTCGCTCAGCCCCGGCAACACGGTCCGGATCGCCCGCGCCGACGGCCGGGTCGCCGTCTTCACGGTCGATCGCGTCCAGACGTACACCAAGGCCGAATTCCCCGACGAGCAGGTCTACGGCTCCACCGGGCGCCCCGAACTGCGCCTGCTGACCTGTGGCGGAACCTTCGACCGCAGAACGGGCTACGAGGCGAACATCGTCGTCTTCGCCCATCTCACCGACATCGCCCAGAAGATCTGAGCCCAGATCTGAGCCCAGAAGATCTGAGCGCAGAAGCCCTGAGCCCAGAAGCCCTGAGCCCAGAAGCCCCTGGGCCCCAGAGCGCCCGGGTCTCAGAAGCCCTGAGTCCAGGAAGAGCCGACCCCTCAGGAGGCCGACCCGCACCATCGCATCCCGGTTCCGACGGATTCCAGCCGTTCCGTCGGCCCCTTCCCGCCGCGCCCGGCGGGCCGCGCCGCCCGGTGCGTGCCCGCCGGGCGCGGCCTGTGTGCCCCCCGAGGTGGACGCCCCCGCCGGACACGGACGGGCCTCCGTCGGACGGAGGAAGGGTCTCCGCCGGACAGGGACGGCACCCCCTCCGTCCCGTGGCGGGCTCCGCGACCCGCGCCGCGAGCCGCCGGGCCGCATGAGACCGGGGGCACCCCCGAAGGCCCTGGCGCCCAAAAACTAACGGCGCTAGTTTGGGGCGACGGCGGACCTGTCGGCAGTGTGAGGAGACAGCGGATGAAGGCGCACGACGCGATGTACATCGGCGGGGAGTGGCGTCCCGCCACGGGCTCCGGCACCATCGCCGTGATCAACCCGGCGGACGAACAGGTCATCGGCCACGTCCCCGCCGGTACCGCGGAGGACGTCGACGCCGCCGTACGGGCCGCCCGCGCCGCGCTGCCCGGCTGGGCCGCGACCCCGCCCGCCGAGCGCGCCGCCCGCATCGCCGCCCTGCGGGACGCCCTCGTCGCCCGCGCGGAGGAGATCGCGGCCACCGTCACCGCCGAACTCGGCGCCCCGCCGAGGTTCGCCGCCGCCGTCCACACCGGACTGCCGATCGCGGTGGCGGGCTCGTACGCGGAACTCGCCGCCACCCACCCCTTCGAGGAGAGGATCGGCAACTCCACCGTGTACGCCGAGCCGGTCGGCGTCGTCGGGGCCATCACCCCCTGGAACTACCCGCTCCACCAGATCGTCGCCAAGGTCGCCCCGGCCCTCGCCGCGGGCTGCACCACCGTCCTCAAGCCCGCCGAGGACACCCCGCTCACCGCCCAGCTCTTCGCCGAGGCGGTCCATGACGCGGGCCTGCCCGCCGGAGTCTTCAACCTGGTCACCGGAGTCGGCCCGGTCGCGGGACAGGCGCTCGCCGAACACCCCGGCGTGGACCTCGTCTCCTTCACCGGCTCCACCGCCGTCGGCCGCCGCATCGGCGCCCTCGCGGGCGGCGCCGTCAAGCGCGTCGCCCTCGAACTCGGCGGCAAGTCCGCCAACGTGATCCTGCCGGGCGCCGATCTCGCCAAGGCCGTCGCCGTCGGCGTCGCCAACGTGATGTCCAACTCCGGCCAGACGTGCAGCGCCTGGACCCGGATGCTGATCCCCGCCGACCGGTACGAGGAGGCCGTGGCGCTCGCCGCCGAGGCCGTCGCCGCGTACGTCCCCGGCGAGCGCGTCGGCCCGCTGGTCAGCGCCAGGCAGCGGGAACGCGTCCGCGGCTACATCGAGAAGGGCATCGAAGAGGGCGCCCGGCTGGTCGCGGGCGGCCCCGGGGCACCCCGCGAGACCGGCTACTACGTCTCCCCGACCGTCCTCGCCGACGTCACCCCCGAGATGACCGTCGCCCAGGAGGAGATCTTCGGGCCGGTCGTCTCGCTCCTGCGCTACGAGGACGTGGAGGAGGCGCTCCGCATCGCCAACGGCACCGTCTACGGTCTCGCCGGAGCCGTCTGGGGCGAGCCCGAAGAGGCCGTCGCCTTCGCCCGCCGGATGGAGACCGGCCAGGTCGACATCAACGGGGGCCGGTTCAACCCGCTCGCCCCCTTCGGCGGCTACAAGCAGTCCGGCGTCGGCCGGGAACTCGGCGCGCACGGCCTCGCCGAGTACCTCCAGACGAAGTCCCTCCAGTTCTGATCCCCCGGTCCCGAACGCAGAAGGAGCAACGAGCGTGATCCGCGCCGCAGTCCTGACCGCCGTCGGCTCTCCCCTGGAGATCACCGGCATCGAGCTTCCCGAGCCCGGCCCCGGACAGGTCCGGGTCCGCCTCGCCGCCGCCGGGGTCTGCCACTCCGACCTCTCCCTGTCCGACGGCACCATGCGCGTCCCCGTCCCCGCCGTCCTCGGCCACGAGGGCTCCGGCACGGTCGTCTCCGTCGGCGAGGGCGTCACGCACATCGCCCCCGGCGACGGGGTCGTCCTCAACTGGGCGCCGTCCTGCGGCCGTTGCCACGCCTGCTCGCTCGGCGAGGTCTGGCTCTGCGCCGAGGCCCTGACCGGAGCGGGGAACATCCACGCCCACACGGCCGACGGCACCGCACTGCACCCCGGCCTCAACGTCGCCGCCTTCGCGGAGGAGACCGTCGTACCGGCGGGCTGCGTCCTGCCGCTGCCCGAAGGGGTGCCGCTCGCCGAGGCCGCGCTGCTCGGCTGCGCCGTGCTCACCGGCTGGGGCGCGGTCCACCACTCCGCGCGGGTCCGGGCGGGCGAGACCGTCGCGGTGTTCGGGGCCGGCGGGGTGGGCCTCGCCGCGCTCCAGGCGGCCCGGATCGCGGGCGCCGGGACGATCGTCGCCGTGGACGTGTCCCCGGCGAAGGAGGCGCTGGCCCGAGCGGCGGGCGCCACCGAGTACGTCGTCGCCTCCGGCACCACCGCCCGGGAGATCCGGGCGCTGACCGGCGGCCACGGCGTCGACGTGGCGGTCGAGTGCGTCGGCCGGGCCGTCACCATCCGCACCGCCTGGGAGTCCACCCGGCGCGGCGGCCGGACCACGGTCGTCGGCATCGGCGGCAAGGACCAGCAGGTCACCTTCAACGCCCTGGAGATCTTCCACTGGGGCCGCACCCTCTCCGGCTGCGTCTACGGCAACGCGAACCCCGCCGAGGACCTGCCCGTGCTCGCCGGGCACATCAGGGCGGGACGGCTCGACCTCGGCGCCCTCGTGACCGACCGCATCCCCCTGGACGGCATCCCCGGCGCCTTCGCCGACATGCGCGCGGGCAAGGGAGGCCGGGCCCTGGTGGTCTTCCCCGCCTGACGGACCCGGCCCGGGAGGAGCCCGTACCGCTCCGGGAGCACGGGAACGGCCCCGGCGCGCGGACGCGTGCGGGGAGCCCGTACCGGCCACCGCGCCGGTACGGGCTCCCCGCGTCTCACACGTCCAGGACGAGGCGGGGGCCGTGCGCACGGCCCACGCAGATCATCATCGTCGTCCCCGACCCCCTCTCGTCCTCACCGAGGACCGAGTCGTGGTGCTCGGGCACCCCGGCGAGCACCTTCGTCTCACAGGTGCCGCACCAGCCCTCCTCGCAGGAGTACGCCACCCCGGGCACCGCCTCGCGCACCGCGTCGAGGAGCGTCCGGCAGGGCTCCACCCACAGGGTCAGCCCGCTCCGGCGCAGCTCCACCTCGAAGCCTTCCGGACCCGCCGGACCCGCCGGACCCGCCGGACCCGCCGGACCAGCGGGAACCACTGAGTCCGCCGGACCCGCCGGGCCCTCCACTTCCGTAGGAGACGCCGGGACCGCCGCACCGAACAGTTCCGTGCGCAGCGGCCCCCGCCACCGTTCCGCCACCGCCCGCAGCAGCCCCTCGGGGCCGCAGCAGTAGACGACCGTGTCCGGCGCGAGCCCGCCGAGGACCGTGTCCAGATCGGGCCGCCCCGCCGTGTCCTGCGGGACGAGGGTGACGCCCGGGAGCCCGGCGAGTTCCTCGCGGTACGCCATCGAGGCCAGGCTCCGGCCCCCGTACACCAGGCTCCAGGTGCCCGGCGGCAGGGCGCGGACCATCGGCAGCAGCGGAGTGATGCCGATGCCGCCCGCGAGGAACAGGTACCGCTCGGCGGGCACCAGCGGGAACCGGTTGACCGGCCCCCGGACCCGCAGGACCGTGCCCTCCCGGACGGAGGCGTGGATCTCCTCGGAGCCGCCCCGGCCCGCCGGTTGGCGCAGCACCCCGAGCCGGTACGCGCTCCGGTCCGCCGGGTCGCCGCAGAGCGAGTAGTGCCGTACCGCGCCGGACGGCAGCGTCACCTCCAGGTGCGCGCCGGGCTCCCACGGGGCCAGCGCGGCGCCCGTGGGATCGGCGAGCAGCAGGCCGAGGACGTCCTCGGCCTCCCGGACGACCGACCGGACCGTGAGGGGGAGCGGGGACATGGATCACCTCGGAGCGGGGACGGAAGGACGGGAACGGGAACGGGAACGGGACAAGGGCTCGGCGGGCGACGGCGGTGGTGGCAGCGGCTCCGGATCCAGCTCCGGCCGGAGCCGGCAGAGCACCCCGTACAGCGTGGCGGCGACCGTGAACGAGGCCGGCAGGCTCAGGTCCACCCCACCGGTCACCCCGGTCAACGGCCCGGTGTACAAAGGGTTGTTGACCCACAGGACACCGACGACGGAACCGGCCGCGAAGGCCGTGACGGCGCGCGGGTCGAACCCGCCCGCGTACCAGTACCGCCCGCCCCCGCCGCTGGTGAAGGTGCGCAGCGCCGCCGCGTCGTACCGCCCCCGGTGGCGGGCGTACCCCACCGAGAGGACCGCCGCCCACGGGGCGACGACCGTGAGCAGCAGCGTCACGAAAGCCGACATCGCGTCCATGGCGTCGTACACCACCGCCCCGAGGTACAGCACGCCCGCCGCGAGCAGCGCGACCACCGTGGTCACGGCCGCCCGGGAGGAGCGCCAGAACACCGAGTTGGCGGAGAGCCCGGCCGCGTACAGGCACAGACCGGCCTGCGGGAGGGTGCCCGCGAAGCCGAAGACCACGACCGCCACCGCGAACCAGCCGGGCACCGCGTCGGTCAGCCCCTGGAGCCACGGCTCGTCCGGGACCGGGAAGAGCGTCGTCACGTACGCGCCGGTGAGCAGCGCGGCGAGACTGCTGAGGAGCATCGAGGCACCGCTCGCCCGCACCACCCGGCCCGGGGAGGTCGACGCGGGCATGAACCGCGTGTAGTCGCCCTGGAAGGTGGCGTAGGAGAGGGGCACGGTCGCGGACGCGGTCGCCGCGAGCAGCCAGGTGTGCAGCGGGCTGTCGAGGGCGAGCGTCCCCCCGGCGTACCCGGCGTCGAAGTCGGGCGCGAGGACGAGCACCGTCCCGAGGAGGACCGCGCCGCCGGTGACCGCCGTGACCTTGTAGGTGCGCACCAGGGTCTCGTGGCCCCGGACCGCGACCAGCGCGACCGCCGCCGCCGTCACGGACATCGCGGCCGTCAGCGCGCCCGGTCCGGTCGGGGTGGAGAACAGCCGGTGCCCGGCGACCATCACCGCCGTGCCGCCGGTCCACACCGCGATGGCGAAGAAGCCGAGTGCCGTCACCACCGTGATGGTGCTGCCGACGACCCTGCCCCGCACCCCGAAGTGCGCCCCGCTCGACACGGGATCGTTGGTGCCGGTGCGGACGCCGAACCGGGCGAGCGGCGCGAGCAGCGCCGTGCCGACGGCGACGCCCGCCGCTATCGCGCTCGCCGAGGCCCACCAGCCGAGACCGAAGACGACCGGGAGCGCGCCGAGGACGACGGTGCCGAAGGAGAACTGCGCGGAGGGCCAGATCCAGCCGAAGTCGCGCGGTGACGAGGTCCGTTCGGCCTCGGGCACCGGGGCGATGCCGTCGTGGTCCGCCGCCGCGCGGGGCGGCGCCGCGAAGGACGCCGCCCCGGTCGGTGTGGTCGTCATGGGGCGCCCCCGGACGGGGCCGGGCCGGTACCGTCCTGACCGGGCAGGACGTCGACCACGCGGAGGGAGGCGCACATCGCGCCGGAGGTGCGCTCCCCGCTGGTCAGATCGAAGGTCGTGTGGTGCAGGGGACAGGTGATGCGGAGCTTGTCCCCGTCGACCCGGGAGTACTTGAGCCTGCCCCCTCGGTGCGGGCAGACGGCGGACGCGAGGACCTTGCGTCCGGCGACCTCGACCAGGATCAGTTCCTCGGTCACCTGGCGTACGGCGGGTCCGGTGCCCCGCCGCCGCCCGGCGGGCACGGCCGTCACGCGGCCGTCCCCCTGGCCCGTGCGACGGCCGCCTCGTTGGCGGCGCCGACGATGTCGGACGCCAGTCGCACGCCCGCCCAGATCTTCGCCAGGTCCGGCTCCTCCAGCGAGCGGATCGCCGTACGCATGTGACCGCTGTGGTACGAGTCGATGTAGAGGTGCTCGGTGTAGTAGGCGTCGTGGACGATGCCCAGCCGCCGCGCCGCGCGGGCGAAGCTCTGGAAGGCGTACAGGACGCTGGTCTCGAAGTAGGCGTACGCGCCCAGGAAGTACTGGGGCGAGGGCGCCCGGCTGGCCAGCCAGTGGAACATGTTGACGTAGGCGAAGCACTCGGGAGTCGTCTCGTCGAGGTAGTCGTCGGGCCGCAGGCTCAGATCCAGCTCGGTGAGCAGGTCGCGGTAGAGCTGGGAGTGCGCCTTCTCCTCGTTGCCGCAGCCGAGTTCGTCGATGAGGACCCGGAAGACCGCCATCGCCGAGCGGTACGGCAGCCGGGGGACGACCGGCAGCAGCGACTCGGACTCGGTGAGCCCGTCGAGGGCGAACTGCCGGACCACGAGCTTGAACTGGTCGAGCGTCGCCCGTTCGGCGAGGAAGGTCGCGCTCTCGGGGAGCGCGGCCCCCTCCTCGGCGAGGAACTCCTTGAGGGCCTGGAGCAGTTCGCCCGCCGAGCCGAAGCGCGGCGCGGCGGCCTCGTACGCCCGTGCCTTCGGCAGGATCCACCGCTCCTCGATCGCGGTCATCGATCCGTAGTCGCCGAGGTGGGGGACGCGCCGGTACAGGGCGTGCAGTTCGCGCTGGGCCGTCGCCGGGGGAGCCGTGATCGAGTGCGCGGCGACGGGGGCGGCGGCGGGCACGGGGGGTGAAAGGGTGACAGGGGGTGAAGGGGTGGCGGGGGTGGTGCTCATGCCGCCTTCGCCTCCTCGTGGACGGTGGGGGAGCTGATCACACCGCGCCGGTGCAGTTCCCGCTTGACCCAGCGGTACCAGTCGTCCTTGAAGACGCCGTACTCCTCGCAGACGGAGTTGATCTCCGCCTGCCGGTCGGGGGTGGGGTCGACCAGCATCGCGTTGCACAGACCGGGTTCCAGATTGGCCAGCGGGCCGATGAAGCCGTCGATGCCCCGGGCGTCGACGAGCAGGTTCTCCCAGCCCTCGAAGACCGGGATGCCGGTGCCCGCCTCGGCCGTCTTGCGGGTGAAGGCGGCGTCGCCGCTGGACTCCTTGATGCCGACGATCCCGGGGATCTCGCAGATCCTCAGCAGGGTGTCGAACTCGATGCGGTTGCCCGAGAGCGCCTCCTCGTTGTAGAGGAAGACCGGGACGTCGACGGCCGCGCGGAGCGCCCGGTAGTGCTCGACGATCCGGTCCTGGGTGACCTCGGTGCCGAACGGGGTGGTCACGACGACCGCGTCCACGCCGATCGCGGCGGCCGTGCGCGCCCGTTCGATCACCGCGTCGGTGTCGGGGAGCTGGATTCCGGCCAGTACGGGCAGTCCGCCCGCGTGCCGGACGGTGTAGGTCACGACGTCCTGCCACTGCCGGGCGTCGAGCTTCCAGCCCTCGCCGGAGGTCAGGGCGGGCATGAAGCCGGTGACCTCGGCCCTGATGTGGTCCAGGAGACGGACGAGGCTCTGCTCGTCGACGGTGCCGTGCTCGTCGAGGGGGGTGATCAGCGGGACGACGGTCCCGGAGTAGGTGCCAGGCATGAGTGGGGTGTCCTTCGCAGATCGGTCAGAGGTTCGCGGACGCGACCGTGAGGACCAGCGACCGCTGGTAGAGCTCCTCCAGGTACGCGGGGAACGTGGGCTCCACGAGGGGAGCGGGCGCGTCGGCCGCCGCGCGGGGGGAGACCGGGACGACGGGCAGTCCGCGCGCCGCCTCCACCAGCCGGGGGCTGGCCGTGTGCAGGACGCCGCCGCGGCCGAGGACCTGGGCCAGCAGCAGCCGTTCGTGCGCGGGCAGTCCGCCGAGTCCGGGCGAGGTGAACGCCCGGCGGACGTCGTCCTCGTCGTACGGGACCCGGTCGACGGCCAGATCGGTGTGGAGGACGTCCATGAACGGGTAGTACTCGTCCTGCGTCCGCCGCTCGTAGCCCCAGACGAGGTCGTCGCAGCGGCCGACCTGCTCCCAGTTCATCAGGACCCGGCCCGCCTCCCCGGCGGCCAGCCGGTCGGCGAAGAAGGCCTTGCAGCCGGTCCGGACGGCCTCGTCCTCGCTGTGCATCCCCATGAAGAGGGTGGCGTCGACGAAGACGGGGGCGTTCGCGTCAGGCCGCATAGCGCTCGAGGACCTTCCGCATCCGCTCCATGGCACCGGCGAACACCTCGGGCTCGCGGGCCAGGGCCAGCCGGACGAAGCGCTCGCCCTTCTCCTTGGTGTTCCAGTAGAAGAAGGTGCCCGGCAGGACGTACACCTCCTCGTCGAAGAGGACTGCCTGGAGCTGGGAGGCCGTCACGTGCTCGGCCGTGATGCGGAACCAGGCGACGCTGGTGCCGACCACCGGCTCCTGGAACTCCAGGATCGTGCCGTCGAGCGCGGCGCGGGCGGCGTCGCCGTTGGTCCTGATGATGCCCCGGACGGAGGCGAAGCCGTCGGTGATGGAGTCCTCGACGTACTGGGTGACCATGTTGAGCACGAACGGCGAGACGTTGAGCAGCACGCTGGTGTGGAGGTTGTAGACCTCCTCCTGGATGTTCCGGCTGGCGGTGATCATGGCGCACTTGGCGTCCTGGATCGGCCAGGTCTTGCCGGTGTCCTCCATGACCATGTAGGTGACGCCCGACTCCTCCAGGAGCCGGTAGATGTCCACCCGGCCGATGTTCTCGTCGCAGAGCGCGAAGGACGCGAAGCAGAAGTCCATGACGAGGACCTTGTCGTGGTCCACGCAGTAGCGGACGACCTCGCGGAAGCCCTCCAGCTTCTCGGCGAGCAGGGTGAAGCCGGTCGGGTTGTTGGGGTCCACCAGGTAGATCGCGTCCGCGTCGATCTGCTCGACGAGCCGCTCGTAGATGGCGTCCTTCTCGTGCAGTGCCGACTCGGCGAGCGGGGAGATCGGCACCTGCATGTTGCGCAGCAGGTCGACCAGGTTGTCGAAGCAGGGCTCGACCAGCTGCACGGACATCCCGCGCTGTTTGAGGAACATGCCGGCGACCATCGTCGACACGCTGGCCGAGTAGGAGAGCAGCGTGCGGTCCATCGCACGGGCGGTGGGCTGCTGGTGCAGCCGGAAGAAGGCGTCGACGAACTGGCGCTCGAAGTGCGCCTGCTGCTTGGACTCGGACTCGTGCCACAGCTCGGGCAGCCGCGAGACGATCCGCTCCTGCGAGACGGACTGGCGCTGGTGGGTGTGCGCGTCGGCCAGGTTGAACCGGGTCTTCAGGGCCTCGATCTCGTGCTGGGTCAGGTCGACGAACGTGCTGACGTCCGCCTTGTCGGTCAAGGACACGAGGAACTCCCGCTGTCGATACGAATGTCCGTCCGGAATTCCGGCGGCATGAATGACTTTAGGAGCTTCGAGCGGCCTTGCGAATAACGGCCGGGTCACGCAATTAATAATCACGGCGATGTTCTGCCGGAGAAAAAAAAGAACGACGTCCAGGCATTCCTCGAACAGGAATGCCTGGACGTCGTTCTCGTTCTACGGCCGCTTTTCGCGGGCTTTTCGGTTATTCGGTGGCGGCCTTCAGGAGGATGTCCTCGTACACCTTCGGGTCGTCCGAGGAGATCACCGGCCAGCCGATGCCGTACGCGCCCTCCCAGCCCACGTCGATGCCCGGGTTGGCGTGGTCGGAGCCGTCGGGCAGGAACAGGTGCGGGCTGCAGTTCACCCGGTCGCTCGCGGACAGCGCCGCCTGGTCGGCGAGGGTCCTGCGGGCCCGCCCGTCGTCCAGCGCCTCGGTGAGGGCGCCGACGTCCACGACGCCGGTGGCGGCGGCCACGTCCAGGATCACCTTGCGGTGGCTGATGCAGCGGGACTCGGCCCAGAAGGCCCTGCGCAGTCCGAGGTCGAGCTGTTCGGAGGCGTTCAGGCTCTGCTCCTTGGCGGCGAGCACCGCCTCCAGGGCGGGCAGGGTCGTCGAGGGGTAGAGCCAGTCCTTGGCCTGCCACAGCTGCCAGCCCGCGGCAGGCTCCAGGCTGGCCATCCGGGCGACCTCGCTGTCCGTGCCGGGGCGCGGGCTCGGGGCGTCGTTCAGCAGTTCCAGCGGGAAGGCGCGCAGGTCGAAGGAGACCTGCTCCTCAAGACCGAGACGGGTCCGTGCGGCGTGCAGCCGGTGGATCGCGATGTGCGCGAAGGAACACCAGATGTCGGAGAAGACGGTGACGACTCCGCGCGGCGGGGTCAGATCGGCGGTGGTCGGGTCGGACATGGTTCTCCTCGGTTCGTACGCGGGCGGGGCGGGGCTCAGCCCGCCGGGGACTCCACGGCGTCCAGCGCCGCCTCCAGGTCGAGGTCGGCACCGGGCAGCCAGGCGGGCAGGGAGGGGATGCGGGCCATGGCCTCGAAGAGCCGCGGCACGGCGTCCCCCCGGACGGTCGGTCCGTGGGCGCTCAGCAGCTTCGCGGGCCGCAGCCCGGCCAGTTCGCGCACCGGCCGGAGGAACTTCGCCTCGTCGACGAGCGCGGTCCAGGGGGCTATCGCCCGGTTGAGGACCTCGAAACCGTGAAAGAATTCCTCCTCGGCGAGGTCGGTGAGGTCATGGGCGATTTCCTCGACCACGGTGCCGAAACTGTCGGAGCTGTAGAGCGTTCCATCGGAATGGTCGAACACGGCGAGGGTCCCGGGTGAATCGAAAGTGGGCGGGCGGTGGAAACTCAGTTCGCGGTCCCCGAGCTTCACACGACTGCCCGGGTTAGCAGTTACTACCCGGTCCTGCGGAATGCTGAACTCTTCGGATATTCGAGTCAGTGATATCGCGTTGGCGAGCACCTTCGCGTTCGGTGCCTCCGCCAGGACGCGGACCAGGGCGCCGGTGTGGTCGCGGTCGTCGTGGGTGACGACGACCCAGCGCAGGTCGGCCGGGTCGATGAGCGACCAGAGGGCGTCCGTGAAGCCCTCGCGGTCCACCGGCATCCCGGTGTCGACCAGGAGCGGCTGGCCGGACCGCAGGAGGAAGCCGTTCACCGGCTGGTCGCCGAGGCCCGGGATGGGCAGGGCCGAGGGGAGGACATGGATGTCCGGCCCGGCGGTGTAGGACGCTTTCATGACACACCTTTCATGACGCGGCGAGTTGCGTGACGCGGCGGGCGGGTCCCCCGGCGCACCGGGCGGGCGGCGGGGGCTCCGGGGCGGCGGGCTTCCGGGGCGGGCCTGGCCCCCCGGGCGGCTCCCGGGGGGCGGGTGGCCCGGATCCGGACGACCCGGACCGTCCGATCCGGGTCGGACGGGCTGGCCGGGCGAGCCGGTCCGGACGAGCCGGATCAGACGAGCCGGATCAGACGAGCTGGATGGTGAGCGAACCGGCGATCAGCAGGGCGAGGCCCAGGGCGCGCGGCTTGGTGAGCGAGCGCTGCGGGAGCTTGAAGAGGCCCTTGTGGTCGATCAGGGCCGAGGTCAGCTGCTGGCCCGTCACGGTGAGCGCGATGGTGACGGCCGCGCCGATGGACGGGATGAGCAGGAAGGTGCCGGTGACGTACACGGCGGCGCAGGCCCCGCCGAGCCAGCCCCACCAGGGCATCTTCTTCAGCGGGGCGATCTTGGGCTTGGGGGTCCTGCGGGTCGCGTAGAGCACCAGCAGGACGACGGCGATGGTGAAGGTCGCCACGGCGAAGCTGATCACGGCGACGGTGATGGGCTCCTTGATCTGCGCGCGCAGCTGGGCGTTGACCGCGCCCTGCACGGGCAGCACGGCACCGGCGAGCACACCGAGCGCGAGCCAGCCGGCGCGTCCGGCGCCGGACATCCTGGGGGCGCCGGGAGGGGCCGCGGCCTTCATGCCGCGGATGATCACGACGATGCCGGCGAGGACGGCGAGGGCGCCGATGACGATGCCCGCGCTCAGGTCCTTCCGCTGGAGGCCGAGGAGGCCGAAGAGGTCGAGCGCGAGCGAGGCGAACATCTGGCCGGTGACGAAGAGCCCGACGGCGGCGAGGGCGCCGAGCCGTGGGAAGAGCAGGATGCCGCTGGTGATGTAGAGCGGACTCGCCAGTCCGCCGAGTAGCTGCCAGGGCTCGACATCGGGAAGTTTGCCGAGCGCGCCGAGGGCTCCGGCGACGACGGCGAGCACGGTCAGCAGGCCGGTCGCGACGCCGAGCTGGATGGTCGAGGCGCCGTACGGAGTGCCGACGGCCGAGTTGAGCTGGAGGTTCACCGAGGCCTGGACGGCCAGCAGGCAGCCGACCAGCAGGGCCGCGGCGAGGAGCGCGGTGTGCATCGTGATCTCCCTGGGACGGGGTGACGAGCGGTTAAGTGGACACTGAGTCCGTTTAGCATCGCATGAGAGATGGCAAACGGACAAGGTGTCCACTTGGCTTCGAGGGAAGTAAGGTCTGGCGTATGAGCGACGACGAGCAGCGCGGGCGTGGCGCCGTGCCCGTGCACCGGGTCGGCGGGCTCCTCGGCGACCTCCAGGCGGCGGACGAACAGCCCGTCGCCCCGCGCAGACGCGCGGACGCGGAACGCAACCGCGCCCAGATCCTGACGGCGGCGGAACGGCTCTTCGCGGAGCAGGACCCGCGGACGGTCACCATGGACCGGATCGCCAAGGCGGCGGGGGTGGGCCGCGCCACCCTCTACCGGAGCTTCCCCGACCCGTCCTCGGTCGCGGTGGCGCTGCTCGACGAGCACGAGCGCAGGCTCCAGGGGCAGCTCATCTACGGTCCGCCGCCGCTCGGTCCCGGCGCACCGGCGGGGGAGCGGCTCGCCGCGTTCTACCTCGCGATGCTGGACCTCCTCGAACGGCACCTGCCGCTGGCCCTCGGGGCGGAGACCGGCGCGGCCCGCTTCCGGACCGGCGCGTACGGCTTCTGGCGCGTCCATGTCCGGACGCTCCTCGTCGACCACGGCGTCCGGGACCCGGACCCGCTGATCGACATCGCGCTCGCTCCGCTGGCGCCCGAGCTGTTCCAGTTCCAGCGGCATCAACTCGGCCTGTCGACCGACCGCATCGGCCACTCGCTCGCGGGCTTCGCCAGAGAACTGCTGCGCTCCGGAACCTGATCCCGGACGACGGGACGGGACCGGACCGGGCGACGGTCCGCGGGGACGGTGCCGCGCGCCACGGGCCCGCGCGCCACGGGCCCGCGCGCCACGGGCCCGCGCGCCACGGGCCCGCGCGCCACGGCGCCGGGCTGTGGGGCGGGACCGGTCGGCGGCACGAGACCGAGTGCGACGGGACCGGGTCGTACGGGAGCGAGAGTCAGGTCGTACGGGGCTGACGGCCGACGCCGGAGCGGCGGTGGCGCCGAGCGGGGCCGTACGGGAGGGGGCCGGGCCGGTCGTACGACCCCGGGCCCGGGGTCGTACGGTGGCCCCGGGCCGGGTCGTACGGGACCGGCCACCAGGTCGTACGGGACCGGTCGGTGGCGCGCCGCCGGGCCGGGGCGTCCGGCGGACGGGCCCGGCGGGGGCGGATCAGGCGCCGTGGCGCCGGACGGTCGGCTGCCGCACCAGGACCGGGAGGATCAACTCCCAGATGCGGGCGAGCCGTTGCTCGGCCGGTCCCGGCAGCGCGCCGCTCTCGGCGGCACAGCGGGGCTCCCGGGCCTCCTCCACGGGCCAGGTCTCCTCGACCCGTACGTCCGGAGAGCGCATCTCCAGCTCCACCCCGGTGATCACGTACCCGATGAGCGCCGCGACCGCCGTCGCGTCCACCCCGGGCCGCAGCGCCTTCTCCGCCGCCGCGAACCGGGCGAGCCGTGCCACCTCGCGCCGCCAGGGACACTCCCTCGACTGCCCGGGGCCGGTCGACTGCAGTTCGCGCGCCAGCCGTTCGCCCGCCCGCGCGGTCGGGTCCGTCTCGAAGAGCCGGATCAGCGCGTGCGTCGCGATCACCAGCTTGTCGATCGCGGTGCCGCCCACGCCCTCCGTCGACAGGCACGCCGACTCCACCGTGACGCGGGTGACCGCGCGGGCCCGCACCCGTACCTCCGTCGCCAGGTCCGCCTTCGTCGCGAAGTGGAAGACCAGCGCTCCCGTGGTGACCCGCGCCTCGCCCGCGATCCGGGCCAGCGAGGCCCGTTCGTACCCCAGCCCGTCGAAGACCCGCGCGGCTGCCGACAGGATCTCCCGTCTCGTCCGCTCGGCCCGCTGCTGAACCGCCATGAGCTCCCCCGTCGGCTTGCGAGAAGGTGCCGGAGCGTCATGTTCCGGCCCGCGCCTGTGACCGTCTCGAAACTATCCGGCCGGGCCGAAACTGGGGCTTGACGTGCTCCTCCCCTCCTGGTGAGGGACGCTTCCCCGCCACCGCAGGGCCGCGAAGTGTCCGGAACCAGTGGTAGGGCCTGTCAGGTGGATCCGGCCGTTCCGGCGTCCGGCGAGGCCTTCGGACGTGACCGGGAAACAGCCACGCCCGCCAGGCAGAGCGCGCCCCCGACGAGGGTCAGCGGCCCCGGCAGCTCCCCCAGGAACCCCCAGGCCATCAGCACGACCAGAGCGGGTACGGCGTACGTCGTCGCGCCCATCCGCCCCGCGGTCGTACGGGCCAGGGCGTAGGCCCAGGTGGTGAACGCGAGAGCGGTCGGGAAGACCCCCAGATAGACCATGTTCAGGGTGGCCGTCCAGGGGGCCGCCGCGGTCTCCCGGACCAGTTGTCCGGCGAACGGCAGACAGGCCACCGCGCCCACCAGACACCCGAACGCGGTCACCTGGAGCGCGCTGCCGTGCGCGAGGGCGGGCTTCTGCGCCACCACCCCGCCCGCGTACGCCACCGCGGCGACCAGGCACAGCAGCACCCCGAGCGGCGAGGCGTGCCCGGCGGAACCGGACGTCGACAGGCCCACGGTCACCGCGCCCGCGAAGGACACCGCCATGCCCGCGAGCAGCCGGGGCGGCAGCGACTCCCGCAGGAAGCGGGCGCCGAGCAGGGCGATCAGGATCGGGCCGATGTTGACCACCATCGCCGCCGTGCCCGCGTCGACCTCCTGCTCGCCCCAGTTGAGCGCCACCATGTACACCCCGAACCAGAGCAGCCCCGAGGTCGCGATCCCCGGCCACGCGGCCCGGGGCGGGAGGCCCTCCCGGCGGATCAGGAGGAAGACCCCGAGGACCAGGGCGCCGGTGAGCAGCCGCCCGAGCGCCAGCGCGCCGGGGGAGTAGGCGGTGCCCGCGCTGCGGATGGAGACGAAGGCGGACGCCCACAGGACGACGGTGACGCAGGCGGCGGCGACCGCCGGACGCGAGGTTGGCTTCTGCATGTCCCCGACGCTATGCGGCGGACGTTTCGGCACCCGCCGCAATGTCGTACGGACACGGGCGAGGGCGCCGACAGGGACAGGGACATGAACAGAGGCACGGGCACGGGCAGGAACAGAGGCGCGGGCAGGGGCGGAGGCGCAGGGGGCCGGTCCGCGTCCCGGGCCCCAGGGGGAGCGGGCCCCCCGGGGGTGAGGCGCGGGTCCGGGTCAGCGCAGGGATTCCGGGGCGATGCCCAGGGACGCGTACAGCGCGCGCTCGCCCTCCTCGGTCACCCGTACGGCCCGCTCGGACCCGATCCGTACGCACCACCCGGCGTCGAGCGCGTGCGCGCACAGCGCGGCGCCCGCGAGCCCGGCCAGGTGCGGACGCCGCTCGGTCCAGTCGAGGCAGCCCCGGGCGAGGGGCCTGCGCCCCCGGCCCGTCAGCGGGACGCCGAGCCCGTCGTACCAGGCCAGACCGCGGTCGGTGAGGGCGAACCCGGTGTCCTGGCGGAGGAGTCCGCGCCCGGTCATCGCCTCCGTGATCGTGATGCCGAGGCGCCCGGCGAGGTGGTCGTAGCAGGTCCGGCCCCTGGCCATCGCCCGTCCGGCGTTCGCCGCGCGCAGCGAACGGGGCGGCGGGGGAACGGCCGGTTCGGAGCGGGCGGCGAGGTCCTCGACGAGGTGCGCGACCCCGGGGTCGGCGAGGCGGACGTACCGGTGACGGCCCTGCCGCTCCTCGGTGAGCACCCCGCCGCCGACCAGTCTGCCGAGGTGCTCGCTGGTGGTGGAGGGGGCCACTCCCGCGTGCCGGGCGAGTTCGCCCGCCGTCCAGGCCCGGCCGTCGAGGAGCGCGAGGAGGAACGCGGCACGGGTCTCGTCCGCGAAGAGCGCCGCGAGGGCGGCGAGGTCACTGGCAGCCATGCTCCCAGGCTGCCGTACTCACCCTTCGGCCGAGGCCGAAACGTCCGGAACCGAACCGTCGCCCACCGGAGCCCCGTCTCCATCCCCATCCCCATCTCCGCCCCCGCCCCCGGCATCGGCATCCGCTCGCGCTCGCGGGGACGCGTCCGTCCCGTCCTGTCGCGGGCGCGGCTCCCGGGCCTCGTACTGGAGCCTGAGGCCGTCGAGCAGGGCCCGCAGGCCCGTGTCGAAGGCGCCCTGGTCCACCTTCTGCCGGTGTTCGGCGAGGAGGTGGGCCCGGCCGAGGTGGGGGTAGGCCGCCGGGTCGTACGCCGTCTCGTCGTCGACGAACCCGCCCGCGAAGGAGCCGAGCGCGGAGCCGGTGACGAAGTACCGCATGAGCGCCCCGATCGAGGTGGCCTGGGCCGGGGGCCAGCCCGCCCGGACCATCGCGCCGAAGACCGCGTCGGCCACCCGCAGGCCCGCCGGGCGGCGGCCGGGCCCCCGGGCGAGCACCGGCACGATGTGGGGGTGGTCGGCCAGGGCGGCGCGGTAGGACACCGCCCAGTCGCGCAGCGCCGTCAGCCAGTCGCGGCCGTCGTCCTCGTCGAACATCGACAGGTCGACCTTGGCGCTGACCGCGTCGGCGACCGCGTCGAGGATCTCGTCCTTGGTGCGGAAGTGGTTGTAGAGCGAGGGCCCGCTCACCCCGAGTCCGGCCGCGAGCCGCCGGGTGGAGAGCGCGTCGAGACCCTCCGCGTCCACCAGCGCGCCCGCCGTCTCGACGATGCGGTCTCGGCTGAGCAGGGGCTTGCGCGGTCGGGCCATGGCGCACATAGTAGGCCCGGACATCGAAAACTAGCAGTGGTAATTAACGGTGGGCGGGGTGGGCGCGGTGGATCTGGCACTCAGTGAGGAACAGGAGGCCGTGCGGCGGCTCGCCGAGGAGTTCGTCGCCCGCGAGATCGCCCCGCACGCCGTCGCCTGGGACCGCGCCGAGGAGGTCGACCGGGCGATCGTGCGGAAGCTCGGCGCGCTCGGCTTCCTCGGGCTCACCGTCCCCGAGGAGTACGGCGGTTCCGGCGGCGACCACCTCGCCTACTGCCTGGTGACCGAGGAACTGGGGCGCGGCGACTCCTCCGTGCGCGGGATCGTCTCGGTCTCCCTCGGGCTGGTCGCCAAGACGATCGCCGCCTGGGGCGACGAGGCGCAGAAGCGCGCGTGGCTGCCCCGGCTCGCCTCCGGCGAGGCGCTCGGCTGCTTCGGTCTCACCGAACCCGGCACCGGCTCGGACGCGGGGAACCTCGCCACCCGCGCGGTCCGCGACGGCGGCGACTACGTCATCGACGGCACCAAGATGTTCATCACCAACGGGACCTGGGCCGATGTCGTCCTGCTCTTCGCGCGGACCGGGGCCGCCCCCGGCCACAAGGGCGTCTCCGCCTTCCTGGTCCCCGCGGACGCCCCCGGACTCACCCGCCGTCCGGTCCACGGCAAGCTCGGGCTGCGCGGCCAGGCCACCGCCGAGCTGGTCCTGGAGGGCGTCCGGGTCCCCGCCTCCGCGCTGCTCGGCCCCGAGGGGAAGGGCTTCTCCGTCGCCATGTCCGCCCTCGCCAAGGGGCGCATGTCGGTCGCGGCGGGCTGTGTCGGCATCGCGCAGGCGGCCCTCGACGCCGCCGTGCGGTACGCGGGGGAGCGCGAGCAGTTCGGCAAGCCCATCGCCTCGTACCAGCTGGTGCAGGAGCTGATCAGCGACATCTCCGTCGACGTGGCCGCGGCCCGGCTGCTGACCTGGCGGGTCGCCGATCTGATCGACCGGGGCCAGGACTTCGCCACCGCCGCCTCCCAGGCGAAGCTGTACGCGTCCGAGGCGGCCGTCCGCGCCGCGAACAACGCCCTCCAGGTGTTCGGCGGCTACGGCTACATCGACGAGTACCCGGTCGGGAAGCTGCTGCGCGACGCCCGGGTGATGACCCTGTACGAGGGCACCAGTCAGATCCAGAAGCTCATCATCGGACGGGCCCTGACGGGCGTCTCGGCCTTCTGAGTACCCGGGGCGCCCGCCTGAGTAGCCGGACGGATGGGACGCCCGCCCCGTCCGCCCGATGCTGGGCGGCATGAGCGACACACCGGTCAAGCAGCAGAACACCGCCGCCTACTACGCGCAGGCCGTCATCTCCTTCGGGATCGCCGTCGCGGCGGTGGCCGTCGGCGTCTACCAGCTCGACGCGAGCGCCTGGGTGCGGGCCTTCCTCGCCGTCTCGGTCCTCTACCTCACGACCTCGGCGTTCACGCTCGCCAAGGTCGTCCGGGACCGGCAGGAGGCCGGGCAGATCGTCAGCCGGGTGGACCAGGCGCGCCTGGAGAAGCTCCTCGCGGAGCACGACCCCTTCCAGAAGCTCTGATCCCCGGCCCCGCGCGGAGACCCCGGCCCGGGGGAGGCCGCCTTTGAAGTGCGCACCTCATGGACCGCCTCTAAGCGCTTGCTCAGGTTCGTTGTATGGTGTTCGTCCTGACGGGGTCCGAGAAGGGGTAGTGGGATGAGCACGGCGGAGGAGACGCCCGGGGGCGAGGACGCGCCCTGGGGCGAGGTCACGCCCGAGGCGGCCCGTCGGCTGCTCGTGGCCGCCGTCGAGGCCTTCGCCGAGCGCGGCTACCACGCCACCACCACCCGGGACATCGCGGGCCGCGCGGGGATGAGCCCCGCCGCGCTCTACATCCACTACAAGACGAAGGAAGAGCTGCTCCACCGGATCAGCCGGATCGGGCACGACAAGGCCCTGGAGATCCTCCGGGCCGCCGCCGACGGGGAGGGCACCGCCGCCGAGCGGCTCGCCGGAGCCGTCCGTTCCTTCGTCCGCTGGCACGCCGAGCGGCACGCCACCGCGCGGGTCGTCCAGTACGAGCTGGACGCCCTCGGCCCCGTACACCGCGCCGAGATCGTGGAACTGCGACGGGAGTCCGACGCGGTGGTGCGCGGGATCATCGCCGAGGGCGTCGCGGCGGGCGAGTTCGACGTGCCGGACGTCCCCGGCACCACGGTCGCCGTGCTGTCGCTGTGCATCGACGTCTCCCGCTGGTTCACCACCCAGGGCCGCCGGACGCCCGACGAGGTCGGCGCGCTCTACGCCGACCTCGTGCTGCGGATGGTCGGCGGTCAGAAGTAGTAGCGCGAGACCGACTCGGCGACACAGGCGGGCTTCTCCGCGCCCTCGCGCTCCACGGTCACCCGCGCCGTCACCTGGACGCCGCCGCCCGCCTCCGTGACCTCCGTCAGGACGGCGGTGGCCCGCAGCCGTGAGCCGACCGGCACGGGGGAGGGGAACCGCACCTTCCCGGTGCCGTAGTTGATGCCCATCCTCATGCCCTCCACGGACATCACCTGCGGGACGAGGGCGGGCAGCAGCGAGAGCGTCAGGTAGCCGTGCGCGATGGTCGCGCCGAACGGCCCCGCGGCGGCCCGCTCCGGATCCACGTGGATCCACTGGTGGTCGCCGGTGGCCTCGGCGAAGAGGTCGATGCGCTTCTGGTCGATCTCCAGCCAGTCGCTGTAGCCCAGTTGCTCGCCGACCCCCGCGCGCAGCTCCTCGGCGGAGGTGAAGATCCTCGGCTCGGCCATGTCCCTGCTCCCTCTCGTGCCTCGCGTCCCGCCCTCCCGGCACCCCGTGGGCGGCTCCCGGTCGCGCTGTCCAAGCGCTTGCTCAGCATGTGGGGCACGGGGTGCGGTGTCAACGGACCAGTAGGGTGCACCGGGTGCCGCAGATTCCAGAGAAGATCCACGAGCTCACGGTCGGCCAGCTCTCCGCCCGTAGCGGGGCGGCCGTCTCCGCCCTCCACTTCTACGAGGCGAAGGGGCTCATCAGCAGCCGCCGCACCTCGGGCAATCAGCGCCGCTACGGCCGCGACACCCTCCGCAGGGTCGCCTTCGTACGGGCCGCGCAGCGGGTCGGCATCCCGCTCGCCACGATCCGCGACGCGCTCGCCCGGCTCCCCGAGGAGCGCACCCCCACCAACGAGGACTGGGCCCGGCTCTCCGTCGCCTGGCGCACCGAACTCGACCAGCGCATCAAGCAGTTGGGGCGGCTCCGTGACCATCTGACGGACTGCATCGCCTGTGGCTGCCTGTCCCTGGAGACCTGCGTCCTGTCCAACCCCGACGACGTCTTCGGCGAGCGGATGGCGGGTTCCCGCCTCCTCGGGGTCAGCCACCCCGCCCCGGAAGCCCCGCAAGGCCGGGAAGCCCCGCAAGCCCGGGAAGTCCCGGAAGTCCATGATTCCGGGGAGTGCCGGGACCGCTGAGGGAAGAGTGATCCTCTCCTGCTCGATTGACCCCAATTGACACGAAAGAGTGTGTTTGGGGGATTTCGTGCGAAGGGTCGTGATGTGTCGATCATGATGGTGCGGTCGTTCCGCCCGAGCGTTCAGCTCGCCCATCCCGTCGATTCCCCGAGGAACCATGAAGCTCTTCCGCACCCTGTCGACCGCGGCCTCGGTCGTTCTGCTCGGCTCCCTCTCCCTGGCGGGCCAGACCGCCCCGGCCGCCGCAGCCGGCTCCTTCGTGGTCAGCGAGGGCCAGTTCCACCAGATGTTCCCGAACCGGAACTCCTTCTACACGTACCAGGGGCTGGTCGACGCCCTGAGCGCCTATCCGCAGTTCACCACCACGGGCGGTGACGCCGTCCGCAAGCGGGAGGCCGCGGCGTTCCTCGCCAACGTCAGCCACGAGACGGGCGGGCTCCGCTACGTCGTCGAGCAGAACACCGCCAACTACCCGCACTACTGCGACACCTCGCAGCCGTACGGCTGTCCCGCCGGACAGTCCGCCTACTACGGCCGCGGGCCCCTCCAGCTGAGCTGGAACTTCAACTACAAGGCCGCGGGGGACTCCCTCGGCATCGACCTGCTGAACGACCCCTGGCAGGCGGAGAAGAACCCGGCCACCTCCTGGAAGACCGGCCTCTGGTTCTGGAACACCCAGTCCGGAGCCGGATCGGTGACCCCGCACAACGCCATCGTCGACGGCAAGGGCTTCGGCCAGACCATCCGCAGCATCAACGGCGCCCTGGAGTGCGACGGGAAGAACCCGGACGAGCGCAACGACCGCATCAACCTGTACCGGCAGTTCGTCGGCGTCCTGGGCACCGACGTCGGCGGCGGCGACATCTCCTGCTGACGAGCGGCTCCTCGGTCCGGGCCGGACCTCTCCGGGGTCGGCCCCGACCGGCTCCGTGGCGTCCCGGGCCGGGCCGCCGTCCGGCGAGCGCCTCCGGCACGGCCCCGGCGCGGTGGCCGGGTCCCCCGTACCCGTCCGGACCGGCCCGGGGCGGCGCGTCACCGCCCGGGTTCACGCGGCGGAGGCCAGCGTGTGGTCCCGCCTCCTGGCCCGTGCCAGCGCCTCCGGCGTCAGCACCGCGCGGGGCACGTCCACCCCGCAGTCCCCGCACACCGGGCCCAGCCTCGGCTCGTACGGGTCACCGGGGGCGGCCCAGGCGACGCGGGGTCCCGCGCAGACCGGACAGTCCTCGCCCGGCGCGCCCTCCAGGGCGGTGACGAGCCGTCGCAGCACCTCGGGCAGCGGGGCCGAGGGGTGCACGGACGGGTCGCCGCACCGCACCACCCCGTTGCCGCCCCAGACCCGCCGGTGCCAGTCGTCCAGGGCCCCGAGCCGCCGGAGCCCCTCCTGCTTCTCGCGCCGCCGCCGGGCGGCGAACCCCTCCTCGTACGCGAGCCACACGGCCCGCGCCTCCTCCAGTTCGTCGAGCGCGGCCGTCAGCCGCCCAGGGTCGAGCTCCCGGTCCTCGGGACCGAACCCGTGCCTGCGGCACAGATGGTCCCACGTGGCCCGGTGCCCGTACGGCGCGAACCGCTCCAGGCACTTGCGCAGGGAGTACCTGCGCAGCGCGGTGTCGCACCCCGGATCGCGCACCTGTCTCGCGAGACTCCGGAAACCGGCCATCTCCCGCCACCTCCGTCGCTGGTCCTTCCGCGGTATCAGAGGGACGAACGAGCGGCCCCGGGTGTTCCATCGGAATTCGGATGGCAGGCATCAGTGGGACGGGAGAGACGGAAGGGGACCACCGGAACCACGGCGTCCGCTGTGCTCCCGACCCCGGACCCGCTCCCGGCCCCCTACCGTCCCGCCCCCGCCGCCGACACCACCACCCGGGCCAGCTCCGCGTGGCAGATGTCCGCGTGCGAGCGGACCACCTCCGCCGCGTCCACGTTCACGCACCCCGACCCCGGCACCCCCTCGCGCAGCACCCGCGCCAGCGTCCGCGCCGCCGTCCCCGGGACGGCCCGCACCCCGTCGTGCCCGATCGCCCCCCAGCGCGGGTCGTCCACGCCCGACAGCCGGGAGACGGCGGAGAGGGCCGCGCCGGGCACCCCGACGGCGGTTCCGGCGGCGGTCCCGGCCGGGGAAGGGCCGGGCCCCCCGGCGACGGCGGCCAGCGACGCGGACTCGTCCGCGAGCCGGGACGCCAGCGGGTACATCACCCCCAGCGCCGTGTCGTGCCGCGAGTAGCAGGCCACCACCGGCCCCCGCACCCGCGACCGGACGTCCCGCAGCGCGCCGGAGCGCCGGGGATCGTGCGGGAGCCGCTCCGCGAACGCGTAGTGGGAGAAGGCGCCCTGGAGGAGCGTCACCGAGGCCACCGGCCGCGCCCCCGGCGGCAGCCCCTTCAGCGCGTACGCGACCAGCCGGGCGCCCATGCTGTGGCCGACCAGGTGCACCCGTAGTCCGGGCGCGGCGCGGGCCACCTCGCCGAGCAGCGGGCCGAGCCCGAACTCGCCGACCCGGCCCGCCCGTTCCCGCATCAGGTAGTACGTGGTCTGCCGCAGCGCCTCCCGGGCGCCCCGCCAGTACGCCCCGAGGTCCACCCGGAACCCCTCCGGCGCCGGGCCCGCCCCGCCCCGCCCGCACGCGTCGAGCGCGGCGGTGAACAGCGCGCACGTCTCCACCGGGTCCGCGAGCAGGAACTCGGGGACCCGCGCCGGGGGTCCGGCCGCGCCCTCCCCCGGCGCCATGTCCGCGAGCTCCCGCAGCAGCGCCCCGAACCGGGCGAACGCGGTCTCGTCCGGAGCCGCCGCCACCAGCAGGTCCGTGATCCGGTCGAGCACCTGCTCCTTCTCCGGCAGGACGGTCACCAGGGCCCGGTAGTCCGGGGCCGGTTCGCCGCTGAACATCATGGACGGCCAGATCAGGCCCGCGTACCCCGCCTCCACGCCCGGCGCGAGCAGCTCGGGGAAGGGGGCGAAGAAGTCGGAGCAGAGCCGGGTGGCGCCGGACGGCGAGCTGTTCCACCCGTGCGCGAACACGATCAGGTCGCCGACCCCCTGCCGGGCGAGCGAGGCGAGGGCGCCGGCCTGCCCGGCGGGACCGTCACCCTCCTTGTCGAAGAGGAGCTCCCGGTACGGCTCCACACTCATCCCGGTCACGGCCCGACCGTCCCTCCGCGTCGAGGGGCCGTCGCGCCCGGTGCGCGGTGCGCGGGCGGCGGCTTCCCGGGCGAGCATTCCCGTGCCGGGCCCCGGTCAGACCTGGACGGTGTCCGGAAAGCGCCGCCGGAGCCGAAAACACCCGGGACGGTGACGGGCCCGGCTCACCGCAGTCGGGCCGCCGTGACCCGGGGGAAGTGCACCAGGAGGTCGTACGAGGTGGCGAGCCGGACCGGGGCGACGTTGCCGGGCCAGGGGTACGCGGTGCCGATCCTCCAGGTCGGCCGGTGGACGCCGAGCCAGTCGCGCGCCGCCGGAACGGCGCGCCGCAGGTCCAGGTAGAAGGCGCCGGACGAGACGCGGTCCAGGACGGCGGAGGTGCTGTCCGGTCCCAGCGGGCCGACCGTGAAGGACCGGAGGGGTTCGCCGGGGACCCCGATCTCGTGCGCGTTGAAGGAGCCCTGCCCGAAGGAGGCGCCGACGCTGACGTAGCCGTCGCCGAGGGCGTCCCGGAGGAAGGCGCCCTGGAGCCTCGGATACTGCTCCGGCGCGGTGGTCTCGTAGCCGACGTGCCCGTTGTGCGCGGAGAGCACCATGCGGTCGCCGGTCCGCCGCTGCCACCAGACGGTGTTCTCGGCCATGGTCCGGTCCCGGTAGAGCATCGCCGCCGCGATCCCCTCGTCGGTCCCGAAGTCGTGCGCCATCTCGGTGCCGACCTGGGCGATCGCCCGCGCGTGCTGGACCGCCCAGGCGGCGGCCTCGCGCGCGCCGGGGTCCGTGGCCGGGCGGCGGCGCTCCAGGAGCGCCAGGGCCCCGTTCACCTCGGCGGCCATCCGCCGCCGTTCCGGAAGGGGCCTCGCCATGTACCCCTTCATCCAGCTCTCGACGCTCCCGGTGGGCCGCGAGGCCCGGTACAGCTCCCGGAACCGGGGGAGGAGTGCCGGATCGGTACGGGCCACGTGGGAGGTCACCGCGTCGAAGAGGTTCGGGCCCGCGTACCCCAGGTCGTTGCCCATGAAGCGGACCTGGTGCCCGGGGTGCAGCTGGTTGTGCCGCCGCATCCAGCGGAACAGGTCGAGGTACTCCTCGGTGTTCCACAGGCGGTACGACTCCTGGAACTCGTCCCGCATGATCGCCCGGATGTCGCCCCGGCCGGTGCGCACCCATGCGTCGACGAGCAGTCCGGTGGACCAGTTGGCCTCCAGGGCGAAGGTGGTGAAGCCCCGCCGCTCCACCAGGTGTTCGAAGATCCGGTGCTTGGCGGTGAAGAACTCGGCCGAGCTGTGCGTGGCCTCGCCGACACCGACGACCCTGGCCGAGCCGATCATCCGGTCGAGCGGTGCCAGATCCGTGAACGGCACTGCCGTACGGGCGAGTTCGCGCGCCGGATCGGGGCCGTCCGGGGGACCGGCCGCCCCGGCGGCGGGCGTCAGGGCGCCGAGACAGGCGGCGACCAGCAGCCCCACGAGGGGGAGTCGACGGCGGAGGGGGAGTGCGGTGGGCTTCATGGGGCCAGCCTGGTCGGCGTACCGGCCGGGCGACATCCCGCCGTCCCCCGGCCGTCGCCGGGGGACAACCCCCGTCAGCGGTAGAGCAGGTGCTCCTTCCGCACCGCCCGGAACGCCCCCAGGTCCGCCTCCCAGGCACCCGTCACCTCGTCGACGCCCGCCCCCGCGTCGATCAGGGTCCGCACCCGGGCCGACCCGGTCAGCTTGTCGATCCAGTGGTCCGGCCGCCAGGCGAAGCCGGACCAGGAGGCGCGGGCGGTGACGAGGAGTCCGATGCCGGTCCGCACCGGGTCGAACGACTCCCGGTCGTGGACGTGCAGCTGGACCCCGCCCACGGTCCTGCCCTGGAACTTGGAGAAGGTCGGCGCGAAGTACGCCTCGCGGAAGCGGACCCCGGGCAGCCCGAGGGCGTTCGCCGCCTCCGCCCACCGGCGGTCCACGCCCTCGGCGCCGAGCAGTTCGAACGGGCGGGTGGTGCCCCGGCCCTCCGAGAGGTTCGTCCCCTCGAAGAGACAGGTTCCGGAGTAGACGAGCGCGGTCTCCGGGGTCGGCATGTTGGGGCTCGGGGGCACCCAGGGCAGCCCGCAGGCGTCGAAGAAGTCCGTGCGCCGCCACCCCGCCATCCGTACCGTCTCCAGGTCGACCGGCGAGGTCAGGAACTCGGCGGCGAAGAGCCGGGCCAGCTCCGCCACGGTCATCCCGTGCGCCTGCGCGATCGGCTCGCGCCCCACGAAGGTGGCGAACGCCCGGTCCAGGACGGGGCCGAGCGCGGCCCGCCCGGTCACCGGGTTCGGCCGGTCGAGGACCACGAACCGCCTCCCGGCGAGCGCGGCGGCGGCCATGCAGTCGTACAGCGTCCAGATGTACGTGTAGAAGCGGGCGCCGACGTCCTGGATGTCGAAGACGACCGTGTCCACGCCGGAGGCGGTGAAGACGTCCGCGAGCGGCTGCCCGCTCTTCAGATAGGTGTCGTGGACGGGCAGTCCGGTCGCCGGGTCGTCGTACCGGCCCTCCGAACCGCCCGCCTGGGCCGTGCCCCGGAAACCGTGCTCGGGGCCGAAGACGGCGGTCAGCTCCACCCGGTCGTCGGCGTGCATCACGTCCACCACGTGCCGGGCGTCGGCGGTGATCCCGGTGGGGTTGGTGACGATGCCGACGCGCTCCCCGGCGAGCAGCGCGTACCCGTCGGCGGCGAGCCGGTCGAAGCCCGTCCGCACCCGGCCGCGCCCCGGGGGCCGGTCCGTCGCGGGGACGGCGGGAGCCGCCGGAGCGGCGGTGGCGGCCGGAGCCGCCGGAGCAGCGGGGGCGGTGGCGGCCACCGCCCCGAGGGCGCCCCCGGCGGCCAGCAGACTCCGTCGCGTCAGACCCATGCGCAGACCTCCTCGTTCGCCGCCCCCGGCCGGGGTACGTGACATGGGCACGCACGCTAGCGCTCCCGGCGCCGCCGGGGAACGAGGCGTGCGGGACCGGGCGGGCGGGACGGGAAGGGGGCTTCCGTCCGCCGCCGCCGCGCGGCCGGGGGCTCCGCCGCGCCCGAGCACGGCACGGCCGGGAGCCCCGCTCGCCCGCCGTCATCGGGCCGGGGCTTCCGCCCGGCCCGACCGCTGCGGGGTCGCGGTCGCGGTCCCGGTACGAGTCCGGCCCCGGCCTTGCCGGACTCGTTTCCCGCTCGACCGGTACGGGACCGAGGGCTCCGCCGCGCCCGACCGCCGAACGGCCGGGGCCTCCATCCGCCGCCGGTGTCCGGGCCGGGGGCTTCCGCCCGGACCACCGACCACCGACCACTGCCCGGCCCTGGCTCCCGGCCCTGGCCTTGACTTCGGCCCCGACCCCGATCCCGATCCCGGCCTTGGCCCTGGTCCCGGCCTGGGTCCCGGTCCCGATCCGGCCCTGGCCTGGCCCCGATCCGGCCCTGGCCTGGCCCCGATCCGGCCCTGGCCTGGCCCCGGCCCTGGCCTGGCCCCGGCCCTGGCCTGGCCCCGGCCCTCGGCCTGGGCCCTGGGTCGAGGGCTCGACTCCGGCCCTGGCCCCGGCCCCGATCCCGGCCTTGGCTCTGGCTTCGGTCTCGGCCCTGGTCCCGGCCTCGGTCCCGACCCTGGCCCCCGGCCCCGATCCCGACCCTGACCCCGATCCGGCCCGGTCCCGGCCCTCGGCCTGGGCCCTGGGCCGAGGGCCCGACTCCGGCCCTGGCCCCGACCCCGGCCCTCGGCCAGGACCGTTCCTGCCCGACCATCAGCGCCCGGTCCCGGTCCCGGCTGCCGACTCAGCCCCGCCCCTCCCGCCAGGCCCCGGCCCGCTCGGCTCCCGCCAGGCCCCGGGCTCCCGCCAGGCCCCGGGCTCCCGCCAGGCCCCGGGCTCCACCCGGCCCCCGGCTCCCGCCAGGCCCCCCGGCTCCACCCCACCCCCGCCCCTTCCCCCGTGACATACCGACCGGTTAGTCTGCCGTCCGGAAGGTCAGGGCCGTCACGTCGACGAGGTGGACATGAGCGCGGGCACGAGCGGGAGCACGGGCATCGACGCCGTCCGGGGCGCCGGAGTCGTCGTCACCGGAGCGGGCGGCGGCATCGGCGCCGCCCTCGCCCGCAGGTTCGCCGCCGAGGGCGCCAGGGTCGTCGTCAACGACCTCGACCCCGCCCGGCTGAAGGCCGTCGCGGAGGAGACCGGCGCCCTCGCCGTCCCCGGCGACGCCTCCGCCGTCGTCGAGGAGGCCCGCGAGGCCCTCGGCGGCACCGTCGACATCTGGTGCGCCAACGCCGGACTCGCCTCGCCCGGCGACGCCTTCGCCGACGAGGACGTCTGGGCCGCCGCCTGGGACGTCAACGTCATGGCCCACGTCCGCGCGGCCCGCGCCCTCCTCCCCGCCTGGTTGGAGCGCGGCAGCGGCCGGTTCGTCTCCACGGTCTCCGCCGCCGGGCTGCTCACCATGATCGGCGCGGCCCCCTACAGCGTCTCCAAGCACGGCGCGTACGCCTTCGCCGAATGGCTCTCGCTCACCTACCGGCACCGGGGCCTCTCCGTCCACGCCATCTGCCCCCAGGGCGTCCGCACCGACATGCTCACCGCCGCCGGATCCGCCGGGGAACTCGTCCTCGTGCCCACCGCGATCGAGCCCGAAGCCGTCGCCGACGCCCTCCTCGACGCCGTCGCCGCCGACCGCTTCCTCGTCCTGCCCCACCCCGAGGTCGCCGGGTACTACCGCAACCGGGCCACCGACCCCGAGCGCTGGCTCACCACGATGAACCACCTCCAGCGCACCTGGGAGAGCGGCCCCCGCTGACCGCCCACGGGCGCCCGCCGGGCCTCGGCGGACGCCCCCGGGCCCGGCGGATGGGAAGATCTACCGGGCGGGGAGAAGTCCCCCGGCCGAGAAGGATCACCAGGAAGGCGGCGGAGCATGGCCAGGACGACGGACGAAAGCGGTACGCCCGTCCCCCAGAGGCTCCTCGCCGCCGCCACCCGGCTCTTCGCGGAGCGCGGGTACGACCGGACCTCCGTCCAGGAGATCGTGGAGGCCGCCGGGGTCACCAAGGGCGCCCTCTACCACTACTTCGGTTCCAAGGAGGACCTCCTCCAGGAGGTCTACGCCCGGGTCCTGCGCCTCCAGCAGGAACGGCTCGACGCCCACGCGGACGCCGACGCACCCGTCGAGGACCGGCTGCGCACCGCCGCCGCCGACGTCGTCGTCACCACCATCGAGAACCTCGACGACGCCGCCATCTTCTTCCGCTCGATGCACCACCTCAGCCCCGAGAAGAACAAGCAGGTACGGGCCGAGCGCCGCCGCTACCACGAGCGCTTCCGGGCGCTGGTCGAGGAGGGCCAGCGCACCGGGGTGTTCTCCGCCGCGACCCCCGCCGACCTCGTGGTCGACTACCACTTCGGCTCCGTGCACCACCTGTCCACCTGGTACCGCCCCGACGGCCCGCTCAGCCCCGGACAGGTCGCCGACCACCTCGCCGACCTGCTGCTGAGGGCCCTCCGGCCCTGACGCGGGCACGCCCCGAGGCACGCCCCGGGGGTGCTGCGGCCCCGAAGCCCCGCACCCGCTGAGACCTTCGGGCCCCGAGAGCCAGGCCCCGGCGGGGCGGGTCCACCGAGGGCCCCGCCCCGCCCGCCCCACCCGCCCCGCCGCCTACAGGTACTTCTTCAGCTCCCGCCGTGCCAGTGACCGCTGGTGCACCTCGTCCGGGCCGTCCGCGAGCCGCAGCGTCCGGGCCGCCGCCCACAGCTCGGCCAGCGGGAAGTCCTGCGAGACCCCGCCCGCGCCGTGCGCCTGCACCGCCTTGTCGATGATGTCGACGACCGCGCGCGGAGTCGCGATCTTGATGGCCTGGATCTCGGTGTGCGCGCCCCGGTTGCCGACGGTGTCCATGAGCCAGGCGGTCTTCAGGACGAGGAGCCGCAACTGCTCGATCGTCACCCGGGCGTCCGCGATCCAGTTCCGCACCACGCCCTGCTGGGCCAGCGGCTGTCCGAAGGCGGTACGGGAGACCGCGCGCCGACAGGTCAGTTCCAGGGCCCGCTCGGCCATGCCGATGAGCCTCATGCAGTGGTGGACGCGACCGGGGCCGAGCCTGGCCTGCGCGATGGCGAAACCGCCGCCCTCCTCGCCGACGAGGTGCGAGGCGGGGACGCGGACGCCGTCGAAGAGCACCTCGGCGTGGCCGCCGTGGGAGTGGTCCTCGTACCCGTACACCCGCATCGCGCGCCGGACCTCGACGCCCGGGGTGTCGCGCGGCACCAGGATCATCGACTGCTGGCGGCGCGGGTCGGCGCCGTCGGGGTCGGTCTTGCCCATGACGACGAAGACCCGGCAGCGGGGGTTCATCGCCCCGGAGATGTACCACTTGCGGCCGTCGACGACGTACGAGTCGCCGTCCCGCCGGATGCGGGTCTCGATGTTCGTGGCGTCCGAGGAGGCGACCTCGGGTTCGGTCATCGCGAAGGCCGAGCGGATCTCGCCCGAGAGCAGCGGCTCCAGCCACCGCTTCCGCTGCTCATCGTCACCGAACTGGGCGAGCAGCTCCATGTTCCCGGTGTCCGGGGCGGCGCAGTTGAGGGCGGTGGGCGCCAGCTGCGGGCTGCGGCCGGTGATCTCGGCGAGCGGCGCGTACTGGAGGTTGGTCAGACCGGCTCCGTACACGGGGTCGGGGAGGAAGAGGTTCCAGAGCCCCTGCCGCTTGGCCTCGGCCTTGAGTTCCTCGACGACCGGCGGGGTGTCCCAGGGCGAGGCGAGCAGGGCGCGCTGCTCCTCGGCGGTCCGCTCGGCCGGGTACACGTACGCGTCCATGAAGGCGAGGAGCCTCGCGCGGAGTTCCTCGGTGCGCGCGTCGTGGGCGAAGTCCATGGCGGGTCAGCCTTCCTGGAGGGTGGTCAGGCCGTGCTCGATGAAGACGGGGACGAGTTCGCCGATGCGGTCGAAGCCCGCGCCGACCGTCTGCCCGAGGGTCCAGCGGTAGTGGATGCCCTCCAGGATCACGGCGAGCTTGAACCAGGCGAAGGCCGTGTACCAGGAGAGGGCGGAGGTGTCGCGGCCGGAACGGGCGGCGTAGCGCTCGACCAGCTCGGCGGCGTCCGGATGGCCGGGGGCCGTGGCGGTGCTGGAGAGGGGGGAGTCCGGCAGGTCCAGCGGGGTGCCGTACATGACCAGCAGGCCCAGGTCGGTGAGCGGGTCGCCGAGGGTGGACATCTCCCAGTCGAGGACGGCCCGGACGCGGTCGTCGGCGCCGACGAGGACGTTGTCGAGGCGGTAGTCGCCGTGGATCACAGTGGGCGGCGGGGAGACGGGCAGCGTCCGGCCGAGGGCGGCGTGCAGCTCCTCGATCCCGGGCAGTTCGCGCCCGCGCGAGGCGTCGAGCTGCTTGCCCCAGCGGCGCAGTTGCCGGTCGAGGAAGCCCTCGGGGCGCCCGAAGTCACCGAGCCCGACCGCGCCGGGGTCCACCGAGTGCAGGTCGACGAGGGTGTCGACGAGACCGAGGACGGTGGCGCGGGTGCGCCCGGGGCCGAGCGGGGCGAGTTCGCCGGCCGAGCGGTACGGGGTCCCTTCGACGAACTCCATGACGTAGAACGGCGCTCCGAGCACCGACTCGTCCTCGCAGAGCAGCAGCGTCCGGGGGACGGGGACGTCCGTGGTGTGCAGGGCGCTGATGACGCGGTGCTCGCGCCGCATGTCGTGGGCGGTGGCGAGGACATGGCCGAGCGGCGGACGGCGGACCACCCAGCGGCCGGTGCCGTCGGTGACGGTGTACGTCAGGTTCGAGCGCCCGCCCTCGATCAGCCCGGCTTCGAGGGGGCCGGTCACCAGTCCGGGCCGTTCCGCGTCGAGGAAGCGGCGCAGCCGCTCGGGGTCGAGACCTGGCGGCGGGGCGGAACTCATGGGCTACCTCCGGATCGGCTGCGGTCGCCGCCCATGATGACCGACCAGTCGGTATGTCGTCCAGAGGGACCCGCGAGAGCGCCTCCGGGAGGGGGCGACGAGGGAGCCGCCCGCACGGACGCCCTTCCCCGGCGGCCCTCGGACTCCCTTCCCGAGTGGCCCTCGGACGCCTTTCCCCGGCGGCCCCCCGGCACCCTCCGAGCCGTCCGTACGGGCCGACCGTTTCCAGGCGGCAGCCCGTACGGGTTCCTCCCCGCCGACCCCGTGAGGGCCCGTCCAGATCCCCCTCCTCCCGTACGGGCTCCCCGTAAGGCGCGGACGCGGCTCAGGAGTAGCTCAGACGCGGCGCGGACGCGGCTCAGGCGTGGCAGGCCACCGGCACCCCGCCGTTCATCGCCGCCATGTCGCCGAAGACCGCCACCGGGTCCAGCGGCGAACCCTCCGGAAGGCCCTCCAACTCCGCGTACGCCCGGTGCAGGTTCGCCACCAGGCGCTCGCTCTCCCGCCAGACGGCGAACTCGCCCAGGTCCGCGCGGCGAGCCGTCTCCAGCGGCGCCGCCCCCCGCGCGTGCCCCTCCGCCGCCAGCTCCCGCACCCAGCGCAGATACCGCTCGGTCGAGTCGTACGCCGAGGGGTCGGTCACCCGGCCGTGCCCCGGCACCACGATCGGCGCGTCCAGGGACCGCAGCAGGTCGAGGGCGCGCAGCGAACCCGCCAGCGAACCCATCGGCAGGAACGGCGTCCCGCCGTGGAAGACCAGGTCGCCGGTGAACACCACGCCCTGCTCGGGCAGGTGCACGACGGAGTCGCCCGTGGTGTGCGCGGGCCCCGGGTGGATCAGCCGCACCTCGGTCGCGCCGACGTACAGCGTCATCCGGTCCCGGTAGGTGACCGACGGCGGCAGGATCTCGATCTCGCCGAAGTCCGTCCGGGGCCACAGCAGATGCAGTTGGTGCCCGGCCTCCAGCTGTTCGGTCCGGCAGTTCTCGTGCCCCACGATCCGCGCCTCCGGCATGAACACCCCGTTGCCGTAGGTGTGGTCGCCGTGGTGGTGGGTCGACACGACGGTGCGGGGCAGCGGCAGGCCCTCGGCGAGGACCGCCGCGCGGAGCAGCCGGGCCCGGCGCTCGGTGGCGGCGGTGTCGACGAGCAGCGACTCCCGGGCGTCGCCGAGGAACCCGGCGTTGTTCAGGCACCAGCCCCCGTCGGGCTGGACGAAGGCGTGCACGTGCGGTGCGAGCGTGACCACGTAGGGATCGGTCGCGGACAAGGTGTTCCCCCCGGTTCGGAGTCCGACTGACAGAGGAAGAGTGCCAGTCGGCGAGGGCGCCGTGGAGCCCGGTCCCACCGTCACAGTGACGTTTCTGTGGTGAATGCGCTGAGCCTGGAGAGTGAGTAAAGCGTTCGCATGGAGAAGTTCAACGACTTCCCACGAAACCATCAGGTTTCGGCAAGAGGTCGTCGTGTCGTGACGGCCCCGGCGCCTTTTCTGTGTTTCCCGAGAAGACCAGGAGTCAGACGTTGAGCGACGCACGTCACGAGAGCTACGGAACCAAACTGCGCGAGCGGATCGCCGCGCCCGGCACGACCCCGCTGATCGGCGTGTTCGACATGTACTCGGCGTCCGTCGCCGCCGACCACTACGACGGGATGTTCGTCTCCGGGTTCGGCTTCTCCGCCTCGTACTACGGGCTGCCGGACGTCGGCTTCATCGCCTGGCCGGACATGGTCGGCTTCGTGCAGCGGCTCCGGGGCGCGTTCCCGAAGCAGCACCTGCTCGTGGACATCGACGACGGTTACGTCGACCCCGAGGTGGCCTGCCACGTCGTGGAGGGGCTGGAGCGGATCGGGGCCTCCGGAGTGATCCTGGAGGACCAGAAGCGGCCCCGGCGGTGCGGGCACGCGGACGGGAAGCAGGTGCTGCCGCTGGACGAGTACCTGGCCAAGCTGGAGATGGTCCTCGCGACCCGGCGGGACATGGTCGTGGTGGCCCGTACGGACGCGACCGACGAGGAGGAGATCCTCCACCGGGCCAAGTGCCTGGCCGCGACCGACGCCGACGTGGTCCTGGTCGACGGCGTACGGAGCGTGGAGTGGATCAAGCGCATCCGCGAGGTCGTCGGCGGCAAGCCGCTGCTCTTCAACCAGATCGCGGGCGGCAAGTCCCCCCGGCTCTCGCTCGCCGAACTCTCCGAGCTGGGCGTGGACGTGGCGATCTACAGCACCCCCTGCCTCTTCGCCGCGCACCAGGCCATGGACTCGGCGCTCACCGAGCTGAAGCGGGCGGACGGGCGGCTGCCGTCCTTCGATCCCGCCGCCAGCATCGGGGTGGCCGCGTCGACCCGCCTCCTGGAGCGGAACATCGCCCGCCACCACGAGGCCCCCGAAGCGGTGGGGGTGTGAACCCGGCGGTCCCGCTCAGGGCCCTCGGTCTCGCGGTGGTGCTGCTCGCGGCCGTCACCGGGCCCGCCGTCGCCGGCGGCAGCCTGATCACCGTCATCGACAACTCCGAGGCCGACTCGATCCTGGAGGTCGACCGCGCGGCCAACGTCCAGTACGGCGGCAGCGGAACCGTCGGCAGCGACCACGACGGCAGCGCGGTCGACGCGATCGAGGCCCTGATGGGAGTCGTCGAGGGCGACGAGGAGGACTGACGAGGACGCCCGAGGACGCCGAGGACGCGCGGACGGCCGGACACCACGAGACGGTGTCCGGCCGTCCGCGCGCCGCCGTACCGGTCCGGGCGCCGGGGGCCTCACCGGATCACCGCCTCACCGACTCACCAGATCATCGCCGCGCCGAACACCGCGAGCGCGACCGTGATGAGCGCCGTGAGCCAGGCCCCCCGGTACGACAGCGGGTCCGGCCGGGCCGCGCTCAGGGACCGGATGCGGCGGTGGGCGACGGCCAGGAAGGCGATCCACACCAGCGCCGACAGCGCGAACCCCGCCACCCCCAGCGGGGTGGTCCCGTCCTGGACGCCCAGCTTGACCGCGAGCACCGCGACCACGGTGCAGGACAGCGTCGTGCGCCGCCAGGCGAGCCGGGTCCGCTCCGGCTGGAGCCCCGGATCGCGGAGGGGCCCGGCGGGCGGGGGCGCCGGACGGTGAGGGGTTCCGGCGGGCGGGAGCCCGTGATCGCGAGAGTTCCCGGCAGGCGGGAGCCCGTGATCGTGAGGCTCCCCGGCGGGCGGGGGCGCCGGATCGCGCGGGTCCCCGGCGGGCCGCCCGTCACCGGCAGTGGTCACCGTCCCGCCCAGCCGAAGAGCACGACCACCACCATCGTGACCGCCACCACGGCCACCACCAGGCTCAGGACCGCCGGGAAGCGGGAGCCGGGCAGGTCCTCGCCGCGCCGCATGGCCCGCTCGCAGCGCACCCAGTGGTTCACCGCGCGCAGCGCGCACAGCACCCCGGCGGCGAGCAGCGCCAGCGCGAGCCCGACCCGGACGCCCCAGCGCAGGTCCGGAAGGAACTGGTCCACCGCGAAACCGCCGCCGACCAGGGCGAGCGCGGTCCTTATCCAGGCCAGGAAGGTCCGTTCGTTGGCGAGGGAGAAACGGTAGTCGGGCGTCTCCCCCTCGTCCCGGACGCGCTGCGGCGCGAACCACAGCCGCAGACTCCGCACAAAATCGCTCACATGTGCACCCTAACGGCCGGATGCCCGGCCCGCCCGGGTGCTCTCAGCCCGCCCGGAGGGCCTCGAGGCGTTCGAACGCGGCGAGCCCGTCCGGCACCCACGACCAGGTCCGGAGCCGTGCGGACAGCTCCTCGTCGGTGAGGAAGCCGTGCCAGGCGACCTCCTCGGCCTGCGGGTCCACCGGCAGCTCGCACCGCACCTCGTAGACCGCCGACCACCATTTCCCGGCCACGCCCCCGGAGTCGTACAGGAAGGTGAGGACGTGCTCGGGCCGGGGCAGACCCCGTACGCCGAGCTCCTCCTCGGCCTCCCGCAGGGCGGCCTCGTCGTAGGACTCGCCCGCTCCGACGACCCCGCCGACGAACATGTCGTACAGGGAGGGGAAGACCAGCTTCGTCGGCGTCCTGCGGTGCACGAAGACCCGGCCCCCGGCGTCCCTGACCCGGACGAAGACACAGCGGTGGATCAGCCCCCGCGCGTACACCTCACCGCGCGGGGCCCGGCCGATCACCCGGTCGTGCTCGTCGACGACGTCGAGGATCTCTTCAGCGGCGCTCATGCCACCATCCAAGCAAACCCGCCGGACCCACCGGCCCCCGAGTCACGCTGAGGCGCCCCGAGTCACCCCGAGGCACCCCGAGTCCCTTTGCGCCACCCCGAGGCGCCCCGCGTCCCCCTGAGTCACCCCGAGGCGCCCGGCCGCCCTCACTGGCCCATGACGTACTTGACCGTCGGCCCGGTGGTCCAGCCGCCGTCGACCGCCAGCTCGGCGCCCGTCACGTACGAGGCGGCGTCCGAGAGCAGGAAGACGACCGCGCCCGCGATCTCGTCGGCCTCGCCGACCCGGCCCATCGGCGTGTTCGGGTAGTTGCCCTCGCCCCGCTGGATGCCCACGGCGGCGGTCATCGGCGTGTACGTCATGCCCGGGTGGACGGAGTTCACCCGGATCTTCGACGTGCCCAGCTCCACCGCGCCGATCTTCGTCAGACCCCGCACGCCCCACTTGGAGGCGCCGTACCCGGCGGTCAGCGCCAGACCCATGAGGCCCGCGGCCGAGGAGATGTTGACGATCGAACCGCCACCGGCCTCCCGCATCGCCGGGACCGCGGCCTTCATGCCGATGAAGACACCGGTCAGATTGATGTCGAGGACCTTGCGGAAGTGCTCGACGGACTCGGTCTCCAGGAGCGTGCCGGTGGAGATGCCCGCGTTGTTCACCAGACCGTGCAGCCCGCCGAACTCCGCCACCGCGTACGCGACGGCCGCCGTCCACTCCTCCTCGGAGCTCACGTCGTGGTGGAAGAAGCGGGCCCGCTCGCCGAGCGCCTCGGCGGTCGCCCGGCCCTCTTCGTCCAGGACGTCGGTGACGACGACGTTCGCCCCCGCCGCGACCGCCTGACGGGCGGCCTCGGCGCCCAGCCCACGGGCTCCGCCGGTGATGAGCACGGTCCTGCCGGTGAGGTCGTTCATGGAAGTTCCTTTCGGTGGTGCGCCTGCTCCGGCTGTGCGGCGCGCAGCAGGGCGGTGGTGGTCTCCACCAGATCGGCGAGGAAGAGCGCCTCTCCGGTGAGGGGTTCGATGCCGTCGAGGTACTGCCGGGCCCGGTCCGCGAGCGCCGCGCCCACCACGGTCAGCGCCAGGTCGAGGCGCTCCAGGAGCAGCGGCCCCGGCAGCCCGTCCACGGCCAGCCGGTCGGCGATCCGCTCGATCAGGCGCCAGTAGGCGGTGCCCGCGAGGGTGGGGTGCGGGGTGCGGGCGCGGATTCCGCTCTCGTGGCTGAGCTGCGCGGAGATCCGCAGACAGCGCCGCCCCCGCTCGGTCCGCAGCTCGCTCGCCTCGGCGGTGACGAGAGCCCCGACCAGGGCGCGCGTCTCGTCGTCGGCGGTCGTCAGCAGCGGGGCGAGCACCCCTTCCGTACGGGCCTGGCGGCCCGCCATCACCGCGTCGAGGAGCCCGGCGCGGGAGCCGAAGTGGTACTGCACGGCGGACGGATTGGCCTGTCCGGCCAGCGCCACCACGTCCCGCAGCTGTGCGCCGTGGACTCCTTGGGCGGCGAAGATCTCCTCCGCCGCCCGGATCAGTCTGTCCCGGGTCCCGGGTCCGGATGTCCTCGCCATGCGTCCATGTTAATGCCCGACATTAGAAAGCGGGAGGGCCGGGGTCGGTCCGGACGGTTGACTCGATACATCCGTGTATCCAAGATGCGGTCCATGTCCTACGACGCTGATGTGATCGTGATCGGAGCCGGTCTCGCCGGACTCGTCGCCACCGCCGAACTGGTCGACGCGGGCCGCACCGTGATCCTCCTCGACCAGGAACCCGAGCAGTCCCTCGGCGGCCAGGCCCACTGGTCCTTCGGCGGCCTCTTCCTCGTCGACTCGCCCGAGCAGCGCCGGATGCGGGTGAAGGACAGCCACGCGCTCGCCCTCCAGGACTGGTACGGCACCGCGGGCTTCGACCGCGCCGAGGACCACTGGCCCCGGAAGTGGGCCGAGGCGTACGTCGACTTCGCCTCGGGCGAGAAGCGCGCCTGGCTCCGCGCGCGGGGAGTGCGCTTCTTCCCCGTCGTCGGCTGGGCCGAGCGCGGCGGCTACGACGCCAACGGCCACGGCAACTCCGTCCCCCGCTTCCACATCACCTGGGGTACGGGCCCCGGTCTCGTCGCCCCCTTCGAGCGCACGGTCCGCGAGGGCGCCGCCCGGGGTCTCGTCCGCTTCCGCTTCCGCCACCGGGTCACCGCCCTCGGCCGTACCGCCGGAGCCGTCGACACCGTCTCCGGCGAGATCCTGGAACCCTCCGCCGCCGCCCGGGGCACCGCCAGCACCCGCACGGTCACCGGACGCTTCGAACTGCGCGCCCAGGCGGTGATCGTCACCTCCGGCGGCATCGGCGGCAACCACGACCTGGTCCGCGCCCAGTGGCCGGAGCGGCTCGGCACCCCGCCCGCCCGGCTGCTCTCCGGGGTCCCCGCCCATGTCGACGGACTGATGCTCGGCGTCGCGGAGAAGGCGGGCGCCCGGCACGTCAACCGCGACCGGATGTGGCACTACACCGAGGGCATCGAGAACTGGAACCCGATCTGGGCCCGGCACGGCATCCGCATCCTGCCCGGACCGTCCTCCCTCTGGCTGGACGCGACCGGCCGACGGCTGCCCGTCCCGCTCTTCCCCGGCTTCGACACCCTCGGCACCCTCGAACACATCATGCGGAGCGGGTACGACCACACCTGGTTCGTCCTGGACAAGAGGATCATCGGCAAGGAGTTCGCCCTCTCGGGCTCCGAACAGAACCCGGACCTCACCGGCAGATCGATCCGTGACGTCCTCGGCCGAGCCCGCGCCGACGTGCCGGGTCCCGTGAAGGCGTTCATGGACAAGGGCGTCGACTTCGTCGTCGAGGACGACCTCTCCGCCCTCGTCCGGGGCATGAACCGGATCACCGGCGAGGATCTGATCGACGAGACCGCGCTGCGCCGCGAGATCACCGCCCGCGACCGGGAGATCGCCAACCCCTTCACCAAGGACCTCCAGGTCACGGCGATCCGGGGGGCCCGCAGATACCTGGGCGACAAGCTCATCCGTACGGCGGCCCCGCACCGCGTCCTCGACCCCGCGGCGGGCCCGCTGATCGCCGTCCGCCTCAGCATCCTGACCCGCAAGTCCCTCGGCGGTCTGGAGACCGATCTGGACTCCCGGGTCCTGACGGACGGCGGCGCACCCCTGGAGGGCGTGTACGCGGCGGGCGAGGCGGCCGGTTTCGGCGGCGGCGGCGTCCACGGCTACCGCTCCCTGGAGGGCACCTTCCTCGGCGGCTGCGTCTTCTCGGGCCGGGCGGCGGGCCGGGCGGCGGCGAGAGCGGTGGGCTGAGGCGCTCCACCGGGGCGCGGATCCGCCGCGCGGGCCGCGCGGCGGCGAGAGCGGTGGTCCGCGTCGCCCGTCCGTGCCACCACCCGGAACCGTTCCACCACCAGCATCGTCCCGTCGTCCACGGTGAAGGCCGGGTCGCCCAGGGCCTCCCGCATCTCCTCGCCGTGCCAGAAGCGCTCGTGCGCCGCGCGCCACTGCGGCACGGACAGATGTCCCTCGCCCTCGTCCAGGGCGAGGGACAGATCGGCCTCGCCGAGGGGCAGCACCCGGACCGCCGTCACCTCCACCACCGCGACCTCGCGCCCGTCCGAGTCGATCAGCGCCGACCGCTCGCCCACCTCGGGCAGGTCCTCGTCCTCGATCTCGTACTCCACGAGGAGCCCCGTCGTGGCGACCTTCTCGCCGGAGAGGACCGCCGCGACCAGCCGGTCCCGCAGCGGGCCGGGAAAGGCGAGGAGGAAGGGCTTGAGCGCGTGAGGGCCGGTCATGGCCGACAGTGTGTCAGCCATGACCGGCCCTCGGCGGTGCCGTGGGAACCTCCCCGGTCATGACACCGGGAGGTCCTCCCGGGCACGGAACCGGGAGGTTCCCTGGGTCACAACACCAGCGACAGGAGCAGCACGAAGACGATGCCGACGACCGAGATGATCGTCTCCATCACCGACCAGGTCTTGACCGTCTGGCCGACGTCCATCCCGAAGTACTCCTTGACCAGCCAGAACCCGGCGTCGTTGACATGGCTGAAGAAGAGCGAACCCGCGCCGATGGCGAGCACGAGCAGCGCCGTGTGGCTGGTCGACATGCCCTCCGCGAGCGGGGCCACCAGGCCCGCCGCCGAGATCGTCGCGACCGTCGCCGAGCCCGTGGCGAGCCGGATCGCGACCGCGATCAGCCAGGCCAGCAGCAGGGTCGGGATGGCCCAGTCCTTGGAGAAGTCCAGGATCATCTGGCCGACGCCGATGTCGATCAGGGTCTGCTTGAAGCCGCCGCCCGCGCCGACGATCATCAGCACGCCCGCGATGGGGCCGAGGGACTTCTCGACGATCGTCGACAGCCGCTCCTTGCCGAACCCGGCCGCGCGGCCCAGCGTGAAGAGGGCGACTATCACGGAGGCCAGCAGCGCGATCATCGGCGAGCCGATGACGTCGGTGACCTTCTGGAGCCCGTTCTCCGGGTCGTCGACGACGATGTCGACGAGCGCCTTCACCAGCATCAGGACGACCGGCAGCATCACGGTGGCGACGGTGACGCCGAAGCCGGGACGCTTCTCCAGGTCCTCGGAGGGCCGCACCGGGATCATGTTGTCGGGGGCGGGGACGTCCACCCAGCGCGCCGCGTAACGGGAGAAGAGCGGACCGGCGATGATCACGGTCGGCACGGCCACGACGAGACCGAGGGCGAGGGTGACGCCCAGATTGGCGTCGACCGCGTCGATCGCGACGAGCGGACCGGGGTGCGGCGGGATGAGCCCGTGCATCACGGAGAGACCGGCGAGGGCCGGGATGCCGATCCGCATCAGGGAGTAGTTGCCGCGCTTGGCGACGAGGAGCACGACCGGGATCAGCAGCACGATGCCGACCTCGAAGAAGAGCGGCAGACCGATCACCGACGCGATGAGCACCATCGCCCACGGCATGGCCCGGCCGCTCGCCCTGGCCAGGATCGTGTCGACGATCTGGTCGGCGCCGCCGGAGTCGGCGAGCAGCTTGCCGAGGATCGCGCCGAGGGCGATCAGCACGCCCACCCCGGCGACGGTGTTGCCGAGTCCGGTGCTGAAGGACTTGATGGCCGCGGCGAGCGGAGCACCGGCGAACGCGCCGAGCCCGAGCGACCCGATGGTCAGCGCCAGGAACGGGTGCAGCTTGAACTTGGTGATGAGCAGAACGATGACGGCGATGCCGGCGAGTACGGCGATGCCGAGCTGGGCGTTGCCTGCCGAGGTGATCGGTTCGGCGGCGTCCGCTGCCAGGATCTCGACGCTGAGACTGGTCACGGTGGGGTCCTCGGGGGTCAGTGGGTGAGCCGGCGCAGCGCGGCGGCGGCCCGGGCGGTGATCTCTTCGGGGGTGCCGGAGACGTCGACGGCGACGCCGGCCTCGTCGTCCCGCAAGGGCTGCAGGGTGGCGAACTGGGAGTCGAGGAGGGCGGTCGGCATGAAGTGCCCCTTGCGCCCGGCCATGCGCTCCTCGATGAGCTTCCGGTCACCGGTGAGGTGGAGGAAGACCACCCCGGGCGCGGCGGCGCGCAGCCGGTCCCGGTAGTCGCGCTTCAGCGCGGAACTGCTCACCACCCCGCCGAGCCCGGCCCTGTCGTGCGCCCAGGCTCCGATGGCGTCCAGCCAGGGAGCCCGGTCGGCGTCGTCCAGAGGGGTCCCGGCGGACATCTTGGCCACGTTGGCCGCCGGGTGGAAGTCGTCGCCCTCCGCGTAGGGGAGGCCGAGCGCCTCGGCGACCAGCGGACCGATGGTGGTCTTGCCGGTCCCCGAGACGCCCATCACGACGACGACCTGGGGGTGGGGGGTGGTGCTCATGAGGTGGTGCCTCGCTGTCTTCTTCGACATCGATCCGTCGGGCTCATGAAACCCATTGGGTACGACGTATTCAAGAGTCTGTGATGAAAAAGTAGTACTTTTAATCGGGATGAGATCGAAGAGGTGACGATGAAGGCGGTCGGAGAGGTGATCGTTCCGGCGTCCCGCATAGGCTTGCCGTCATGACGACACCGGCCCAGGGCCTCCACTCGCACGTCCTGGCCGTCCTGGGCCTCGCGATCACGGCGGGGGAGTACCCGCCCGGCACCGTGCTGCGCACCGACGAGCTGGCCCAGCGCTTCGACGTCTCCCGCACTGTGGTCCGCGAGGTCGTCCGCGTCCTGGAGTCCATGCACCTGGTGGAGTCCCGGCGCCGCGTCGGCGTGACCGTGCTCCCCACCGGAAGCTGGAACGTGTACGACCCCCAGGTCATCCGGTGGCGGCTCGCGGGCGCCGACCGCCCCCGTCAGCTCCGCTCGCTGACCGTGCTCCGGTCGGCCGTCGAGCCGGTCGCCGCCGGGCTCGCCGCCGCGCACGCCACCCCCGAGCAGTGCCGCGAGCTGACCGAACAGGCCCTCGGCATGGTGGCGACCTCGCGCGGGCGGCGACTGGACGAGTACCTCGTCCACGACGTCGCCTTCCACCGGATCGTGCTCAACGCCTCGGGGAACGAGATGTTCGCCCGCCTCGGCGACGTCGTCGCCGAGGTCCTCACCGGCCGCACCCACCACCATGTGATGTTCGAGGACCCCGATCCCGCGGCCGTCACCCTGCACGTCCAGGTCGCCGAGGCGGTACGGGAGCGGGACGCGGTCCGCGCCGAGGAACTGACCCGGCAGATCGCGGTCGGCGCCCTCCAGGAGCTGGACGTCCTCGCCCCCTGACCCGCCCGCGCCGGGCTCAGCGGGCCTCCCCGTCCTCCCGCGCGTCGAAGGTCTCCCGCGCGCGGGTGACGGCGGGCAGATGCTCCGACGCCCACGCGAGCAGGACGTCGACGGGCTCCCGGAGGGTCTTGCCGAGCGGGGTGATCCGGTATCGAACCCCCACCGGACGGGTCGCGAGGACCTCGCGCTCGACCACGCCGTTCCTTTCCAGCCGCCGGAGCGTCGCCGTCAGCGACTTCTGCGTGACCCGGGGGACGGCCCGGCGCAGCTCGTTGAAACGGCACGGGCGTTCGCAGAGCTCGTTGAGGACGCTGAGCGACCACTTGTCGAGGACCTGGTCGAGCAGCTCGCGGTGCGGAAGGTCGATGCGGAGCCCGTCGGCGGTGTCCACGGCGATACCTGGTCTCGTTGAAGTGTCCTTCTGTCGCTAAGTAGCTTACGGATACCTAGTGCGAGGAGAACACCATGACCGTTCGCCACCTCAGCCCCGAAGGCCTGCCGGGCCCCGTCCCGTACCACCAGGTGGCCGTCGGCACCGGCACGCGGCACGTCCATGTCGCCGGGCAGATCGCCCGCCGCGCGGACGGGACCCCGGTCGCCCCCGGTGACCTGGCCGGACAGGTCGCCCAGGCCCTGCGCAACACCTCCACCGGACTCGCGGGCGCGGGCGCCTCCTTCGCGGACGTGCTCCGCCTGACGTTCTACGTGACCCGGTGGAGCCCGGAGCGGGTCGACGACCTCATGGCGGGCGTGGCGGCCGTCGCCGACGAGATCGGGCTCGGCCTGCCCCTGCCGCCCTCCTCCCTCATCGGCGTCGAGTACCTCTTCGAGCCGGACGTGCTCGTCGAGATCGAGGCGACCGCGCTGCTCGACTGACCCCCGGCACCGGCGAACGCCCCGGTCACCGTGCGTGCCCCCGCGGGAACGTCCTGTGGGGGTCTCGCCTTTTGTCAGGAGATAGTGGTACGCAGGAGCCTTACAAGATCCGTTCGGAGGAAGGAAAGTTCGCGATGCCGCAGCACGTACAGGGGGTCATCGCCCCCGGCAGGAACGAACCGGTGCGGGTCGAGACGATCGTCATCCCCGACCCAGGCCCCGGCGAGGCCGTCGTCAAGATCCAGGCCTGCGGCGTCTGCCACACGGACCTGCACTACAAACAGGGTGCCATCAACGACGAGTTCCCCTTCCTCCTCGGCCACGAGGCGGCCGGAATCGTCGAGTCGGTCGGCGAGGGCGTCACCGAGGTCACCCCCGGCGACTTCGTGGTCCTCAACTGGCGCGCCGTCTGCGGCACCTGCCGCGCCTGTCTGCGCGGGCGCCCCTGGTACTGCTTCGCCACCCACAACGCGAAGCAGCGGATGACCCTGCTCGACGGCACGGAACTCTCCCCGGCCCTCGGCATCGGCGCCTTCGCCGAGAAGACCCTGGTCGCCGCCGGACAGTGCACCAAGGTCGACCCCGCCGTCGCCCCCGAGGTCGCGGGCCTCCTCGGCTGCGGCGTGATGGCCGGCATCGGCGCCGCGATCAACACCGGGAACGTCGGCCGGGGCGACACCGTCGCCGTCATCGGCTGCGGCGGCGTCGGCGACGCGGCCGTCGTCGGCTCCCGCCTCGCCGGAGCCGCGAAGATCATCGCCGTGGACATCGACGACCGGAAGCTGGAGACGGCGAAGGCGATGGGCGCCACCCACACCGTCAACTCCCGCTCCACCGACCCCGTCGAGGCGATCCGCGAGCTCACCGGCGGCTTCGGCGCCGACGTCGTCATCGAGGCCGTCGGCCGCCCCGAGACCTACCAGCAGGCCTTCTACGCCCGCGACCTGGCCGGGACCGTCGTCCTCGTCGGCGTCCCCACCCCCGAGATGAAGCTCGAACTGCCCCTCCTGGACGTCTTCGGCCGGGGCGGCGCCCTCAAGTCCTCCTGGTACGGCGACTGTCTGCCCTCCCGCGACTTCCCGATGCTGATCGACCTGCACCAGCAGGGCCGCATCGACCTCGCCGCCTTCGTCACCGAGACCATCGCCCTCGACGAGGTCGAGAAGGCCTTCGCCCGGATGCACGAGGGCGACGTCCTGCGCTCGGTGGTGGTGCTGTGATGGCCGCCCGCATCGACCACCTCGTCACCTCCGGCACCTTCAGCCTCGACGGCGGCACCTGGGACGTCGACAACAACGTCTGGATCGTCGGCGACGACACCGAGGCGATCGTCATCGACGCCGCGCACGACGCCGGGGCCATCCTCGCCGCGCTCGACGGCCGCGCCCTGCGCGCCATCGTCTGCACCCACGCCCACAACGACCACATCGACGCGGCACCGGCGCTCGCCGCCGCCACCGGCGCCCGCATCCTGCTCCACCCCGCCGACCAGCCGCTGTGGAAGCAGACCCACCCCGACCACAGCCCCGACGGCGACCTCGCCGACGGCCAGGTCCTCACCATCGCGGGCACCGACCTCACGGTCCTGCACACCCCGGGCCACGCCCCCGGCGCGGTCAGCCTGTACGCCCCCGACCTCGGCACCGTCTTCACCGGGGACACCCTCTTCCAGGGCGGTCCGGGCGCCACCGGCCGGTCCTTCTCGGACTTCCCGACGATCGTCGACTCGATCCGCGAGAAGCTCCTCGCCCTGCCGCCGGAGACGGTGGTGAGGACCGGCCACGGCGACACCACCACGGTCGGCGCCGAGGCCCCGCACCTCCAGGAATGGATCAGCCGAGGCCACTGAGGGCGAGACGGCTCCCGAAACTCCTCGGCACACCCGTGAACGGGTCGGTGAACTCCAGCGTCCGCGCCAGCAGTTGCAGCGGACGCCGGTGGTCCTCCGGCCCGTCCGCGCGGACCACCGGATAGACCGGGTCGTGCAGGATCGGCAGCCCCAGCGCGTTCATGTGCACCCGCAGCTGATGCGTGCGCCCGGTCTCCGGCACCAGCCGGTACCGCCCGAGCCCGCCCCGCCGCTCCACCAGCGCGATCCGGCTCAGACTGTTCGGCTCGCCCGGCACCTCCCGGGCGGCCATCACCCCCCGCTCCTTCTCGATCCGGCTGCGCACCGTCGCGGGGAGCACCACCGCCGGGTCGTACGGCGCCACAGCCTCGTACTCCTTGCGCACGAGCCGGTCCCGGAACAGCGTCTGGTACGCCCCCCGGTCCTCCTCCCGCACCACGAAGAGCACCAGCCCCGCCGTCAGCCGGTCGAGCCGGTGCGCGGGCTGCAGCCTGGGCAGCCCCAGCTCCCGCCGCAGCCGTGCGAGCGCGGTCTCGGTCACATGCCGTCCCCGGGGCATCGTGGCGAGGAAGTGCGGCTTGTCCGCGACCACGATCCGCTCGTCCCGGTGCACGACGCCGACCGGGAAGGGTACGGGCTCCTCGACGGGGAAGTCCCGGTGGAACCAGAGGTAGCGCCCCACGGCGTACGGCTCGTCCCCGGAGACGGGCCCGTCGGTCCCGACGAACCGGCCCTCCCGCAGCATCTCCTCGACCCGGCTCTCCCCGACGGCCGCCCCGTACCGCCCGACCAGATGGTCCCGTACGGTCCCCCAGGCTCCGGCGGAGTCCTCGGGCAGCCGCACCCGGACGGGATCGATCCCCTCCCGCTGGGGCAGCGGCGAGGCGGGCGCCTTCGCTCTCCTTCTCACCGCTCCGCCTCGGGTCAGTGCCTAAGCACGCGAAAGCCCCGGCCGAATGAGAATCGTCCGGGGCTCCATGCAGGTGTCCGAGGGGGGCTTGAACTCTCCGCTCGGGCACCAGCCCACTACTCCTGTGACCTGCGAGGATATCAGAGACACGCCGTAGGTTCGCCGGGGCTGGTCGGCCACAGGGTGCCGACGCGTTGTACTGCCGGGGACGGAGGGGCCCGGACGTCCTCGGTGCGCGCGGTGCTGAGCCAGATGCTCAGGACGTAGGTGCAGTCCTGGTCGGCAAACTCCGTACGGAACGGCTGACGGGCCCGCAGGGTCTCGCGGACGTACCCGTCCGTCCCGTCGTCCTCCGCCCATTTCCGCAGGTCGTCACAGCAGTGGGAGCCCGGCCGAGCCACGTGGTACGTGCGAGGCGGGAGCCAGTCGACCTGTGCGGGGTCGGGGTCGAGCCGGTCGGCCAGCCGCAGGGCCTCACCCCGGAGCCAGCGCACCACGAGCTTGGGGGAGATGACCTCGACCCGCCCGAGGCTGTACGTCGTCGGCAGCCAGGTCCCGGCGACGGGCCCCACCGCGTACACCTCGCCGACGTAGGCGGGCAGTATCACCGCCCTCAGCCCTGTCACGGCGACATCTCCGGCCGACGCAGGTAGACGGTCGTGCCCCTGCCGAGGACGCTCTCAGCCCGCAGGGGCCCCGCCCAGACCACGCGGACCAGGTCACGGCGTCCGCCCGCGGGCGTCACGACCGCTCCGCCGACAGCGGAGTGATCAGCGTGCGGATGTCTGCCCACTCCGCCACCGACGGCTCCCTGAGAGTGCGGGCCGACGCGGGCCACTGCGCACCACCGCCGGGCGGGCGAAGGATGAACAGCCCGTGGTCCTTCCGGACGATCTTGCCGTACCGGACACGCCCACCGCTGGTGTCCACCGCGTACCTGTTCACGACGGGGGACCACTCAACTGCTCCCATGGGAGCAGCGATAGTGCGGAGACGGTGCAACTTTGCGGAAGGCACCACAAAACTCCTTGCGCCAATTCGGACTTGGGGAGTTCAACGCTAGAGGGAGTGACCTAGTACATGGCACCCTCTGACCTAGGTCACAAAGGTGGATCGATGGAGTGACCTAGTACATCCACACTGACCTAGGTCATTGGCCTGAGAGGTGGAACCAGTGAGCGACGAACCCGCTACGCCGAAGTACATGCAGATCGCGGACACTTTGAGGCAGTCCGTCCTTGACGGCGAGCGCGCCGAGGGGAGCAAGCTCCCCAGCAACCGGCAACTGGCGTCCACGTACGGGGTCGCGATCGCGACGGTGCAGCGTGCCCTCGAACAGCTGTCCGTTGAGGGGATCATCAGGACCAGCCAGCGCGGAACCTTCGTCTCCAACACCCCTTCTGTGAGCAGTTCGGGCAGGGATCGAGTAGCCCGCGTGCTTTCGACCGGTTCACCTTTCACCACCGGCGAGCACTGCCTTGTGACCAAGGCGGAACTCAAGGTGCCCCCCCTGTACGTCCAAGAGATCTTCGGTCTCGGAGAGGGGGATCAGGTCGTCATGCGTGAATGGCACGTTGGCCAGGGTTCGCAGCGCCGAGGGCTTCATGTGGCCTGGTACCCGGCGCAGTTCGCCGCTTCGGTGCCTTCCCTGCTGTCCTTCAACCGGGGCAAGGTGCACTCGATGCTCAGCGATGTCATCGCGGCAACGGGGCGCCGCCCGACGAACGGACGGGATGACATGCACGGCCGTGACGCGGATGCCCGTGAGGCGAACTACCTGGGTCTCCGCGTCGGGTCACCGATCTTGGCGGGTGCTACTCGCCTTTGGGATGACGTGGGGGTAATCGAGTACTCGGAATGGTGCCTCCCGTACCGGCACGTGATCGGGTACGCCTACGAACTGTGAGCCCTGGGAGTACGTCCCTGGAGCTAGCCGTTCGACAGGAGCGCCCCGGCCGGATGTGTTCTGGCTGGGGCGTTTGCTTCGGCTGGAGGCACGGCAGGGTCACGAACGATCTGGAGGCCGGGGAGAACCCCGTAGAGGTCTCCGGGGACGTCCGGCACCACTCGCCGGGCCGCACCGTGGCCCGGTACGGCCACTCACGTAAGCACGGAGGCCCACCGACTGCGGCGCGGGCCGACTCGGCCTGTCATCCCTGGTCTGACCAGGAAGTTTCTCGGCTGTTGGTCACGTGGTGGGTCACGCCACGGCCAGAAAAAGCAAAAAACCCCAGATCAACTGGGGTCTTAGCTGGTGTCCGAGGGGGGACTTGAACCCCCACGCCCGATAAAGGGCACTAGCACCTCAAGCTAGCGCGTCTGCCATTCCGCCACCCGGACAAGGTGTCTGTCTTCCTGGCCGCTGGGCCCTTCCGACGTGGAAAACAATACCAGGATCCGAGGTGGCCGATCACCACCCCCGGTGGGCCCCCGTCATGTGACGGGAGCATGTCGGCGGAGGGCCGCCCTTGGGCCGGAGAGGGGGCGCGCGGGAGGATGGGGGCGAGCACCGAAGCAGTCACGTGGGGCACCTAGTGGGAGGAAGCAGCGTGAGCGAGTCGAACACCGGCCGGAGCGTCACCGCGGAGAACGAGGTCGTCGACCTCTGCCGCGACCTCATCCGCATCGACACCAGCAACTACGGCGACCACTCCGGGCCGGGGGAGCGGGCCGCGGCGGAGTACATCGCCGAGCAGCTCGCGGAAGTGGGCCTCGAACCGAAGATCATCGAGTCGCACAAGGGCCGGGCCTCCACCGTCGCCCGCATCGAGGGCGAGGACCCCTCCCGCCCCGCCCTGCTCATCCACGGCCACACCGACGTCGTCCCGGCCAACGCCGAGGACTGGACCCACCACCCCTTCTCCGGCGAGGTCGCCGACGGCTGTGTCTGGGGCCGTGGCGCCGTGGACATGAAGGACATGGACGCGATGACCCTCGCGGTCGTACGGGACCGGCTGCGCAGTGGCCGCAAGCCCCCGCGCGACATCGTCCTCGCCTTCCTCGCCGACGAGGAGGCGGGCGGCACCTACGGCGCCCGGCACCTGGTCGACAAGCACCGGGGCCTCTTCGACGGGGTCACCGAGGCCATCGGCGAGGTCGGCGGCTTCTCCTTCACCGTCAACGAGAACCTGCGGCTCTATCTGGTCGAGACGGCCCAGAAGGGTATGCACTGGATGCGCCTGACCGTCGAGGGCACGGCCGGCCACGGCTCGATGACCAACGACGACAACGCCATCACCGAGCTGTGCGAGGCGGTCGGCCGCCTCGGCCGCCACCAGTGGCCGGTCAGGGTGACCAAGACCGTACGGTCCTTCCTGGACGAGCTCTCGGACGCGCTCGGCACCCCGCTCGACCCCGAGGACATGGACGGCACCCTCGCCAAGCTCGGCGGGATCGCCAAGATGGTCGGCGCCACCCTCCGCAACTCGGCCGCCCCGACCATGCTCGGCGCCGGGTACAAGGTCAACGTGATCCCCGGCCAGGCCACCGCGCACGTCGACGGACGGTTCCTGCCCGGCTACGAGCAGGAGTTCCTGGCCGACCTCGACCGCATCCTCGGCCCCCGCGTGAAGCGCGAGGACGTGCACGGCGACAAGGCCCTGGAGACCACCTTCGACGGAGCCCTGGTGGACGCCATGCAGCTGGCACTGCGCGCCGAGGACCCGATCGCCCGCGCCGTGCCGTACATGCTCTCCGGCGGCACCGACGCCAAGTCCTTCGACGACCTCGGCATCCGCTGCTTCGGCTTCGCGCCGCTCCAGCTCCCGCCGGAGCTGGACTTCGCCGGGATGTTCCACGGCGTGGACGAGCGGGTACCGGTGGACGGCCTGAAGTTCGGCGTCCGGGTCCTGGACCGGTTCATCGACGCCTGCTGAACCGGGCACCCTCCGGGCACCCGCCGGCCGCCCGATTCGTCCGCGCGTTCGCATGTGACCGGAAAGAGTGAATGAACACAGGGGCTCGTAGCCCTCACCATTCCCCCTCGTTACAGGTGTGCGGTCCGCGGCTGGGACCGCATTGCCAACTAGGAGGAATAATGATCAAGAAGGTCGTCGCCGCTGCGGCTGCCACGGGCGGTCTCGTTCTCGCGGGCGCGGGCATGGCCGTCGCCGACGCCGGTGCCCAGGGTGCCGCCATCGGTTCCCCCGGTGTCCTCTCGGGCAACGTCGTCCAGGTGCCGGTTCACGTTCCCGTGAACCTGTGCGGCAACACGGTCTCCGTGATCGGTCTGCTGAACCCCGCCTTCGGCAACACCTGCGTCAACGCCTGACATCGGGCTTCGCCCCCTGAGGGCGTGAGTCCGTCCGGCCCCGGAGTGCGTGCCATGCACTCCGGGGCCGGTGGTCATTTCCGCCCCGGGTCCACTGCCCGGTGGCTCTCTCCTCGAAGCCGAGCAGGCAGGGAAAACAGCTATGCGACAGGTCACGCGCAAGGGTCTCGTCACCGTTGCGGCAGCCGGAGGAATCTTCGCCGCGATCGGCGGCGGCTACGCCCACGCCGATTCCGGCGCGCAGGGCGCGGCCACGAACTCCCCGGGCATCGCGTCCGGCAATTCCGTCCAGGTCCCGGTGCACGTGCCGGTGAACGCCTGCGGGAACACCGTCAACGCCGTCGGGTTGCTCAACCCGGCGATGGGCAACACGTGCGCCAACACCTCCAAGCCCGGGAAACCCGGGGGGAATCCGGGCGGTGGCTCCTCCGCCGACGGGCCCGCGAACCACTCTCCCGGCATCGCCTCCGGCAACACCGTCAAGGTGCCGGTCGACGTCCCCGTGAACGTGTGCGGCAACAGCGTCACGGGAGTCGGCCTGCTCAACCCGGCGGCGGGCAACCGCTGCGCCGACGGCGCCGAGCCGGCCCGCCCCGGGAATCCCGGCCACCCGGGCAACCCCGGGAATCCGAGCACCCCCGGGAATCCAGGCACTCCGGGTAAGCCCGGTACCCCCGGCAACCCGGGCACCCCCGAGGGGCCCAAGAGCGAGGGCGGGACCGACACCCCCGGCGAGCACCCCGCCGCCCCGCCCCGCGCCTTCGAGAAGCTGGCGGAGACCGGCTCGGGACCGCTCGGCGTGATCGTCCCCGCCGGAGCGGGACTGCTGCTCGCGGGCTCGCTGATCTACCGCCGCGCCCGCCGCGCCGCCTGACCCCTCCGGAACCCCGCAAGACCCGTCCGACGCACCACGCACAGGGGCCCCGCACACCGCGGGGCCCCTTCTCGTCCGCTCACCAGGTCGCCCGGACCTGGCGGATGATCCGCCGCTTCAGCCGCACCCTGCGACTCCCGTCCCGGTGCAGGCTGAGACGGTCCAACTCCCAGTGCCCGTACTCCGCGTGGTCCGTCAGCAGTCGTGCGGCCTCCTTGCGGGAGACGCCGCGCGGCACGTACACGTCGACAAATTCGTATTCCGGCATCGCATCTATTGTGCGGGCACCGCCCTGGTACGGATAGCGTCTGTCCCATGTCTGATGCTGCGCAGCCCACCGCTGCCGAGGTACGCGCCGCCGCCGAGGCGGTCAAAGCCGCACTGGACCGTCACCTCGCGGCGGTCGAACGCCGCTCGGGGGACGACGACACGGCCGTCTACGAAGCCTTCAACGCCCTTGCCACGGCGGCCGAGGCCTACGACGAACTCCTCTACGACCGCTACGACGAGGTCACCCCCTTCGAGATCCCCGGAGCCGACGGCGCGCTGCCGCCGTACTCCGGACCTGACGAACCCCATGCCCTCAGCCTCCTGATCCGCCGCGACTACGCGGTGGCGGAACCCCAGCGGCTGCTGGCCCAGGCGCGTCGCGTCGCCGGGGCCGACGGACCGGCGGACCCCACCGGGCCGGGAGCCAGGGCGGGCGTCTCACCGCTCGCCGCGCTCGGCGTGCTCTTCGGCGAGTACGAACCCGACGAGATCGCCTCGCGCCACAAGGAGTTCGGTCTGGAGGAAGGCGACTCCACGCTCTGGGTCACCGCCGCCGAAGAGCTTCCCGAACCGGGGGAGTGGCTCGACGCGCCCTTCGAGCACGTCGACCCGGAGCGGATCGTCTGCCGCTTCGACGTCAGCGCCGTCTTCGACGAGGACGCCGAGGACGACGAGGAGGAGCACGAAGAGGACGCCGAGCACGAAGAGGACGGCGACGGCGAGGAGGACGCCGAGGACCACGGAGCCGAGGACGACGACGGAGCCGAGGTGGTGGACGCCCGCCGCTCCGGCGTCTGACCGGCCCCAGGGGCCGTCGGCCGGGCGCCGACCGGGGGACCCGCACGGAGCGAGCCGGGACGACCGGGGGAGACGGCGGAGGGCCGGGACACCGATCATGGTGTCCCGGCCCTCCGCCGTTCCGCGCCCCGGCTCCCGCCGGTCACGCCCACCCGGGCCCGGGTGGGGTGCCTGGCGACACGGAGGGAACGCCCCGGCCGCTCCGGCAGCGCCCCGAGGTGTCGTGCCGGGCCCCGTCCGGTCCGGGCCCCGGACCGGACGGGAGCCGAAAGAGCGGCCTACTTCTCCGGTACGGCCAGCAGCGCTTCCAGGAGCGGGCGCAGCCGGGTCGTACGCTCCGGGGCCACGCCCTCGGCCACCGCGCGGGGCAGCGCCTGCTCCACGCCGTGCACGACCGACAGATGGCGCTCCGCCCGGCCGAACGCCGTGTACACCCACGGGCGGCTCAGCCCCCCGGCGGCGTCCCCGGGCAGCACCACGACCACCGCGGGCCAGCGCGCCCCGGCCGCCTGATGCGCGGTGAGCGCCCAGCCGTGCCGCAGCTCCGACTCCAGCCGGTCCCGGGGCACCACCGGCGTCCCGTCCCCGCACCGCAACCGCAGGCCCTCCGGCTCGGCCCCCACGACCGTGCCCGTCACCGTCAGGCCCGGCGCCGGGGCGTACGCCACCCGGTCGCCCGGGTCGTAGCCGCCGAACCGGCCGGGTCCGGGGTTGAGCCGCTGCTTCAGGGCCGCGTTCAGCGCGCGCGTACCGGCCGAGCCGCCGTGGCCGACCGTGACCACCTGCGTCTGCTCCGGCGGCACCCCGATCGCCCTGGGCACCGAGTCGGCCACCAGTTGGACCGTACGGTGCACGGCCTCGCCCGCGTCCCGCACCGGGACGATGACGATCTCCTTGCCGGGCGCCTCCACCCGGTTCAGTTCGCCCGCGCCGATGCCCGACACCAGCTCCCCGAGCGGCCCCGGGTCGGGCAGCCGCGAGGCGACCCGGGGGCACACCCGGGCCGCGAGCACATCGGCGAAGACCCGCCCGGCACCGGGCGCGCCCAGCACCTCCGGGTCGCCTCCCAGCACCAGACGGCAGCCGTCGGGGAGGGACTCCACGAGCAGCGCGGCGGTCTCCACGTCCAGCTGCGGGGCGTCCAGGACCACCAGGAGGTCCAGGGCCAGGGCGCCGTCCTCGTCCCGGCCGGGCCCCGCCGTCCCCGAGAGCAGCGCGGCCACCGTCACCGCGTCCGCCGCCCCGTCGCCGAGCGCCCGGCGCCCGCCGTCGGAGTGGACGGCGACCAGGGCGCGCAGCCCGCGCGCGCGGGCCGCCGCCGCGAGGGCCACCGGTTCGGTCCGGGCGGCCTCGCCGCCCGTGTGCAGGACCAGGCCGTGCGCCCCGGTGGCACGCTCCAGCTCGGAGCCGTCCCAGGGCGCGGCCGTCGCGGTCCGTACGAGCCGGGCGAGGCCCTCCGCGAGGCTCTCCTCCGCGAGCGCGTACCGGTCGAGACCGAGCAGCGCGGGCGGGGCGGGCACCTCGGAGGCGGGCGCGGCGGTGGCCTCGCCCTCCCCGTGCTCCTCCTCGTCCCCGTGCTCCTCGTCCCCCTCGGGTTCCTCGGGGGGTTCCTCCTGGAAGAGGAGCACCGCGCCCGCCGAGACCGCCTCCTCGACCGCCGCGTCCGGATCGGGCACCCGGTGCCCGGCGAGCCCGGCGCGCACGGCTCCGGCCTCCAGCGCGGTGTCGCCCCGGAGCGCGGCCCGCTCCAGGAGCCACACCGTCAGGGCGACGGCGCGGCGCGGGTCGTCAGGGGCACACGCGGGGCCGAGCAGCGCCCGCGCGAAGCCGTCGGCCTGCTCGGGGCGCACCCCGGGCACGGCGAGCAGCTGCCAGGGGTCGTCGAGCAGCGCGGCGGCGGCCCCCTCGCCGAACGCCCCGGCGATCTGCCCGGCCAGCGCCTCGGGGGCACCGCCCCTGGCCAGGACCTCCCGGACGGCGTCGGTGGTGCCGGGTGCCGGTGCGGACGGGCGGGCGGGCCCGGACGGGCGGGCGGCCGTCGGCGCGGACCCGGGTTCTGACCCGGACCCGGACCCGGGGCCGGGTCCGGCGGCAGGTCCGGCGGCGGGGCGGCGGGGGGCGGGCTCGGGGGACTCGTAGAAGGCACTGCCCGAGGCCTTGCCGCCCTCGACGGCCCGTACGGCGGCGAGGAGGTCGGCCGCCGTGCCGCTGAGGCCGGTGCCGCTCGTCACCGTCCCTTCCTTGCCCGCCTTCCGCGCCTCGATCCTGGCCCGCAGCTCGCGCTGGGCGGCCAGCTCGGCCTGCGCCTCGCTCAGCTCGGGCGTACCCGTGCCCGTACCCGTGCCCGTACTTGTATCCGTACCTTCGGCCCGGTCGGCGGCCTCCCCTGCGGGAACGGTGTCCGCCGCGTCGGCCCCGTCCCCGGCGCCGCCCTCGCTCCCGGCCTCCGGCGGAGCGTCCCCGCTCCCGGCCCCGTCCTCGGGCGGTGCCTCTTCGGTCCCGTCCCCCGGCGCCGTGCCGGTCCCCTCGGGCGCGGCCTCCGGGGACACGTCCCCATCCCGGGCGTCGGCCTCCGGGGACGTGTCCCCGGGTCCGGCCTGTGGTGGTACGGACCCCGGTCCGTGCCCGGCTTCGGTCTCCGACGGCGTGTCCCCGGTCCCGGTGGTCTCCCCCGCGTGCTCGGCGGGTGCCGTGTCATCGGGGGACTCGGGTGCCTCGGGTGCGGTCCCCCCGGAAGGCTCGGTCACAAGGTGCTCCAGTCGTGATCCGGATAGCGGTGCACGGGCGCCGACACATCGTCCAGCGCCCGGCAGATCTCGTCAGGAAGACTAAGGGTCTCCACCGACAACGCGGCCGTGAGCTGGCGCGCCGTGCGCGCGCCGACGATCGGGGCGGTCACTCCCGGCCGGTCGCGGACCCAGGCGAGCGCCACGTGCAGCGGGGTGGTGGCGAGCCCGTCGGCGGCCATGGCGACCGCTTCCACGATCCGGCTCGCCGGTTCGTCGAGGTACGGCTCCACGAACGGCCCCATCGTCTCCGACGCGCCCCGCGAGTCCGTCGGCGTCCCGCTCCGGTACTTGCCGGTGAGGACCCCGCGCCCGAGCGGCGACGAGGGCAGCAGTCCTATGCCCAGGTCCTGGGCGGCGGGCAGCACCTCGCGCTCCACGCCCCGCTGCAGCAGCGAGTACTCCAGCTGCGCCCCGGCGAGCCGGGTCCGGTCGCCGCCGAGCTGCCAGGTGCCCGCCTTGGCGAGCTGCCAGCCGCAGAAGTTGGCCACGCCCGCGTACCGCGCCCGCCCGCTGCGCACGGCGATGTCGAGGGCCTGGAGCGACTCCTCCAGGGGCGTGTGCGGGTCGTAGGCGTGCAGCTGCCACAGGTCCACGTGGTCGGTGCCGAGCCGGGCGAGGGAGGCGTCGAGAGCGGCGAGCAGATGGCCCCGGGAGCCGTCCGTGCGCCGGTCGGGGTCCGGCACGCTGCCCGCCTTGGTCGACAGGACGAGGTCCTGCCGGGACACGAGCCGTTCCATCAGCCGCCCGAGCAGGTACTCGGCCTCGCCCCCGCCGTACACGTCGGCGGTGTCGACGAGCGTGCCGCCCGCGTCCCAGAACGCCTTCAACTGCTCGGCGGCGTCGTGCTCGTCGGTGTCCCGGCCCCAGGTGAGGGTGCCGAGTCCGATGCGCGACACGCGCAGGCCGGTACGTCCGAGATGCCTCTGCTCCATGGGCGCGAGAGTACTGGCCAGGGCACCACGCGGAGAGAGCCTGTGGACAACGCGCCCTGACGGATGCCCCGGCAGCGCGCTAGAGTCCGGCGCACAGGTACGTTACCGATGGGTAAGGGGTGCGTGTACATGCGGCTCGGCATCAATCTCGGCTACTGGGGTGCGGGCATGGACGGCGACAACCTCGCCGTCGCGCAGGAGGCGGACCGGCTCGGCCTGGACGTGTGCTGGGCCGCCGAGGCGTACGGCTCCGACGCCCCCACCGTCCTCGCCTGGGTCGCCGCGCGGACCGAGCGGATCGACGTGGGCTCGGCGATCATGCAGATCCCGGCCCGGCAGCCCGCCATGACGGCGATGACCGCGGCCACCCTCGACTCGCTCAGCGGCGGCCGGTTCCGCCTCGGCCTCGGCGTCTCCGGCCCACAGGTCTCCGAGGGCTGGTACGGCGTCAAGTTCGACAAGCCGCTGGCCAGGACCCGCGAGTACGTCGAGATCGTCCGCAAGGCGATGTCCCGCGAGCGCCTCACCCACGAGGGCGAGCATTGGACCCTGCCGCTGCCCGGCGGCCCCGGCAAGCCCATCAAGCTGACCGTGCACCCGGAGCGGGAGCGCATCCCGCTGTACATCGCGGCCATCGGCCCGAAGAACCTGGAGCAGACCGGCGAGATCGCCGACGGCGCCCTGCTGATCTTCCCGTCGGCCGCGCACCTGGAGGAGACGGCCCTGCGACCGCTGCGGGCGGGCCGCGAGAAGGCCGGTCTGACGATGGACGGCTTCGACGTCTGCCCGACCGTGCCGCTGGCCCTCGGCGACGACGTGGACGCCCTCGCCGACGTGTTCCGCCCGTACACGGCGCTGTACGTCGGCGGCATGGGCAGCCGACGGCAGAACTTCTACCACCAGCTCGCCGGGCGCATGGGGTACGAGAAGGAGGCCGCCGAGATCCAGGACAAGTACCTGGCCGGCGACAAGACGGGGGCGGCGGCGGCCGTGCCCCGCAGCCTGATCGACCAGACCACCCTGCTCGGCCCGGTCGAGCGGATCGCGGAGCGGATGACGGCCTACGCCGAGGCGGGGGTCACCACCCTCACCCTCGCCCCCGCCGGGTTCACCCTCGACGAGCGGCTGGCGGCGCTGCGGGCGGGCGTGACGGCGATGGAGCGCGCGGGCCTGGCGTAGGGAGCGCGCGGGCCCGGGGACCCGGGACGTACCGGCCCGGCCGGGTACGTCCCGGGTTCCCGACGCACCGCGCTCCCCGGTGTACGCGTACACCGGGGAGCGGGTGGAGGTCCGCGGCCGTGGTGGGGGCTCGGGGGGTCTTCCCCGCCACGGCCGTCATCCAGCACAACGCTCCACGACGCCCCCGGTTACGGCCCCCGGCCCTCACTCTTTCGGCCGAGCCCGGGAACCCCTCCTGTTGCCCGGGGGCGCCGACCGCATTTGACTCGGTCCCCCGGACGTACGGAACGCGGACGTCCGCACGGAGGTGGCGGCGATGCTCACGGCCAAGGGCCTGTTCCAGGAAATCATCGACAACGACGAGTCGTTCCGGCTCTTCTGCTCGATCGCGGCGAGCGGCGAGTCGCAGGGCGGCTGGGAGAACGCCCGGATCGCGGCCCTCGTCGCCCCCGGCATGGCGGAACTCACGCCCAAGATCGTCCGGCACGGCGCCGACGAGGACAAGCACGGCCGGATCTTCCGCGCGCTGCTGCGCAAGCGCGGCCTCGAACCCGTCCCCGTACCGCCGGACACCGACTACACGATGCTCCTCGAACGGCGCGGCATCGGGCTCACCCACGACAAGCTGCGCCGCGACGAGCGGCTGACCGAGGAGGACGTGATCGTCTACCTCGCGCACAGCAGGGTCACCGAGCAGCGCGCCGCCGACCAGATGGACATGCTCGTGGCGTACTTCGGCGACCACCCCGAACTGGGCCGGGCCATCCGCATGATCGACGACGACGAGGCGAACCACCTCGCCTACTGCCACGAGGAGCTGCTCCGGCTCGCGCGCGCCGGCCACGGGCGCCTCATCCAGCGGACCCTGCGCGAGTCCGCGCTCGTCGAGATCCGGGTCCACCGGGACGTGAGCCTCGCCGTGATGGGCCACATGGGCCGTGTCCTGGGCTGGTCCCGCCCCAAGGCGGCCGTCCTCGCCGCGGGCATCCACGCGGTGTACGCGTACGAGCGGGCGGCCGGATGGCACCGGATGGTCGGTCTGAGGACGCCCGAGCGGCTCGACGCCCTCGGCGGTCCCGCCGTCCCCGCGCCCGCCTACTGAGACCCCGGGGCCGGGCGCCTCACATCCAGCCGCGCCGCTTGAACGTCCGGTACAGCCCCATGACGATCCCCGCCATCAGACAGAGCACCGCCGGGTACGACCACACCCAGTGCAGCTCCGGCATGTGGTCGAAGTTCATGCCGTAGACGCCCGCGACCATCGTCGGCACGGCGGCCATGGCCGCCCACGCCGAGATCTTCCGCATGTCGTCGTTCTGCCGCACCCCCATCTGCGCCAGATGCGCCGACAGCATGTCCGTGAGCAGCCGGTCGAGCCCCTCCACCTGCTCGTTGGCGCGCAGCAGATGGTCGTCGACGTCCCGGAAGAAGGGCCGCGCGGGCTCGTTCACGAACGGCACGGAACCGGCCGTCAGCCGGGCCAGCGGCCCCGCGAGCGGCCCGGCGGCCCGGCGGAACTCCAGGACCTGCCGCTTCGCCGTGTAGATCCGCTCGGCGGTGTTGCCCGTCGGAACGCCCCCGGAGGGCGCGAAGACGTCCGTCTCCAGCTCCTCCAGGTCCACCTGGAGCTCGGTCGCCACGTCGAGGTAGTGGTCCACGACCGTGTCGCTCACCGCGTACAGCACCGCCGTCGGGCCGTGCTTCAGGACGCCGGGGTCGTCCTCCAGCCGACGGCGGACCTCCGCGAGGGGCGCGCCGCCGCCGTGCCGGACGGTCACCACGAAGGAGTCGCCCATGAACAGCATCAGCTCGCCGGAGGTGACCCGGTCGCTCTCCGGCTCGTACACGACGGGCTTCAGGACCGCGAACAGCGAGTCGTCGTAGACCTCCAGCTTGGGCCGCTGATGGGCCTTGAGGGCGTCCTCGACGGCCAGCGGGTGCAGCGCGAACTCCGAGGCGACATGGCCGAACTCCGCCGCCGTGGGCTCGTGGAGCCCCACCCACAGGAAGGCGTCCCCGGTGGCCCGCGCCTCCGCCAGGGCGTCGGAGAGGTCGGCGGGCCCGTCCGTGCGGTGCCCGTCGCGGTAGATGGCTGAGTCCACGATCACGCGGGGCATTCTCCCCCGAAACGACCCCGCCACGCACGCGTACGACGACCGGCCCCCGCCCCGCGCTCCTCCACGGCCGGTCGGCCCGCCCCGCGCGCGTACGACCCCCTCCCCGAGCCGTGTCCGCCCGGACCCTCCGGGCCGGGACAGCGGGGGAGCACCGCGTCCGCCGCGCGCGCGGCCCGGTCCTGGCGGGCTCCGCCGGGCATACGCGCGCCGCTCCCGCTCGGCCGCTCCGTCCGGACCCGTACCCCCTTCCCGTACGGCCCCGGCGCCCGCGTCCGGCCCGGCCGCGTACCGCCTAGGCTGGCGGTCATGGCCACGCTGATCCTCGTCCGGCACGGACGCTCCACCGCCAACACCTCCGGGCTCCTCGCCGGGCGCACGCCCGGGATCGCCCTCGACGAGCGCGGGGCCGCGCAGGCCGCCGCGCTCCCCGGGCGCCTCGCGGACGTCCCGCTCGCCGCCGTCGTCTCCAGCCCCCTCCAGCGCTGCCGGGAGACCGTCCGGCCGCTCCTGGAGGCCCGCCCCGGCCTCCCGCTGCACGTCGAGGACCGGATCAACGAGTGCGACTACGGCGACTGGTCGGGCCGCAAGCTGGCCGAGCTGAACGACGAACCCCTGATGGAGATCGTCCAGGCGCACCCCTCCGCCGCCGCCTTCCCCGGCGGCGAGTCCATGCGCGCGATGCAGGCCAGGGCCGTCGACGCCGTCCACGACTGGAACGCGCGGATCGACGCCGAGCACGGCGAGGACGCCTGCTACCTGATGTGCTCGCACGGCGACATCGTGAAGTCCGTCGTGGCGGACGCCCTCGGTCTCCACCTCGACCTCTTCCAGCGCGTCCACGTGGACCCCTGCTCGGTCACGGTGATCCGCTGGACCCGGACCCGTCCCTTCCTCCTCCGCCTCGGGGACACGGGCGACTTCGCCGGATTCGGGCCCCGCGAGCACGCGGATCACAGCGGGACGGCCGCCGTCGGGGGCGGTGCGGGCACACCCTGATCCTTTCGCGCAGTAGGGTGGACGCGCCGTTGTCGTTACGACCGTCGAGCCGCAAGGGAGCCGGGAACGTGTCCCGTCAGGTGTTCCTCTACGACCCACCGGAGCGTTTCGTGGCCGGTACGGTCGGGCTGCCTGGCCGCCGTACCTTCTTCCTCCAGGCCTCGGCCGGCGGCCGGGTCACCAGCGTCGCCCTGGAGAAGACACAGGTCGCCGCACTCGCCGAGCGCATGGACGAACTCCTCGACGAGGTCGTGCGCCGCACCGGGGGCAACGCCCCGGTCCCGGCCGTCGCCCCCGCAGAGGTGACGGACACCGCCCCCCTCGACGTACCCGTCGACGAGGAGTTCCGGGTCGGCACCATGGCCCTCGCCTGGGACGGCGAGGAACAGCGCATGATCGTCGAGGCGCAGGCGCTCGTCGAGCTGGACGTGGAGTCCGAGGAGGACCTCGCCGAGGCCGAGGAGCGGCTGCTCCAGGACGAGGAGAACGGCCCGCCGATGCTCCGCGTCCGCCTCAGCGGCGGCCAGGCGCGGGCCTTCGCCAAGCGGGCCCTGGACGTCGTCAACGCGGGCCGCCCGCCGTGCCCGCTGTGCAGCCTGCCGCTCGACCCCGAGGGCCACGTCTGCCCGCGCCAGAACGGATACCGCCGCGGAGCATGAGCAGCCCCCCGACGCCGCCGGACGACGCCGAACTGCTCGCCCGCGGTGAGCTGACCGTGCGAGGCCGGGTCCGCGAGGCGTCCAACGCCGTCCTGTACTGCTCCGTCGCGTACGGCGGCCGGGAGGCGGCCTGCGTCTACAAGCCGGTCGCCGGGGAGCGCCCGCTGTGGGACTTCCCCGACGGCACCCTCGCGCAGCGGGAGGTCGCCGCCTACGAGGTCTCCGAGGCCACCGGCTGGGGCCTGGTCCCGCCGACCGTGCTCCGTGACGGGCCGTACGGCGAGGGCATGGTCCAGCTGTGGGTCGAGGCCGACCCGGCGGCCCGGCTGCTCGCCCTCACCGAGGACGACGAGCCGGGCGAGGGCTGGAAGGGCGTCGGCCCCGCCCAGGTGGACGAGGGCCGGATCGCGCTCCTGGTCCACGCCGACACCCCCGGGCTGCGGCGGCTCGCCGTCCTGGACGCGGTCATCAACAACGGCGACCGGAAGGGCGGACATCTGCTGCCCGCCCCCGACGGCCGCCTCTACGGCATCGACCACGGGGTCTCCTTCCACGTCGACGACAAGCTGCGGACCCTGCTGTGGGGCTGGGCGGGCGAGGAGCTGCCCGCCGGGACGGCCGGGGTGCTGGCGGGGCTCGACGACTCCCTCGCGCCCGGGGCGCCGCTCGCCACCCGTCTGGCGGAGCTGCTGACCGGCGCCGAGGTGGCGGCCGTCCGCGCGCGCGTGGCGGCCCTGCGGGCCTCGGGGAGGCACCCGGAGCCCTCCGGGGAGTGGCCCGCGATCCCCTGGCCGCCGGTCTGAGCCGACCGAAACGTTTCAGCCAGCACCCGTGGAGGCGTCCGGCACCCCTGGGGGGTATGCACGGGCGCCTCCGACCCGCAAGAGCGCCTAATCGGTCAAGATCCCGCATCCGGTTCGTATCCGGAACACCTGTCCGGTTACGCTCGGGTCATGTATGCCTGGCCCGCTTCTGAGGTCCCCGCCCTTCCTGGCAAGGGCCGCGACCTCCAGATCCACGACACCGCGACCGGCGGACGAGTGACCCTCGCCCCCGGCCCCGTCGCCCGTATCTACGTCTGCGGCATCACGCCGTACGACGCGACCCACATGGGTCACGCGGCGACCTACAACGCGTTCGACCTCGTTCAGCGCGTGTGGCTCGACACCAAGCGGCAGGTGCACTATGTCCAGAACGTGACGGACGTGGACGACCCGCTCCTGGAGCGCGCGATCCGCGACGGCATCGACTGGGTCGGCCTCGCCGAGCGCGAGACCGCCCTCTTCCGCGAGGACATGACCGCTCTGCGGATGCTCCCGCCGCAGCAGTACGTCGGAGCGGTCGAGGCCATACCCGGCATCGTTCCGCTGGTCGAGCGCCTGCGGGACGCGGGCGCGGCCTACGAGCTCGACGGCGACATCTACTTCTCGGTCGACGCCGACCCGCACTTCGGCGGGGTCTCGCACTACAGCACCGAGCTGATGCGGCACCTGTCGGCCGAGCGCGGCGGCGACCCCGACCGCCCCGGCAAGAAGAACCCGCTGGACCCGATGCTCTGGATGGCCGCCCGCGAGGGCGACCCCAGCTGGGACGGCGCCAGCCTCGGCGCCGGACGCCCCGGCTGGCACATCGAGTGCGTCGCCATCGCCCTCGACCACCTCGGCATGGGCTTCGACGTGCAGGGCGGCGGCTCCGACCTGATCTTCCCGCACCACGAGATGGGCGCCTCCCACGCCCAGGCGCTCACCGGCGAGTTCCCCATGGCCAAGGCGTACGTCCACGCGGGCATGGTCGGCCTCGACGGCGAGAAGATGTCCAAGTCCCGGGGCAACCTGGTCTTCGTCTCGCGGCTCCGCCGGGACGGCGTCGACCCCGCCGCCATCCGCCTCGCGCTCCTCTCGCACCACTACCGCGCCGACTGGGAATGGACCGACCAGGTCCTCCAGGACGCCGTGGAGCGCCTCGGCCGCTGGCGCGCCGCCGTCTCCCGCCCCGACGGCCCGTCCGCCGACGCGCTCGTCGAGGAGCTGCGCGAGGCGCTCTCCGACGACCTCGACGCCCCGGCGGCGCTCGCCGCGGTCGACCGCTGGGCCGCGCTCCAGGAGTCCGACGGCGGCACCGACGATTCCGCCCCCGGTCTGGTCTCCCGCGCCGTCGACGCCCTCCTCGGCGTCGCCCTGTAGTCCCCGCCCGCCACCGGGAGGGTGCGACTCCCTTCCGCGCGACCGCCCCCGGACTTCCCCGCGAAGCCCGGGGGCGGTTCCTTCGTACGGCCCGGGTTCCTCACGGCCGTACGGCTCGGGTTCCTCACGGCCGGGGGGCCGCCCGAGCGCGACCGCTCCGGGCCGTGCCCCACTCCGGCGGGGCAGGGCCACGTCAGGGAGCGGGACCACGGGGGCCGGGCGGAGGGGCAGGCTCCCCCGCGCCAGCCCGGACGTGCGGGAGGGGTGCCCCGGTCCATCGGGGCACCCCTCCCGCACGTCCGCCGTTCCCGGCGGCTACTTCTCCTCGGAACCGCCGTCCGGCGCGTCCGAGGACACGTCACCGGAGCCCTCGGTTCCGTCCGGGGCCCCGGGGCTCACGTCCGTCGCCTCCGGTCCCTCCGGGGCTCCGCCCGGACTCTCCGCCGCGCCGTCCCCGGCGTCGTTCCCGGTGCCGTCCCCGGCGTCCGCGTCCGGCGCGGACTCGGCGCCCGGCGCCGTCTCCGGGCCCGGCCGCTCCGGCTTCTCGGGCTTCGGCGGGCGCGTCCGGCCACCGCCGGTGTCCCGCAGGAACGCCGAGTCGCCGCCGTCCGTGGCCACTCCGGGACCGGAACCCGGCCCCGTGCCCGGCTCGCGCCGCCGCAGATACCGCTCGAACTCCCTGGCGATGGCCTCGCCCGAGGCCTCCGGCAGCTCCGCCGTGTCCCGGGCCTCCTCCAGGGTCTGCACGTACTCGGCGACCTCGCTGTCCTCGGCGGCCAGCTGGTCCACCCCGACCTGCCAGGCCCGCGCGTCCTCGGGCAGTTCGCCCAGCGGGACGCGCATCCCGATCAGGTCCTCCAGCCGGTTCAGGAGCGCCAGCGTGGCCTTCGGGTTCGGCGGCTGCGACACGTAGTGCGGCACCGCGGCCCACAGGCTGACGGCGGGCACGCCCGCGTGCGTGCACGCCTCCTGGAGGATGCCGACGATGCCCGTCGGCCCCTCGTACCGCGTCTCCTCCAGGTCCATCGTCCGGGCCAGGTCCGGGTCGGAGGTCACACCGCTGACCGGCACCGGCCGGGTGTGCGGGGTGTCCCCGAGCAGGGCGCCCAGGATGACGACCATCTCGACGCCCAGTTCGTGCGCGAAGGCGAGCAGCTCGTTGCAGAAGGAGCGCCAGCGCATCGACGGCTCGATGCCTCGGACCAGGACCAGGTCGCGGGGCTTGTCGCCGCCGACCCGGACCACGGAGAGGCGGGTCGTCGGCCAGGTGATCTTCCGTACGCCGTTCTCCAGGAAGACCGTCGGCCGGTTGACCTGGAAGTCGTAGTAGTCCTCGGCGTCCAGCGCCGCGAACACCTCGCCCTTCCATTCCCGGTGCAGGTGGGCGACCGCGGTGGAGGCGGCGTCGCCGGCGTCGTTCCAGCCTTCGAACGCGGCCACCATGACCGGGTCGACCAGCTCGGGTACCCCCTCGAGCTCGATCACCCAGCGCCTCCTTCTCGAAGTTCCTGTCGTAACGGACCAACCTTACGGCTTTCCGGAGGTCCGCCCGCAGCCCCGGGGCACCCCCGAAAACCCGTGCGGCCTTGATCGACTACCCAGGAACCCGGCTCCGCACACGGCGGGATCACTCCTCCCAGAGCGTGCTGGGCGCCTCCCTCCGGACCACGGGCGCGATCTCCTCGGCGAAGCGCTGGAGCGTCTCGATCTGCTCGGCCGTCGACTGGCCGAAGGCGTCGACGGTGACGGACTGCAGGTCGTGCCGGTAGTGCTCGTGGTAGCCGAGGAGCTTGTCGATGATCTGCTGCGGCGAGCCGATCAGCTGCGGGCCGTCCGCGATGGCGTCCTCGATCGTGCGGAACGGCGTGTTGTACCCGGCCTTCCCCGCGAGGTGCGGCCGGTAGCTCTGCCGGACCTTCGCCTCGTACAGCTCCTTGTACCGGCTGACCGCCTCCTCGGCGGTGTCGGCGATGAGCAGCCCGCCGGAACCGGCCGCCACGCGCGCGCGGGCCGGGTCGTGGCCGTGCTCCTCGAACTTCTCGCGGTAGTGCGCGATGAGCTTCGCGTACGCCTCGCGGGGCTGGATCGCGTTGGCGGTGAACAGCGGGTCGCCGTGCTTCGCGGCCAGTTCGGGGGAGTGGAGGCTGGTCGCCGAGCCGTGCCAGATCCGGGGCGGACCCGCGTACGGGCGCGGGACCGTGGTCACGTTCTTCAGCGCGGGCCGGAACTCGCCCTCCCAGTCGACGCCCTCCTCCGACCAGAGCCTGCGCAGCAGCTCGTACTTCTCCTTCTGGAGGTCCCACTGCCGCTCCTCGTCGAGACCGAAGAGGTCGAAGTGCCCGGCCTCCGCGCCCTTGCCGACGACGAGTTCCAGCCTGCCCCGGGAGAGCTGGTCCAGGGTCGCGTAGTCCTCGGCGACCCGGACCGGGTCGAGGATCGCGACCACCGTGACACCGGTGAGCAGCCTGATGCGGGTGGTGCGGGCGGCGAGCGCGGCGAGCAGCACGGTCGGGGCGGAGGAGAGGAACGGGCCCGCGTGCCGCTCGCCGACCGCGTACGCGTCGAAGCCGAGCCGCTCGGCGGCCTCGCCGAGCGTGACGACCTGCTCGACGCGGTCGGCCGGGGACAGGAGTTCGCCGGTCAGCGGGTGCGGCGAGTGGTGGACGATCGTGAGCACCTGGAATTTCATGGCTCCCACTGTGCGCGCGGAGTGTTGCGGGCGTGTGGACGCCGTGTGGCGTGCCGCAGGGGCGGCTCCTCGACGAGGAACCGCCCCTGGAGGTGCGGGACTTGCGGCCGGAGGCTACTTCCGCAGCATCGCCTCGACGTCGGCGCGGATGGCGTCCGTGGCGAGACCGCGGACGGTCAGCGTGGTCCGTCGGCGCAGCACGTCGTCCGCCGTCTCCGCCCACTCGTGGTCGCGGGCGTAGGCGACCTGGGCCCAGATCTCCGGCGCGTCCGGGTGGACGCGGCGGGCGAGCTCCGGGTTCTCGTTCGCCATCCGGGCGATGTCGAAGGAGAGCGAGCCGTAGTGGGTCGCCAGGTGGCGGGCGGTGTCGGCGGCCATCCGGGGGCCGGGGGCCGGTCCGTCGACGAGCAGCCGGTGCGCCACCGCGTTCGGGTTGGCTATGCCGGGCAGCGGGAGCCGCTTCGGGAGCGCCGACACCGGCTCGTGGTCCTCGCCGAGCGGGTGGCCGGGGAGCTGCTCCAGTTTCCGCATCACCGTACGGCCGATGTGGCGGAAGGTCGTCCACTTGCCGCCGGCCACCGACAACATGCCGCCCCGGCCCTCGGTGACGACCGTCTCGCGCTTGGCCTTGGAGGTGTCGCCGGGGCCGCCCGGCAGCACCCTGAGACCGGCGAAGGAGTAGGTGATCAGATCGCGGGAAAGCTGCTGGTCGCGGATGGAGAAGGCGGCCTCGTCCAGGATCTGGGCGGTGTCCTTCTCGGTGACCTCGACCTGGCCGGGGTCGCCCTCGTACTCCTCGTCGGTGGTGCCGAGGAGCAGCATGTCCTCCCAGGGGAGGGCGAAGGTGATCCGGTACTTGTCGATCGGGGTGGCCAGGGCCGCCTTCCACGGCGCGGTCCGCTTGAGGACCAGGTGCGCGCCCTTGGAGAGGCGGATGGAGGGGGCCGCGTTGGGGTCCTCCATCTTCCGCAGGTGGTCGACCCACGGGCCGGTCGCGTTGAGGACGAGGCGGGCGGTGACGCCGAACTCGTCGCCGCTGGTGCGGTCCTTGAGCTCGGCGCCGGTGACCCGGCCCCGGGTGAAGCGGAGGCCGGTGACCTCGGCGTGGTTGAGGACGGTGGCTCCGGCGTCGGCGGCGGCGCGGACCGTCATCAGGGCCATGCGGGCGTCGTTCATCTGGTCGTCGCCGTAGACGGCCACGGCCTTGAGGTTCTCCGTGCGCAGCTCCGGCACGTCCTGCGCGGCCTTGGCGGGGGAGAGCAGGTGGCCGACGCCGTCGCCGAAGGCGGACAGGGCGCTGTAGGCGAAGACGCCCGCGCCGAGCTTGGCGGCGCCGTGCGGGCCGCCCTTGTAGACGGGCAGGTAGAAGGTGAGGGGGTTGGCGAGGTGCGGTGCCACCTGTCGGGAGACCGCACGCCGCTCGAAGTGGTTCTCCGCGACCAGCTTCACCGCGCCGGTCTGCAGATAGCGCAGACCGCCGTGGAGCAGCTTCGAGGAGGCGGAGGAGGTGGCGCCGGCGAAGTCGCCGGCGTCCACCAGGGCCACCCGCAGGCCCGACTGCGCGGCGTGCCAGGCGGTGGAGATGCCCAGGATGCCGCCGCCGATCACCAGGAGGTCGTACGTCGCCTTGGAAAGCCGGTCCCGGGTCTCGGCGCGGCTCGGGAGGGAGCCGGACGCCGGGTGCGTCCCGAGGGCAGGGACGCTCTGCAGGGTGGTCATGTGAATTACTCCTCGTCCTCGATCCAGCCCATGGTCCGCTCCACGGCCTTGAGCCAGCTCTTGTACTCGCGGTCGCGCCTGTCGGCGTCCATGCGAGGGGTCCATTCCGCGGCCCGGCGCCAGTTGGCGCGCAGCGCGTCGGTGTCCGGCCAGAAACCGACGGCGAGACCGGCGGCGTAGGCGGCGCCGAGGCAGGTGGTCTCGGCGACCATCGGGCGCACGACGGGGGCGTCCACGAAGTCGGAGAGGGTCTGCATCAGCAGGTTGTTGGAGGTCATGCCGCCGTCGACCTTGAGGGCGGTCAGCTCGACGCCGGAGTCCTTCGTCATGGCGTCGGTGATCTCGCGGGTCTGCCAGGCGGTGGCCTCCAGGACGGCACGGGCGATGTGCGCCTTGGTGACGTACCGGGTGAGACCGGCGATGACCCCGCGCGCGTCCGAGCGCCAGTAGGGGGCGAACAGGCCGGAGAAGGCCGGTACGAAGTAGGCGCCGCCGTTGTCCTCGACGGAGGAGGCGAGGGTCTCGATCTCGGCGGCGGACTTGATCAGGCCCATCTGGTCGCGCATCCACTGCACCAGCGAACCGGTGACGGCGATCGAGCCCTCCAGGGCGTAGACCGGCTTCTGCTCGCCGATCTGGTAGCCGACGGTGGTCAGCAGGCCGCTGTAGGAGTTGATGATCTTGTCGCCGGTGTTCATCAGCATGAAGGTGCCGGTGCCGTACGTCGACTTGGCCTCGCCCTCGGCGAAACAGGTCTGGCCGAACAGGGCCGCCTGCTGGTCGCCGAGCGCGGAGGCGACCGGGATGCTGTCGAGGACGCCGCCGCTGACCCGTCCGTAGACCTCGGCGGAGGAGCGGATCTCGGGCAGCAGGGCCGCCGGGATGTCCATGGACTGGAGGATCTTGTCGTCCCACTCCATGGTGTGCAGGTTCATCAGCATGGTGCGCGAGGCGTTGGTGACGTCGGTGACGTGGACGCCGCCGTCGGTGCCGCCGGTCAGGTTCCAGATGACCCAGGAGTCCATGGTGCCGAAGAGGATGTCGCCGCGCTCGGCGCGCTCGCGCAGCCCCTCGACGTGGTCGAGCAGCCAGCGGACCTTGGGGCCGGAGAAGTACGAGGCGAGGGGGAGGCCGGTCTCGCGGCGGAAACGGTCCTGCCCGACGTTGCGGCCGAGTTCCTTGCAGAGGGCGTCGGTGCGGGTGTCCTGCCAGACGAGGGCGTTGTGGACGGGCTCGCCGGTGTTCTTGTCCCAGAGCAGCGTGGTCTCGCGCTGGTTGGTGATGCCGATGGCCTTGACGTCGGCGGCGGCGATGCCGCCCTTGGCGAGGGCGCCCGCGACGACCTCCTGGACGTTGGCCCAGATCTCGGCGGCGTCGTGCTCGACCCAGCCCGGCTTCGGGAAGATCTGCTCGTGCTCCTTCTGGTCGACCGAGACGATCCGGCCGTCCTTGTCGAAGACGATGCAGCGGGAGGAGGTGGTGCCCTGGTCGATGGCCGCGATGAAGGGGCCGGAGGTGTGTGCGTCGGTCACGGTGTGCTCCTGGGGAAGTCTGGGGGAGGACGGCTCAGGCGAACGCGAGGGTGTAGATACCCGCGGCGAGGGCGCCACCGATCAGGGGACCGGCGACCGGGATCCAGGCGTAGCTCCAGTCGGAGCCGCCCTTGTTCGGCAGCGGGAGCAGGGCGTGCACGATGCGCGGGCCGAGGTCGCGGGCCGGGTTGATCGCGTAGCCGGTCGGGCCGCCCAGCGAGAGGCCGATGGAGACCACGACGAACGCGGTGATCAGGGCGCCGAGGACGCCGAGGCCCTTGCCGCTGTCGTTGAGGCCCTGGGTGAGCACGGCCAGCACGAGCACGGTGGTGCCGATGACCTCGGTGGTGAGGTTCTGCCAGGTGTTCCGGATCTCGGGGCCGGTGGAGAAGATGCCGAGCACCGGGCCGGGGCCCTCGATCGGCTTCCCGGCGGCGGCCTCGGGGTCGGTGAGGTGGGCCCGGAACTGTCCGTAGTAGGCCAGCCAGACGAGGGTCGCGCCGATCATCGCGCCGAGCAGCTGCCCCGCGAAGTAGACGGGGACGTCGCCCCACTCCCCGTCCTTGAGGGCGATTCCCACCGTGACGGCGGGGTTCAGATGGGCTCCCGAGAGGGAAGCGGTCATGTAGACGGCCGTCATGACGGCGAAGCCCCACCCGAAGGTGATCGCGAGCCAGCCCGCGCCGCGGGCCTTGGAAGCCTTGAGCGTCACGGCGGCGCACACGCCGCCGCCGAGCAGAATGAGTACGGCGGTACCGATGGTCTCGCCGAGGAAGATGTCGGAGCTGGACACCCGCGACTCCTTTGTCCTTCGTCCAGGGGAAGGCGGACCCCGGGTCCCTCCGGTGGTCCGCGCCCTCGTATGAGGGCGTCACCGGCCCTTGGCACTGCCACACTCTAGCGCTTATTACCGTTAGGTGTTCGGCAATGCCGACCGATGAACGGAAGTTTTGCCCTCGTTCAATAGTGCGTCAAGGTCCCCGGACAGGAAAGAACCGCCGATGGCGGGATCGTTACCGGCGGGTCGGGTCGGAGCGGACAGCGCGTCCGGGGGCGCCCCGGGGCATCGCGAGCGCCGGGCCCGGGTGTCGCGGGCCGACGGCGCGCGGGTCACTGGAAGCGGGGGCGGGGCGGACCCTGGGAGCGGTGGCGCGCCGGGCCCGGAAGCGTCGGGACGTCGGGTCGTCAGGATCGCCGGACCTCGGATCGCCAGAAGCTGGGGTCGCCGGAAGTGCCGGGGCGCCGGGGCGTCAGAAGCGTGGGGCCCGGAGCGCCGGAAGCGTCGGGACGTCGGGTCATCAGGAGCGCCGGAAGCGCCGGGCCCGGGATCGGCAGAAGCGCCCGGCCCGGGATCGACAGAAGCGCCGGATCGCCGGATGGTCGGCGGCGCCGGGCCCGGGCCGTCAGGACCGCCAGGACGCCGGAAACGCAGGGTCGCCGGATGATCAGGAGCGCCCGGCCGCGGACCGTCAGGACCGGTGCCCCCCGGTCGTCAGAAGCGGCGGGCCCCCAGATCGCGCGAGACCGCGCGGGCGCAGTCCCGCACCGCCGCCACCAGCTCCGGGCGCAGCTCGCCCGACGGGCACAGCCGCTCCACCGCGCCCGTCACCGCCACCGCCCCCACCGGCATCCGCCGCCGGTCGTGGATGGGCGCCGCCACCGACGCCACACCCTCCCAGGTCTCCTCCATGTCCGCCGCCCAGCCCCGGGCCCGCGCCAGGTCGAGGAGCGCCTCGACATCGGCCAGCGCCGTCGTGGTCCGGGGGGTGAACGCCTCCCGTTCGACCTCCACGACCTCGCTGTGCGCCACCGGGTCGTACGCCGAGAGGACCTTGCCCAGCGCCGTGGAGTGCAGCGGCTGCATGGCCCCCACCTCCAGGACCTGCCTGCTGTCGTCCGGCCGGAACACGTGGTGCACGATCAGCACGCCCCGCTGGTGCAGCACCCCCAGGTGCACGCTCTCGCCGCTGGACCGGGCCAGGTCGTCCGTCCAGACCAGGGCGCGCGCCCGCAGTTCGTGGACGTCCAGATAGCTGTTGCCGAGCCGCAGCAGCTCCGCGCCGAGCTGATAGCGGCCCGAGGCCGCCTCCTGCTCCACGAAGCCCTCCGCCTGGAGGGTGCGCAGGATGCCGTGGGCCGTGCCCTTGGCGAGCCCGAGCGAGGACGCGATGTCCGACAGGCCGAGCCGGCGCTCGCCGCCCGCGAGCAGCCGCAGCATGGCCGCCGCCCGTTCAAGCGACTGGATGTTCTTCGCCATCGCCCGGCCCTTCTCCCTCTTACCTTGTTCGACAATGCTGAACACTATCGGTCGATGCCGACCTTGCCCCACACATGACAGTGTCGGACAAGAACGGGCCGGACCGGGAGTCCCCGGACACAGGATGCCGTCCGCCCCGTGGGACACCGTGTCCGCCCCGGGCCCGGCGCGGTTAGGCTGACCCCGTGCGCCCTCCACCGGGAGCGCAAAGCCGACAGCCGTCGCATCCCAGGGAGCTCATCCATGGCCTCGTTGCCGACCCCTTCCGCTGACAGCCGGAACCGCGCCGCAGCCCTCCGTGAGGCACTCGCCAGCCGGGTCGTCGTCGCCGACGGAGCCATGGGCACCATGCTCCAGGCCCAGGACCCCACCCTCGACGACTTCCAGAACCTCGAGGGCTGCAACGAGATCCTCAACGTCACCCGGCCCGACATCGTCCGTTCGGTGCACGAGGAGTACTTCGCCGCGGGCGTCGACTGCGTCGAGACCAACACCTTCGGCGCCAACCACGCAGCCCTGGGCGAGTACGACATCCCCGAGCGGGTCCACGAGCTGTCCGAGGCCGGTGCCCGCATCGCCCGCGAGGTCGCCGACGAGTTCACCGCCTCCACCGGACGCCAGCGCTGGGTCCTCGGCTCCATCGGCCCCGGCACCAAGCTCCCCACCCTCGGCCACGCGCCCTACCCGCTGCTGCGCGATTCCTACCAGCGGAACGCCGAGGGCCTCCTGACCGGCGGCGCGGACGCGCTGCTCGTGGAGACCACCCAGGACCTCCTCCAGACCAAGGCGTCCGTCATCGGCGCCCGCCGCGCCCTCGAAGCCCTCGGCGCGGACGTGCCGCTCATCGTCTCCGTCACCGTGGAGACCACCGGCACGATGCTGCTCGGCTCGGAGATCGGGGCCGCGCTGACGGCCCTGGAGCCGCTGGGCATCGACATGATCGGTCT